>NZ_JAHLPV010000003.1 GCF_018918095.1 Acetivibrio sp. MSJd-27 | reverse complement strand
TTTGAGATAATCTTTATCTAATATTTTTTTAGTCCTTGAAACATAGGGCTTGTTTAAGTGCGCCTATTTTTCAATTACTTAATTTTTTTAAAAATGTCTTGACTTTTAATAGTTAGTCACCTAAAAATAGTATATCCTATTGAAAACATAACAAACATGTGATAAAATCACAATATATATTACCGCATGAATAATATTCGCTTGATCTTAAATAACAAATATATTAGGGAGGAGATACGAGGTGATTATAGATATAACAGGAATCGAATTGATACCCGGCAATTTAGGAAGAGATTGCGCAGGGAATGGAGAGCACATTGATAAAGAGGGGAAGCTACTGGAATGTTGCTGTGATGAATGTGATTACATGAAATGCTGTTTTGAATTTTATATAGAAGATAGATGCAGAAGCTGCAATGATAGTGAGTGTCCCCGCATTTCCAAAAGAAATAATAGTCAAGAATTTATGGAGGAACAAATTATGACGGACTATCAAAAAGCTTTTTATGAATTGTATGAAAGTGTAACAAAAGTGTTAGAGGATTTACATCGCTCCCAGGTAAAGTCCTTTCGGATCAGTAAAGGATGGGCAGAAAATGAGGTAAAACAGGACAATGAGACAGAACAAACGGCACCGTAAATTTTTACGGTGCCGTTTGTTTCAAAGTTTATATCATTTTTCGAATTAATTTTTCAAAGACTGTAACGGTGCAGGAATCCTTCCGCCCCGTTCAATAAACTTTTCGGAGGAGAAGGGACTCACCTTCATGATCGGACCGTGTCCCAAAAGACCGCCGAATTCCAAAACTTCCCCTTCCTTTTTTCCGATGGCGGGGATCACACGGACAGCAGTGGTTTTATGGTTCACCATTCCGATGGCGGCTTCGTCCGCTATGATGGCAGAGATGGTGGAGGCGGAGGTGTCTCCGGGAATCACAATCATATCAAGTCCCACAGAACAGACGCAGGTCATAGCCTCCAGCTTTTCCAGAGACAGGGAACCAGCATTCACCGCATCAATCATACCGGCATCCTCACTTACCGGTATGAAAGCGCCGGACAGTCCCCCAACGGAGGAGGTGGCAAATACGCCGCCTTTTTTCACAGCGTCATTCAGCAGCGCCAGCGCAGCCGTTGTGCCGTGGGTACCGCAGCTTTCCAGCCCCATTTCTTCCAGAATATGTGCGACGCTGTCCCCCACAATAGGTGTGGGAGCGAGAGAAAGATCCACGATTCCAAAAGGGACATTTAACCGTTTGGATGCTTCCTTGGCCACCATCTGCCCCATTCTGGTGATTTTAAACGCTGTCTTTTTGACGGTTTCAGCAACCGTTTCAAAATCGGCACCTTTCACCTTTTCCAATGCGGATTTCACGACACCGGGTCCGCTTACGCCAACATTGATCACACATTCCGGTTCGCCGGTTCCAAGAAAAGCTCCTGCCATAAAGGGGTTGTCCTCCACCGCATTGCAGAACACCACCAGTTTGGCACAGCCCAGACAGTCATTGTCCTTTGTCCGGTAAGCCAGATCCTTCACAATCTGTCCCATCTGCTTCACGGCGTCCATATTGATTCCCGCACGGGTGGAGCCGATATTCACAGAGGAACAGACCTTGTCGGTGACCGTGAGGGCTTCGGAAATGGAATCCACCAAAATCCGGTCTCCTTTGGTGAAGCCTTTGTGCACCAAAGCGGAAAAGCCTCCGATAAAGTCCACGCCAATTTCCTTGGCGGCCTTGTCCAGGGCAATGGCAAAATCAACGTAGTTATCGGTATCGGAACTTGCGGCAACCAGGGAAATAGGTGTCACAGAAACCCGCTTGTTGATGATTGGAATGCCGAATTCTCTTTGAATGTCATTCCCGGTTTTCACCAGGTCTTTGGCATAGCGGGTGATTTTATCATAAATTTTCTGCTGCGCTTTTTTCGGATCCGGGTCGGCACAGTCATTTAAGGAGATACCCATGGTGATGGTGCGGATATCCAAATTCTCCTTTTCAATCATATTTAATGTTTCAATTACTTCAAAATCGGAAAACATAGCTTTTCTTCCTTTCGTATTGCTTTGCGCGAAGCAGTCTGTTTTCGGAAAACACCGGCGTTAGATTCTGTGCATGGAATTGAAGATGTCCTCATGGCAGATCACAATCTTTACGCCCAACTCTTCGCCTTTGCTTTCCAGCTTCGCTTTCAAATCCTCAAAGGAAATGGTAGCGTGCTTCACATCCACCAGCATAACCATGGTAAACAGTTCCTGCATAATGGTCTGGGAAATGTCGAGAATATTGACACCGCCCTCACTTAGAATACCGGAAACACCGTGGATAATTCCAACTCTATCTTTTCCGATAACGGTAATAACCGCTTTTTTCATTTGTATTCGTTCCTCCTCTTTTCCAGATAGTATCCTATCATGGTATATATTAATATCACAACCGCAATGACGCTTATGGTCAGGCTTTCCTTTCCAAACTGGTTCATCAGCGGTTTATAAAGCGCAGTGATACCGAAGGCAAAAAACACCGCGGTTGATATCCAGCGAACCGAATGCGCCGGAATCCGGTTTAAGAAAAAATGCCCCGCAAAGACACCCAATAGGTCAACCAAAACAAGCGCTGAGACAGCGCCGAAAAATACCAGATAAGGTTCCGCGGGATATTTCATGCTCAGGGAGACTGCCGCCAGCTGGCTTTTATCGCCCAGCTCCGCCAGAAAAAAGGTGAGCATAATGGCAAAAGAACTCCACTTTGCGGGATATTTCACAGCTTTTTGGGATGCTGTTTCCTCTTTTGCACCGATGGTATAGAGGGAGAAAATCAAAAAGGATCCTGCTGCGGCAAAGGATATTACTTTCTGCAAATCCGGGATATTGCCTATAAAATTCCCAACGGTTACGGCAATCAGGTTTAAGAGGATAATCGCTGCGGTTATTCCCGCCATGATGGTTCTTTTTGGATATTTTGATGTGAGCGTCATAGCGAGAAGCTGTGTCTTATCAAAAAATTCAGAGCAAAAGATGATACTGAATGTGGCAAAAAACGCTGCCATTACCGGCCTCCTTTCACCTATCCCGGCCGCAGAACGGCAGCTGCCGAATACACATCCTGAATCATATGCCTTGTGCATATGATACCATGGAAATGGTATCATTGTCCATGAGCTTCGGTTGTTCGGACTTGTTCCGGACGAGAAGCTTGGACATCCTGTATAATATGCCTTGTGCATATTATACCGTGATACGGCGGGAAATACAAGCGAATTTTTAAAGTTTCATGGCTTTCACAATTAATTTGTAATTATCGTCGAGAATTTGGGGAAATTGCTCCATGGGAAGCGGGTTTTCTCCTTCCCCGACCTCAACCGTAAAAGCGGGAATCAAAAAGCGATCGATCACCCAGTCCTTCATTCCTGAATAAGAAGTAAAACCGCTGGGAATACTGACCTCATAACCTGCTGCATCCGCCAGCTGGCGCGCGATTTTCAGAGCGTCCTTATGATGTCTGCCGTCAAATTCGTAATAGATTTCTTTTCCCTGGGAATGAAACGCTATCACCATATCTGGAACTCTGGAGCAGATGAGTTTTGACATGCTGTAAGTTTCCGGCTGATCCAGAGGATGATATCCACTGAAACGGGAGGCACAAGGCCCGAAAATTTCCGCTTCCTCTTCCAAAAGCTTCCCCTCATAGAATTTAGCAGGATAGTTGTGGTTTAAGTCCACCCCATTGGCATTACTCTGCCAGTTTAACTGTTTGTGGCATTGGGAGTACTCCACGCCGTCCGGATTGACCATGGGGACAATATCCAAGGTACAGTCGGAGAGCAGGCGGGAGGCGTTTTCGCCCAAAAATGGTTCTCCAAAAAATGCGCAATTGGAGATATCAGAAATAAATTGGACGAGGAGCGCTGAGGTGATCCACTCCATTCCATGGTGGGCGCCGTTCAGATGAATATACTTTTTTCCTTTTCCCATTCTTATACGAAAAAGTTCTCTTTTCTGAACGGATTTTCCGAATGTACAGACATTCAAAAAAGGATAGGTATCCTGCAGACGATTCAAGTCTGCCGAGAGCTTATCATAGTTATAATTGATATAGTTTTCATACATTGTGTGTTTTCCGCCTTTCTTTTTGCTGACCGCAAGCGGCTGGCTAATGCTTTCTGTCTCTTTTCATGTATATGAAAAATAGAAAAGCTTAGAATGAATTTTTCAACAAAAAAAGGAAACATTCCGAACCATCGGAAGTTCTTTCGCTTGCAGAACCGGCAATCCGGCAGATGGAAACAGAACACGATAGCATGGTATCCGGCGTCTAATGCGCAAAGTAATTCAGCAAAAAACAGAATAATTTTATGAAAATGTCGAAATAAACGAGAAAAAAGGGAAAAAAACCAATATAAATCACGAAAAAGAGGATATTTTTTCAGATTTCCAATTGACCATGAAGAAGATTTATAGTATAATTGATAAATATCTGAGCATTTTAATGAATTTGGAATAAGTATTAGAAAGTCGAATCTGACATGCTCTGCATTTGTCAAATTCACGTTTTTTGGATTTTCGGTTTTGCAAGGCGCCAGTCTTGTATATCCTTACGTGCCAAAAAACGAAAATTTGTCTGTGAAAACCATAGCCGATTCAACTCCCTAACGCTTGAATGCCGAATTTTTTAAAATGATTCAAATTCATCTGTACCGTGGTACGGGTTAAACATTAGGAGGAATTGGCATGGCAAAGAACATTGCTAAAATCGTGCTGATTGTGCTGATCATTGGCTTGCTTGCATTTGTTGCGGTCAATGGCCTTTCCTTAACCGCTGTAGGCATTCCGGTGGAAATCCACAGCGTCATGGATGAGGAGCATGGAATCAGAAAAGGATTCGACTTAACCGGGGGATCTGTTATTGTCTATGAAGCGGATGCGGAAACCGTTACGACGGAACAGTCCGATACCATTCGGGATATCATGCGCAAACGTTTAGACCGTCTGGGATTCACGGAAGCAACCGTTGCCAAACAGGGCGAAAAACGGGTGGTAATTGAAATTCCGTCTGTCACCAATCCGGATGAGGCCATCAAGACACTCGGAAAAACAGCAAAACTGCATTTTGTTGATTCGGATGGAGTGGAAATTCTCACCGGAGACGATGTGAAGGATGCAAAAGCACAGTACGGACAGCTTTCACAGAACGGATCAAATGAGCATTTTGTAGAACTGACTCTGAATTCTGCCGCACAGCAGAAGTTTTATGAGGCGACCACGAGAATGAGCCAGAAAGCGGACGGTCAGAACTATATCAGCATTATGCTGGACGAGGAGGAATATTCCAGACCCAGCGTAAAAGAACCAATCAATTCGGACAGCTGCGTGATTTCCGGCAGCTTTACCGCGGAATCCGCAAAAGAACTGGCCACGACGATCAAAGAGGGACAGCTTCCCTTCAACCTGAATGTTGTAGAGAGAAGAAGCTCCGGTCCGTCTTTGGGGGACAACGCTTTGAGCAGCAGTCTCTTTGCAGGGATGATCGGTTTGCTGATTATTCTGTTGTTTATGATTATTGTTTACCGTTTGCCGGGAGTTGTCGCGGCAATCTCTTTGATTGGATATATCACTTTGGACGTGCTTGTACTTGCGCTGACCAGGGCAAATCTGAGTTTGCCGGGCATTGCCGGTATCATTTTATCCATCGGTATGGCGGTTGACGCCAACGTTATCATCTTTGAGCGGATCAAGGATGAGCTCCGTTTGGGCAAAACCGTTGGCGCTGCTTTGGACGCAGGCTTCCACCGTGCTCTGGTTGCCATCATTGACGCAAATGTCACGACGGCTATTGCAGCAGTTGTGCTTTATATCTTCGGTACAGGTACCATCAAAGGCTTTGCGATTACGTTAGGCCTTGGTATTATTGTAAGTATGTTCACGGCTATCGTACTGACCAAGTTCCTGTTGAAAGCGTTCTTCGGACTGAATGTTAAGAACCGCTGGTTATACGGGCTGAGCAAGAAGAAAGACGAAGGCGGTGAAGCAAATGTTTGATATCATTCATAAGAAAAAAATCTTTTTTGCAATTCCGGTAGCGATTATTTTAATCGGCATCATCTGTTTTATCGCATTTGGCGGCTTCAATCTGGATATCGATTTTGCCGGCGGAACAGAAATGCTGATCGACACCAAAGCAGAGTTTAACAAAGACGAGGTTACCCAGATGGTAACCGATACCCTTGGTTTCGCGCCCAACAGTGTTCAGCAGTCTTTGATTCAGCCGACCGAGGTTACCATCAAGACAAAAACACTGAGCACGGAAGAGGCGGAAAAGCTCTGGAATGCATTTAAAACCAAATATAATCTGGAGGATGCCGACAGGCTGTCAACCAACTCTGTTTCTCCGACCGTCGGCGGTGAGCTGGCGCAGAGCGCTGTTCTGGCAAGTATCATCACGGTTCTGCTGATGCTTGTTTACATCTCTTTCCGCTTTGAATTTTTATCCGGCGTTTCGGCGGTTGTCGCACTGGCGCATGACACTTTGATTATCCTGTCTTTTTATGCGATTTTCCGGCTGCCGGTTAACACCAACTTCATCGCATGTATCTTAACCATTCTTGGATATTCCATCAACAATACCATTGTTGTGTTTGACCGTATCCGTGAAAACTGGAAATATGCGAGAAGGGAAAGGTTCAGCGAAGTGGCAAACAGAAGTATTTGGCAGACAATGACACGTTCCATCAACACAGCGTTCACGACGCTGGTGACGATTGTATGCCTGTATATTTTCGGTGTGGATGCCATTCGTGAGTTTGCTCTGGCGCTGATTGTGGGTATGGTAAGCGGTACCTATTCTTCCATTTTTATTGCGGCGCCGTTCTGGGATCTTATCCGCGGCAAGCAGAAAGCGGATAAATCCGGCAAAAAAGCAAAAGCATAAGATAAATGAGAGTTCAAGGGCTGTTGCGTCTGCGGCAGCCCTTCTTATTTTTTAAGAACGTTTGAAAAAGGAGGATGGAAATATGGAGCCAAAAGATTTTTACCACTATCTTTACCGAAAGCTGAACAAAAGAACACCGCTGAAAAACGATTGCGGGACTCTTTGCGGAAATGCCTGCTGTGTGGACAGTGGGGAAGAACCCTTGGGAATGTATCTGTTTCCTTTTGAGGAGGAAGCTCTGCAAGGGACAAAGAACCTGACGATTGAGGATTCTGATTTCCTTATCAATGAAAAGCCTGTGAAAATTGCTTTCTGCCACCCCTACTGCAACCGGAGGGAGCGCCCTTTATCCTGCCGCATTTTTCCGCTGTTTCCCTATGTGGACAGGCTTGGGAAGATGCAGGTGATCATCGATCCCAGGAGCAGGGACTGCTGTCCGCTTCACCGGCTGGAACGAAACGAATTGTCATCACAGTTTGTGCGCGGTGTACGGCATATCGCAAAACTGCTGATGATGAACGAATCCACCCGCGAATTTTTGTATGAAACCTCACGTCTTATCGACGAGGAATTGGAACTTTACTGCCAATTTTTGAAAAGCTAAATTCCATATTTACATTCGCTTTAAAATGTGCTACACTTAAGTGTGAATAAGTATCAAAATATTGAATGTTTCGAAAAAATCGAAAAAATCAAAAAAATCGAAGATGGGAGCAGAGCCTGTGCGTGTCATTTCCGGCTCCAAAAGGGGCACGAAGCTTTTGTTTATAGAGAATGATTCGGTGCGCCCGACCACCGACCGGGTCAAGGAAGCCGTGTTCAATATCATTCAGTTCCATGTGCGGGACAGTTCGGTTCTGGATCTGTTTGCCGGCTGCGGCGGACTGGGCATTGAAGCCCTGTCCCGGGGGGCAAAACACGCTGTTTTTGTGGATCATGGAAAGGAAACCTTTTCGATTTTACATAAAAATATAGAAAAAACCGGATTCGGAGGACAGGCAGATTGCCGGCTTTCGGAATTTGAAGCCTATCTGCGTACAGCAAGGGAACCGTTTGACTTGATTTTTTTGGATCCGCCCTATCATAAAGGGCTCTCAGAATGCGCGCTCAAACTGATTGATGAGCGGAGACTGCTGAATCCTGGGGGGCTTATCGTGCTGGAGTGCGACGGGGACGAGGAAATTATAATCCCGGACTCTTTTCATCAGGCAAAAAAGGTACAGTATGGGCGGGTCAAAATTACAATACTGAAGATTGAGGAATGATAGCATGAAAATAGCGGTATATCCGGGCAGCTTTGACCCGATTACCAATGGACATTTGGACATCATAAAAAGAGCTTCCAAGGTGTTTGACAAGGTGATTGTCAGCATTCTGGTCAACAGCAGCAAAACTCCCTGTTTTGAAATGGAGGAGCGGAGAGCTTTGATCGAGAGGGTGATGGGAGATCTCCCTAATGTGGAAGTGGATTGCTTCGAGGGGCTGCTGGTCAACTATGTGCGGAAAAAGGGTGCGCATGTCATCATCAAAGGCCTGCGGGCTATCTCGGATTTTGAATACGAGTTTCAGATGGCTTTGGCCAACACAAAGATCGCGCCGGATATAGAGACTCTTTTTATGATGACCAATCAGGAGTATTCCTATTTGAGTTCCAGCATTGTCAAGGAATTGGCGTCACTGGGCGGAAGCTTGGAGGGACTGGTTCCGGACGAGATCATGCAGGACATCATTGATAAGGTAAGAGAACACGAAGAGCGCTTGAAAAAAAGGTAGAGGAGGAATCGGCATGAAATTCAAAGAATTGATTGATGAACTGGAAGAAGTCATCGAGGACGCGTCTAAGATCCCGCTGTCCAACAAATGCATGATTGATAAAGAAGAAGTGTTTAATATTATTCAGCAGATCCGGCTGACCTATCCCGAGGACATCAAGCAGGCGGAATATGTCCGCAAGGAGCGGGACAGAATCCTGCAGGATGCCGAGAAGGAATCTAATATCATCACGGAAAATGCGAAGGCCAAGGTTGCAAAGCTGGTGAACGATTCGGAAATCATCAAAATTGCAAAGGAAAAGGCAACCGAGATTTTGCAGGATGCCACCAAGAATGCACAGCAGATTCTCAACGATGCGGAGGAACAGGTGCGCAAAATCCAGGAGCAAAAATCGCAGGAGCTGATGCAGGAACAGGAGAGCGCGCTTGGCTATATTGACGGAATGCTGGGACAGGCCGAGTCCACAGCGGAATCCTCGGTTACCGCCATGGTAAAGCTGATTGATGAGATGAACCAGCACTATGACCAGCTGCGCAGTGTGTACGAAAAGATTTCCAAAAACCGGCAGGTGTACCGGGAAAAGAATAATTTGCAGTAAGAGAGAAAAGAATGAAAAAATTCAGCCCCTTGCGTTTCAAAACGCAAGGGGCTGTTTGATTACTGCTCCGGAATTTCAAATTCTGCAACGACAACCTCTGTTGAAACAAGAATCCGATTTTCAAAAAACAATCCGCCTGATTGAGAAGCTGGTTGAAGCAATCCAGTCTTTAATGTATAGGTGCCAGGAACCATATAGATATTAGGAGCCAATGGTTCTTCTGGATGTATCGTTCTCGTTTCGAAATATGTTTCAGCGGGTTCAATCAGAGGTCTTAAATAGTCATTCAAAGAAGGCCTATTCGGGATAACAGCTGCACTGGGATAACTCATAAACCAAATTCTTGTGTCTGTACTGTCATAAATTTCAGCAAAGAAAGCCTCGTACAACCGAATTGGGATCTTAGATAAATTTGTCACCTCTATCCCATATTTACACGTTTCGACGTCAGTCACTGCTTTCAGCTCTATCAGTTCGTCTATTTGCTTCACATGAAGAGAAACAGACTGTTGTTTCTCATTCCATACAACATTAAAACCCAAGAGATCGGCAAAACTGCGAAGCGAAATAAAAGTTCTGTCCCATTTTGTTTGAGAAGGAGCGGAAAGTTGAAATTCTTTTGTCCAATGATATTCTGATGGTTCGTTGATATTTGTTCTGCAATAAACCGCATACATTTCTGATTTCCCTAACATAAAAGTAAAACTGGAAGCCTGTTTTAGGGATAAAACAATTTGATTCGGCTGTTCTGTATTCCAACGAACCTGATATCCAAGGAGTTCTCCAAATGCTCTCAAAGGAATCATAGTACATCCTGATTCAGTGTCGATAAAGGGGACAACATCAGGATTTTCTGAATCAATAAACTGTTCTTTGCCGTCCGCCTGAAAAATGGGACTGCCAATGGTAAAACAGATTTCTTTGGGTGGCTCGGTCTTTTCCTGCGCATAGGCAGGAAAGCTTTCAAATAGAAGCAGCGCTGCAAGGAGAAATAAAACATATTTTTTCATATAAATCACCCTCACTCTACTTCAAGGAACATTCGATACGTGTCAGGGAAATCCGGAAGGTTCAGCTTGATGTCCGCATAATAGCTCCCAGCCTCCAATTCGGTTTGGACAGAGCAACCTGTTCTTATACTCTGTTCCGGCGGCAGAAGAAGATAGTTGTGTGTCTCTGTGACCGGTTTTTTCATTTCAGAGATCAAATTGCCGGACAGATCATAAATACGGATATTCATTTGGAATTCCTCAGAGAAAGGAAACAAAAAGGGCAGTTTATGCGAATTCATAATGTCCAGACCGAATGTTCTTTCCTCTTGCTCTGTTTCTATATACGGGAAGATGTCGAGAAACTGTTCGGTCGGTCGGGGACGGGAGATTCCAATGGCAATACCGCTGTTTGGACCGGTGGCGCCATAATCAACGTTATGGCCGAAAAGCTCGCCTAAAAAGCGGACAGGAACGAAAGTGCGGTCAAATCGGGTGACAGCGGGCGTTTCCATTTCAAATTCTTTCGTCCAAAGAATTTCAGAATCATTTTGCAGTTCCGCTTTTACCAGCTTTGAACCAAGCTTCATGGTAATTTGATACGGTTCTTTGGTGAGAAGAATTTCTTCGGTTTGCTCATTCCAGCCCACTTGGAAATCAAATAGAGTGGCAAAACAGCGCAGAGGGAGCATGGTTCTCTGGGGTTCCTCCTCCAGATAGGGGGCAACCAGCGGATTTTCATCGATTTCATACTCCTGGAAATCTTTTGAACCGTATTCATATTGAGGATTGATAGTATAGATATTGGAGCCAATTCGAAAAGAGCAATAGCTGATCCAGGCAATATCTAGAGGTGTTTGAGGTGGTATAAACACAGCCGGATAGCCTGGTCCAGACCATCCGATGTTTTCGTTATTTATTATTTTTTGAACATCCTTTTCAGTCAAAAGATAAGGGAGTTTTATATTTTTTTCGCCGTCAAAAATAGCAAAGCCGCTTCTGCAATTATACGAACACCAATTTTTATTTTCAGTAGAAAAGACAAAAGAAAAACGAGTATTTTTTGTCCGGTCATCGTGGTTATCTGTAAGCATAACAGGCATAGTTTTGATAAGATTATAGAATGACTGTATTTTTTCTTGCTTGCTCATTCCCGAAGAAAGATAAGAATTTTTTGAGGATTCTGAGGCTTTATAAAGAGAAAATATGCTTGATTTGCTCTATCGGCATATCCAAAATATCATTTACAGTATAATCTTTCGCATTTGCCGAGATGAAAAACGTCAATGTTAAGCAGACAAGCAAAAACAAAGCAGTAACATGTTTTTTCATAAGCACACCTTCTTTTTTCTATGAAAGAGAATATTATATACCATTATTATACATCTATTTGATTGGTTGTCAATCAGTTTGGATAAATTTTGTATTTTTGTCTTTTCGTGTTCGAAAAATCGCCCCTTGTATTTGAAACACAAGGGGCAATTTGATGATTGTCTCGTTTTCTGTTAAGACGCCGATTCTCTGCATTGACGAATCGCATCATTGATCGCCTGAACGGCTTCCTTTGCCTGTGCTTCGGAAAAACCGCCCTTCAAGACAACTTCGCCGTTTACGATGGCTTTCTCAACCGCAGCTTCGCCTAAGAGTTGACCGTTGACAAGACCTTTTAACACCTTGTTCAACGTTTTCTGCGACATTGCCTCGGTGATCTTTTCCAGCTTTTTGGCTCCGGTTTCCGTGCATTTCAAACGTATGTTGGTACTTCCCTCCACCGGATCCGCCTCCGCGGACTGTAAATCGGCAGCGGAGAGGAGAACATGGTTGTATCCTCCAAGCAGATAAAATTTGCAGTTTTCCAAATTTACAGTTTCCATGGTTTCCAGCGGATTGCCGTTTTTTCCGTCCATGGAAGTAAAGACATCTCCTTCCGGTCCGCCGATGGAGGTTTGCTTCAGCAGCGGTGCGGAAAGGGTATTGTATGCTATCTTTGCCGCCGTACCTCGTGAGATGGGATCGGAGGTTTTTCCGCCGGCATTCCGGGTAAGCCCCAGCTCGTTTGCCTTCAGCAGATACTCCACGGGATAGGCATCGGGTATCTTAAGGAGAACCTTGTCATAACCCAATGCGCAAACCAGCATTTTCACCGCCTGCTCATAGGTCACCTTCTCGTCTGGCGCAAAGGTTCCGTCCCCGTTGCCCTGCAGAATGCCAAGATTCGTGGCAAGAATAACGTATCCGTTTGCCCAGTGTTGGAAGGTTACGTCAGTATACTTTGAATTGACCTTGCCCGCCTCCTCTGCGGCGTGTCCCATTTTCAGCATACGGATGATCACTGCTGTCATCTCAGCGCGGGTGAGGTCTCCGTCCGGGCGGAAGGTGCCGTCGGGGTAACCTTCCAGAATACCATAGCCGCTTAATGTTTCCACGGATTCCTTTAAGAAAGCATCTTCCGCCAAATCGGGAAATGCCGTTTCCTCCGCCGCAAAAGCATAACTGCCTGTCAGACAGAGCACCAAAAAAACAGCCGCCGTTTTTCTGAATCCTTTTTTCATTCCACTGCTCCTTTCTGTATCAAGATGATTAGCAGAAAAGTTGTTCTATTTAAAACTCGCTTATCTGCTTTTTTGCCCATATTTCCTTATTCATATGCTTTGAACACAACAATCTCATATGTATTATATCAGCAAATCAGCATGCTCATATTCTAGTTTACTAAAATTGCTCCTTGAATGGTAGAACCGGAATTTGGATTGCTTAGTTCAATATAATAAGTTTTATCATATCTCAATTCATCCAATGTGATTTTTGTATTTTGATTTTTGATTGCTGTAACTGTTTCATTCAGTACCACAGAATTATCGAATTTGTTAATTACTTTCATATTGACTGCATGTGTGTTTCCGATTCCTGCAATATAAATATTCATAACACCTAATGAGGTTCCGCTTATTCTCTTTGGACGGAATGCATAATCAGAATACATTTTTCCGCTTGAAAAGCTATAATCCATTGTGGCACCGGAATTGTTTAAATCACAGACTGAAGTTGGTACATATGTAATCATTCTATATGCATCATCATCTTCCAAAACATTTATCATTTTGCCATCCAGTACGCATCTTCCTTCATCTTCCATCTGAGCAATAATATCTGTAAATCCATTATACTGTGAAGCATTTGCTATAACAATACTAACCATTAAAAACATTAAAGTAATTACAAAAAATTTTCTTTTCAGCATACTTTTTTCTCCTTTTCATTGGTTTGATTTTTATGGATTCTATGACTTAAAAACGACATAAAACATTGGACCCACCCCCTTTGCAATTATTTATATATTTTATTAAAATGAATTTTCTTTCGTAATATAACTTTAAAGGTCAGCGGTATGGCACAAAAATTTTTCTATTCTGTATTTATCGTGAAAGATTAACAGAGAATATGAAAAGCATAAACGCAAGATGAAAATACAGAATATTTTATAAAAACAAATATTTTCGGTAAAAGGAAATAAATTCTTTAAGAAAATCATACAATAAAATACAGAAAAATACAATCTCCAAAAAAAGATAATTTTCGACACTGTGAAGGAGGAAAGTTTATGTTAAAGAACAAAAAAGCAAAAAATATTTTGTGGATCGTCGGAGGAACGCTTCTCTTTGCAGTCATAGCGGGGCTGGGTTCTATGAAATCGGCTGAAGTCTATGCTTCGCTCAAGCTGCCGCCTCTGTCACCGCCGTCCTGGCTGTACGGTGTTGTATGGCCTGTTTTGTATGCCTTGATGGCCTTGGCGACCATTCTGCTAAAACAGAAGGCCCAAAGCGGGCCGGAGAAAAAAGATGCCATCTCAACCTACTGGATGCAGCTGATTATCAATGCAATCTGGCCCTATCTTTTTTTTCTGCTGAAAGTGCGTTTTATCTCCTTTGTATGGCTGGTGATTCTTCTGTATTTTGTCATTCTTCTGACAATTCGTTATTGGAAGCTATATAAACCGGCGTCTTTGCTTTTGATACCCTACGTTCTCTGGACGGCTTTTGCCGTATATTTGAACTATTTTACATGGCTTCTCAACCGCTGAGGTGATAAGCACAAAGACGGCAGCGGTGGAAAACAGAAAGACAGGGCCTTTTACCATCCAAACCGCACTCAGTCCCATAGCCAGAAACGAAGACAGCGTCTTGCCAATCAGGTAAGGCGCTGTTTTGATGTGACAGGGCGCCGTGAAGGAGAGCGCTTGACAGAATATGCTGATCCCGCCGAAACTCAGAAGGAATTCGGCCAGGCAAACTTTCAGAATAGGGGAAAGATTCAGAACGGAAAGTGCTTTCAGACCCGAAGTGATTTCAAATAATCCAAAAATCATAGCTTCCGCAGTGCCGGAATCGTTTCCGAATAAACTGCTGAGAAAGGAGATGATATGCGTTGCTTTTAAGACAGAGAAAAAAGCTGCAAAAAAAACAATCACTCCCACCACATTGATCATAGCAAAGCAGCTGTCCTTGACAGCATCCGTCAGCAGCAGGGAAAAGGAGGGGCGCTGTTGTTTGCTGACAGCCGGAACCAGCGTATCATTTCGATAGAAAAGACGGAGAATGCTTCCCGTCATCAGAGAAGAGAGAATATGGCACACAAAAAGCAGTGTTCCTGTGGAAGTGCTGCCAAAGAAGGCAGCGCCAACGGTTGCGATGGCAAACGCGGGACCGCAGTTATTGCAGAATGCAAGGAGGAAGCTTGCTTCCCCTTTGGAGATTTTCCGGTTTGCACACAGGTCCGCCGCTGTTTTTGCCCCCATAGGATAGCCGCATACCATTCCCAGGCTCAAAGCCAGCACCCCATAGGATGAAATGTGAAAAAAATTTCCGATTTTTTCGGTCAATTTGTTTCCCGGACGGATGACATTCGCGTTTGTCAGCATTTTTGAAACCACCATAAACGGGAAGAGGGAACCTATCACCGAGCTGCCGCAGAGAATAAGAGCCTCCTTGGCTCCCTCTGCGCTGGAAACGGGAAAAAGAATAAACAAAAAAAATGATAGAAGCAGAAAAATTGTCATAACCCATTCATCCTTTCGCTCAGAAAATCTCTTGTTTTATACTCTAAAGCTTATTCCGGCGAATAGGTGAAATATTCATGGATTAGAAAGCATAGTATGTAACATGACAGGGAAGAAAAGAGGTTATCCATATGGCGAGAAAAAAAGAGATCCAAAAAGGAAAAGAGAAAGAGCCCAAACCCAGTCTGCGTGAAATTATGACACAGGCACTGGAGCTGCCAGTCGAATTAAGCGATCTGTCCAAAACCACTCTTCTGGGAAACAAAGAGTTAAGTATTCAGAATTTCAAAGGGATTATTGAATATGACACAAAAATTATCCGGCTGAACACTAAGGATTTTATGATTAAAATATGGGGCGAAAACCTGAATATCAAAAATATCAATGATGAGGATATCACTGTCAACGGCAAAATTTCAGGGATTGAGTTAAACTAAGCGGAGGATGACATTATGCTGTTCACCAGAATTGTAGATTTTTTTCAGGGATATGTGGTTCTGTATTTGGAGGGCATTCATCTGGAACGCTTTCTGAATATGGCCATCAATGAGGACATTTATCTGTGGGATTTGAAACGTTTGTCAGAGACGACGATGCGCTTGAAAGTCAGCAGGAAGGGATTTAAAAGACTGCGTCATTTGGCGTATAAAACGAAAACGAAAGTATCACTGTGCGGAAAATACGGATATTTTCGATGGCGGAAGAAGGCTTTTGCACGTAAATTTTTTATTCTCAGCGTGCTCCTGGCTGTTGTGCTGATTGCCTTCCTGTCCTCTTTGGTTCTGGACATTGAGGTGATTGGAAACACCACGGTGGAGAAAGAGGTTATCCTTGAAAAATTAAATGAAATAAACTTGAAAAAAGGCGTGTTTCGAGGTAATATAGATAGGGATAAGGTATCCAACAAGCTGATAACTGATCTGGACAATATCAGTTGGGTTGGAATTACCGAAGAAGGGACAAAGGTGATTATTGAAGTCAAGGAGCGTCGTCCTGCACCTGTTATTGTGCCCAAAGAAATCCCTTGTCACATCGTTGCCACAAAGGATGCGGTTATAAAAAATATGACGATTGAAAACGGAGACGCGGCCGTTCAAATCGGCGATGTAGTGGCACAGGGACAGGTTTTGATCTCTGGAATCGTGACCAGTGAGAAGGCGGATACCCGCTATCTGCACGCGATGGGCAGCGTGGTGGGAAAAACCTGGTATGAAGAAACTGTGACGAACAAAATGTTTGAATATGAGAAAGAATATACGCAGAATGTACATACTAAAAGATATATTCGCTTTTTTGACTATCCCATCCGTCTTTCTTTTTCCGATCAGGTGCCCTATTATAATTATGACACCCAGACGGAACGGAAGATATTCGGCTTTGTAACTTGGGAGACCAATCGATACAGTGAATATACCCTGCACCGGAAAGAGCGCGGGGAAGAAGAGGTTAAAAAGCAGGCGGAGGAAATGCTGACTGAAAATTTATACAAGACATACGACAGGGAGAAAGTGCTTTCCGTAACTTTTGAGCACAGCTATAACGAGGCAGGGGAACTGGCTACCCGTCTGCTTGCGGAATGCGAGGAGGAAATTGGGGAAGCGCTGGATTTTACAAAAGAGATGCAGATACAGGAGGAAGAACATGCGGATGAGTGAAAGAGTCATTGCGGCGTCCAATCTGGAGGCGGTGGCGAATCTGTTCGGCGCGTTTGACGGCAATGTGAAAGCAGTGGAAAAGAAGTATCAGGTTTCTGTCCTCAACAGGGATAATGAAATTCGGGTTTCCGGAGCGCCGGACAATGTGGAGAATGCTTCCAAGGTTATCTCACAGCTGCTGCAGCTGGCGGAGCAGGGGGAGCCTATAACGGAACAGAATATTAATTATATTTCTTCTATGGTGGAAAACGAGGAGGAGAAGTCATACACGGAACTGACGGGAGACTGTGTCTGTGTAACCGTGAAGGGGAAACCCATCAAACCGAAAACATTCGGGCAGAAACAGTATACAGGGATGATTGCAGACAACACGGTCACGTTTGGCATTGGACCTGCCGGTACAGGGAAAACCTATCTGGCGGTAGCGATGGCGGTGTCCAGCTTCCGAAAAAAGGAAGTCAGCCGTATTATTCTGACCAGACCGGCTGTGGAAGCCGGAGAAAGCCTGGGATTTCTGCCCGGAGATTTGCAGACAAAGGTGGATCCTTATCTGCGCCCACTGTATGACGCCCTGTTTGAAATGCTGGGGGCGGAAAGCTTTCAAGCTTATCAGGAAAAGGGGATGATTGAGGTTGCACCTCTTGCGTACATGAGGGGACGCACGTTGGATGACAGCTTTATTATTCTGGACGAGGCACAGAATACCACCAAAGAGCAAATGAAAATGTTTTTAACGAGAATCGGTTTTCATTCCAAAGTGGTGATCACGGGAGACATCACACAGATTGATTTGCCCGCAGGAAAAAAATCCGGTTTAAAGGACGCGATACGAATTCTGAAAAATATAGATGATATTGGCATTCAATATCTGACGGACCGGGACGTAGTGCGCCATCCCTTGATCCAGAAGATCATTCGGGCATATGATCGGTTTGATCAGGAGCAGCAAATCAAAAAACATGACAGGCAGGAAAAAAGATGAAGTATATCATAGAAATTGATGATTTTGAAAACCGGCTGAACCAGGAGGAGAACCAAACCATAAAGAGCGTTATAACGGCTGTTGTCACGAAGGAGAACTTTCCGTATGCCTGTTATGTCAGTGTATCTGTGGTAGGCGAGGAGGAGATACGGTCGATCAATCAGGAACAAAGAGGGGTGGACCGTGCAACCGATGTGCTGTCCTTTCCCGCGCTGGAGTTCGACTCCTCTTACTGTCTGTCGCAGGAGATTGGTCCTGCCGATATGGATCCGGAGACGGATACCGTTTATCTGGGAGATATCGTGATCTGCAACGATGTTCTCAATCGGCAGGCATTGGAATACGGCCACAGCAAAAAACGGGAGTTGGCGTATCTGACTGCACACTCCATGTATCATTTGCTGGGGTATGATCATGTGACGGAGGAATTAAAACAGGACATGCGGCAAAAGGAGGAAGCCCTTTTAAATCAATTGGATATCACCAGGATGGGGTAGGGGCTCTCATGATGAAACAAAAGCGAAAAAATGCGCTGTGTATACTGCACAGCGGAATGGAGTGATTAAATGCATAAGCTGTTTCAAAGCTTCCGCTATGCCTGGGCAGGAGTGCGGCAATGTTTTTTTGAGGAACGGAATTTCAAGATACATACGCTGGCGGCAGTACTGGCGATCGGCGCAGGGCTGTTTTTCAAACTGCCTGTGTCTCAGACTGCGGCAGTGCTTCTGGCAATTGCCTTGGTAATGGGCGCAGAAATTTTTAACACGGCAATTGAGAATACGCTGGATCTCATCTGCGGAGAATATAATGAAAAAGTGAAAAAGACAAAGGATATTGCCGCGGGAGCCGTCCTGATCTGTGCAATCGTTGCGGCGGTTATCGGAGTGATGGTCTTCCTGCCGCCTTTTTTGGAATGGATGGGGTGGCTGTCTCTATGAAAAAACAATTGACATTAGCCGCTGTAAATGCGAAATATTCCCATACCTCCCTCTCGGTCCGAAGCCTGAAAAGTTATCTGGTGAAACAAGGATTTGCCGCGCCCTGCTGTGTAGAATGTACCATCAACGATCCCTATTTCACCATACTGGATCGTATCATGAAAGCTGACGGCGATATCGTTGGACTTTCCTGTTACATATGGAATGCCCAGCTTGTAAAGCAGCTGAGCTTTGATATCAAGGCTCTGGCTCCTGAAAAAACTCTTTTTATCGGAGGGCCGGAGGTATCCTTTCGGGAACGGGATGTATTTTCGGAATATGCGGCAGATTTCATCATAAAAGGGGAAGGCGAACTTCCTCTTTCTCAGTATCTGCAGGGAATGCCGCCAGAAACAATCAAGGGCATCATGACGCCGGCGTTTGACAATGGGCTTGCCGGTAATGTTCCGCTGGAGGACATCCCTTTTGTTTATGGGGAGAATGAGCTGGCAGGTTTGCAGAACCGCGCGGTGTATTATGAGACGACAAGAGGTTGTCCCTTTCACTGTTCCTTCTGCATTTCCTCCTTGTCCGAAGGCGTGCGGGCTCTGCCTATGGATCGGATCAAAAGGGAGCTTCAGCTGTTTATTGATAAGAAGATCCGAAAGGTAAAGCTGGTGGACCGCACTTTTAATTATGACAGGAAGCGTGCTTATGAAATCTTTCAATATATTATAGAAAACAGCAGGGAAACCTGTTTTCATTTTGAGGTAGGGGCGGATCTGTTTGACGAGGAGACGCTGGAATTGTTGAAGACAGCACCGGCCGGAATCATCCAGTTTGAGGCGGGCGTGCAGACCACCAATTCGGAGACTTCCCGTCTGATTTGCCGGACAAATTCCCTTGAAAAGCTCAAGCACAATGTGGGGTTGCTGAAGCAGTGCAAAATGCGGCTGCATCTCGATCTGATCGCCGGCTTGCCGAAGGAAGACCTGCAATCCTTTTATAATAGCTTTGATGAAATATACCGGCTGAAGCCCGATATTCTGCAGCTGGGCTTTTTAAAGATGCTGTATGGATCGAAAATCAGAAGAGAGGCAGACCTCTTTCATTATATATATCGAAAAGAGCCTCCCTATGAGGTGCTGAAAAACGACAGTATCTCCTTTCCGGAGCTCATGCGCCTCAAGGATATGGAGGAAGCTGTGGAGATATATCACAATTCACGCAGCTTTGTGACGGCACTGAACTATGTGTTCGACGAAAATGAAATCCGACCGTCCGCATTCTTTGACGCGCTGGGACAAGCTTTGAAGGGGGAGGGGAGACTGTCCTTCAAAGAACAGTTTGCGCTGATAGGAAGGATTTACCGGATGTTAGAGCTGAAAAAAAGCGATGATTTTTTGGAACATTTGAAGTATGATTACGTCCAAAAAAACAGAGGGCCGCTTCCCGGCTGCTTTGCCAACTTTAAGTCCAAACAGGCGTCGAAAGCTTTTTTCGAACTGCTGGATAATGAGGAGGCTGTTTTGAAGTATTTCCCCTGGCTCAGCGTATACAAACCAAAGGAAAGAAAGAAAATCGTGGACTTTGAATTGTTCTGTTTTGAGGATGAAAAAAAACTGTTTGCATTCGACAGAAAAAATGGAATTGTTGTTGATCTTTCTCCTGAGTTGATGTATAATGGTTTCGAAAATTTGTGTTTTTTCTCAATGTGAAAATTCTGTGAAGGAATGAACAAATCACTTGACAAAACACCTAATTTACAATATAATCAAAACATATGCTGAATGAAGGGGAGGTATGTCGAGAAATGGCAGTAAAATATATTTTTGTAACCGGCGGTGTTGTTTCCGGTTTAGGAAAGGGCATCACGGCGGCGTCCCTCGGCAAACTTCTGAAATTGAGAGGCTATCACGTAACAACCCAGAAATTCGATCCGTACATCAATGTGGATCCGGGGACAATGAGTCCCTATCAGCACGGGGAAGTCTTTGTAACCGAAGATGGTGCTGAGACGGATTTGGATTTGGGGCATTACGAACGATTCATTGACGAGAATCTGAACCAGTTTTCCAATGTGACCGCTGGCCGCGTTTACTGGTCCGTTTTGAACAAGGAACGCCGGGGCGATTATCTCGGCGGTACCGTTCAGGTGATTCCGCATATAACAAATGAAATCAAGCACAATATTTACAGAGTTGCAAAAGAGACAAACACAGAGATTGTGATCACCGAGATCGGCGGCACAGTCGGCGATATCGAAAGCTTGCCTTTTATCGAGGCGATTCGGCAGGTGGCCTGCGAGGTCGGTCGCGAGAACTGTATGTTCATTCATGTGACATTGGTTCCCTATCTGGCTTCCTCCGGCGAACAGAAATCAAAGCCCTCACAGCACAGCGTGAAAGAACTCCTGGGCTTGGGAATTCAGCCAGACATGATTGTCTGTCGCTCGGAAATCCCTCTGTCAAAGGAACTGAAGGACAAACTTGGACTTTTCTGCAATATGAAAAGCGAGTGTGTCATTGAGAATTTGGATGCTCATGTATTGTATGAGGTTCCGCTGATGCTGGAGAAACAGAACATCTCCAAGGTTGTTCTGGAACGATTGAACCTTTCTCCCGGTGAGATTGACCTCTCGGATTTGCAAAGCTTGGTGGAACGGATCAAGAATCTCGAAAAGCGCACAAAGATTGCTCTGGTTGGCAAATATGTCGATCTGCATGACGCCTATATCAGTATAGCAGAGGCCTTAAAACATGCCGGATATTACAACGGCACCGCTGTCGAAATCAAATGGATCAATTCCGAGTATCTGACAGAGGAGAAAGCGGACGAGATGCTCTCAGACGCGGATGGCATTCTGGTTCCCGGCGGGTTCGGGGACAGAGGTATTGAAGGCAAGATTACAGCGGTCAAATATGCCAGGGAACACAAGGTGCCTTTCTTTGGTATCTGCCTGGGTATGCAGCTGGCGGTTGTAGAGTTTGCCAGGAATGTAGCCGGCTTAAAGGGTGCTCACTCCAAAGAGCTGAATCCCAAGACAGATTTCCCGGTTATCGACCTGATGCAGGAACAGTACGAGATCAGCGATTTGGGAGGAACAATGCGGCTGGGCAAATACCCTTGTGTATTGAAAGAAGGAACAAAAGCGTTTGACGCTTACCATACAATTGAAATTTCGGAACGGCACAGACACCGTTATGAATTCAACAATGCGTTCCGTGAAACCTTAGAAAGCAAAGGGCTGATTCTGGCGGGAAAATCCCCCAACGGCAGTTTGGTTGAAATTGTTGAACTGGGTGATCATCCTTGGTTTGTGGGCGTACAATTCCATCCCGAATTCAAGTCCAGACCGGAGAGGCCCCACCCGCTGTTCCGCGACTTTGTTGCCGCATCGTTACAGAATCAAGGGTAAAAGACAAAAAAGATACAGTATCATTACAGTTATGTTACAATGATTGACACCCTAAGAAACCTTTGTTATAATCAAGTCAAAGATTGGGTCCCACCTTTTGGCGGCGATCCATTTTGAAGGAAGCATACATGGTAGAAAGAGGTGTATGTGACCTATAAAGAAACTCTTTCGAAAATGAAAAATTAATTTTATAAGGGAGGAATTTGAGTATGAAAAACCTCAAAAAAGTTACAGCTTTAGTTATCGTACTGGCAATGGCACTGAGTTCAGTTGCTTTCGCAAGCTTCTCTGATGTCTCTGAAGATGCCAGCTACAACGAAGCTGTGCAGGTAATGTCTTCTTTAGGCCTGTTAGTTGGCTATGAAGACGGCACATTCGGCCCCGACAAAACAATTACAAGAGCAGAATTTGCTGCTGTAATCGTGAGAGCTCTGGGCATGGAAGATGCTGCAAAAGGCGCTTCCGTTAACACTATTTTCACAGACGTTCCGGCTGATCACTGGGCTTCCGGTTATGTTCAGATCGCTAACCAGCAGGGGATCATCCTAGGTTACGGCGACGGAAACTTCGGTCCTGACGATGAAGTTCTGTACGAACAGGCTGTTAAAATGATCGAATGCGCACTGGGCTACGGCGTTAAATTCAGAAACGTAGCAGATGCTTATCCAACATCTTACCTGGCTCAGGCAAACGCTGACGGCATCACAGTTGGTGCTTCCGGCAAAATCGGTGACAAAGCATCCAGAGCAGTTGTTGCAAGACTGGTTTACAATTCTTTGGACGTTCCGATGATGGTTCAGAAAACTATCGGCGGTAGCAACGGCGATGAATTCCAGGTTGATGACAGCACATCTCTGCTGTACAGCAAACTGAAAATCGCTAAAGTGGAAGGTACTGTTGAAAAACTGTACTTCAACAAAGATCAGGCAGATCAGGTTTCCTTCAAGATCACAAAAGAAGACAGCAAATGGGATGACAGCGACATTGGTTACGGCTCCGCAGCTAATTTGACTTATGGTGAAAGTGTTGACGTTGCTTCCATGAGAGGATATTCCTGCGTTGCTTACATCGATATGAACGATGATTCCGACTTGATTCTGAAAGCAATCGCTCCGAAAGCCGGAAGAAACAAAACTCTGACCCTTACCAAAAAACAGGTAGACAGTGTTGATTTTCATAACAATGAATTGTCCTACTACAAAAATGACAGCAACGATGACAAAGCACTGAAAGTTAAACTGGATAGCAGCTTTGCTGCATATGAAAACCTGAGCACAGGTGAAATGGATGAGCCTGCATTTGAAGCTCTGTTCACAGATGACAATGCTGATTTCACATCCATCAAACTGATTGAAAACGGCAACGACAACAAGTATGATATGGCAATTGTTGAAAAATACGATTCCTTTGTTGTTGATTCTGCAAATGAAAGAACTAACACTATTCTGGCAAACACAAGCGCACTGAAAACATACAGCAGTTCCAGGCTGAAACTGGATCCGGATGATGATACCATTACTTTCTCTATCAAAGATAAAGACGGTAAAGCAATTGCACTGGCCGACATCAAGAAAGATGACGTAGTGAACGTTGCTACTTCCGAAGACGGTTCCGACACATTCTATGATATCATTGTTACCAACAATGTTATAAGCGGTACAATTTCTGAAAGATCTGACAGCAACGGAATTGCTTACTTCAAGATTGGTGATGCAGAATACAAAGTTGCAGGCAACGATGACACATATGTAAAAGTCGGCGATGAAGGCGCATTCATCGTAGATATGGCTGGCAACATTCTGTATAAGACCGCTGTTGACGGCGGAACTCTGGGTGACTTTGCTTTCATCATCGGTTTGGAAGCGAAAGAAGAATTCAATTCTTACACCTACAAAGCAAGCATCATGAACCAGAAAGGTGAATTCTCTGTTGTTGAACTGGCTAACAAGATCAGAATCAACGATGCTAGCCAGAAAGAAATCGACTATGCTGGTACCGATTCCAACAAAGTAGCTTACAGCACAATTGAAGCTATGGCTAAGACTCTGGTTGGTTACAAAACCAATTCTTCCGGTCAGATTTCTCAGTTGATCACAGACTTCTCTGTTATGAACAGCAGCTATCTGTCCGCTACACCTACCAAAGACTTAACTTACAAAGCTGATGGAAGAATCGGCAGCTACTTCGTTACAGAAGGTTTGAATCTGTTCAACTCTGATGTAGATATCGCATCTGCTAAGAAAGATGATCTGTCTGTTGTAAGTGCTTCCGGCTTGACTGCTGATGAAGATTACACCATCAAGACAATCGTATACGACTCTACCAACAACAACATCATCGCAGCTTTGGGTGTTGATATCAAAGCGATTGCAAGCCCTGATTCCGCTGCTATGTTCGTAACAAGTGTTGGTACGAAGAACGATTCCAACGGTGATCCGGCTACATTGCTGAAAGGCTATGTAAACTATGAAATCGTAGAGATTGTTGTTCCGGATGATGCAAGAATTCAGAACAACTCTGGCGATTCCAGCTTCACAGATTTCACAAAAGGTGATGTCGTTCAGTACAGTGCTAATTCCAACGGCGAAGCTTCCGGCGTATCTGTTGTATTCACAGCTGCTCAAATTCTCGGCAAAAAAGCTATCACAAACGGCGATGTTGACAATCAGGATGATGACAAGTTCGTATACTCCGATTATGTTTACAATGTAACCGGCAGCAACGTATACTACATCGATCCTTCCGACAGAGACGGTGACGATTATGCAGTTGTTACTCTGGCCGGCACTGTTCCGACTGTTAAAGTAACTCTGAACGCTTCCGGTGATATCAGATCTATCAATGGTGATTCCGCATTCAACGATATCAACACTGATAAAGCTGATCCGAAGAACGGCAGCGAATATCCGAACACTGACAAATTAATCGTTATGAAGTATGAAAACAAACCTATCATTGCGATTGTTGTTACAGACGGTAATTATTAATCAGAAATGATTTAGAAAAGGACCGGCGAAAACGCCGGTCCTTTTTGTCATCTCTTTTTTATTCATCGGCGTAAAATTATCAAAAAGTACAAAAAGTGAAAAATATTTTGCAAGAATCTATATACAAAGATGCTATAATAAAAGTACCAATAAAATAAAAGGAGAAATCAAGATGAGAAAGACAAAAATGCTACTGAGCGTACTTCTTGTGGTTTGCCTGTGTATGCAGTGCTTTGCGGTACTCGGTTCAGCGGAGGGCTTCCAGTCTGAGAAATTAAATTCTTTGACAGCCAGCGAGCCGGTCAAACTTGGAAAGCCGATCAGTGACGTCCAGATTTTAGGCAGTACAACCCAGGTGGATGAAAACGGTGAGACGATCGTGTATGCGGTCACTTCAGGTCCTCCAGCTATCTTTTTTGCATATAATGTGGATCAGGCGAAGGTGACGGTTCAGCATGAGCTTACCAATGTTGTAGACGGCAAAGATTTGCCGGCAAAAGTCAGCTATGCGGTTGATATGGGGCCGGATGGTATTATCAATATCGCAACGCAGGCCTACTGTAATTTCTACCGCTATAATCCAAAAACGGATGAATTGAAGGGGTACGGGGCGGTATTTGAAGAAAGCGCCGTCATGACGCAAGGCGTCTTCGATTCGGAGGGCAACTACTACTTTGGTACATATCCGAATGCTATGCTGGTAAAATACAATGCAGCGACGGATAAGCTTGAGGCAGTCGGTTCCAACATGGTCGTCGGAAAGTATGTCCGTTCCATGGGCGTCTATAATGACAAAATATTTATGGGCAGCATGGGAGATCCGGTCGCGAATTTTGTGAAATACGATGTGAAAACAAAAAAGACAACCGAAATGAAAAATCCCGCACTGGACGGAACATTCACGGAAAGTGACGTCAACAATTTCTATGCGATTTCAACAGCCGGCAAATATCTGTTTGCAAGATGTAAAATTGCAGGTTCTGTAAACGCATACTATCTGTGTGTGTTTGACATGGAAAAGGAAGAATGGGTTGACTATATTCCCAAAACACTGCACTTGCACTTCACGGATTTTGACGGAGATGTTGTTTATTTCCATAACATCCCCGCCGGTGCAAAGGAATCCCATTTGTATTCTTACAATCCAGCTACAAAAGAGATAAAAGAGTTCCCTGAAATTAAAATGGGTACCGGCCAGTATTTGGTTAGTCCTAAAGTTGTAACTTTAAAGGATCAGACCAAATATCCGGGAAAATCTATCGTTGCCGGCGGGGGCACAGAGGGAATTGTTATCATTAATCTGGAAAAAAACAGTGTTGAATTGATAAAAGATGTACTTCCTGCCAATACGACACAGATACGGACTCTGAAAGCAGGTATCAACGATGAATTGCTTGTCAGTGCATATATGGGGTCAAAGGCGATTGTTTTCGATACGAAAACAGATAAAAATAAATTGGAATTCCCCTCCCTTCAGATTGAGGGTATTCGGGAAATTGACGGCTTATATTACTGCGGCATGTATGGAAAGGCAAGACTGCAGGTATATGATCCCAGCAAAGCGGTGAAAACAAATGAGAACCCCAAATATGTTGCGAACATGGAAGAACAGCATCAGGACAGAGGTCTTGTCGTGGTGGACGGCGGCGAGGACGTTATCTGGGCTTCTATGCCGGACTACGGCAGACTTGGGGGCGCCATTGGATTTTACAATAAGGAAACCGGGAAAACCCGGGTGGTGGCAGAACCAATCAAAAACCAGAGCGTAGGCGGCGTGGCGGTCAAAGACGGAAAAATCTATGGTTCCACCTATGTTTACGGCGGTCTGGGAATTGATCCGATTGACGCACCGGCAAAGCTTTTTGTGATGGATTATGCAACCGGAAAAGTGGAAAAAGAAGTAGATATTAAGCTGACAACTGACAAAAAGACGCAGTACTATGCAGGGGAAGCAAAATTCGCTCCCAATGGAGAATTGATGGTAGCAACACAGAAAACCCTTCTTTTTGTTGATCCGGCCACATTGAAAATCAACAAAGAAGTTTCGATCGGAAACTCTGAATTGACCTTAACAAAGACGAGAGCGCTTGTCTATAACCTTGCGGTTGGTCAGGACGGACTTCTGTATACAAACATCGGCAACCGGATTACTGCCGTTGATATGGACACCAAGGAAACAAAAGAACTGTATAACAAAGGAACGAATACATTGGATATTGTGGAAAACGGAAATCTCTATTTTGTAGATCCCGATATTGTAAGCGTATCCAAGATTGTGCTGTCCCACGATGCAAAATCAGCGGATACCGTCCTTGCGAAATCCGTTGCATTGATGCTTGGCAAAACGGAAGCACTGGTAAAAGGAGAAGCGAAGCCGATTGATGCCTCCGGAGCGGTGAAAGCTACAACAATTGAGGGAAGAACAGTAGTCCCGGTTCGCTTTATCGCAGAAAGCTTCGGTGCGGAAGTGGGCTATGACGAAGCAACGGAAACCGTTACCGTAAAACTCGGCGACAAGGAAATCAAAACGGTGATTGGCGAGAAAAAGATTACCGTCAATGGGCAGGATATTTCCATTGATGTGGCTGCCTTTACGGATGAGAATGACCGTACCTTGCTTCCGCTTCGTGCCTTTGTCGAAAGCGGTTTAGGAAAGACAATTTTCTGGCAGGAGACAGGCGTTGATCAGGGACTTATTGTGATAAGTGACGGAGAGGCGCTCAATGCAGAGGATGATAAGGCGATTATTGAAGAGATCGTAAATAAATTCAATTAAATATCACAAGAATAAGCAGTCGTCATGGAATTTTAACGATTCCATGACGACTTTTTGTTTTGATAAAATATTCTGTCCATGGATAACCCATCTCATTTATGAAATAATCATCCATATGGATGATAGAATGATGGATTGCTTTTTTTGCAGGAGAAGATTAAAATAAAAGCAAAAGCGGGCTGTTTCCCGCTTCTTATATGGCAGTGCTTCCTTTTTTGGAAGCGGACGGCGGCGCCGTCCAATCGCTGAATCATAGTAGAAAAGCTTTTGTAAAAATAGCAGAATGGAGCATAAAAATGAAAAAAATTGCTTTTATTGGTGCAGGAAGTTTTGGATTTACCAGAAATCTTGTCAGGGATCTTCTGACCTTTGACGCGTTTCAGGATTGTACCATATCTCTGATGGATATCGATCCGGACAGGCTCTCTTATATAGAAAGGGCTGTAAAACGCCTGGTGGCGGAGAAAAACTGCGATGTGAAGGTGGAAGCTACGGCGGACAGGGCGAAAGCCTTGGAAGGTGCGGACGGCGTTCTGATTACAATTCTTGCAGGCGGTGTTCATGTATGGCGGTATGATGTGGAGATTCCCATGGAGTATGGAGTTGACATCAATGTAGGAGATACCCGGGGACCGGCAGGAATTTTTAGAGCTCTGCGCACCATTCCGGTTATGTTGGATATCTGCCGTGATATTGAAAAGTATGCGCCGAATGCTATTGTACTGAACTATACCAATCCGATGGCTATGCTGTGCCGTGCGATGCAGAGCGAGACCAGCCTGCAGATAACCGGCCTTTGCCACAGCGTACAGAAAACGGCAGGTATGCTTGCAAGATGGATTGGAGCGCCGATAGAGGAAATCACTTATCTCTGTGCCGGGATCAATCATCAGGCGCACTATCTGGAATACAAATGGAATGGAAAAGACGCCTATCCATTGATTCGGAAAGCGGTGGAAGAAAGAGAGGAGGTTTACAGGGAAGAGAAAGTACGCAATGAGGTGTTTAAGCATCTGGGATATTATGTGACAGAATCCAGTGGACATGACAGCGAGTATAACCCGTGGTTCCGCAAACGCAAGGATCTGATTGAGAAATACTGCATCGGGAGTACAGGATGGAATTCAGGGGAACATGCTTATATTCTAAAAACTTATCTCGAGCGGGAGGATACCTGGAAGAAAGACATGGATGAATGGTTTGAACAGCCGGTGGACTTTGCCCGTGGAGATGAGTACGCCTCCCACATATTTAATGCCGTTTTTGGTGATAACCGGATATTTGAATTCAATGGAAACGTCCGTAATTTCGGATTGATTGATAACCTGCCCTATGGCTGCTGTGTGGAGATTCCGGTGGTGGCGTCCAAACGCGGACTGGTTCCCACAAAGGTGGGGAAACTGCCGCCTCAGCTTGCCGTTCTTAACAATGTCAACGCGATGTGTGAGGAGATGGCGGTGGAAGGCGCGCTGAGCGGAAATAAGGATCTGATATACCAGGCGATTTATCACGATCCGCTCACCTCGGCGGTTCTCGGGCTGGCAGAGATCAAAGAGATGACAGACGCTATGTTTGAGAAGAACAAAGAATATCTGAAGGATATGTTTTAAATCGTATCGAGACGGGCAATTAAGATACTGGGGACGGGAAACGAAAAAAAGGATTTCCGGAATAGGGTATGAAATATTAAAAAATCAAAAATTGCAGAATGAAAAAAAGATTCATTCGCCAATTTTGGAAAAAAATCAAAATTTATTTGAAAAAGTTGGATTCATTTAAAGTGGCAATTTTGAAAAAAGAAGAAAAAACAAAAAATAGAAATATGAAAGAAATGATTTTCAAAAAATGCAATTTTATAAAATTAGAAAACGACTCAAATAAATTCTTTGATACGAATCAATCCCGCTCAGCGCTAATAAAAAACAGATCAAACAAATTGTTTTTGTCGAAAAATGGAAAATGAAATATGCAGGATTTGTCCTTCTTGAGATACAAAAGGAAATTTCTGAAAAATATTTTAACAAAAAATGCAGTACGCTTGGCAAAAAATTCACTTCATTTATACCGCAATATTTGTTATATTGATGGTACAGGAAAGAAGAATTGGATAATTATAAAAAGGCAGTATTTGAAAAAGAGACAGTTCCTCTTGCAAATTCAATTTTTATAAAAAATGCAGTTTGATAAGCAATGCTATTCCGGAATGGGGAGATTCAGAAGAAGACTGTACTTCATTCTGCCGGTTGCAAAAGAGGAGGACTCTTTTGTCTCTTAGCTATCTTGTACACAAAATTTATATTATAAATGTGTGAAATGACAAGGAGGAAAATTATCATGAAGAAGACAGTTTCCATTTTATTGGCCTGTGTTATGGTTCTGGCGTCCTTCGCTATGGTTTCGGCGGCGGACAGCACGCTGAGCACATACGAGTTCAGTCAGCCGGAAAAGCTGACGCAGCCAATCAAAGCAACTACGTTGTTAAACAGTATCTGCAGCATGGAGGATGGGAAACCAATCCTTTGTACAACGGCTTCCGGGGATCCGGCAAAGTTTAATGTGTTTGACTTGGAAAGCGGCACACTTTTAAGAAGCTTTGATATTCCGGTTGGAAGAACATTCTGGACACATCAGACGGATTCAAAGGGCAATGTCTATTTTGCCGGTTTCGTAGGTGTAAACCTTTACATGTATTCCCCGGAGACAAAGGAAGTAAAAGATTTAGGAAAAGTCTCCACGGAAACTGCAATTTGCCAGATTGCCATCGACGACCAGGATAATGTGTTTATGAGTACATATCCCAATGCAAAAATCGTGAAATGGGATCCCAAGGCACAGAAAATGATGGATCTGGGGAACCAGCTGCCGGGTGAAAAATATATCCGTGCTCTGGCATACCATGACGGATATCTCTATGGCGGCGGTGCGGTCATCGGCACAAAATTCTTTAAAATTGATGCAAAGACCATGAAGAAAACGATCATTCCCGGACCAAAGCTGAGTTCTGCGTTGAAATCCTATTATGCATGCACGGTTGCTGGCGATAAAATCCTTATCTGGTGCGAGACTGAAAGCAGCGGCAATGAGTTCGCTATTTTTGATACCAAGACCGGCAAATTTGAAGAGCAGATTATTCCGGCGGCACATGGTCCGTTTGCCACCCATGAAATTGACGGTTATTCCTATGTTTCAACAAAGAACGGTGTTGTAAGCTATGAACTGGCTACCGGAAAAATAACTCCTCTCGGATGGAGTTTCGGCACCGGCTTCCGTGGCGGCAGCGTTGTTGAACTGAAGAACAACCCGGATTTCCCGAATAAAACATTTGCGCATGTTACATATGGCGGAGACATTTCCTTGATCGACTTTAAAACGGGCAAGAGAATTCTGTTCCAAAACAAACTGGACGCTGTCGGGACAAAACTGGTTGGTCTAAAAGCTTTGGAAAACGGCAATGTAATGTATTCTGGGTTAATGGGACCGAAAGCGGTTCAGATAAATCCAAGCACACTGGAAGAGGTAACTTCATTTGAAATGGGACAGTCTACGGCGATTGCTGAAATAGATGGAAAAATTTATTTTGGATCGTATCCGAGTTGTTCTATGAGCGAATTTGATCCGGCAAAAGAAATCAAAAAGAATGAAAATCCGAAGCAATTGTTTGAAGTAGCAAGCCAGGGACAATCCAGACCGATGAGAATTGTTGACTGCGGTGATAAGATTGCAATGTCTACCATCGCAGACTATGGTAAAAAAGAGGGCGCGGTTGTGCTCTATGACAAAAAAACCGGAAAAGCGGAATGCTACAAGAATATCATAAAAAATCAGAGTATTTCCGGCCTGACCTATAAAGACGGAATCCTTTACGGCTCCTCTACCATATTTGGCGGATTGGGCGGAGACAATGATACGCTGGAACCGTCCGCAAAAATCTTTAAAATGGATGTGGCAACCGGTAAATTGCTGACAGAGGTTGTTCCGCAGTTCAAAGAGGTGAAAGGCGCCATGAAAATGGCAGGTGATCTGGTCTTTGGTCCTGACGGACTGCTCTGGTGCACATCGGATGGATTGATTTTTGCAATGGATCCAGCTACTCTGGAAGTGAAGAAGGAAAAAGATGTAAAGGGATATGACTGGAACCGGTATTCCAACAGATGGGATCCCTATGACATGCATTTTGATGAAAACGGCATGCTCTACTGCGTACCCAGAGATACACTGGTCGTGATGGATCCGGAGACGATGGAAACGAAGGATGTGCCCCTGAACGGAGCGAAACCCAGTCATTTTGATTTAGGCAAGGATGGTTACCTGTATTACTTTGATGTGGATTATGCATACCGCATTAAAATTCCATCCTCCAATACAGCGGATAATAATGTTGTCCTGATGCTTAACAGTCAGAAAACATTGGTAAAAGGTACCGAGACCGCTTTGGATGTACCTGCGACCACTGTGAATGACAGAACGGTTGTCCCGGTTCGGTTTATCTCAGAATCCTTCGGCGCGAAAGTGGACTGGAATGAAGCGGAACAGAAAGTGACCATCACCAAGGACAGCACAACCATTACCATTGTTCTAGGCGAATCCAAGATGGTGAAAAATGGAACCGAAATTTCTCTGGATACTGCGGCATTCACACAGAATGACAGAACACTCCTTCCTTTGCGTGCCGTTGCCGAAGCGCTGGATAAACAGGTATTCTGGAAAGAACTCGGAACCGACTCCGGCTTGATTGTTATCGGTGACACCATGCTGGACGAAACCAAAGACAAAGACAAGATTGACGAATATATCGCCAAATTACAATAAGCATTATGGCAAAGGACATACTTTCTGGTATGTCCTTTGCACACTTAACAGACAGAGGTGAGTAAGTATATGGAAGGTCAAAAAGAAAGCGCTCTGCTGAATAAAAATCCGCTGTTTCCCTTTCGCATCACCTGGCAAGGGCTTGAAAATCAGAAAATTTTTTCACTTCCCCACTGGCATGAATACATGGAACTTATCTATGTCACGAAAGGCAGCATCCAGATTGGGGTAAACGGGGAGGAGATTCTTCTCAATGAGGGAGACATCGCCTTTTTGGGAGAGCATACGGTTCATTCGTCCTATAAACCGGAAGGACAGCTTGGAATTTCTTTCGTACTGTTCTTTGATTCCACTCTGGTATCCAGCATCAATTCCAATGTGCTGGAAAGCAAATACATCAAATCTTTTCTGAGCGCATTTGGATCCAAATATAATTACCACATTATCCGCAATGAAAACAGAAATACCGAATTGTACGATATTCTAAGCGGTATCTACCGAGAGTTTTTCGGCAAACAGGAAGCCTATGAATTGGTGATCAAAGGCTATCTATATCAGATGATCGCCTGTTTGATCCGGGAAAATTGCATCAAAATGATTCCGGAGGAATTCAAGGAAGAACATATCCAGCAGGTGGAGAAGTCGCTTAAATACATAGAGGAGCATTACAGCGGGGACATCTCGCTGCATAAGCTGGCGGAGGAGTGCAACATCAGTTACCACTATTTTTCCAAGATATTCAAAAAAGTAACGGGGAAAAATTATAAGGAGTATATTGATTTTGTGCGGGTAAACGAAGCGGAAAAGCTGATGTTGGAGGATAATTACAGCATTTCTGAAATTTCGTATAAAGTGGGCATTCCGGACCAAAGCTGCTTTTACAGGCTGTATAAGCGGGTGAGAGGCTGCTCACCGACTGAATTCAAAGCAAAGATGAAAAATGCGTAAAAAGACAATGAAAGAGGGAAGCGTGTTGGTTGAAAAAGAGAATGCCCTGTTCAATGAAAACCCTCTGTTCCCTTTCCGTATTGCCTTGCAGGGAGTTGGAGACAAAAAGCTGTTTTCTCTTCCGCACTGGCATGAATACATGGAATTGATTTATGTTGTGAAGGAGAGCATTCTGGTTTCCATTAACGGTGAGAAATATACCCTACAGGAAGGGGATATCGCTTTTCTGGGTGGTCATACCGTGCATTCGACGGATAAGAAAGAGGAGCTGGACAGCGTGGCATTTGTATTGTATTTCGACTCCAGCCTGATCAGCATGGCCAATGCCAATGTTCTGGAAACCAAATATATCAAATCCTTTCTGGGTACGTTTGGTTCAAAATACAACTACAAAATTATTCGGAATGAAAAGAAAAAAGTTGACTTAAGTTCCGTATTGGCCGGAATGTATCATGAATACATGGCTGGGAAGAGCGCTTACGATCTGTTTATCAAAGGATATATCTATCAAATGATCGCTCTCCTGATTCGTGAAAAATGCGTGGCCGTTATGCCGGAGAACTATAAGCAAGAGCACGTCAGGCAGGTGGAAAAATCCTTAAAATATATTGAGGAAAATTACAGCAGGGATATTACCCTGCAAAGGCTGGCCGAGGAATGTAATGTGAGTTATCACTATTTCTCCAAAATATTCAAACAGGTCACCGGCAAAAATTATAAAGAGTATATCGACTATGTGCGGGTGACGGAGGCAGAGAAATTAATGCTCACAAACCGTTACAGCGTATCAGAGGTATCCTACAAGGTTGGCATTTCCGATCAGAGCTGCTTCTACCGTCTTTATAAAAGGGTGAGAGGCTGCTCCCCCACAGAGTTCAAAGCAAAAATGAAATATATTTAAGGTAAGGAGAGAGTATTATGAAGAGAACACTAAGCATCTTGCTGGTCTGTGCTGTTATTTTAAGCGCAGCGGCATTTGCTCCTGTCGTCGGCCTTTCCGCTGACGACGGTACAGTAGAAATCCCCATATTGAACGGGGATTTTGAGCAGAGTCCAGCAGTGGACATTTCACAATATAAGTATGAGCATGCCATTCCGGGCTGGGAGGTGGAGTACCGCTCCATGCCGAAATCGGATATGACGCCCGAACCCAGTGAAAAGCTGTTTCACCAAATCATAAACGGCAATTCCAAAAACGGTACCGGGAATGACACAAACGTTGCTCACATCTATGACAACTGTGACGGCAACACCTCCCTGGGCAATCATAGGTACGGCCAGATTATCATGGCGTCGGACTATATTGAGCTGCCGGCTTTGGGCGAAACGGCGTCAATCGATTACAATCTGATTTTTGATTATATTGCACCGGACTATGATAAAAGCAATGGTCAGGATTTGTTTGTGAAAGGCGTTGCCCGTATGTGGGCCGGCGTTATCTTCTATAATGATTCCAACCAGTTCTATCATGAGAAGAATGGTGCATGGACAACAGTACCCACAGGCGAGCGTCCTTTAAATTCCCAATGGAACGACGGCTGCCGGGTGATCTATCAAGCTTCAGGCGGCGATGTAGCGATCAAATCCGGAGAGTGGGGAACCATTCAGCAGCCGAAAACCGCTCCTGTAGGAGCTACCAAGGCGAGAATTCTATTCAATGCCAACGCCAACAACAAGTTTGATTTCGCCGTGGACAATGTAAGGTTTACCTATTCCCCCAAGCAGGCTGCCAAGATCACCAACAGCGAATTTGAAGATACCCATGTGATCCCTGGCTGGAGCCCCTATTTCAACACCAGCTTTGACGCGAACGAGTATTATACCCTTTCCAATGACAAAGCGGCGGATGGTTCGGCGGCCTTGGGAATCCATAAAGATGTAACCAATAAAGGTGTTTATATTTATTCCGATCCCATCCTACTCCCCGAGGGCGATAAAACAGGGAAATCCTTTCAGGTCACCTTTGATGGCAGGTCAGAGAATGGCAAAACACGGGGAAGATATGTGCTGCAGTTCTATCAGAACGGTGCGGACGGAATCCCGGGGACTTCCGATGATAAGGTTCTGACAAATAAGGGAACCGGCGGAACCACCGGCATCGCTCCGGCTGTATACAACTCAGAAACAGGAGAACTCACCGGTGGACAATATCTGGGTGTCAGCGACAAGTACGCTTTGTCCGGGACCGACAACTATCGGTTTGCCTATCAGGAACTGACAAACAACTGGAAGACTTATAACTATCCTGTGAAATACGCCAGCAACGCCGGGGATTACGACTACGTGCGGATGTCTTTTTACCAGGTAGTCAATCAGGGCGGAACCTCCGCTTACTTTGACAACCTTGTGATCGAATATGGGGACGACGCTTCCGGCTTCGCGCCTCTTTCCATACGGAATGCTGATTTCGAGGAGCCTATGGAGGTTCCCGGCTGGTCGGTTTACAACGGGGTAGAGACCGACGGAACCATAGCCTACATGGCGTCCGACGACAATAAATTAAGCGGTCATCTTTCTCTGAAGCTGGTGGACAAGGATCCCGGCAGAATGATCGGGATGTGGTCGGAGCCTATCGATGTGATTTCCGGACTGACCTATAACCTCAGCTTCCGGTATAACGTTCAGAGCTCCTTGGCCTATGACCTGAAGTTCTTTAACGCGACTGGTCAGGTTTACGATACCCAGCGCGGTGAATTTGTCAACGCGGATGCGGCTGTGCTTACCGAACAGGGTTCCGTTGAATCGGTGAAAACCGGCGAAACGGCGGATAAGAGCAAAGAATATCTGGCTCCAGAGGGTGCTGCCTATGTGAGAATCTGCTTCAACACGGTGGAAGCAGGGGACAACAGCACCAGCTGTTTTGATAAGGTAGAGCTGAGCTCCTCCGTGCCTGCCGGTTTAACCGTTCTTCAACCCTATCTGGAATGTGATGGAGAACGGGTGACCGACATGTCTGTGCTTTCTGCCGGGGATGTTGTTCAGGCAAATGTAAACTGCTACAACAATACCACCGAGGATGTGACAATCCGTCTTATCCTGGTAAAATATGACGCGAACGGCGCACTGGAAAGCATCCAGTCAAAGCCGGCCGTCCTTGCAGGACGCGATCCGGACGCCGTGATGAACGAGAAGGTCAACGCCAACGTCCAGATGGAGATCCCGTCGGAGGGCGGCAGCATCAAGATTTTTGTATGGGACAGCTTTATAGGGATGAACAATATGGTGAATCCTACAAGTATTACATATTGAGGGAGGGCTGAAAAATGTTGAGATGGAAAAAGACAGCAATACTTCTGGTATTGATGATTCTGGTAAATACTGTCTGCTTCGCGGCAAGCTTTTCAGATATTGAAGGGACAAATTGTGAGCAGGCGGTGGAGGCTCTCTCTGGACTGGGAATTATGAAGGGATACAGTGACGGCACCTTTAAGCCCGATGCCAATATAACCAGAGCGGAGTTTTCGGCAATGATCATCCGCATTCTGGGATTCGATGAGGAATCACTGGACAAAACCGTTTCCGTGTTTGAGGATGTAAGTACGGAACACTGGGCATGCGGCATTATCAATGCACTGGCAGCCAACGGCGCCGTGTCCGGCTATGATGACAAAAATTTCGGCCCGGACGACAATATAACCCTGGAACAGGCTTTGAAAGTGATTGTGGAAGTTTTGGGATACGGTCCTCTTGCAAAAAGCAGGGGCGGATATCCCGGAGGCTATATTGCGATAGCAAACGACATGGGTCTGCTCTCTAAGACAAACGGGACTTCCTTCACCGAGGCTGCCTCAAGAGGCGTGGTAGCCAATGTACTGTATGCGGCGACGGATGTACAGATCTATGTGCAGAACTCCTTTGGCGGCAATGATATCTCCTTTGAGAAAAGAGGTACTGTGCTGGAAGAGTACATGGGAATCATCACTTACAAAGGCAGAGTTGTTGAGAACTATTTTACTTCCCTGACCGGTACCGGCTCTCTGGCGGAGGATCAGATCCGGCTCAGACAGAAAAACGGCACGGAAGTTATCCTCAAAACAGGCGAGACCAACGCAATCGATCTGTTTGGGTACAATGTAATTGCCTATGCGAAGGAAAGCAAAGATGATCTCAATGAACTCCTCTTTCTCATGAAAGATCCGAAAGGCACAAACGAACTGGTTCTGAAAGCGGATCAGATTGAAGCGTTCGGCGGTGGGGAATTGACCTACTACAAGGATCCCCTGGAGAAAGACAAAGAGTTGAAGGCGAAGGTTTTAAGAGGAGCGGATGTTATCTATAACGGGGTGGCTTATCCGGAATATACCGATGCGGATATGCTCATTAAAACCGGTGATATGACACTTATCGATACAGACAACGACAGTGCGTATGACCTGATTTTGGTAAATGAATTCAAAACGGTTGTAGCAAATAAATATGTTTCCGTTAACACGACCTTGGTGGATAAATATTCGGCATCGCGGAATGTTCTCTTCGACGAGGAAGATACACTGAATTATAATAAATTTTATAAGTTTGACACCGAGATGTCTATCAGTGTGCTCAACGAATGGGATGTGGTCGCTGTTTACCAGTCCAAAAACACCTCGGGCGTAAAAGTCAGCAAGCTCTATGCTTCCAACGATGAGGTTTCCGGAACCATTGAATCACTCACAGATGAAGCTGTGACAATTAACGGTCAGACTTATCAGATTTCAGAAGAGTATAAGCAATACCAGGATAAAATAGGGAATTTAGTGCTTGGCAACAATACAACTATTCTGCTGGACAGAGACGGAAAGGTAACCGGCATCAAAAAAGGAACCACTTCCGCGTATCAATATGCTTATGTGATTGGCGCGGAATCAGAGGACTTGCTGGAAACTGTTACATTGAAGCTATATACTCAGGAAGGTATTCTGGACGTATATGAAGTGAAATCCAAGATTGAGCTGGATGGACAGACAGGTGTTTCCGGCATGAAAGCCATTGAGGCTCTTCAGAATGCGAAAAACGTTTCCGCCGGTGGGGATATCTCCCAGATGGTTCGCTTAAAAATCAATGAAGCGGGAATCATAACCGCCATAGACACCACTCTGCCAAATTCTGCGAATGTGGATGATCAGCTTACGATGGTTATGGATGCGACGTCTCAGGCTTACCGCAACGATTCAAAATCCTTTGAGGGGAAATTTATTTTAACCGAGAATAGTGTGATTTTTAGTATCCCCAACGATCTGTCCAAAACGGAATCTTACGGTGTTAAGACATATACGGACGTGACAAACGGATCCTATGATATCAAGGCATTTAATGTAAATTCCAAAGGCGAAATCGGGGCAGTGGCGCTGTTCGGCGATATCAAAGCGGAAATGGACAACGACGTGGCCTGGAGCGTTCTTTTGAAAAAGACTCAGGTTGCTTCGGATGACGGAGATATCGTGGACAAAATGTATTTCTTCAACGCCAAGAATCAGAGCGAGTATGAAGTGACAACCTCAGAACGCTCTGGATATTACAGCTTCCTGGCCGCTGACAATAAAGTACTTACCTATGAAGATATCCATCCGGGTGATATCTGCCGTGTTGCCATCAATCCGGAGGATAATACATTGCAGCTGTTAGAACAGATCTTTGACGTTCAAAAAAGAAATGAAACCAGCGGCGAATTAAAAATCCAGGGACAGGAGAACGGCAACTATGCGGATATGCTTCGAATCGTCAGAGGATGGGCAGTTAGCCTGGGAACCACTACTAGCCTGGTGAGGATTCATAATCCTGCTGGAGATCATTCCGCTTTGAAGGAAGTTTTTTGGAATTTTGAAAAATCGAAATTTGTCTATGTGGAAGAGAAACAGCCAGGTCAGTTCCGTGCCAGAACTGGGACAATCAACGACATCATAGATATCGAATCCGCCGGGGAAGAAAAGGCAACCTATCTGGTGGCGAAGAGCAGATACGCTGCAATGCAGGAAGTCTTTATCTATAAATTTTATGAGGAATAAACCGGAACAGACAAAAAAGGAGTTGAGGTAATGAAACGAAACAAGACAGTATCCATACTTTTGATACTCTCCATGCTGGCAGCATGCTTTGCCTGCCCGGTTTTCGCCGCAGACGAGGCGCTCCCCGAGGTATCGGTGCGGGCAATTGGAGAGAAGGTTGAGTTCAGCGCAACCTTTCCGGACGGTTTGGAGGGGGATGCGGTCAACTACATGATCGTCACCAAGGATACCACACAGGAAATGTTAGACGGCAAGGAGGGGGATCTTCTCGCCCATATCAAAGCGCTGGATTCCGGCGTGCTGGATTCCTCAAAATCCATCACTGCCACAATCCGGCTGAGCGCTGCCGTGGAGACGGGCACCTATAAGCTGGTGCTCTCCTCCGTCAGTCTGCCTCAAGCGGTGATGAAAGAGTTTGACTTTGTTCAGCCCCAGGAGATCAAGGACGCTCTGAAGGCGGTCAACGATGCTCAGGTCACCGGAAATGATTACTCCGCAGTGGAGACTGCTGTTACTGAAAACGCATCCAGTCTGGGAATTGACTTGACGGATTTCAGTGCGTCTTCCTTCTCCGCTAAGAAAAACGATGTGCTCCGTCAAATCAAAAGCGTCACCTACGATCCGGAAAATTATAATGCTGAGATTGTGAAGCTGCAGGCTCTTTTCGGCGGTGCGATGATGCAGGGGTTGGTCGAGCTCTCCAGCTCCGTTTCCGAGATGGACAGCGCCGTTTCCGATTACAGGTTATATGTGAGCTTTGATCTGACAACATACGATCAGGCCAAGGAAAAGGGACTTTTGGACGGCATTTACAACAGTCTGAAGGGAAAGACCTTTGACGATACAGACGACTTTTATAATGAGCTGATGACTGCGGTGTTCTTTGCGGAATTTAATGCGGCCGGCTCCAAAAAAGCCATGCGGGATCTGTTTGAGGAATACAACGGCAAATACTTCACCATCACGATCCCCGCTAAGGTGAAATCCAAGGACGCTCTGTTTACCTATCTGTCCAAGAGAGACGATTACAAGGACGCAAAGGATCTGCAGAATGAGATCAACAAATATGCGGACAGTCTGGGCAGCGGAAGCGGCAGTAACGGTGGCAGCAGCGGCAGCGGAAGCAGACCGGGACCCGGTCCGGACGATATCGTGATCCGTCCGACGGCTACCCCGATGCCGACCAATACGCCCAACGATATCGGAAATGTTTTTCACGATCTGGACAGTGTGGCATGGGCCAAAGAGAGCATCCAAAAATTATATGACAATCAGGTGATTGCGGAAGATCCATCCAAGCGCTTCCGTCCGGAAGACAGTATCACAAGAGAAGAATTTGTGAAAATGCTGGTGGTATCTCTGGATATTCTGGATGAAAATGCACAGTGCAGCTTCGATGACGTCAGTGAAGCGGATTGGTTCTATCCCTATATTGCCTCCGCGGTTTCCAAAGGGGTTGTAAAAGGAGTCAGCGATACCAGCTTTGGCGTTGGACAAAATGTTACCAGGCAGGATATCGCCGCATTGGTATACCGCGCAGCGGAAAACCTTAATGTGGCATTGGAACAGAACAATCCGGAAAAAGATTTTTCCGATAAAGCGGACATCAGCGATTATGCTGTAGAAGCTATCCGGGCGATGACAAAAGCCGGTATTGTAAACGGCTATGAGGACAACACGTTCCAGCCGCATCACACGGCAACCCGTGCGGAAGCCGCAGTGATGATTGCAAAATTCGCATTTTAAAGAAGAACATGAAGAGGTAAACAATGGAAATAAAATTTGAAGGGGTAGAAGAGAACAAACAGCGGCGGTTGCGGCGGCTGTGGCAGAAACTCCATATAGAAGAAGGACTGAACCGGATTGTTTTTGAGCAGGGCAGCGGTTTTGCAGCAGAAAAAAACGGAAATGAAATCAAAGTAACCTATCAGAACGATACTGAGCTGTACCGCTCGCTTCTGCTGGCAGCGCAGCTGATTGCCGGCAAGAAAGACGACGTGATCCGCCAGGAGGAGCAGTTTGACACCAAGGGCGTCATGCTGGATATGTCCCGCGCAGGCGTGATGAAGGTGGAAAAGGTTAAGGAATACATCGAATATATGGCGCTGATGGGGCTCAATTCCCTGATGCTGTATATGGAGGATGTGTTCGAGGTGGATGGTCTGGAATACTTTGGATACATGCGGGGCAGATATTCCAAAAACGATTTGAAAGAAATCGATCAATACGGTCTAACGTATGGTGTGGAGGTGATTCCATGCATCCAGACGCTGGGACATTTTGAGCAGTATATCAAATGGACAGAGGGTGCAAAGTTATCCGACACGAACACCGTTGTTATGCCGGAAAAGGAAGAGACCTACGCTTTCCTGGATAACATCATCCGTACGGTTTCCGAGTGCTTCACCACCCGTAAAATCCATATCGGAATGGACGAGGCCTGGGGCTTGGGAACCGGAAATTATCTAAAGCAGAAGGGCTATAAAAACGGTACGGAAATTTTCTGCGCTCATATCAAAGCGGTGAAGCAAATCACCGACAAGTACCATTTAAAGCCCATGATATGGAGCGATATGTATTTCCGTCTGGGATCCAAGACAGGGGATTACTATGATAAGGAAACTCAGATTCCAGCCTATGTGAAGGAACTGCTGCCGGAGAATGTGCGGCTCACTTACTGGGACTACTACCATCATGACGAGGAAACCTACCGGTTTATGATTGAGAAGCATAAAGAGATTACGGAAAATCTGGTTTTTGCGGGCGGTATCTGGCAGTGGACCGGCTTCCTGCCGGATTATGACCACACCTTCAAAGCGACCAATGCAGGTCTGAAGGTGTGCAAAGAGGAAGGCGTTCGGGATGTCTACGCCACCATCTGGGGAGACGACGGCTGTGAGACGGATCAGATGTTCAGTTTGGTGGGATGCGTGCTGTACGGCGAGCATTCCTATCAAAAAGAAATCGATATGGAAGCGTTGAACATGAAGCTCCAGATTCTGTTTCAGGCGGATAGAAAGGCTTTCCTTGCTATGAGCAAGGCGCTGTATCCGGTGGGGGAAAGAACCCTGTCCGTGAAGCAGATCATTTACAGCGATCCCCTGTGCGGCTTGCTGGATGATGATATCAAGGAAAAAGCGCTGGTTTCCCACTACCGGGAACTGGAGGAAACCTACCGGAAGCTTTCCGGGCAGGAAGGCTATTACAGCGAATACTTCGCTTATACAGCGGCAGTTTGCAGAGCCGCCGCCGGAAAGATAGAAGCTTCGCAGAAACTGCATGACGGATACAGGACAGGCAGCAAAGAAATTCTCCGGGAAGTGAAAGACAAGCTGCTTCCGGCCCTCCGGCAGGACTATGAAGCATTGAAGCTTCTGCACTATAAAATATGGCATCAGACTTGCCGTCCCTTTGGTTTTGAGGTGGTTGACGGGCGCTACGGCGCTACCGTGAACCGTCTGAAGACGGCGGAGCTCCGCTTGGAGGCTTATCTGAGCGGAGAGACCGCAAGGCTGGAAGAATTGGAAGAAAAGAGACTTCCTTTTAATGGAAAGCACAGCATCTCCCATTTCTATGCGGGAATGGCTTCCGCTTACATGATAAGAGGATATTAACAAGGAGGAATGTAGCGATGAAAAAGATAATAGCAGCCGCACTGGCAGCGGTAATGGCGGCGTCCTGCCTGGCAGGATGCGGCAGCAGCGATAACAGCACAACCGGGACAAACAGCAATGTAAAACTGGGAGACACCGGCGGACTGCAGCTTCCGTTGGATACCAAGAACACAGAACTGCGGTTTTTGGTGTGCTCCTCAAAGGAAAACATGAACGACAGCTATGTTCTGCAGAAACTGCGGGAAGTGACAGGAATCAATGTACAGCTGATGGTATTCCCCAGCTCCACCATTGCGGAGAAACGCAAGGTGATGGTTGCGTCCAAGGATATCCCGGATATTATGGGATCCTCCTTTGCAACCATGGACGAGATCAATGACTTGGGGGTGCAGGGCGCGTTCGCTCCGGTGAACGACTACATCGACGTGATGCCCAACTTTAAGAAAATCTTCGTGGACGATCCGGAAAACAACTGGGTCTTCAAATCCTATCAGGCGTCCGACGGAAAACTGTACGGGCTGCCCTGGTACGAAGTACAGAGGGACGTCAATCACGGGATTCTGTACCGGAAGGACATTTTTGACAAATTGAATATTCCGATGTGGAACAGTCCGGATGAGTTCTATCAGGCGCTGAAAACACTCAAGAGCGCGTATCCGGGCGTAGCGCCCTTCACATCGAAGAACAAGGACAACCTGTTCAACCAGCTGTCCATCAGCTGGGGTTTGATAGCATACAAACCATACTATGACGAGGCGGCGAAGGAATGGAAATATTCCGACACCGACCCGCAGATGAAGAATATGCTGGATTATATGGCGAAGCTTTATAAGGAAGGGCTTCTGGATCCGGAATTCCTGACGCTGACGGAAGCGGCTTGGACGTCCAAAATGACCCAGCCGGATAAGGCGTTTGTGACCTTTGACTGGATCGGACGTCTGGACACCTTCAAGGAGCAGACGAAGGGAACCTATCCGGAATACGATCTGCGGTATGGCAACCCGATCGGACCGAAGCAGACGATCAAAAAGCTTTCCAAAGTATTCGCGTCCTCGACCATAGCAAACAACAAAAATACGGAACTGTCCATGAAACTGAACGATTTTCTGCTGAGCCCTGCGGGAGCGGAGCTGATCACGATGGGTGTGGAAGGGGAGACCTACACGCTGGACGAAAAGGGAATGGCAGTGTACACAGCGTTTGACGCGGGCAAGAAGGTGGAGATCGGAGAACTGGAAGAGAAATACGGAATGTTCCTGGAAGGAATGTACCGCCGGTTTGACAAGAGAAGTACCTACTTCAACTTCTCGGAGAAGGAACAGGAAGCGCAGGATAAAGTGCTCAAGGAGAACATGAGCGAACCGGAGGATCCGATCCTGGCCTTCACGACAGAGGAAAAGGACGCGCTGAGCGGAAAAGAAGTGAAGCTGAAAACGGCGGCGCAGGAATTTTTTGCGAAGTATGTTCTGGGACAGGAGACTGGAGATGCAGCGTGGAATGCGTGGGTGGAGAAAGCAAACAACCTGGGCGCCCAGGATATTGTGAAGATCTATAACGACGCCCAGAAGAGATACGATTCCGCGCAGTAAACAGGCATAGCCGTATATTGCGGAAGAAAGGAAGACGCACAGCTTTGCGCACAACCGGAGCAGCAGCTCCGTCATGTAATTTTTCCGCGGCGGATGATAACGCCGCGGAAAAATGAAGTGGATCCCGCCGCCTATAAGGTGCGGGACATCTTCATTTCGTTCAATAAGGGCTTGTCCCGTCATTCAACGAGGGCAAGGGCACTGCTTGTCAGTGCCGCAGTTATATTTTATCCTAGATACCACAAAGGCGCTTCATCCACGCCTTTGCGATGTTCCGTTCGCAGGGCGGAGGTCAATAAGAAAAAAACATTCCGCCTGAAGCTGACAGGAGAAGAGACAGCATGAAGCATACTTTATTCTGATTGGAAGGATTGGTTTGCCGCTGTGCAGAATGAAACGAGAAAGAATAAAAACTGCATAGAAAAAGGCGAAAATGACAGTTCAAATTTTGTCAAAAAAGTTGTATAATAATGATGTAAAATTGTTCAAACTGTCTAAAAATCAAAGCTTCAATCAAAAAATTTAAAAATGTAAGATTTGAAAAGGGAGGTTTGTTCATGAAAAGAACAATAGGCTTCATCACGATCGTTGCAATGCTGTTTACAATGTTCCCTGCATTTGGTGTTACAGCGGTGGTACCGGCGCCGGGGGAAAAGGTTTCTATCACAGTTCCCAACGGCGATTTTGAACAGAGCAAGGCCGTTGACATTACTCAGAAAACCTATACGGATCCTATTTCGGGATGGGATGTGGAATACCGTGCCTATGTCAATAGCAAAGAGACAAATCCTGTAGCTGGGGACAAGCTGTTTCACCAGGTAATAAACGGCGGTTCCGGGAACAACTCAAATGTAGCTCATATTTATGATAATTGTGACACAAACACCAGCTTAGGAGATTACAGATATGGGCAGATTATTTTGGCTACGGAATATCTCAATTTGCCGGCTTTTGGCAAATCAACCTCAGTGGATTACGAAGTCGACTTTGATTACATTGCGCCGGGATATGATGGAAGCGGCGGGCAGGATCTATATTTCAAAGGGAATGCTCGTATGTGGGCTGGGATCATTTTTTACAATGATGCTAATCAGTACTATAATGACAAGAATAGTGCATGGACGGCGCTGCCCTCGGCTTCCGCGGTTTGTCCTCTGAATGCACAGTGGAATGACGGCGCTAGAAATATATACGAGTGGAAAAACGACGGAAAGGAATATCCGATTCAATCCGGAAAATGGGGAGCCGTTAATCTTCCAAAAACTGCGCCGGTGGGAGCAACCAAAGCGAAAATCTTTTTCGTCGCGGGTAGCAATCCTAAATACGATTTCGCAGTCGATAATGTAAAAATGTCCTATATTCAGCCGGACATTGAAGTATCAGGCGCTTCTGTCACAAACGGTGACTTCGAGGCGGACGTTCCGGCGAAAAACGGAACAATCACCGGATGGACATATGCGGTTAATGCAGGCGCTGCGTTAAACGACACTGATCTGTACTATGAAATCAAAGCGGACGAGGGCGATCAAAGCTTGTACATTCATGATAACAGTGCAACCTATGCTTTGGGCGTTATCTCAAATAAGATAACCGTTGTCCCGGGCAACCGGTATCAGTTTACATACAGCTATAAGGCAAGCCGGGGCATCCCGACATCGGTCAACTTCTATAATGCAGAAGGAAATGTGTATGACTTTGCAACACAGGAATGGCTGAATCCCAATGAGGGAGATCACTATGGAATGCCGAATGGCATTGCGGCGAACAAAGTGCTGAATGACGGGGGAAAATCCACCTATACAACTCTCAGCACCGAGAATTATACCGCTCCAAAGGATGCGGTCAGTGTTGCAATCGCTTTCTACGGCACTTCCGCAAGAAATAACTACCTGATTCATGTTGATGATGTAACCATTGCGGAAACACCGATGGCAGCTGATATCACAGCGCCTTCCGATGTTGCCGATCCACAGATTAAAGCGGGGAACGCAAAGATTGACATTAGCTTCACCGAACCGAGTGATGCGGACTATACCATGACCAAGCTGTATGTGGACAATGTGATGACCGCCATTCTGAAAAAAGGCACCACGGCATACACACTCAGCGATTTGACTAACAATCAGGCTTATGAAATCAAACTGGTATCCTATGATTCCTCCAACAACGGTTCTGTGGGAATCATTCAGACAGTTACACCGAAAGCGCCGGATGTAAACAGCGCACCTACCGTTCCATCACCCATTGGAAGCAAAACCATCTGGGCAGATGAAAGAATCGAGCTGGATCTGTCAACCTATTTCACGGATGTGGATGAGGACGTCATGACCTTCCGCGCAGATAAGGGAACCGTGTCCGGTTCTTCCTATACCTATCTGCCGAGTGCGGAAGACATTGCAGCAAAGGCTGCTGTCCTCAACATCACGGCGGACGATGGCTTGGGTGGTGTCACCACTGACACAATTCAGGTAACCATCAAGGAAGTACCAAACGAAAAACCGGCGGATACAGATACCGTAGGTTATTTAAATGTGAAAAACCCTGGCTTTGAGAGAACTGCAGCAGGTACAAAAAACACCAATCTGGTAGGCTGGACGCCGCAGTTCTCCATCGAAGCAAATCAGTATTATGACGACAGCAAGTATTTTGACATTCTGACGGACGATGAGAGAAAAGCGGCGGACGGCGACGCGGGAAATGTGCTTCATATCTATAAAAATGATGGGAATGAAGGCTTGTTCCTGGGCAGCGATCTGATTGAAACACCGGAGTATAACACCAATTCCAAAACTGCGTATACCCTTTCTTTTGATTATAATACAACAGGTGTTTTAGGGATGTCTTTCGCATTTTATAATGCGGATAAACAGCTTTGGACGGGTACGGCATGGGGAAGCGCCGGGACATGGAACAACGACCATCAGAAAAATGATGCGAATGGAGTGAACTGTAGAGGCGTTTTCAGAGGCGATACAAATCCCGCACCCGAAAAAAATACCTGGTCTCATTTTGAACATACCAGAACCGCTCCGGCTGGAACAAAATATGTTCGCGTATTTATACTGGCGCATTACAATTGGGGAGGTTACAATTTTAAAGCCGACAATGTGAAAGTATCCTATGCCATTGAAAAGAAAAATCTGACGGTGACAAGCACCGGAAACGGAACGGTTACTCCCTCTGGAACTACTTCTGTCATCAAAGGCAGCCAGCAGACTATCACGGCAGTTCCGGCGGACGGCTGGGAAATCAGTAAAATTACCGTGAACAGTGTAGAACAGCCGATCAAGGAGAACTTCTCCGTGACGGTTGACGCGGATACCACCGTGGAGGTGACCTTTGCGGAACTTCCGGAGACACCGCCGACGATCAATACCTTTGACAAAACCTATGTTCCTGATGACAAGACGAACAGCGTCACCTTCGGAACAGTTGCAGAGGGAAGCAAGACAACCGTGAAGGAATACGGCATCGTTTATTCCGCAACCGACAGTGCGGATCCTCAGATTGGAAAAGAGAACTGTTATAAGCTGAAGGCAGAAAAGGCGCTCAGCGCCAACGGCCATTACGGGATAGAGATCAAAGGTGATCTTCTGCTGAATACCACTTACTATACAAGAACCTATGTGATCTACCAGGCAGCGGATGGAACAGAAAAAACAGTATACGGCGAGATTAAAACAATCAGCTTGCAGTAGTAATTGCAAAAAGCACGGCATTTTTGAAATGCCGTGCTTTTTCACACAATTTTTGACGGATACGTCTAAGCTGTCTCAAGCATCGTGACGTCCTTCCTGCGGTAAATCCCCAGAAGCAGTCCCAGCATTGCCATATTGACAAGATAGCTGCTTCCGCCAAAGGAGAGGAAGGGCAGTGAAATGCTTATGATGGGAAGGAGGTTCAGAGATATCATCAGGTTGATGAGTACCTGTAAAGAGAAAACGGCACAGATACTGAAGCTGAGAACTCTGCCATAGGATTCCCGGATTTTCAGGCAGGTTCGGGTCAGCTGTACAATCGTGATCAGCAGAATTCCCATAACGGCAGCACCGGCCAGCCAGCCGAATCTTCCGATGACAAAATCCAGAACAAAATCTGTTGAAAGGCCGGGAATCATAGGGACAGCAGCTCCCCCTGTGCCGATAGGAGCCGTCAGCTTCCCGCTGTCACCGATCCAATTTGACTGTTGGAGAAGCATGCGGATCTGATAGTTGACCCATCCGCCTCCCTCCATGTCCTGTTCCGGGTGCAGGAAGGCGGTGAGGCGTTCCAGCCGGTAGGGCTCTGTCAGGAAGAACAGCAGTGCGGCCGCGCAGAGCAGAAAGACTCCTCCAATCAGAAAATAAAGTGTTTTTCTGCGGCTTCCTCTGTATTCCGGACAGGTAATCCATACAGCAAGAATGGCATAAAATCCGGCGGCCATCAGCAATGCTCCTGCCATACTCGGTATTTGCAGCATCAGAAAGAACGGCAGCAAGGGAAGGCAGATTACAACCGCGAACCCTTTTGCATTCCCTGTGCAGAAACGCTTCACGATTCCTGCATAGAACACCAGATTAAAAAGTAAAAGAAGAAGGGATGGCTGGAAGGTAACGCCGGAAACGTGCAGAAAGCTCCTTCCATATGTACTGTCGCCGCACAAATGAAACAGGATGGCAAACAGTGCATTGACGGCGAGAAAACCGGGAAGGGAGAGACGGTACAGCAGTCTGTAATTGAAGAAGTAGAGACTGAACAGACAGCCGGCTCCCAGCACAAAATAAACGATTTGTTTGACATAGTTTAGGGTATCGGGAAAGGTGCGGCCGTGAAAAAACTGAATGACGATTCCTGCCGCCGCCAAAATGCCGATGAGAAAGAATAACGACAGGGCACACCGCGGACGGTGAACACGGTTCAGCGCGTCACCGACCGAGCAGGGATCGCCCATCTGCTGCACAGCCTTAGAGCAGGCTTCCTCCTCCGGCATTCCAGATTCCATGAGCGCATTTTTGCTTTCTTCTATATGATCCTGTATTTCCAGGGAAATATTTTGTCGGATTTTCTTGTATTGAATCCGTTCCAAAACTTGCTGTATAAAATGATTTACGGCGTCATTCACAGAATTTTCCCCCTTTTCAGAACCTTGCTCACCGCGCCGGAATAGGTGTTCCATTCCTTCTTTTTTTCACAGAGCAATTTTTTGCCCGCGGATGTGATGCGGTAATATTTCCGCTTGCGTGCCGAGGAAGTGTCCTCCCAGTAAGCATCAATCGTCCCATTGTTTTCAAGCGTGTGCAGAATGGGATAAAGCGTGCCCTCTTTTAGGGTAAAAATGCCCTCTGAGCGCAGTTCCAGTTCCCTCACCATCTGATACCCGTACATGTCTCCAGTCTCCAGTAAGCGCAAGATAAGCATGGTGGTGCTGCCCTTCAGCAGTTCCTTGTCAACAGCCATATCAATACCTCCGATTAAAATACATTGTATATCTAGGTATAATATAGCACAGCTTTTTTTGCCTGTCAAGAAGAAATTGTGATTTTGGAAAAGGTATGGTATTATATACACAAGGAACAACGTGTAAAGTGCATTTTTCACAATCTCTTTGTTCGATATAGAAAAGAGATTCCTCGTACCTCGGAATGACAGCTGAGTATACAGTTGACAGCAAAATAGATTGGACTGCTGAGACGGCGAACCGCAGCTATGTTTTCCGCTTTTCCTGTCTGCTGATATCCTTTGTCCTTCTGTATGAGGGAAAAGAAAAAATGAAAGGAACCGATGAATTGAAATGTCAATAAAAGATTGGATAAAGCGGAAATATTATGGTTTTAAATACCGCCCTGGACGCGAAACAGCTGGAGCAACCGCTGTTTTTGTAGCAGATGACAAAGGAAAAAATGATTTTTATGAGAAAGCGGAGCAGATAGCAAAAGAGTTGGAACCTTGTGAGAAAAGCATTTCTCAGCTATTCGCATATTTAAAAGCGGAATATCAGGCGGAACCTTCTGAACTGAGTGAAAAGCGAGCGGAAATGGTAAAAGCGCAGATCATTTTAAATATTTATCCGGAGCTTTTATCCACTCCGGAAAAAAAGCTTCCTGAAAAAGCTTCCCGGAAGGAGTTTTTGGCGTGGTCGGAAAACAATGATATCCGATGGCAGGAAGCGCTTGCTTATCCGTTTGAAAAGCTTGGTTTCGTGATTCGATGCTGTGTGTTTCAGAGAACGCTTGCCAGCGGAAAGCAAGTGAATTTTCGGGTGACCGCGGAAGAAAAATCCGGTTTTTTCATCACGGACACAGAGCCTTGCACGGAATTGAGCGAAGCGGAAAATACAGAGATAAAAACGATCCTTGACGAAATGGTGATATATAAGGGAGTATCTCAATCGGATATTGAAAAAAGAACTCCGCGTTTTCTTGCATATGCCGCTGTCCTGATGGAACGGGAAAAGAGAAAATCTTAAGTTCTGTTTCGTCTGGTAAGCGGATAGAAAAGGGGGGAAGTGCGGAGGACGGAAGAAATAGCGCAAAGGGCAAAGAACAATGCGCATTGCACGCTGTTCTATGCGCTGAAATGCGGGCGGATGATATCCGCCCCTACGGCGGGAGGGGATGGAACCCCTTCCCTACAACGGCATCGCCGGATTATCCATCGTAGGGGCGAATTGAATTCGCCCGCTGTATAGTAAAAAATAGGTATCATTTATACCTCATAAACATGAACGCAGGTTTTCATGAAAAAAGATTTTTCAATTTTATATGCTTTTCCCTTCGGAAACAGCTCGTCAATCACCATCTGAATTTCCTCCTTGGTCACGCCGTACCGTTTTTTGGAGTTGATATTGATGTGGATGCCCATTTCCTTTTTATTCTTTCGTTTGGGCTCCAAGCCTTTTACGACGGTCAGATGTTCGTATTCATAAAAGTGGTAATCCTGGCCGCCTTTCTTTTCAAGTTCTTTTAAGATGAGAGATTTTTTATTCATTTTCACTTCTTTTAAAAGCATTCTGATTGCCTCCTGTATTTTGATAGATGATAAAATCTTTGGGAAAAGGATTGATTTATCCCTTTGCAAGCCCCTTCTGAATGTTGCGCAGATATTTTAAAGAGGAGTATTCCTTCTGCATACAGAGACGGATATACGTCTCGCTCAGATGGGAAAGCTCCTTTTTCAGTTCGTTGTTCAGGCTGTAGGCGAACAGCTTTTGATCCTCCTGCGTCAGAATATGCTCCAGCGTTTTCACTGCTCCGGGGGAGATTTTCAAGGTGGTTCCGCCCGGATTGCAGCCGCCGCAGTATCCTATGCCCTCATCCAAGTCAATCCATTCAACCTTCTCGCCGCCGCAGGCCTCACAGCTGTCCAGCATCAAGGCAAAGCCGGAGAGAAAGATGGAACGCAGGTCAAAGGTGATTTTGATCAGCTCCGGATCCTTCTGGGTTTCCGACAGCAGATAGAAGGTGTTCAGCAGCAGCTTTAACAGCTCCGGATAGGGTTCTTCCTCCAGAAACAGATCGTTGGACAGGGCCATAAAGTAACCGGCATAAGAGCATTTTTCCAGATCGGTGGCGATTTTTCGGAAGTCTACCACCTTTTGGGAGGAGGTGATGATGTACATGTCGTTGTGCTTGGAAAGCTCCAGCTCCAGAAAACAGAAAAGCGCAAGCCCCTTGGCAAGCTTGGAGTTGGGGGTTTTCACCCCTCTTGCGATACAGCTGATTTTTCCAAGCCGGTCGGTGGCAATGGTATATATCCTGTCGTTTTCCTTGTATTCCACTTGTTTTAAAATGATGCCGCGAACTTCCATAAAAGCTTCTCCTCAGTTATTCTATTCTTTTATTCTAACGTTTTTTTGCCGGTTTGACAAGGGGAAAACGCAGAAATTTGATCAGCGGGATTCCTTATGTTCATTCCGAAATGCCTCCAGATTCAGCATTTGAATAAAACGTCTGGCGCATATGCTGAGGGACACGTCCTTTAAGAAGCAAAGTCCAATCTGTCGCTTTGGGACGTTCCGTGTCAAAGGAATCTCAACCAATTCCCCGCTTTGAAGAGACTCAAGGGCAAATTCCCTTATGACACAGGAGACGCCAAGCCCGATTTTGGCGAATTCGATGAGCAGATCGTGGGAGCCAAGCTCAATTTCCGGTTCCAGCTGAATCCCTTGATCTTCAAACCAGCGGTTTACATACTGACGGGAGACGGAAATATCCTCCAGCATGATAAGAGGCATACGGGATAATTCCAGCGGGGTGAGCGGTGTTTTTGCCGAATAGCTCTGTCCGGCAATAAAAATATCCTCCACTTCAAGAACCTCTATCACCTCAATCCCTTCCTCTGACACAGGAAGGTTAACAAACGCCAAGTCCGCCAGCCCGGATTTCAGAAGAGCCAGAGCCTGATTGCTGGTGCGGTTTGTCACTTTGATTTTAATATCGGGATACAAGGTGTGAAAGCGCTCCAGGTGGGGCAGCAGGTAATGCCGTGAGATAGTGTCTCCCGAGCTGATTTTCAGCTCGCCGTCCTGAAGGCTGTTCATCCGCTCCAACCTCTCCTCGCCGGCGGAGATCAATTGCAGAGCGGACGAAATGTGTTCATAAAGAATTTTGCCCTCCCCGGTGAGAACCGCGCCTTTCTTTGTTCGGGTAAACAGCTTGGTTTTCAGCTGAATCTCCAGATGGCCTACGGCCTGGCTCACTGCCGGCTGAGTGATAAACAGCTCTTTGGCGGCGCCGGAAAAGCTACCCTGCCGCACGATGGAACGGAAGATTTTATAGTATTCCAAATTTACATTCATCTATAATCACACCTTATGATAATTATAAGAAATAGTAACTTTACTTATATATAAAAATATGATACTATAAAAACGCTGAGAATGCAACAACAGAAATGAACGAAAAATAGAAATATGAGGTGTGAATGATGGCAAGAACAGTCGGTACAGTCAGCAGGGGCGTGCGTGCTCCCATTATCCGTCAGGGCGACAACTTGGCAGACATCGTTGTGGAATCCGTTTTGCAGGCGTCCGAAGAATCCAATTTTGAAATACAGGACAGGGATGTTATCGGCATCACCGAAGCGGTTGTGGCAAGAGCCCAGGGCAACTATGCAACCATTGACCAGATTGCGGAGGATGTGAAACAGAAATTCGGCTCCGATACGATTGGGATTCTTTTTCCGATCCTGAGCAGAAATCGTTTTTCCATCTGCCTGAAAGGGATGGCAAAGGGCGTCAAAAAAGTGATTCTGATGCTTTCCTATCCCTCTGACGAGGTTGGAAACCATCTAGTGGATCTGGATAAGCTGGACGAAAAGGGAATCAATCCCTGGAGTGATGTGCTGACCGAAAAGCAGTACCGCGAGCTGTTCGGCTATGAGAAGCATACGTTTACCGGCGTGGACTATGTGGAATACTACACCTCCTTGATTCGGGAAATGGGCGCTGAGGTGGAAGTAATTTTCGCCAATGACCCCAAAACCATTCTGCGGTATACCAAGTATGTGCTGACCTGTGATATTCATACCCGCCAGCGTACCAAACGCATTTTAAAAGCGGCGGGTGCGGAAGTGGTGCTGGGCATGGATGATATTCTCACCAGTCCGGTTTCCGGCAGCGGCTGCAATGAAAACTACGGCCTGCTGGGTTCCAACAAGGCAACCGAGGAGACGGTCAAGCTGTTCCCCAGGGAATGCAAAGACTTTGTGTTAAACGTTCAGAAGCAGATGCTGGATAAAACCGGAAAGCATGTGGAAGTGATGGTTTACGGCGACGGCGCTTTCAAAGATCCGGTCGGAAAGATTTGGGAACTAGCGGATCCGGTGGTTTCCCCCGGCTATACCGACGGTTTGGAAGGGACGCCCAACGAGGTAAAGCTGAAATATCTGGCGGATAACGATTTTGCCGATCTGAGCGGAGAGGCTTTGAAAAATGCCATTTCCGATTATATCAAGAAAAAGGATGATGATCTGAAGGGCAAGATGGCCTCCCAGGGGACAACACCCAGACGGCTGACCGACCTGATCGGATCCCTCTGTGACCTGACCTCCGGCTCCGGTGATAAGGGAACCCCAATCATCTATATCCAGGGATATTTTGACAACTACACCAACTGAGCAACTTTTTAGAAAGAACGGTGAGGATAATGGTACTGGTAAACACAGATTATATCTCGGGGAAGAGCTTTGAAATGCTGGGACTGGTTAAGGGAAGCACCATCCAGTCCAAAAATATCGGCCGCGATATCACACAGAGCTTTAAGACAATTGTCGGCGGTGAGCTGAAGGCTTATAATGCGATGATGAATGACGCGCGGGAACTGGCCACCAAAAGGATGGTTGAGGAAGCGGAAGCGATGGGGGCCGATGCGGTTGTGAATATCCGCTATGCCTCCTCGGCTGTCATGCAGGGTGCGGCGGAAGTGATTGCTTACGGTACGGCGGTTAAATTTGTGTAGTGTGGATGACGCTTCACACAAAGATTTGATTTTCCTGTTCGGAATGCCTTTGGAAAGCACATGTGCTTTCCAAAGGCATTCTTTTTTTATTGAAGTTCTTGGGGTGAACAGAGGAAAATAGTAAGAAAATATTGACAATGTAGCAAGATTTCAGTATGATGAAGCTGAAAACAGCGGATAGAAAACAATAGGGGCATTTTGTAAAGAAAGAGGGGAATTTCAATGAAAAAGACAGCGATATGGATTGTGATATGTGTTTGTATGATATTGTTTCCTGGTTATGCAGAGGAGAAAGGCTATGTCTCTGTGTCGGCGAGCGCAACTCACTGCCTTGCGGTAAGCAGTGACGGGACAGTCTGGGCATGGGGAGAAAACACATACGGACAGCTTGGATACGGCGGAAATGATCCGATGCAGAATCCCGTTATGGTAAGTAATCTTGAGAATGTGGTAAAAGCGGAGGCTGGAAATCATTATTCCATTGCACTGAAAGAGGATGGTACGGTCTGGGCATGGGGAGAAAATTATTATGGCACACTGGGGAATGGAACGTATGAGGATTGCTGGGAGCCTGTTCAAATAAATGACCTTTCTGATATTTCGGATATATCGGTCGCCGACAGTCACACGCTGGCTCTGCGGAAAGATGGAACCGTCTGGGCATGGGGAATCGGAAAAGAAGGCCAGCTGGGCATTAACCTGTTTCCTTTTCAATGCGCTTCCCCCGTACAGGTTCACTATCTTGAAAATGTGACTGCTATTTCCGCCAATGCGCAGAGTTCGATGGCGCTGAAAGAGGATGGAACCGTTTGGATTTGGGGCAGAGCGATCGAAGAACAGGAGGATGATTACAGAAGCAGGCTGCCTCGGATGGCGGAGGGAATGGATAAGTTTGATTTCATATCGCTTGGCGACGGCTATGCCGCGGCTTGGAGTAAGGCTGGAAATTTATCTGTTTGGGGGATGGAGCTGGAGAGAAATGGACTGGACCTCACTGGTTTGATATCGCCGGAAATGGAGGAAAATATTCTGAAAGTGGTTGCGGACAACGGTCAAATCACAGTGGTGGATAAGCAAAATGAAGTCTGGCGCTGTGTCCTTGACGGTCATGCAGCGTTTGTGAAAATTCGGGAGTTGGCAGGAACCATGGACATTGCATACAATGCAATCGGCTGCCTGGCACTGAAAAAAGACGGGACAATCGTGCAGTGGGACGGAAAGCATCTCACACAGCTTGAGAGGTCACAGCAAATTCCCGAAAAAAAGAAACAGCCTTCTGTCGTTGTCAGACCGCATGAATTTAATCTTTTGGAATTTTCCTATCCGGAGATATCCTGGCAGTATCACAAAAACGGAAATACGGATGAAATTATCTTCGAAAAAGGGCTTTATATCACGTCCGGGATGCAGGGCTTGAAAGTTTCGTCGGATCTCGAACAATGGAAAACGGTTGTTGACGAGCCGGTAACCGGTTTGGCATACAATGGTGAGACTTTTGTGGTTTTCAACACAAAAGGGCAGGTGCTGGCCTCCTCCGACGGTAAAAGTTGGGTGGAGTATGATGCGCCCTTGATGGGGGAAGTGCAGGATGTCATATGGGACGGAAAACGGTTTGCTGCGGTCGGAAGCGGGGTTGGAGGCTTGTTTTCCGGTGCAATGATGCAGTCGGCAGACGGGAAAAGCTGGACGGAGATTCCGTTTGAACATTCAATGCGTCTGGAGGGGATCGCTTACAATGGATCGGTTTATGTTGTCACCAGCTGGGATGGCGTATTCTATTCCGAAGATCTGGTAAACTGGAAATCCGCCGAATACAATCAATATTTTGCAACAGCTGGGAAGGTATCCTGGTTAAAGGATCGTTTCATTATATCCAGCGGCGGAAACACCAATATGTACTATTCATACGACGGAATAAGGTGGAAACGAATTATACAAAAATGGGATAATTGGATGCAGAACTGCGCTTATAACGGAAATATTTTCATGTCAGTTGGGCTGGATGCGACGATATATGTTTCAAAAGATGGATATTATTGGGACTGCAGGACAGAGTGGGGCGACACCGCCAATAGCTATTATGACGTAATCTGGACAGGGGAGAAGTTTGTCATATTGGGCAGGGACAGCATTCTGTCTTTCTCACCGAATGATATTATAAAGCTTTCGGTAAACGGGCGTTTTATCCCGATGGACAGTGCGCCTATCATTGAGAATGACCGAACGCTGGTTCCGGCAAGAGCGGTTTTTGAAGCTTTGCAAGCCCAGGTGTTCTGGGAGGATAAAACAAATACCGCTGTCATTCGGACGGATTTCAGCGAGATCCGGCTGCAGGCGGACAGCAGTACTGCAGTGGTGAACGGGGCTGCGGTTCCCATGGATGTCTCTGTCTGCCTGGTGTCCGATCGAATCTATCTTCCTGTCCGCTTTTTAGCGGAACAATTGGGAGGGAACGTTCAATGGGCGGAAGCAGAGAACACGATATATATTTCCATCCTACATTAGCGGGAAAATTCGCCATAAAACAAAAAGCGGTATTCTTCCAATGAGAAGAATACCGCTTTTCTATTGATTTGTGGTAGCTTTCTATTTCGGGAATCAAACACACCTACAGTTCAACTCCCGAATGCTTATTTCGCCCGGCATAGAAACAGTGCATTTGCCACCCTTCTTCCGTAACTGACCTCGGCAGTGAGCACACCGTCTCTGCGAAGGATCAGGGAAGCCGAGCCCCCGGCGTCAAAATTGACGGCGTCGGTACAGCCGAGATCCTTCATCAGATTTCCTTCCTCTGTGATATTAAAGCCTCTGGAGGCGGTGTCATCGCCGTCCAGGTATGCCAGAACCATAGTGCCGTCCGCGCGGATACCAAAGGAGATCCGGCAGTCTTTTTTTCCGGCGACAACCGTGGGTGCATACTGCTTCACATTGCCTCCGATCAGAGGCGTGTACATGGAGCCAAGAACGGTTCTGACGTTTTTGAAATTGCTGTCGGCTTCGTCAATCTGAAGATTTATTGTCAGAACATCGTCCTGTTTCAGACTTTGAAAGTGGTTCAGAATATCCGACGGGACGTCCTTCAGGGTAAGGATAACCTGGCTTTCGGACAGGGAGCCGTAATCGCGGGAGGATTCGAGCGCACGCAGGATGCGAAGACTGGATGTTTGGTTGATATTCAGCCGGCCGCCGTCCACTTCGCAGAGCAAACTGTTTTCCCCCAGCATATCCGCCGTGATATTTCCGGCATAGTGCCTTGTAAACATAGAGATACCGGAGAAGGAACCCTTGGAGAACTGCATTGGCCGGTTGATGGTTGCAACGTCATAGGCAGTACTGCCGACGCGGAGCTGTTTTATCAGCTTGGGGCCGCAGTTGTTGGAGGACTGGTTGAACTGAGTCAACGCCAGTTTGTTGTCCACCGTGATTCCCAGACCGTGGCGGGTGGGAACGCCCACGCCACTCTCCAGCTGGGAGCAGATAAGTTCGCCGTCGATCACCATCATACCTTGAGGCACGCCGTAGAGGGCGCTGTCCATATTGAAAAAGTCTGCGTTGACGCCTGCGATAACCTCATAGCCTCTGCTTTCCAGTTCGCGCGCCATCTCTATGACGGTTTGCCCACCAAGGACAGTATCCTGCGCCAGAAACGGAACGAGGACATAGCCGCTGTTGGGATCGAAGGATACATATTTCACCGACTGGTTCTCTCTGTCTAAAGTGAAGTTCAGCTCGCGGAAATCCACATGATCCGCCAGGGGGATACTGCTGTAGGAGGTAACGGTTCCGCCGGTGATGGAGGGTTTCCCGGGTACTTCCGGAACCGCTGAAACGGAAACGCCGTTTGAGAGCAGTCCTGATGGGCCAACCGATTTCACAGTGAAGTGGTATTCCGTTCCGTTGATTAATCCTTCCACGGTGAATGAGATGGTTCCCTTGTCTGCAGAAAGGATTTTTCCGCCGGGCTCACACATAATGGTGACACCTGCAAAGCCTTTCTCCTCCGCATTTTCCGGCTCGGTCCAGCTGAGAGTTACCGCTCCGTCGCCTGGGACAGCGGAAAGTCCGGTGACGTTGCCGGGCATTTCCGGTCGGCTGAACACAATTTCAGCGCTCTGTGACCACTTGGAATCGAATGCCGTGCTGTCTGCTGCCGCCTGAACCATCAAGGAGTAAGATCCGCTTTCAGGGGGCTGTAATATTTGCATTAATTCGTCTGGGGAAACGGAGAGGGTATCCGCCGGAAGGGAAAATTCTCCGGCGAAATTTTTCTGTCCCAGCGCTTTGACATGATAGCTGTCTGCACCGGAAACCGAGGTGATGCACAGTCCTTCCTCCGACACAGAAATCAGGGGAGTCTCCAGCTTGCGGTAAGAGGGGGAGACTGCCCAGGAAGAGCGCCTGCCCGAGGAGAGCGTCTGAACCTGGAACATGATATCGCCTCCCTCCGCGGCGTTTATAGAAGAGGTCACATCCAGTCTGGGCTCATCTGCGGCTGTGCCGGAGAGAACCGCCTGTCCGTTTATGAACAGGCTGAGACAGTAACCGGAAGCGAGGGGAACCGGATTCCAGGAAGCAATCAGCTTACCGTTCTCTTTTGACAGGAACAGCCCGGATGGCTTGGCAGGTTTGGAGGAGGAAGAGGAACCGGAGCTTCCTCCGGCACTTCCGGATCCGGTATGAACTGTACCGCCCGAAACGCCGGGGATAGGCGAAGGTGATGGGGAAACCGTTTCGGCGGGCGGATTTTCCTTGGTTATCCCCGATCGCATCATCCGCGCCAGAACGGAAAAGCATTCCGCCCGGGTAACTAGCTGGTTCGGACGGATCGTGCCATCGTCGTATCCATTGACCAGTCCTTTTTTCACCAAAGCTTGAATTGCTCCGCGGGCCCAGAAGGGGATTTCACCTTCATCCTTATAGTAGGGAAGGCTTGTATCCGAGGTGTCCAGCCGGTAAACTCTGGCCAGGACAGTCATCAGTTCAGAGCGGGTGACGGCGGCCTCGGGATTCCCGTGTCCGTTTGGATCGCCCTGCAGGTAACCTGCTTTTTTTGCGATCGCCATCTCGCCCGCGTACCAGGCTTCGTCAGAAACGTCGGGAAAGTTATCCGCCGCCGTTTCCTGGAATCCTGCTGTGCGGTTCACGAGTTTGGCCAATTCCGCACGAAGCAGTGAGTGCTCCGGCAAAACGCCTTCCGGGGTGCCTTCCACGATATTTTCTTCTATTAGATATTCAATGTCCTCTTTTGCCCAGTGACTGTCATAGTCAGCTGCGAAAGGAAAGACCATCTGGAAAAAGAGTAAAAAAAATGCTGCGGCAAGCGCAGTGCCTTTCCATAGATACATAGGAAATGAATTCTTCATAAATTACCTCCTTGTTGAAGGGGTTTATAGGTGTTTTTTTCGGGCGCAGGATTTTTCTGCGCCCGGAAAAACAGTGAAAAAAGGAGTTCCCCTGAAAAGGGGTTTCTTTGATTATTCCTGTGCTCTAAATCGCACAGGCAGCTGCGGGAGCGGTGGAAATGAATGGGGTTTCAACACTCCCGGGGCTGTATATACTAAAAATAGGAGAAAACAAAAATTAATATGCGCTGTACAACAGATAGATGATTTTTGCCGCTTCGCTTCTAGTCAGAAAATCTTTGGGGGCAAAATGCCCGCTGCCTTTTCCTTTGAGAAGGCCGGCTGCGCTTAAGAATTCCACTCCGTCCCTTGCATAGGGGGAAATGGAATCATAATCGCTGTAAACAGCAGTCTCACCGGTTTTCAATTCCAGAGAGGCGGCATTCACCGCATTGTAAGCGATAAAAGCCATATCTTCCCTTGTGATAAACGAATCGGGATGAAAATCACCGTTCAGTTCCTCTCCCAAAGCGCCGTGGTATTCCAGCGACGCGATATATGGATAGCTCCAGCTGCTGGCAAACACGTCTGCAAAGTTGCTGGTAGCGTCTGCCTCATACAGGTCAAGCGCATCCACAACCAGCTTCACGAACTCGGCTCTTGTAATACAGCGATCCGGTTCAAAGGCTGTGGGAGATATGCCGTTTATCAGCTTCAGGGAAGCCAGCTTATAGATATAGTCATAAGCCCAGTTGTTTTGAATGTCCGCAAAGGAGCATTTGTCCAGCTCAGCAAAATGATACTGGGTGCCTGTCTCGGTCAGAACGGGGGAGAAAGACTGGGAATCCAGATTTCCCACCGGAATGGTGACCTGTTTTGTGCAGCCCTCCCCGAAAGACAGCGTGGCGGACACGGAAGCGCCCGCATGGGGATCCAGAACGGCGAGCATATAACCGTTGACCGCGGCGGCGGCACTGTTGTCCGAATACCAGACACAACTGTTCAGGTTGGGCAGAGCAGCCTGTGAAGAGGCTGCCAGCTGCTGCCGCACATAGCGGTTTACCGCTTCACTGACGGTGTACATATACTGTTCCGCAGCGTCTGAGGATGCGTCCAGATAAGCCTCTATCTCACAAATGCCGGCGGTTCCGGAAAGACCCTCCAAACGAACTTTGATCTCTTTCACAGAACGGGGAGTTTGGAAGAGAATCTGCTTTTCTTCCCGTTGGAAATCGTCCTGATAGACAGCTTCCAGAGAAGAGGGGGACGTTCCGGCAAAGACGGAAATGCCGCCTATATTTTCCGGCTGAAAGAGGGTGAGAGCCAGTCTGTTCAATGGAGCTTCCTGCGGCAGGTGTAAAGTCAGTTCCGCCTCGGAACCATTGGTTTTCCACACTGTACCGCCGTTTCTGTCATGCGCGTTGGCGGACGGTGTCGCACTGTCCCCTCCGGTTGCGGAGGAGACGGCGGAAGCCGGGACAAGGTTTTGGTTTCCTTCGTTTCTTTTTGTTTTATAGTAAACCTCCATCTCGTCCAGATAGACGGTTCCGCTTATCTTCCGAAGCATCACCCGGACATACCGCGCATAGACCGCGTCAAACTGAATCACGGCTTTTCCGCGGTCTGTTCCTTTTTCCTCGATCCTTGCAAGGGTTTTATAGCTGTTTCCATCCTCGGAGTACTGTACTTCAAAGCTCTGTATTTTAAGGGATTGGGTGTATTCATAAATCTCCACTGTGTTGAAATACATATTTCTGCCCAGATCGATGCCAAACCAGTGAGCATCGCTCAGGGTAGAATTCAAGGAGAAATTCTCCTGGTTGTTGGAGATGAATTTTTCTCCGTCATTCAGGTAGCCCAAACGAGCGGAACTCTTTCCGGAAATCGCGCTTCCCTGGCGTGCCAGATTGGCAGAATCGTTTGGCTCGTTGTCCGGCTTGGGCGGCAGGGCGGAGGGGGAAAACACCTCAATTTCTGCAAAATAGATAACGCCCGGATTGGATGGATTCTGATAGGAAGTCGGGCGGAAGCGAATGTACCGCGCGGTCAGCGAAGGAGAGAAGGAAAGCTCCCGGCCCTCCCCGCCTATGCCGCCGTCCGTAACGTTCGCGGCAGCCTGCACATTCAGGGTAAAGGCTTCGTCGTCCGCTGTTTCAATCACGAAGCCTTCAATAGGTCTTGATGTTTTGCTGTATTCATAAACGGTCATGCCGGTAAGGGGGATTGCCTGGCCGAAGTCAAAGCCGATCCAGCGATCCTCTCCGATTCCGTTGAAAAAGGTAGTCTGGGATGATGTGGACACGTCCCCGCCCTTCGCGCCGTCATTGATATTGGCGGCGCCCGATGCGTTGGAGGATAAAACTCTGGCGTCCGCCGCCACATTCACGCCTTTCTGCGATTCGCCCGTCGGCGCATAGACCTCAATTTCACTGATAAAAACGGAGCCTGCCGACTTTACACTGTTTATCGTCAGCCGCAGATATTTCGCGGAGACGGGAGTATCAAAGTTCAGCGTTCTGCTTCCGTTTTTGCTGGCCGCAATCCCACTGTCGGATAACCTGCCCGTGATGTCGGTAAAACCTTCATCCGTAGCGGCTTCAAGGGTGAAGTCACCAATTCTGGTAGAGTATTCGTACACAACCACCTTTTCTATGGTCACTGTGTCCGAAAAGGAGTATCCGATGGAAGCGGGCACTGTCCTTGAAAATGCCGCCATCCCGCCTGAATAGGAAGCCGGGGCTCTTTCTCCGTCGTTGATGGCAGAGGGGGAGCTGAAGCTTTCCGAGGCAATCACAGCGGCGTCCGCCGCCAGGTTAATCTCCTCCGCTGATACCCGGAAGCAGTCCGAAGGGCATAGGGTGAGAAGGAGGAGTCCTGCAAGCAGGACGGCTGCCAGCCGTCTTGCCGGATGTATCTGATAAGTTTGGCACGGAGCCATGTGATCCCTTCCTTTCTTTTTTTGTCAGTCTGATAAAAAGGCAATCAGTTTAATGTAATGACAGATACGTCTCCGTATTCAGTTTTGGTTTCTCCGGAGTCCGTGTTTTTATAGATAACGTAAGCTCTTGTATAATAAGTTTTTCCGCTGAGCAGTTGGCCGACAAGCTCTACACCGAAATTTCCGTTTGCGCTGAGCGGTTCTTTTGCGGCAAGCTGCAAAGCTCCCTTTTCCAGAGTTGGATCGCTGTCGGTCATGGAGAAGAGTATCCCATAACCCTCAACGGTATAACCGTTTCCGTCAACTACCTTTCCGAAGGTTACACTTCCGGTTTGCCCTTCCTCATAGACAAAAGAATTGGCATAGGTTGTGATCTCCGGAGGGGCAGCCGTTTTTTCTTCAAAAGTGACGGCAATCACAGCGTCTCCAGTGATGGGATTGGTGGTATAGCTGCCGGAAACGCCCGGGACAGGAACTTCATTGAAGGTCAGCTCTGCAACCTGATACGCATTACTTGGCAGAAGCGAAACCGTAAAGGTGGTGCCTCCTTTGACATAGTTCGTGCCGGCAGGAGACGCCGTTCCATTTGCACCGGCTGTCACGGTCACGGTATATACCTTGTAATCCGACCGGTTTAGATTTGCAGATATTTCAGGAAACTGGTAAGTTCCGGCAGGGGCTGTGAAGGCGCTGCCCAGATCTGTGGCGGCGGATGCCAGCTCACTCAGCGTTTTGGGCAGTGTTCCGTCAACCGCATCGTCCTGCGCACTGGGGGAAAGATACAGACAGCCGGTGATGGCGATCTCGCCGGACCCGAAGACCGGATGGAAGGTTTGAGCGTCTCCGATTTTTCCGGTGTTGTAGCTGTTGTTGAGGGAAACACCGGTTTTTCCGCTTTGAACAGCCCCGATAATTCCGCCGGCGGTGCCGTCTGCGCTTATGTTGACAATGTCACCGTTGTTATAGCAGGATGCAACCGTTCTTGATGTCTGGGAATGATAGCCCACAATACCGCCCACATTGCCTGTGCCTCTAATATCTCCGCTGTTATAGCAGAATGACACATTGCCGTAATTCCATCCGACGATACCCGCGGTGCCGTTTCCGACGTTTGTGGCTGTGACGGCGCCCAGATTGGCACAGTTGGTGATCGCGGCTTTGGAGGTGGCTATGATTCCTCCTGCATTGACCGTCGCGTTTACAGAGCCCTTGTTGATCAGCTTGTTAAGTGTGATGTTGTGGGTTCCGTCAAAAATTCTCCCCGCAAATCCGCCAACTGCCTCATAGCCGGTGACATCCGCCTCGTTGACACAGTTTTCCAGCTTTGCGCCGGAAGAGGTTCCGCTGGGAGCCTTTCCGATAAAGCCGCCCACAAATTTTCCTCCGGTCACCGATCCGGTCAGCCGCAGATTGGAAATCTGTACGCCGCCGGACGCTTCGCTGAACAGTCCAACATTTTCCGGAATCACTTCCAATTCTTCCCCAACGTTCTGCGCCGGTTTATTGATATGAACACGGATGGTTTTCAAATTCGACGCGTCGGCCCCCGCGAGTTTGCCGGAGAAGGCAAAAGGTTCGTACTCGTCCGGCAGGGTGATGTCCGCGGTCACTTTGAAGCTCATGCCGGCAACTCTTTCATCACTCATGTTCATAAACTGCTGTGGGGTGGAGACAATAAAAGGATCTTCCTCGGTTCCCGTACCGCCGCCGAACAGAGCAATAACTTCCGGATCTAAGGCTTTTTCCTGTCCATAGATTTCCACCTCATTGTAAAAGGCATAGGATTGGCCTGTTGTTGTAACGGCTGTAATTTTAAGATACTGTGCCTCAACGGGACCGTCTGCAAATACTATGGTTTTCTCAGCAAGTGTAGCAGTGGCTGAATCATCCCATGTGACGGACGCTGTCGCCACTTCTTTTGTGTATGCGTTGTCCTCGGCCGCGACCACGGTGACCGATGTAAATCTGGCACCGGCAAACACGACGCTGGTGAGCAGCATGGATTTCCCTAAATCGAATTTCGTCTCACGGGAAACACCGTTACCCCCAACTCTGTAACTGTTGGTAGTAGAAGCGTTGGAACCAACATTTTTGGTTCCGTCATACATTTTTGAATTGGTGATGCCGCTGATTGTCGCGGAGGATACGATATTGGTAGCCTCCGCACCGGCAGGGATCCATAAAAGTTGAAAGCACAATAAAAATGTCAGAAGGAAAGCCAGAGATTTCGAAAAAGCACTTCGGTTCTCATAACATTTCATAATAGTTCCTCCCTATAATTCATCATTGATAATTTTTGTAGATGACAACCTCTCTGCTCTGGGCGAAATAGAAGCGGATAAATACCATGCAGGAATCGTCCATCACAGGGATTGCGCTGGTATCCGACTGGATCAGCTTTCCGGTTTTGCAGTTAAACTCGTAAACCTGTGTCAGAGTTCCGCGGAACTGATAGGGTTTTGTGAGCTCTCCGCCGCCGGGCAGGGGAGTGGCGAGAAGGAAAGTGTCCCCCTGTTTTTTGGTGACAGTTCCGAAAACGCCCTGAAGCGCCCAGTAGGAGTTGTTCAGGCTGGTGGACTGGGGATCTTTATAGTCAAATACAAGGTTGAATCCGTCCAGTTCGCCTTTGAAATTCTTATGGTACTGGATCACCATACCGGGTTCCAGTGCTTTGAACGCGTTTAATCTTTCCGGGGCGACCGGCAGAGAGTCCTGCATGCCCCTCTCATAGAAGTCAATGTAAGTGGCTGTCCCGCCGTCCTTATCCAGTTTCTCTGAAATTTTGGATATAACCACCGTGTTTGCTTTTACGTCCGGTGTTGTGGAGGTATCGTTGTGGTAAATCACCAGCAGGGAGCTCAGCAGAGTGTCGGAAGCGTTGAAGGCCTCCACGATATAGTTCCCGTTGGTGGCAAGCTCGGTGACCCGCATGATCCGGAACAGGCCCTCGTCCGTTTCCGAAGCGTCGAGGGGAACATTGAAAATTACCGGATTCGTGGTGACAAGAAAATCGTTGTTAAAGGTATAACCATTGCGCAGGAAGGTTCGGCCCAGTTTTTCCGCGGAGAGTTCCAATCCTGCTGTTTTATCCTGATTTTCCGCCCGGGGAACCGCTGTATCCAGCTTGTAAACGTTCCCGTCCGAATCGGTGGAATACTGAATCAGCTGGGGTTTGAAGGCCAGCGTGCCGGTGCTGTCCGGCTGGAAGAGTGTTCCCTCAAACAATGCCTCACCTGCGGTCTTTCTGGAATCGCCGTTCAGGGATACCTTGTCTGCCAAACGGAGGACAAGGTGTCCTTTCTGGGTATAAATTTTCAGCGACACAGAAGGATCAATCTCACTGCTTTCACAGTGGAAGGCATAGACATATCCGATGCTGTCCGTCGCCCTTGCCGTCAGGGTGCTGGAGGCGATCTTTCCATAGATATTCAGGTGGAAAGTACCAGACTGGCCGATTTTATGGGTATATTTTCTCCGGTATTTTTCGGTCATTTCAATGCTGCTGCCTCCGATGGAGAGCTTATCCTCCTCCAGAGAGTCAATGGTTCCGCTCACAGATTGGGTGGAGACCAGAATTTCAAAGTAATCCGCCTCGTCCCCGATCAGTGTCTGATTGTCCACCTTTTTTATGTAGTTTGGGAATATGGTGAGCACATCGCTCTGCTGAATTTCGAAAGGTGTTATGTCAGTCCCATTCTTTGTGATCCGATAGGAATCCGGATCCGAGATATCCAGGCCGGACATGTTTTCCTCATTGTCAAAGAGGAGTTTTTCCTCGGTTCCGCCGGAGATCATCACGTCGATCCCCTCACGGATGACGATCAGATCATAGCCGTCTCCGTCATTGCTGACAAACGTGATTTGTCCGTTTTCAGGACGGAACACGTCCTCCGTGTAGGACACAAGTCTTCTGTTGTTATACAGGATCACTGCGCCGGAAGGAATTTTGAATTTTTGATCCTTCGCCTCGTTCTCCGTTTGGATGACAATCTCGTGTCTTGAGACGGAGACTACATCCTCACCGGAAACCGTCACGGTTTTCTGCGCTTTGGATTCAAACCAGGTAAGAAGGGGGCGATCCATATCCTTGGTGTATTCATAATAGATTTTTATCCGGTATCCAACATAGGGTGTCATATCGTAAGCGCCGCAGTTAAAGTCGGTGGATCCCATTCGGACGACACCTGCCCCCACTTCACCCGCGTCCCCGCTCAGAGACAAAACGTGGGTTGCCGTCACGGTATTGACAGAGGAGGCCATGTGCCACACGTTTTTCAAAAGAGTTTCCCCATTCTTCACCGAGGCGGATCCGTCAGAAAAGTTGTATTCCACCAGGGGAACGTCCAGAGCGTTAACCAGAAGCTTGGCGCAAGTATTTTGGTTTAGTGCGGAGGAAAGAGAGGATACGCCGGAAAGCAAGGCGGAAGCGCCGCTTGTGCCAAGCAGACGGCTGTCATCCGCCGCCATGTATCCGTAACCCAGAACCTTCAGCAGTGCACAGGCTGCTTCCTCTGTTGTGATCGGTGCATCAGGCTGAAATTTTCCGGGGCTTTTGGGCGTCATATAGCCCATGGAAAACACATATTGAATTTCTTTGTAGTTTGGAGTGGTTTCCTTTACATCCCGCAGCTTCACAGAGAAATCCGCCCAATCGGCATTCGCTTTGACAAGACGGGTCAGAATACCCGCGAACGCGCCGCGGGTCACAGCCGCATTCCCGTCAAAGGCGGAGCTGTCGCTGATCGGCATAACGCCCATCGCGTCCAGCAGCTTGCTGTTATTTCCGATAACAGGGGCGGTTTCCTGCGGGGTATCCGGCTCCTGTGGCTTTTGAGTAGGTGTGGGATCCGCAGGGTCGGAACCGTTGCTGCCGATCCAGAATTCCGACAGAGCCACATTTCCGCTTTTTCCGTTCTGATAGGATTGGACGGTCAGTCTCACCCTTTTCGCATTGATAACAGACTCCGAATGGCAGGTGATGAGGCCGCTACCGTCTGCGGTACCTTCCAACAGTGTAAAATAGTTGAGTTCAACGGCTTCACCGTTCTCATCAACCGTCTCCTCCGTGTCACAGGCCTCCAAGAGAAACGTTTTAATTTTCGGATCCTGTGCATACTGTGTAATGACAATATGGTTAAACTGGAGCATTTCTGCAAATTCCAGTTCCATCCAACACTTTCCGTCCGCCTCGCCAAACTGGAATGTATTGCTGCCGGAAGCGGGGGCGGAATCACCATCAAACAGAAATTTGCTGTCTCCGGCGGCTGCCTTGGACGCAGTAACGGTGACGTTCTGATCGTTTGCCAGATTACCCGCCTGCGCGGCGGTTTCGTTTGGAAGGAGAATATTGCCGGTGATGACTGCGGTTAAAAGCAGCATAGTCATCGTTTTTCTGAACATAAAATACCTCCCTTGTTTATTTCTCAGATGTTTGCTTATATTTCATGCTGTACTGTCCGGGTGTAATCTTTTCATAACGCTTGAATACCCGGATAAAAGCGTTGCTGTTATTGTAGCCAACCTCCGTTGCCGTCTCAGCGATACTTTTTCCCTGTTCCAGCAGTTCCTTTGCACAGGAGATTCTTTTTGTATGAATGAAATCCAGAATGCTGACAGATGTTGTATTCTTAAATAGCTTGGAAATATAAGCGCTGGTCAGCTCAAACTGGTTTGCGATATCGGATACGTTCAAATCCTGGTTCTTAAAGTTTTGGTTGATGTAGTTTTGAACCTGTGAAACCAGGATTCCGGTTTGATCTTTGATCAAAAGCGCATTGTAATCGCAGATTGCTTTAAGTATTTCAAGTGTATTTTTTTTCATTTCTTCAATCGTATCCGCATGGATAATTTGATTCATCACATCGTTTTTACCGATTTTGAGAATCTTTTTCCCTTCCTCATCCAATTGTCCGATGATTTTTAAGACCGTGTTGGCAATGTCGAAGACAAAGCATTTGGCAATTTCAATCGAAACGGTCTGGGTTCCAAAAGTCCGTCCAAAAATATCGTTTATGATACTCTCCGCCTCCGCATAGGCGCCGATTGCTGCGCAGTTTAACAGCATCTGCTCATTTTCGATGGTGTAGGTGTAAGTCCCGCCGCAGTCGTGGATGGAATAGTAGCGGATCAAACGGTTTTTTCCGAGAAGCAGTTTGTAATTCAAAGCCGCAACCGCCTCGTCATAAGACAGTTTGATAGCGTTGGCTCCCCTGTGAAAATTGCCAAGCGAGATGGTAACCCAAATATTAAAGTCCTTCCGCAGCGTCTCTAGCACAGTGTTGCAGATGGTTTCAACCCTTTCCAGGTCATCGCCGCCGTCTGCTTCCTCATTGATAATACAGGCCATCATACCGTCTATCATTGTGGTATAGCTGTACAGAAAGTCATTGAACACGTTGGATATAATAAAAAACGCATCATTATATTTTGCTTTCAGTTCCAACTCTGATTTATCAAAATAAATGTGTTCAAAGCTCTCGATATTGATAGCTGCTGCAAGGTAATTGTCTTTGGTAAAATAAAGCGCCACCTCGTCGGCGTATTCCGAATCGGAATAGCCCACGTACTTTTTGCCCCGCAGGAGCTCAATCAAAAAGTGATCCTTGGTCTCGGAGCTGATTTTGGTGAGCATTTCATTGATTTTCTGGTTTTGAGACAGCGTTTTCTGGATACTTTTGTTGATGTAGGCCAGCTCATTTTCCGATTCAAGAACCTTGTCATCCTCACCGGGGCGAAACAAATCCGCAATGCTTCGTATTTCTGTATAATTCCGCATGGAAAATTTATATACGAAATAAATGCCTATCAATATGGAAAGCAGGCTGCAGAGGATCAGAAAATTCCGAAGGTACTCGACACGCTCCATATAGGAGGAGGTCACCTCCGTCATCACATACTTCCAGTCGTTCGTGTCTGACTGGCAGAAGGAGACGATGCTGTTCACACCGTTCACCTTCATATTGAGCGTTTTTTTCTCATCCGTCAGCATCTGATAGCTGATGTCTATGCTGTCCTTGCGTCCGGACAGAAGAATTACCTTATTGTTTTTATCCAGAATAAAAATATTGTTTTTGTGAATGTTTTCGATCCCATCAATGCTGCTGGCGAAACGGTTCTGATAAATGTTGATGACCAGATGGGACCACGGGCTGTTGCTGATGTCTGTCTCCATGGGCAGGACGCACATGATGTCTTCCTCGGGAATGCCGTTGACTGTCCGGGTGGTATAGGGGGAGTAGATCCGATTTTTTTCACGGAAGAGCCGGATCCACTGTTCATAATTTAAATCTGTATCGGAAAAATAATTCCGGTAAAGCTCAGGGGCGGTAAAAACGCCGTTTGTCCCCATGGCAAGATTTGTGTCATTCCGGTACAGGTATATGCTTTCGATAAAATCGTTGTCAACGATGACCTCGTTGAGCCGGCTCACCAGCTGGAGGTAATCATACCTCTCGCTGTCGGAAAAGTCCTTGTCCCGGATGGGCGTCGCCATATAAAGATTGTTGGCGTTGATGCGGGTTCGGATCTTTTCCAGCTGAATGAGCATAGGCTCCACCTTTGATTTCAGCTGGTTTGATATCACCTGGTTTTTCTCAATCGTCTCGTTCCTGACAACGCGGATGACCTGAAAATATACCATGACATTCATAAAAACGGGTATGAGAAACACAACAATATACGATAACAGAAAATAGTTCAGTATACTGTTCTTCTTTTGAATATTCCTTTTCAGTTTTTTCAAGCCTTCCCTTTTTAATTTCATCCCCTTTCCCCCATTCCCATGCGCTACTTCCTTCCATTATTTCCGATATATCTCGCTGATATCCGTATCATACGGGATTTTGTAATTGGGATATTTCTGAATAAATCGGTCATAAGCCTGTTGGTATACGGCGAGAATTTCATCCATCTTCATATTTTTCATCTCAGCCAGATACCTGTCGAATTCATCCAGTGAAGCATTTCCAAGGATAAATTTGATGAAATATTCGTCCGCATAGGTCTGAATCTGGTTCATCTTTGAAGTAGTCTGGCTGATCTCATCGGGATTCAGTGTTCCAAGATACTCGTGACTGGCTTCCTCCGCCTCCTTGGCATATTTTCCCCACACATCGACCGCTTCCTTCTGCACATCCATGGAGAAGAACTGTTCTCCATAGCGGGTATCCAGAACAAAGGGGCCCACGCTGAAGCTTCTGGCGTACATTCTGCCCATGGTTGAGAAGGGTTTTCCCTCCGGATTGTTGGTTAAAAGCTTTGTAAAGGTCGGATAGCCGTTCTCCATGGTGTAGCTTTCACCCTCCACGCCGAAGTTGCAGATCAGGCTTCCCTCTTTGCTGTAAGCATAGTCGAGCCATGCCGCTGCGATCTCCGGATTTTTGCAGGCTGTTGTGATCGCACAGTTCTTGCTCCCCACAATGCTGGCGAGGGTTTCTATGGTCTGGCTGTCGCCCTTGTGCAGAACAGGATAAGGAACCGGCTGCAGGGCAAACGAGGGATCGGTCGTCAGGGTTAGATACCGCTGTAGTCCGTTGCCAAGCACACCGATATAGGCGCCGCCCTCATTGTTTAAGATGCTCGAATCAATCATTTTGGTGTTGAGGGTACCGAATTCTTTGTCCAGCAGCCCTTCGTCATACCATTGCTTGAGAAGCTTCAAATACTCTTTATAGTTCTGCTCATAGGGACCGTATTTCACTTTTCCGTTGTCCACATAAAAATCGTATTTGATGCCGAAAGCCCCTATGAGAATATCCTTTTTCAGATCCTTTGTAGTGAGGATCAGCGGCCGCTTGGCATTCATGTTGTTTTTGAATGCGCGCAGCGTGTTTGTCCAGTCGTCAATGGTTTCGGGAACGGATAAGTTCAGCTTTTCAAGCCAGTCCTTCCGGAAGATGGGACCATTCCCCTGGCGGAGTACCGCACCGCCCTTCAGAGACGGGAAAACAAAGTGATCCCCGTTTTCGTCCAGTACATACGGAAGAAGAGCGGGATAGGTTTCATATATTTTTTTTAAGTTGGGTGCGTAGCGGTCGATCAGGTCATTGAGCCGGACGATGATGCCGTCGTTGTAAGCTTTGGTCAGACCGCCGCTGTAATAACTCATTCCGTCGATAATGTCCGGATATGTACCTGAGGCGATCATGATGTTGAACTGCTCAGAGAGCTGGCTTTCAATGGGATGAATAAACTCAATTTTTACATTTGTCTTTTTTTCCAGTTCCTTATACATGCCCATCTGGCTAAAGTCGTCTATAACGCCTACCGATCCGCCCAACGGAACCCAGTAGGTAAGCGTCACGGGCTCTTTTAAAGGAAAGCTCACGTCACCGTCAAAGGTGCCTGCCGTATCGTCCCCCCCTTTGCAGCCGCCGAAAGATAATACGGCCAGGGAAAGAATGACTGTGAAAATACATGCTTTCTTGAAAAATAAATGTCTTCTCATTGTGTCCCCCTTTTTTAAAGGTTGTGTAAACAGAGAAAAACGGAATTTAATATTATGTTTTCCTCCGCTTCAAATTTTTACTTTCGTCGCCGGCAGATAAAAATGATGCGGAAAACAGACATGTATTTTTATTTTTAGAAATGGAAAAACATGCCTGCTTTTATGAATATCTCGATCAAGATTTCTTATTTTAGATCTTAACATGAACCGTCGAAAAAATAAATATTCATTTTGCAAAATGAATCATTAAAAAATAAAAAACGGTGATGGTGATTTGGCAGCAATCCACTGGAGCGGAAAGGAGGGGAGGAAATTTCATATTTTTAATATGGATTCCAAAAAATGAAGATTTACTTCTGACATCCTCAAGATTAAAATATAGATAAGGCGCTGACAAAACAGAGAAAGGAGAATGTAGGCATCAATCGGCTACATAACAGAAACAATGCTTCGAGATAAGAATAAGACAACAGAAAAGGGAAGCAGTTTATTAGTGAGAGACGACAGTTTTTGGTCCAAGATAAAAAAAGATTATTCCAAAAACTATATCGTCGTTTATATGATGATCATCGTTGTAGCGTACTATGTGGTATTTCATTATCTTCCCATGTACGGCGTTACAATGGCTTTCCAGGATTTCAACGTATCAAAGGGGATTTTCGGAAGCCAATGGGTGGGGCTGAAGCATTTTAAGGAATTTTTCTCCAGCATTTATGCCTGGAGGACGATCCGCAACACTTTGCTTCTGAGTTTTTACCAGCTCCTGTTCGGATTTCCTTTTCCCATTATTTTGGCTTTACTTTTGAACGAGGTGCGGGTAAAATGGTTTAAAAAGACCGTGCAGTCCATCACCTATCTCCCGCATTTTATATCCGTCGTGGTTGTCTGCGGCATGGTGGTGGAATTCACCTCCCAGTCGGGACTGATCAACGACATTATCGCAATGTTCGGGGGGGAACGGGTCAGTTTTCTCTTGAAGCCGGAGTGGTTCCGGCCCATCTATGTCACCACAAGCCTGTGGCAGAGCGTCGGATGGGATTCCATCATTTATCTGGCGGCTCTCGCCGGTGTGGATCCGGCGCTTTATGAGGCGGCATACACCGACGGTGCGAACCGTTTCCGGCAGTTTTGGCATGTGACGCTGCCCTCCATCGCACCGACCATTATCGTTCTCTTTATTCTCAATATCGGCAAGTTCATGTCCCAGGGGGCGGAGAAGGTTATTCTTCTCTACAATGAAAATGTGTACGAGACGGCCGATGTGATCTCCTCCTTCGTGTACCGGAGAGGTCTGATCAATGCGGACTATTCCTTCAGCACGGCGGTTGGACTGTTCAACTCGGTGATCAACCTGATTCTTGTCGTGACGGCAAACACACTCAGCAGAAAATTCAGCGAATCCAGCTTGTGGTAGAAATGGGGGGAATATTATGGCTATCAAGAAAAGTGTGCCTTCAAGGCTCTTCGACGTGTTTAATGTGCTGTTGCTGTCGCTGATTACCCTGATTGCACTGTATCCTTTTTTATATGTTGTTTTTGTGTCGTTTAGCAACGCGAACGAATACGCGGCCTATACGGGAATTGTCTATAAGCCGGTTGGTTTTTCCCTCGCCGCGTACAAGGCGGTCTTTTCCAACAAAGATATTTACACGGGATATATGAATACCCTGTTCTATGTCGTTGTGGGAACCGCTTGCAATGTCATTATGACATCTATCGGCGCGTATGTGATATCCAGAAAGAATTTCATGTGGCGCAAGCCGATCACCACCATGATTGTGGTGACCATGTTTTTCAGCGGTGGGCTGATTCCAAACTACCTGCTGATAAAAAGCTTGGGTCTGCTGAATTCCAGAATGGCGTTGATTATCCCTACGGTTATCAGCACCTATAACCTGATGATCCTGAAAACCGCATTCTTCAATTTGCCGGACAGCATCGAGGAAGCGGCCAAGATTGACGGAGCCAACGATTTTGTGATTCTGTTTCAGATTATTTTTCCGCTTACCCTGCCCTCCATTGCGGTTATCACGCTGTATTATGCGGTGGGGCATTGGAATTCCTGGTTCAACGCAATGATCTACCTGTCCGACCGGGATTTGTATCCGCTCCAGCTGTTCCTGCGGGAGATTCTGATCTCAAACAGCATGGACAATATGCTGATGGATTCCTCGGCGGCGGAAAAAGAGCAGATATCTCAGACTATACAGTATGCGACCATTATGGTGGCGACGGTTCCGATCCTGCTTTTGTATCCCTTCCTGCAGAAATATTTTGTAAAGGGCGTCATGATCGGCGCGGTAAAAGGATAGAGAGGAGAAATGTTATGAGAAGAATCATCTGCCTGGCGCTGTGCGCCTGCCTGATATGGGGTGCATTGCCGGTTCTCGGGGAGGACAGTTTTGAAAATTTGGCTCCGAAGGCGGAGCTTACCCCTTTGACACTTCGGGCAACCAACGATCACCTGTTTCTAATTGACGGAAACAAAAGTGTCTCCAAACAGGGAGAGGCTTGGACTGTGCGGAAAAACACCTGGGTAAAATTTGATTTCGGCGCACAGCAGTCAATCAACCGGATCGACGTGTACGAGTTCAACGGAAATAAGGTGCAGCGTCTTCGGGGCTATAAAGTACAGGCGTCTCAGGACGGTGTCAGCTGGGAGACAATTCAGACGCAAGGAACCGACAATGTGCTCTGTGAGACAGTGATCAAGCCGGGGCACTACTATACCAAAATAGAGTTTGAGAAGGTAACCGCGCGGTTTTTCCGTTTCACTGTTGTGGCCGCCATCGATCCCAGCGGGGATGAGAATAAGGGTATCGGCTATGTGGAGGAAATCGAGATGTTTGACACCAAGCCCCAGGAGCAGGGCAAGGTGATCGAAGGGGCCGCACCTGCGCAGACACAGGATGAACCCAGCCGTTATGCTATGGTGGACTACTCCAAGATTATGAAGGAGGAAGCGGATTGGATCCGGGCGCAGCAGATCGACAATCCCGGAGAGGATACCGACGGAGCTATCGTCATGAACAAGGCCAATCTCACCAGGGATACTGACACCGGAAAAGACGAGTGGAACATAGAGCCTTATTTTGCCACGTTGGCATGTATCGGCTTGCTGGACGTGCCGGAAGAACAGAATATCGCCGCGGTGAAAAAGTGGATTGACTGGTATATCGGGCATATCAACCGGACGCCTGATAAATACGGATTGACCGGTACCATCTATACCAGAAGAGTGAATGCGGTGGATCCCAATGACTACCGCTCCACCGATGAGTATTCCGCGTCCGACTCCAGGGGATCCACTTTCTTGATGATGATCCGCAAATTCTATGAAGTGACCGGGGATTTGGACTTCATCACCAAGCGGAAAGCGGATATCGAGTTGATTTTTGATTCTTCCATCGCAACCCTGCGGGAGGATGGGCTGGCTGAGGCCAAGAATCAGGACGGGCATCGGACAAAATACCTGCAGGACAACTGCCAGGTGAACGCTTCCCTTTCCGATATGGTGGAACTTCAGCGGGATATCTGGAAGGACCCGGCCAAAACCGCCTATTATCAGGAGAAGCTGGAGCTGAGCACCAAGGGGCTGGAGAGTATGTGGCTGAAAGACCGGAATGAATATATTTATTATATTGTCCCGACGAAAACCAGATTGGTGGACTGGAGTGTTTTTTACGGCGATTCGGTCAGCGAGGTTTTCCCGATCCTTTATGAGATTCTGCCTACCGATTCAGAGCGGGCAATCCATCTGTACAGCAAATTCAGCGCGGAACAGCCGAACCGTGTTTACCGGGTAGGCAAGACGGAGTTCCCCTGGATGGCGACCTCTGTGATTTCTGCCATGATGGGAGATAAAGCGAGAACAAACGAGCAGCTGTACAACATGAGTAAAAAATATATGGAGACAGGCAGAAACTGGACCTGGTATATTTTTGAGGCGGGAAATGCCATCCGTGCGGCGAAGGTGATGCGGGATCAGATGAACCTGGCGCGAAACCGTCAAGCGGACGTCTCCTCCAATCAGGAAAACGCGGCGTTTCTGAACGACGGGCGCCTGGAGACCGCATGGAAAGCGGACACCGGTGCGGAACAGTGGCTGACGGTGGATCTGGGAGAGGAAAAAAACGTAAACCGGACGATTCTGAAAGCGGACACCGCGCAGTACACCGTTTTCTATTCTTCCGATAACCAGCAGTATCAGCCAGTGAGCGGAAGCTTCACTGGCGACATATTCGCTTTTCCCGCTGTAAACGCAAGGTATCTGAAATTTGTTGTTCCCGGCGGGACGACGGTCACAGAGGCGGAAGCATATTGTGACGCGGAAAATTTGGCCCTGGGCGGGCAGGCGGCCGCATCCGCCAATTCTGACAGCGCTCAGCTGGCGCTGGACAATACGACGACCACGAAATGGCAGGGGGACACCGCTGCGGAACAGTGGTTCAAAATCGATCTGAAAGAAAAGAAAACCTTTGATACCATTGAAATCGACTGGGACTACAATCGTCTTCCTGAAAGTTACGAACTCCTGATCTCTGACGATGACGTGGCCTATCAGAAAGCTGCAGAGGCGGCGGGAGGACCGGGCGGAAACCAGACGGTAAAATTCCAGCCTGTGCAGGCAAGATATCTGAAGCTGGTGCCTAAGACAGAGCAAAACAAAGCCGCTGCATTTTTTGAGATCCGCATATTTCATTCCGGAACAGCGGGCGCGGGAAAAGAAGAATACACCATTCTGATCAATCAGAAACCGCTTGTCACGGATGTGGAGCCAATTCTTGTCAATGACAGGCTTCTGGTGCCTTTCCGCGCTATCTGCGAAGCGCTGGGGATGGAAGTGAGCTGGAATGAGGAACTGGAGCAGGTTATTGCCAGCAAGGGCGATAAGACCATTGTTATGACGATCGGGAACAACGAGATCGATGTGGACAGCGAGGTGATCACCTGCGATGTAGCTCCAATGCTGCACAATGACAGGACAATGGTTCCCCTGCGTTTCCTGGCGGAAAACATCGGCGCGGACGTCCAATGGGACGGCGCAACCAACACGGTAACAATTACACAATAACAAAATATATTACAAGAAACAGATACACAAGAACAGGAGGTTTTTATGAAAATGTTAAAAAGGAACGGGTTGGCGGCCCTACTCACAATCGCCTTGATTCTGTCCTGCCTTTCTGTTTTGCCGCTCACAGGGCTGGCAGCGGAAAACCTGGCTTTGAACAAGACAGGCAGTGCCAGCGGAAGCGCCAGTAATCCAGAATTTCTGACCGACGGGAATACACATGCTACGACCGGCGGAGAAGCTACCGTTATGCGGAAAAACAGCTATGCCATGGTTGATCTCGGCGAAGAAAAAGAAATCAATATGGTTAAGGTTTACGAGTACAACTCCTACAAGAGCAGAAGGCTTCACGGCTATACGCTGGAGGTTTCCTCCGACGGGAGCAGCTTCACAAAGGTCGCCGAGGCGGATGAAAACCATTTTGTATGTCCCGACGATGTGGTGGATGCCCATTACAGCGGAACGATCACCTTTGAAAAGACCAAAGCGCGCTATGTCAAACTGACGGTGAAAATGACAATGGACGCGAGAGATCCGTCGAAAGAATCGGTTGTCGGCTACATAGAGGAACTGGAAGTCTATCTGGATGAGAGCATCGCCAAGGATGAGGCAAACACCGGCGATAATAAGAACAAGGTATACGGCAGTGCCGCTCCGAAGACGAACCTGGCGGCAAACAAAACGGTTACCTCAAACCCGGTGAGAGAATCCGGCGACCAGATGTATGTCGTCGACGGGGACAAAAACATCTCGGTCGGCAGCGCCGCTTGGCAGGTGAGGGCAAACAGCAACGCCGTGATTGATCTGGGGGAGGTTGTCAGCTTTAATCAGATCAATCTCTATGAATACAATTCCTACCGTGAAAACCGTATTTTCGGCTACAGCATCTCCTATTCCCAGGACGGCAAATCCAACTGGATCTCCCTTGCGGAGAGTGGTTACGATCAGCCCGCTTGTCCTACAGAGAGGGAAAAGGCACATTACACCGGCACCGTCAACTTTGAGAAAGTCAACGCCCGGTATGTCCGCGTCCTGCTGAAGCGCACCGCAAGCGCGAAGGATCCGGGGAAATCCGTGGTGGGCTATCTGGAGGAAATTGAGGTTTATTACAATCCGGACGGCGGAGTGATCGACAATCCAAGCCAGCCGGGTGTCATCACACCGGCTCCCAAACCTACTGCGACCGCAACCCCGGCGCCCTCAGTGGTCACCGGTGACAATCTGGCTTTGAACTGTAAAATATTCACGGACTTCGCATACAGTACGGTGGATGCGGCTGTGGAACACGTTGTGGATGGAGACAAAAATACCCGTCTCAAAGTCAACGGAAACAAGGGGCAAAAGTACGGGCACTTTATCCTTGATCTGGGTGCCCAGGCTAACTTCAGCCAGATTCGGGTGAATGAGTATTCCGATAAGATAAAGAGCTATGAATTATACACCTCCAATGACCAGGCCTCCTGGACAAAGATCGCTGAGGGCGGCGCACTGGGGAAAGAGGGTGTGATCAGCTTTGAAGCGGTATCCGCGAGATATGTGATGCTGAAGGTCACTGAGACATTGGCAGGGCTGTCTATCAGTGAAATTTCAGTTTACAATGGTTCCGGCAAACCCAATTATGAGAACAATGCTGTCCCGCAGAAGGAAATTGCACCTACCCTTTCCAAACCGGAGGTGGTAGATTCCGTTCCGTACAGCAAGGATAAATTCCATATCTACCTGTTTATCGGACAGTCCAACATGAACGGGAGGGACATTGTGCCGCCGGAGGAGATGGTGAAGCTGAATAACGTTTACCTGTTCAACGGTGACGGAAAATGGGAAAAAGCACAGCCGTGGGTGGACACAAACTCCAAATTCCCGGCGCTGATGCAAGGATTTAACCGGTACTCCACGGTGGTTGCGCATACCACGGAAGCGATAGACGGGCTGAACTTTGCCAGCTCCTTTGCAAGAGCCATGACTGGCTCTTTGGGCGATGACGTGGGAATCGGCATCGTATCCAACGCCAGAGGAGGAACCTCCATCGGCAAATGGCAGAAGAATTCCGGCTATGAATACGATCTGTACGGCGAAGCGGTAAAACGGGCGAAAGCTGCCATTGACGCAGGGGGAACCCTGAAAGGAATCTTCTGGCTGCAGGGCTGCGGCGATGCCAACACCGAGGATTATCTTGGCAAGCTGAACAATATTGCGACAGGGCTTCGCTCCGAGTTAGGGGTTACCGAGGAGGTTCCTTTCATCGCCAGCATGAATCCGCCCAGCTATATTGTAAACAATGACAGAATTGTGAACATCGGCTCGGCGGTTGCAAACTCAGATTGGGTCAGCAGCGCGGGCACCTCTACCATAGACGGAACTCACTTCACTTCCGATTCCATGCATCTTTTGGGAATTCGGTTCGCGGTCAAGGCGCTGGATAAAGTCTATGGTATCAAAACAGACGAATATTCACTCAACCAGCAGGTCTACAACAATGATCTGAATGGCTATATCGCCAGAGCTGGCAAAACCGACTATCCTATCACAGTCAACGGTATGTCCCTGGTGACAGACACGGCTCCTGTCATGGTAAACGATCGGATCCTTGTCCCGCTGCGGGCGATCTTCGAGCGCCTCGGTGCTGCGGTGGAGTGGGACGATCCCACCCAGACAGTTACAGCCACAAAAAACGGAAAGACCATTGTGCTGACCATCGGGAATAAGGTTGCGACGGTTAACGGCGAGACCAGGGAGCTGGACGTGGAAGCACAGCTGGTTCAGGACAGAACCATGGTTCCCATCCGCTTTGTCTCAGAAAGCCTTGGCGCGGAGGTGCGCTGGGAGGAATCCGTCAACACGGTAAATATTATACTCTAAGCAGGACAGAGGGCTGAGCCGCAGTGTACCCATTGCGGCGCTGCCCTTTCTCTGTAAGGGAAGGGAGGAAGGTTATGTTTTATCATTTTGACAGGCCGGGAAAAGGTGTAGCCAAGGAGGAAAAGAAGAAGAATCTTTTTCTTGCCTTCATGGATATTGTATTCAGCAAGTTCAGGGGACTGTTTGTTCTGAATTTGCTTCAGGTGGCGATCACTCTGCCACTGATCGCCCTGCTCGCGGTTTTTTACAGGGAGATACAGCCCGCGGACGGACTTGTCTTCGTGTACTATATGGCTGCCATTCTGTATATCGCTGTCATCGGGATTCCTCCCCTTTCCGTTGGAATCCATTATGTGCTGGCCCAGTATGCGGGAATGACGCCGGTTTTTCTGTTTCATGATTTTGCAAAGGCGGTGCGGGAAAACATCCGTCAGTCTATGGCTCTTTTTGCAGTTGACTGCGTCATCGGGTATATGCTGGTCGTCAATGTCCGCTTTTATTTTGTGCACCAGCTGGGCGGTTCCGGCTTTAAAATGATGATTGTCGCTTTTCTGCTGATTGATATCATGGCGCATTTCTTTCTGTACCAGCTGATGATCCGTTACCGGCTGACCTTCGGTAAACTGATTCAGAAATCGCTCTTTCTGGCGGTTTTGAATCTGCCTCAGAATCTCTTGGCCCTGGGGGTATGCTGCCTGCTGATCGGGCTGGTCTTTACCCAGAATATCGTGCTTATCTATCTTCTCTGCGGAACTTTTTTGCTGTCTCTGATTGGCCTGTATGTCAATCTATATGCCGCACGGGTCATTGAAAAATACGAGATAGACCAATAGAAAAATTGGAAGCCGTTGAAAAAAGAAAATCCCGTTTTTTGCTTCTTTTTCTAAGAAGTTTTCCTTTATTTTGCCAATACGGGAAATTCGGTTGACAAAGGGATGGTTTTGACATATCATATAGAAAAAGAAAAATGCGTTGACGGGGAATAGTAGGATTTTTCGAGGTATCCAGAGAGCTGTTGGCCGGTGTGAAACAGCTGCCGAAGAAATCGAAACTCACCTCTGAGCAGCCCGCTGAAACATAGTAGGCGAGGACGGAGCCTGACCGTTATCAGACAGGAGGATATATAAGCCGGGAGAAGGCCTGTATCTGACAGAGTGCGCATATTCCGTATGCGAATTAGAGTGGTACCGCGAAAGAGGGAAGCCTTTCGTCTCTAACAGAGGGACGAAAGGCTTTTTTGATCTGCAACAACGCGGGGTGAGGCTTTCGTAGTTTCCGAAGGAAATGAGAAAAAGAAGAGAGGATGTGTGACAATGAAAAACGCGGAGAAGTATGCAAGATGTTATTTTATGCCGCCCAAACCCTGTATGAAATGGGCGGAAAAGGAGTATGTGGACAAAGCGCCGATCTGGTGCAGTGTGGATCTGCGGGACGGGAACCAGTCCCTGATCGTCCCCATGTCGCTGGAAGAAAAGGTTGCATTTTTTCAATATTTAGTCAAGGTGGGCTTTAAAGAGATTGAAGTGGGATTTCCGGCTGCTTCGGAGACGGAGTATGCATTTCTGAGAACACTGATTGAGAAAGATTTGATCCCCGATGATGTGACGGTTCAGGTGCTGACTCAGTCCAGGGAACACATCATCCAAAAAACCTTTGAAGCGCTGAAAGGCGCAAAACAGGCGGTTGTCCACCTGTACAATTCCACCTCGGTGGCACAGCGGGAACAGGTGTTTCAAAAGTCCCGGCAAGAAATCATAGACATTGCGGTTTCCGGAGCGGAAATGCTTTTGGATTACGCGGCGAAAACAGAGGGAAACTTTAAGTTTGAGTATTCTCCTGAGAGTTTTACCGGTACGGAGATGGAGTTTGCGCTGGAAATCTGCAACCGGGTGCTGGATGTCTGGAAGCCGGCGGCGGACAATAAAGTGATCATCAATTTGCCGGTCACGGTTTCCCACTCTATGCCCCACGTTTATGCCAGCCAGGTGGAATACATGTGCGAAAATCTGAAGTACCGTGAGAACGTGATCGTTTCCCTTCATCCGCATAATGACCGAGGATGCGCGGTGGCAGATTCCGAGATGGGTCTGCTGGCAGGCGCCGATCGGATTGAGGGGACGTTGTTCGGCAATGGCGAGCGCACTGGAAATGTGGATATTGTGACCATGGCTTTGAACATGTATTCCCACGGCGTGGATCCGAAGCTGGACTTCAGCAATCTGCCCGAAGTGGTAGCGGTCTACGAGAAAATGACGGGAATGCATGTCTATGAACGGCAGCCCTATTCGGGAAAACTGGTGTTCGCGGCATTCTCCGGGTCCCACCAGGACGCGATAGCCAAAGGCATGAAATGGTGGGAGGAGAAGAAACCTTCCCACTGGACGGTACCCTATCTGCCGGTAGATCCCAAGGATCTGGGAAGAGAGTATGACGGAGATGTGATCCGCATCAACTCTCAGTCCGGAAAAGGGGGGATTGGCTATCTGCTGGAACAGAAATTCGGCTACGAGCTTCCTCCAAAAATGCGGGAAAGCTTTGGATACGCCGTCAAAAGCGTTTCCGATCATCAGCACAAGGAACTTATGCCGGATGAGGTCTATGGCATCTTCCAGTCTATGTATGTCAACATAGAAATACCGTTTAAGATGGAGAATTATACCTATCGGAAGAACGAATCTGTCCACATAAAAATCGATTTGATGATAAACGGTATGAACCGATGCATCGAGGGGGAAGGCAATGGCACTTTAGACGCCGCCAGCAACGCCATACAGGAAAATCTGGGTGTCAGCTACGGAAATTTGACTTATAAAGAACATGCGCTGGAGTTGGGCTCCAAATCCCAGGCGGTCGCTTACGTCGGTATTTCTGATGAGAAGGGCAACGCCCATTGGGGCGTTGGGGTTCACAACGACATTATGACGGCTTCTGTCAAGGCGCTGTTCAGCGCGGTTAACCGGATGGTAAAGGAACCGGTTTCGGAAAAGACAGCATTTCATGGAAAGTGATTGAAATTTGATCTTGCATTATGCTGTGGAAAAACGTTTAAGCGCTGAAGGTGGAGAATCGTTTCAGATCATGAAAAGCTAGCTGCAACCCGTAAGACCCGCGGGATAAATCCTGCGGGTCTCTGTTGCTTTCCGGACATTTTGAAACATCCTCTTATTGACTTTATCTTGTAAATGTGATATCATAGCAGCAACAAAATAAATGGTCTGCCACCGGGTAGGTAAGTGAAAGCATTCGTTACACATCGTTAGGTCTTTGAAGATGTGTATAAGGATGCTTATTTTTGTTTTGGAGGTATTTTATATGCTATCGAAGATGAAATCTATGGTTTGTTACTTTACAAAAGGAGAAGCTGCGTTGTGGTGTATATCGGTTATGGTTATTGCAGCATCCTTTTGGATATTCGACAGAGAAAATTTTTTGACCATTGCTGCGTCTTTGATAGGCGTGACCTCATTGATTTTTAACGCAAAAGGGAATCCGTTTGGACAGCTTCTTACGATTCTATTCAGTATTTTATATGGCGTAATCTCTTTTACATTTGCCTATTACGGAGAGATGATAACGTATTTGGGAATGACTGCTCCAATGGCTGTGTTCGCATTTATTTCATGGCTGAGAAATCCATATAACGGAAACAAGACAGAAGTAAAGGTAAACCGTCTTAAAGCAAAAGAGATTCCCTTTATGATTATACTGACGGCGGTGGTTACTTTTGTATTTTATTATATTCTGGCTGCTTTTCATACAGCTAATTTAATACCAAGTACCATATCCGTTACCACCAGTTTCCTTGCCGTTTATTTGACTTTCAGAAGAAGCGCTTTTTATGCTGTGGCCTATGCCGCTAATGATATCGTGCTGATTGTTTTATGGGTATTGGCGGCACTTTGTGACCTGTCGTATTTGTCCGTTGTGATTTGTTTTGTAATATTCTTAGCGAATGATATCTATGGATATATAAATTGGTCAAAAATACAGAAACGGCAAGAAATAAACATCAATACAGTGATTGACGGCAACCTTGAATTTTAGAGAAAGGGTAGGAAATTGGAATGTTTCGGGAAATGCGAAGAAAAAGACAGCTTTTCTGCGATCGGAAAGAACAAAAGGCGCTCTGTAAATACGTAAGACCCGCAGGATTTATCCTGCGGGTCTCTTCTGAACCTTCCCGAACCTTTTATTCTTATATATTTATTATAAAGAGGACGAAGGAAAAAGTCAATTTCCATTTTTGTGAAAATCACAAATAATTCCATATTTTTGACGAATTCGTAAAAAAATAATCCAAACTTTTGTAAAATAATACGAATTGACAGAATTGAATTTCGGAGAGGAACTACAAAAAATAAAGATATTTTTGTGAAAATCATACAATGATTATCGGATCTCAAAGCGTGTCTTTCGTCAAAAATTCCCTCAGCTTCTGCGCGACGCCTTCTTCCTCATTGCAAGGGATGATGCCATCCGCCATTTGCTTGAGTCCCGGCACGCTGTTTTCCACCGCATAACATTCATCCGCACAACGGAACATTCCCATGTCGTTGTAATTATCTCCAAACGCAATGGCGCGCCCAGCGGTTCTGTGATTACCTTTAACGGAGCGAGGGCGCAGAAAATCGGAAAGACAGAAATGTATTTTGATACACGAGGGTCCGCAGGAATTTTCCTGCGGACCCGTTTTTAGAGAGCGTGGCTTATCATCCTCTTTTTTCATGAAACGTTTGGCTGCTGCCTCTCTTTTTCTATTTTTTCCGGCAAAGGAATAGTGCGTTCGCCACTTGTCTCTCGGAGGCGACTTCGGCAGTGAGTATGCCGTCCTTTTTCAGAATCAGGGAGGCGGATCCGCCAGAGTCAAAATTGACTGCGTCCGTACAGCCAAGATCTTTCATCAGATTGCCTTCCTCCGTAATGCTAAAACCTTTGGATTGCTCGTCATCTCCGTTCAGATATGCCATAACCATTGTGCCGTCGGCGCGGATGCCGAAAGAGATCCGACAGTCTTTTTTGCCAGCGACAACAGTAGGCGCATACTCTTTTACATTCCCGTCAATCAGTGGCGTGTACATGGAGCCCAGAATGGTTTTGACGTTTTGAAAGCCGGTGTCGGTTTCATTTATTTGAAGGGTTAAGGTCAGTGTATCGTCTGTTTGTAGGCCTTGGAACTGACTCAGCGTCTCCGAGGGAATGTCATCTGTCATTGTGACGATAACCTGGCCCTCGGGCAAGGCGCCGTAGCTGCCGGATGCCGCAAGGGGTTCCAGCACTTTCAGACTGACGGTTTGGTTGATATTCAGTTTACCGCCCTCCACTTCACAAAGCAAGCTGTTTGTTCCCAGCATATCTGCCGTAATATTGTCGGCATAGCGCCGTGTAAACAGAGAAATACCTGAAAAATTCCCTTTGGAAAACTGCATTGTACGGTTGATGGTCGCAATCGCAAAGGAGGCTCCCCCGATCGTAAGCTGTTTTGTCAGCTTCGGCCCGCAGTTATTGACCGACTGGCTGAACGGTGTCAGAGCCAGCTTGTTGTCCGCCGTGATCCCCACGCCGTGGCGGGTGGGAACCCCGACAGCGCTTTCCAACTGAGAACAGATAAGTTCGCCGTCGATTACCATCATTCCCCGCGGTGCACCATAGAGCTCACTGTCCATATCAAAAAAGTCCGCATTGATGCCGGCAATCACCTCATATCCTTTGGCTTCCAAATCATTTGCCATCTCCAGAACCGTTTGACCTCCCAGCACGGTGCCATTTGCAAGAACCGGGACAAGCTCATAATTGCCGGGGTCAAAAGATATGTATTTTACCGTTTGATCTTCGTCATTCAAAGTGAAGCTCAGTTCACGGAAATCCACATTATCTGCCAGAGAGGAGCTGCTGTAAGAGGTAACCGTTCCGCCGGTGATGGTGGGTTCTCCGGGAAAGTTCGGCAATGTGACGGTGGATACGTTTCCATACGCCGGTGCGACTGTTCCGTCTGCGTCTTTATGAATGATATAGGTTCTTGTATAATAAGTTTTTCCTTTGAGCAGTTCTCCCAAAAGCTCCACTCCGAAATGTCCGTTGACAGTGAGGGGCTTGCCTTTGTCCGCGGAGAGCTTGGTTGCGCCTCCTTCAATGGTGGGCTCGCTGTCGGTCATAGAGAAAAGAATACCGTATTCCTCCACAGTGTAGTCTTTTCCTGCAACAACCGTTCCAAAGGTCACGCTTCCTGTTTTGTCTGTTTCATTGTGAACAAAGAACTTTTCATAGGTTTCCACCTGCGGTGGCGCCGGCGGTTTCTCTGCAAAGGTGACTGAAATTTCTGCATCCGCCTTAATCGAATCAGTGGTATAGGTAACGGTTACTCCGGGGATTTCTGTGCCATTAAAGGTTACCGTTCCAACCTGATAATCTTCTGCGGGATTCAGCGTCACGGTAAGGGTATCGCCGCCTTTGACATAGCTTGCGCCCAGAGGCTCCGCTGTGCCGTTTTCACCGGCGGTTACCGTCACGGTATAAACCTTGTAACCGGAATGATTCAAATTTCCGATGATTTCCGGGAACTGGTAGGTTCCGGCGGGTGCTGCGAAATCGCTGCCCAATTCCGAAGCGGCTGCGAGTTCGGTTAGATTTTTGGGGAGTGTACCGTCCAGCCCGTCATCCTGTGCGTTGGGGGAAAGGTACAGCGAGTCTTTCACTGTAACAGTGATGCTGCTGGCGTTGCTGCCGAATATGGGGTTGAAGTTCTCTCCGTCGGTGACCTTTCCTGTATTGTAGCAGTTTTGGATGGTAAGTGACCTGCTGGCATATCCGGCAATACCTCCCGCGGTATTATCTTTGCTGGTATTGATGATATCACCATTGTTATAACAGTTTTTAATTGTATTGACTGCGGACTGAGAACCCACAATGCCGCCCACATTGCTGAATCCGGAAACGGTTCCGCTGTTATAGCAACCGGAAACCGAGCCGTAGTTCCAGGCGACAATCCCTGCAGAGCCCTTTCCGTCACTTGCAGTCGTGATCACCGTACCCAGATTGGCACAGTTGGTAACCGAAAGCGTTGATTTGGTCACAGCGATAATCCCTGCTCCGTTCTTGTCTGCTTTTACAGTGCCTTTGTTGATCAGCTTGTTGAGCGTAATGTTGTGTGTTCCGATATAAATTCTTCCGGCGAAGCCACCAACGGTATCGGTTCCGGTTATTGCGGCTTCGTTTATACAGTTTTCCAGCTTTGCACTGGCAGAGGTTCCTTCGTCGCCAAGACCAATGAAACCGCCCACATAGGTACCTCCGGTTACAGAGCCGGTCAAACGCAGATTGGAGATCTGCACACCGTCGGAAACCTCACTGAACAGCCCGACATTATTAGCGGCAGGCTTGTCGATGTTCACATGAATGGTTTTCAGATTTTCCGAATCGTCCCCTGTGAGTTTGCCGGAGAAGGCAAAGGGTTCATAGTCATCCGTCAGTTCGGTGAGGTCAATGTCCGCTGTCACCTTGAAACTCATTCCGGCAACTCTGGAATCTCTCATGTTATCAAACTGCTGCGGGGTGGAGATAAGAAAGGGATCTTCATCGGTTCCCGTTCCGCCGCTGAACATATCGGGATCTAGGGGCTCTAATGGTTTTTTATGTCCCCAAATTTCGAACTCTGTGATACGTCTATTAGCGCTTGTAGCACCCATCTGAAGGCGGATATACTGTGCCTCTTTCGGCTCGGAGAAGATAAAATCTTTAGAGGTTACTTCGGTTGTCGAGGTTCCGATTCCTGTACCTGAAAAGGTTTGCACAATGTTAGAAAAAGACGCATCCGTAGCTGCCTCGATCGTATAATTTTTGATGTTACTTTGTTCCTCATAAAATATAATTTTGCTCAAAATCATTGGCTGAGAGAGAGAAAAAGTAATGGTAATGTCTTTTGCTGCAGCGTTAAAGAAATTGCCTTTTGTTGTAATACCATCGTTGATTCTAGCCAGCGATGCTGCTGTGGAACCGCTTACCGTAGCGTATCCCGCTGATTTCAGCGCAAGGTTCGTATCTCCTTCCGTAACCTCCTCCGCTGCAATTCCCGGCAGCATCAGACTGCATACCATCAGCAGCGAGAGCATGAAACAGATTGTTTTCTTTCCCATCTTCATAAACACTTCCTCCTTTACCTTAATAAATAATAAATTTGATTCAGATTGGGAAAATCCAAAATATGCAATTTCAATATGATTTAGTTGTATTTTATCACCGGAATTATTCAGTTTCAACAAATCAAAATGAAAATTCTGAGATCGTCCAAAATATTTATCATTTCGTCCAAGAAATGAAACGTTTGAGCCTTGTTTGCTTTTTCAATGCAAAAAGGCCCGCAGTATTTTTCCTGCAGGCCTCTTCTGAAAGGTGCCTTAAGGCGTGGAAATAATCCCCCGGTTCTATCGGGGAAAGAAAAAAAGAGCAGAGCGACAATAAGAACGACGAGCTTTAAGTAAGCCGAAAAAAGAGAAAGCACATTAAAACATTATCGAAAAAGTCATGGTATTGCTTTTGAACCGTTTATGGATGGCAGTGCATGTGATGCGATAATATAATCAGGGCCCCTTATAGGGTTAAGCCGGTAATTGCCCCTTCCCAAACCTTTTATTCTTATGTATTTATTATAAGGAAGATAACACAAAAGTCAAATCTCATTTTTATAGGAATTACATATTTTTGTGAAAATCATACAATGATTATCGGATCTCAAAGCGTGTCTTTCGTCAAAAATTCCCTCAGCTTCTGCGCGACGCCTTCTTCCTCATTGCAAGGGATGATGCCATCCGCCATTTGCTTGAGTTCCGGCACGCTGTTTTCCACCGCATAACATTCATCCGCACAACGGAACATTCCCATGTCGTTGTAATTATCTCCAAACGCAATGGTGCGGCTGCAGGGGACAAGGCGTTTCAGATTCCGAATGCCGTTTTCCTTATTTGCCTTTTCACTGTAAATCTCCAGATAATAGACATCCTGCGCATAAACGTCCTTGTAAAACACAAAGTCGATTCCATCAATTTTTGCGATGGATTTGCTCAGGGGCTCCAGTTCCTCATAGCCTCCAATCACGGCAAAATAGACCACTCTGCCGTCGATCAGGGGATAAAAATCCTCGGTCTGAACAAATTTTTTGTAAGCCTTCCCTTTGCGGATGGTGTAAAACTCCTGTTCGCAGAGGGTGTTCAGATTTTGGTAATGCACCTCAATCTCATCCCGGTCATAGTGATACAAAAAACCATATCGCTGGTGTTTTTCAAAGGCTTGTACCACTTGCAGGGCAGTATGATTCGGAATATATTCCACGCGCAGGGCGCTTCGCTTTTCCAGGTCGAAGAGAATCACGCCGTTCATGAGCACAGCGGGCGCGTTGATCGGAATTCCCGACAGCATGGGAACAACAGTGGCGGGTGTTCTGGCGGAGGCAACCGTGAAATAATCCCCATTTTCCACGATTTTTTGAATGCTTTGGGCGGTGAAGAGTGGAATTTCTTTCTTTGTATTTAACAGGGTTCCGTCTAAATCCGTGACAAACAATCTTTTTTTCATATTTTTCTATTTACTCCTCAATCGGTCTTTTGAAACAGACTCCGAATGCTGGAAGGCGGCCCGAACAGGATAAGCCTGTCTCTCGGGCGGACGCTGACCGCTCCGGAAACATTGGATACTAAAATGCCGGGGCGCTTTACCATCAATACAGATATGGCATACCGTTCCTTCAGGGAAGCCTGGCTGATGGTTTTATCCTGAAGCGGCTCCGGCAGGCGGTTGACCTGCACCTCCGCAAGGACAAACTCCCCAATATAATCTAATATTATCACAGAATTTTTGTTTTTTCCAGAATGAATCATACGGTTTCCCAAACTTTCTATCATTTTGTCAAATTGGCGCCGCATCCACCGTGTCCGGATCAGAAGCAAAAAGCCGCAGCCCCAGAAAAGGAATGGCAGAATGAACCGAAGAATATCGAAATCTTTCGATTCATTCAGCCGGAGGATAACATTGATGGCGATGGAGACAACGGTGGCAGTGAAAGCATATCCGAACAGCATCGTGAGCAGAGCAAGTTTCCTGCGCAGGGGATCTTTTAAGATAAGTTCGCTTTCGTTTGTGGTAAACCCGCTGTTGGTCAGCATGGAGATCACTTGAAAGCGGGCTTTTTCCGTATTCATGCCGGTTAAGCGGAACATTACGGTAAAGGCTTCCGACATCAAGGTATAGATTAACAGAAGCAGGAAAAAAACCAGGATAGCCATGTTGATTTCCATTTTCATTTCTCCTTTGCAAAGACATCTCTTAAAATGATATGACATCCGGTTGACAAGCATGCGTAATTCCTTTAAAATAATATTTTAAGGCTGAAGCGAAAAAAGTCTTTTGTGACGGAATGGCAGCAAAACGAAATTGACGAAAAGCAAAGCCATTGCAGACGCAGAATTGGTTTCAAACAGGAGTGGTTCCCTTGTACCGTTGTGCAGTCGGCTCTATCGGATTCAGCCCGCAAATACATAAAAAGAGACTGGAGTGTGAAGACTTTGACGAAAAATATGGATAAGGAATTTGCGGAGGGCAACCTTCTAAAATTGCTGATAAAGCTTTCGATTCCTGCGATTGTCGCACAGCTGATCAATGCGCTTTATAATATTGTGGACCGAATGTATCTGGGGCATATCCCTGAGGAAGGGACCCTTGCCCTGACCGGGGTAGGACTGACCTTTCCCATCATCCTGCTGGTATCCGCGTTCAGTGCGCTTATCGGGATGGGCGGCGCTCCTCTGACTTCCATTGCCTTGGGAAAAGGAGATCGGAGAGAAGCGGAAAAGCTGCTGGGAAATTCGTTTGTCACCCTGGTGGGAATCAGCGTGATCCTCACTTCGGTGTTTCTGATTTTTAAGCGGCCTCTGCTTTACCAGTTCGGGGCCAGTGACGATACCATCGGTTATGCGGAAAGCTATCTGACAATTTATCTAATCGGCACGCTGTTCGTACAGCTGAGTCTGGGGCTCAACAATTTTATCAATGCCCAGGGATTTGCGAAAACCGGGATGCTGACAGTTTTGATCGGGGCGGTTACCAATATCGTTCTGGATCCGATCTTGATCTTCGGATTCCGCATGGGTGTGCAGGGAGCTGCGCTGGCAACCATCCTTTCCCAGTTTGTCTCCGCCCTTTGGGTGCTGAAATTTCTGTTTGGAAAAAAGACCGGCATCCGTATCCGAACAAAATATTTTAAAGTCGATTTCCGTCTGCTTGGCAAAATCACAGCGCTGGGCATGGCGCCCTTTATCATGCAGTCCACCGAAAGCCTGGTGCAGATTACCCTGAACACCAATCTTCGACTTTACGGCAGCGATCTGTATGTCGGCGCAATGACTATTTTAAGCAGTACCATTCAGATATTTACGCTTCCATTGCAGGGGTTCACGCAGGGGGCACAGCCTATTATCGGTTACAACTTCGGCGCGAAGAATTACGATCGGGTGAAAAAGACTGTGAAATATTCTTTTACCCTTTGTATGACTGCGTCGGTGCTGGCGTGCTTGCTGATTGAACTGTTTCCCCGAGTCATAATCCGGATCTTCAGCTCGGATCCCGCGCTGATGGATATCGCGGTTGTATCCATGCGGATTTTTATGATAGGAACCTTTTTGATGGGAGCTCAGGTTTCCCTCCAGAATGCGTTTATTGCAATGGGGCGGGCGAAAACAGCGATTTGCATGGCACTGCTGCGAAAGATTGTCCTGCTTATCCCGCTGGCCATTCTTCTCCCGAAATTTCTGGGGGTGGACGGCGTCTTTATCGCGGAACCCATTTCCGATATCACGGCGGCGCTGACCACCACCACGGTGTTCCTGCTCAGCATTGGAAGGATATGCAGGGATGGATCCGCACCGGAAAAACAGCAGTAAAAACCACAGTTTGCTTTTTCTCTTTCCCGGTGGCTCGCAAACTTGTAACCGATTTGATATGATTTTTTAATAGAAACGTAATATTGTAATCTTGGCTTTATGATAAAATAAAATTACCACTATTTTGCGATAAAAAGAAACAAAGAGGTGCAAAAATGAATAGGGAGACAAAACTGGAAAGGACGACGGAGTTTTTAAGCGAGCCGGTCAAGAACTCCTTTCTTCTGCATGCAGTGAAAGGCTGTGAGGACGGGAGGGATATGCTTTATTTCTCCGTTTCGGGGACACCGTCCACCTTTGTGGCGTTTGATGTCAACCGGAAGAAGGCGATCCGCTGTATCCGGCAGGATTCCGGCGATGATGGAGCGGAGACAACCACCTGCTGGACGCATGTCACAGATCAAAAGGGCAATGTGTATATGGCGCCCTTTGGCTATCCAGGACTGCTGTATTGCTACAGTGCCGAGGATAAGCAGCTGCGGCCGTTGGGCAGCCCCTTTGGGGAGCACGCGCTGTATCACCTCTCAGTGGACGAAGCAGATCGTGTTTACGGGGGAACCTATCCGAGCGGAAAAATATTTTGTTATGATCCGCAGAAAAAAGAGTTTGAGGATTTGGGCTGTGCGGCGGAGGGAGAAATGTATGCCCAGTCCTGTGTATACATAGACGGCAAGGTGTATGCGGGAACCCGCTCCCAGCATCCGAAAATGGTGTGTCTGGACATCGCATCCGGCCGGAAAGAAACCATTTTCCCGCCGGATTTTCTGCCTTTTGCGGAGGGGGAGGCCATCTGTCTGTATTATTACATGACGAAGATAGGAAAGCTTCTTTTTCCGGTGGTAAAAACCACGAAAGGGCGTTTTTACGTGCTCTGTTATCACACGGGGGAAAACCGCTGGATGAAGGTGTGCGAACCCGGTCTGGGCGGCCAGCATGTCAGCGAGCCCAACGGGAACAAATGTTATTTTGCCGGGGAGGACGGAAACCTGCGGGCAGTGGATCTGGATACCTATCAAGTATCCGATACCGGTATTTGCTATCTGAAATTTCCCGAAGGGGATGACGCGTACGACTATGCAAACGGATTTATGGGCGGCGGATTTTACCGTCTGGAGGATCAAACGCGCTATCCCGGGGAAACCTTGATCACCGTTAACTATGACAACAACTGTCCGGTTTATATCAATTTGCAGAACAAAACGGTTGAATTTTTGACGGACGTGGATCTGCCAAAAAATCCTACGCCAATTCATGCGATGAATACCGGAAGGGACGGGGAGATTGTTCTGGGAACTTATATGGGGATTCAGGCGCTGTCCTTCAACCCGCAGACAGAGGAGTACGCATACCGCAAGGTTCGTCAGACCGAAGGGATCTGCGTCTGTAACGGAAAGCTCTATTTCGGCGTGTACACCCGGGCGGCTATCTGGGAATATGACTATCAAAAACCTTATGTACCAGATGAAAATCCAAAGCCCATTTTCATGGTGGGGCATAAGCAGGACAGACCCTTTGCGCTCTGTGAGGCGGGAACAAAATTGGTGATCGGAACCGTACCGGATTATGGGGTTGTAGGGGGCGCTCTCACGGTATATGATACGGAAACCAAAGAAAAGAAGGTATATGAAAATCTGATTGAAGACCAAACCATTACCAGCCTGTGCTTTAAAGACGGTCTGGTTTACGGCACAACGGGTATCTGGGGCGGTCTGGGAAGTGTGCCCAAGGCGCGGCAGGCCTGCGTGTTTGTCTTTGATTTGGAGGCAGGTACGGTGATAAGGAAAAAAGAGGTTCGCTTTCCGGGATATGATACACCCGTGATGCATCTGGGCGGTATTCGCTTTGATAGAAGCGGCAAACTTTGGTGCATTTCCTCCGGCCTGATTTTTACACTGGATGAAAACACGCTGGAGGTTTCGCACCAGATCGACGCGGGAGGTTTGAGCTGGAAACTTTCCGAGGTGACCTGGCGGCCTTACTGCATGGCGTTTGATGAGGATGGTATTCTATACAGCAATGCGGGCGGCAAGCTGACTTTGGTGGATACGGAAGCCTATGCGGTGAAGCAGTATGATATTCCGGTTCAGACACTGGCGCTGGGCAATGACGGGAATCTGTATTACAGCCAGGGGACGAAGCTGTACCGGGCGAAAAAAAATTAGTTTGTGCATATTTTACATAAAACAGATGGTATTTTGTAAAAAAAAAGAATTGTATTTACATTTCTTTTCCTGTAAGATATAATTGTATAGGGTATGCGGTTTGATAACCGCAAAGAAATTTGTACAGTGAAAAAAATAGGGAGGTATTTTTATGAGCAAAAGACTAATCGCAATGCTTCTAACGCTTATGATGGTGTTGGGAGCGATGATGGTTCCTGCAGTTGCCGAGGACGAGACGGCTGCAGTGTCCGTCTATGAAACAGAGATCGGTTTTCTGACTGCCATCGGCGTTCTGACCGATTCCTTTGATCCGGCGGCACAGATCACAAAGGCGCAGTTCGCTGCCATGGTGGCAAACGTGCTGTATCCGGATGTGGATTTCTTCAAACTTACCGTTGCGGCGGACGCACCAAACCTGTATAATGACGTGACGGCTTCTCATCCGTACTACAGTGAAATCAAAGCCTGCAAGGATTTGAAGATCATCAACGGCGACGGCGGAGGGAATTTTAATCCGGATGAGGGGATCACCGTACTGACGGGTATCACCATTCTCATCAATGCTTTGGGGTATAAACCTTACGCGGACATCAACGGCGGGTTTCCTACCGGCTATTATACGATAGCAAATGAAACGGGGATCACCAAAGGGGTATCCTCCAACGGCGGAGCGGAGATCTCCGGAAACGTGGCTGCCAAGCTTGTGTACAACTCCTTGTTTGCCGATGCCATTCGCATTACTTCTGTCATCAATGGAGAGACCAGCATCGAGATCAACCGCGGGAAAAACATACTGTCCGAACATCTGGGCATCAAAGAATACGATGCGATTGTCGCGGATGACGGCGTGTGCTCCTTAAACGGCGAGAGCATTGTGGATGACGGACGGATCATTTTGCAGGAATACAAAACGGGAACCCAATACATTGTCTTTGAGGCCAACTCCTCCGTTTCCAGTTATTTTGGACAGAGGGTAAAAGCTTTTGTGAAATACAATGATGAGACAGGCAGGGATGAAGTTCTTTATGCCAGCGCTCACACAATGAATAAAATTACAACCGTAAACAGTGACCGGATTCTTTCCGTATCCGATACCACGATCGAATATGAGAGGGAAAAGAACGATGATAAAACATTAAAGATATCTTTGGGGACAACGCCTCCTTTGGTATTTATCAATGGCTCGCTGATTGCCGATTATACCAAAGAGGATTTGAAACCGCAGGACGGTTTTGTTCGGTTTATTGACTATGACGGAAACAACAAAGCGGATATTATCCAGGTGGAAAGCTTCAACTATTTCAGCGGAGTGAAACAGGATCATGCAAGAAACATTGTTGTAGACCGCATTGACACCGAAAACAAGGTGATCAACTGCAAATTCAATCCGGTGAATTCGGTGGATATGGAAGATGATTCCCTGTATGATTACCGGGTTATCAAGGATGGAAAAGTTGTTTCGATAGAGGATATTGCAGTTGGCAATATCGTATCCGTTGCGGAATCCGTACAGCCAATCAAAAACAAAACCTTCTATACGCTGTATGTGTCCGACAAGACAGCTACCGGCTCTGTCTCCTCCAAGGATGAGGCGGGGCAGGAAATTTTTCTTTCCGACAATACAAGCTTGGAATTTTCGTCAAGCTTAACCTCTGTGAAGACAAACATCGTTGCCAATCTGGCCTATGAAAAAGAGATTACTTTTTCGCTTGATGTCCTCGGAAAAGTAGCCTATGTGGATGAACTTTCAAGTGATGTTCCGAATTATGCCTATATCATTGGCGTCCAGCAGGATACCGATTTCGGGGATGACGTGCTGAAACTGAAGCTGTTTACCCAGGCAGGAGAATTTGCGGTTCATGAATTATCCTCCAAGGCAAAAATTGACGGACATAGCTTTAACAATGCAGCGGAAGCGATCACACTGCTGAATACCAGACCGGACGGCACGGTATCCACGCCTGCGGACGGTGCGAAGGTTATATCGAGACCCGCCATCGTGGAGATCAATTCCGACAGTATGATCAAAGAGATTGATACCGATGCGCTGAACTATGGCGAGCAGGAAAATAAATTGGAAGAGGGAATGCGGTTCCCAAAAATTGAAGTCTATTTTCCGAGTATTAAAACCTTTGACGGAAGTTTCTATTTAACGGAAAACACTGTTATTTTGAAGGTACCTGATATTGACCGGTACAGTTTGACGAAAGAATCCCTTTCCTCCCAAACATCCGGCAGCTATTCCTTGGAAGAAAATTTTGTGAAGGATCATGAGCAGGATGTCAACGACATTAAATATTACGGCTGCTGGAAGCCAGCACAGCTTCAGGCTACCATGCAGTATGATGCCCAGGCTTACGATGTAGATCCGGATACGGGAGTAGCCGGTCTGTTGGTTGTGCGGGGTATGGTCAATTACAACTATCAGGATCAGAATTATAAATTGCCTTTTAATGTATTCAAAAAGCTTTCCAAAATGATAGATGCGGAAACCGGAGAAGAGATGTACAAAATCTATTACTTTAATTCCGGTTCTGAAAAATCCGTTGTTGTGGCTCCGAATGAACTGATCGTTTGGTATAACTCTATCATTTTCGGAGAAGGCGTGATTGACGGAAGAACGCAATACACAAAAGCCTCCTCGGAAAAGATTGAGGGGTTAAAAGAGGGAGACATTTTCCGCTTTGAACAGAAAAACGGAAAGCTGTCCCACATTGAACGGACAATAAATATTTCGAAGACCAATTCTGTAATTACAGGAACGCTGATACCTTCGGCACCTAGGCTTCCTTACACAAAATCTACTGTCTCTGCAAGCAATGTTCCTATTCCGTTTGACGGAAGAGGATATGCGGCATATACTTATGATCAGACTTTTACAGCGTTTTTCGGAACAGCTATGGATATGAAAAACGGTATGGTAGAATTACGTCTTCCAATGACAACCCACACCAATTATATCGGAAAAGAAATTGGAACGGCATCAGAATGCAAAGTGCTTGACCGTCTGCAAAAACTTCCCGCTAAGATAACGGTGATCGAAGAGACGGAATGCGACTTGGCGCATGACAACTGTAAATATAAGATTCGGAACGGTTCGATCAACGACGTCATAACAGCATCCTCATTCTCCGGCGACAAAAATATAGACGGGTTTTATAAGGCATCCAAGATTTATCTGTTCGGGACAAAGGGTGCGGCTTATACAGAATGCATTATCCTGAACTTAACGGAAGAACATAATAGAAACGCAAAATAACCTCGCTAAATTTTGCAATGTATTTTGTTTTGTTATAAATAAATTTTTCTTTCGGCGGGAGATTCATCTCCCGCCGAAAATTTCATGAACTGGAGGAATTACCATGATTGATTTCACAAATACCGCGGACGAGCTGGCATCCGCCGGCTGCGAAATTGCCATTCTGCCCATTGGAGCATTGGAACAGCACGGTCCGCACCTTCCGATGTGCACTGACTATATGGTGGCGAAATCGGTTGCGGAGGCGGTTGCAAAGAAGTTGAACGCCTATCTGCTTCCCACACTGCCCATCAGTACGTCCTATGAACATAAGGGCAAAAAGGGAAGCGTGTGGATGCGGGCAAAAACCTTCTATTCCGTGATTCAGGACATTGTGCTGAACCTGAAGGAACAGGGCTTTTCTAAGGTTGTCATCATGCTGGGGCACGGAGGAATTTTTGTCTCCACTCCGGCGATTCGGGAACTGAACGCCGATTATCCCGATCTGCGTGTGGCCAAAGTTGATTTCCTGCAATTTCTGGGCGTGCCGGAAATGTTGAAAACGCTGGAGTGCAGGGACAATCTGCATGCCTGTGAATACGAGACCTCGTTAATGCTGTACCTGGCGGAGGAGATGGTGAAAAAGGACAAGATTGACGGAGCGGATTTTGTGCCCGATGTCCCCCGGGACTTTTTAAACTATTGTTCCATCGTCAAGCTGTCCAAGACAGGCGTATGGGGAAAACCCTCCCTCGGCACAAAGGAAAAAGGGGAAAAAGTCTTCCGCATCCTGGTGGACGAATCGATTCAGTATATTGAGAAAATTTTCAGTCAGACGGAAGGTTATTTTGATTAGAAAAACCAAGGAAATGAAAAGGGTAGCCGTTGTCAAAATTTTATGACGGCTGCCTTTAGTTATAATGCAGGGCATGAAATCATAAGATGTATTATCCGGACGAAAGGTTCCGAAATCATTGGGTGATCTATGAGGAGCCTTGCCAAGAGTGGGAAGTGATAACATGCTGGACAATGAAATGTCGCCGGATGAATTGCTTGCTTTGGCGACCATCATTACCTTTAGCATCGCGAAGGGAAGGTCACTCAAAGAGCTGCGAACGATTTTAAATCTTATGATTATGGTAACGGCCAATTTGAACAGCCTGCTTGCCCAGTATGAAATCAATGCGGGAGAGGCAGTGGACGTACTGTTCTAGCGGTTGCTTGCGGAAGGCATACCGCGTTTTAGAATAAAAGCCCGGAGAATTTCAAATTCTCCGGGCTTTTGGGTTTATCCAATTAGAAATTAACCGGTGTACCGTAGTAAGCACATTCCAAAATCTTTTTCAGATCTTCCACAGAAGCTTCTCTGGGGTTGGAACCGGTGCAGGGATCTTTCTGTGCATTTTCCGCAATGAAGTCGATATGTTCTTTCAGGTATGCTTCATCAACGCCGTTTTCCTTGAAGGTGGGGGCGATGTTCAGCGTACGGTTCAAACGGTTGATCTCCTCAATCAGGGAGTTGGTCAGCTGTTTGTCGGTCGCGCCGGACAGGCCAATGAATCTTGCGATCTCAGCGTATTTTTTCATACACACTTTGGAGTTGTAGGCGATAACATAGGGCAGCATAATCGCGTTGCAAAGACCATGGGGCAGATCAAACTGGGCGCCCGTCTTGTGTGCAAGGCTGTGTACGATACCCAGAAGCGCATTGGAGAATGCCATACCAGCCAGACACTGTGCGGTATGCATATCACCTTTTGCATCCTTGTCGCCGTTGTAAGAGTCCACGATGGAATCGTCAATCATGGAGATTGCTTTCAGTGCAAGCGGATCGGAGAAGGGGCTTGCCAGGCTTGCCGTGTATGCCTCAATCGCATGGGTCATAGCATCCATACCGGTGTGGGCAACCAGCTTGGGCGGCATGGTGGAGGCGATATCCGGATCCAGAATCGCGATATCGGGGGTGATATTGAAATCAGCCAAAGGATATTTGACCAGTGTGCTGTAATCCGTGATAACAGAGAATGCAGTTACTTCGGTTGCGGTACCGGAAGTGGAAGGGATTGCAACAAAAATTGCTTTTTTGCGCAGTTCCGGAATGCTGAAGGGATCTTTGATATCGTCGAAGGTCAGCTCCGGATGCTCATAAAATACCCACATTGCCTTTGCAGCGTCAATCGGGGAACCACCGCCGATAGATACGATAACGTCCGGTCCAAACTCCTGCATTTCTTTTGCGCCCCGGTAAACGGTTTCCACAGAAGGATCCGGCTCAACACCCTCGAACAGTTTTACTTCCAGACCGGTTTTTGTCAGAATATCCTCCACTTTTTTGAGAAAGCCAAACTTCTGCATGCTGGAACCGCCGGTCACGATGATTGCTTTTTTCTTACCCTTCAGATTGGACAGTTCTTCAATAGAGCCGGCTCCGAAATACAGATCTCTCGGTAATGTGAATCTTGCCATAATGATTTTCCTCCTCGTTTCTTTTATTCTTTTTTAAATTGTTAAATATTTATCAATCCTTTTTCAAATAAATTGTACACCCTTTTTTCCGAAAATGCAAGAGGTATTTTGTAAATTCATAAAATCGTTCTATTTTTGTAGAATGATACAATTTTAGAGAGCCCTTTTTAGGATGTTTGCCCATATGAGAAGGTTTTATACGCAAAGAAGAAAAAATATTTTTTGCAGACGAATTCAGGGAAAGCCCCTGCGGCGGTGCGGGCGGAGCAAGCCTTGCCCCCACAGCGGCGGCACCGGATAACCGCCGCCCGCCTGTCATTCCGAGGAACGAGGAATCTTACGGTCTGGAACTACAGCTTTTTCAGCTTGCCCAGAGCGGCCATCAGGATCTTTTTGCCCGCCTTGTCAAACAGAATCTCCAGCTTCATGTCATTGCCCAGCTTTTTGGCATCCACAATCTCGCCGGTTCCGAACTTCACATGGCTGACCTTGTCGCCCACCTTGTAATCCAGGTTAGCTGGTGCGGCGGAGGCTGGCTCCGGCTTGCGGTTTAAATAGGCGGAAACAATCGGCTTGGGTGTGTAAGCTTTCGGCGCGAAGGCCGCCTGCTTTTTCACCGGCTCGTTGGTCCGAAGAAGCTCGCTTCCGATTTCCTCCAGAAAACGGGAGGGACGGCAGCTGACAAAATTGCCGAAAATGTGCCTTGCCTGGGCAGATGTGATATAGAGGTTCTTCTTCGCGCGGGTGATGGCCACATAGCACAAACGGCGCTCCTCCTCCAGCTCCTCCGGCATGGTAAAGCTCCGGCTGGAGGGGAAGATGCCCTCCTCCATCCCGGCGATGAACACCACCGGAAATTCCAGCCCTTTCGCGCCGTGCATGGTCATCAGAACGACCGCGTCCTCGCTCTCGTCATAGTTGTCAATGTCGGACAGCAGGCTCATATTTTCCAGGAAATTTTGTACCGTCGGCTCCTCCTCCGACTCCACAAAGCTTTTTGCCATAGTCAGAAGTTCCTTGATGTTCTCCGCCCGAGTACGGTTCTCAATGCTGTCCTCAGCGGTCAGCATCTTCATATAGCCCGTGTCATAGATGGCGGCGTTGGTGACGGAAACCAGATCGTCAAGCTTCGATTCCAGAAGGGAGACGATCCCGCTAAACTCCCGCAGCTTTGCGGTATAGCGGGACAGCGCGGGATAGCTTTCCGCCCGCTTCACGATGGAGTACATGGAGGTGGTTTCCACACGGGCGAGATTCTCCATCTTTTCGATGGCGCCGGAGCCGAGCCCCCGCTTGGGCTCGTTGATGATCCGCTTCAGACTCATGTCGTCGCTGTTGTTGTAAGCCAGCCGGATATAGGCCACGATATCCTTGATCTCCTTGCGGTCGAAGAACCGGAGTCCGCCCACAATCCGGTGAGGGATGCCGGTGCGGAGAAAGTTTTCCTCGATCACGCGGGACTGGGCGTTCATCCGGTACAGCACCGCCATGTCGGAGTAATGAAAGCCCTTGTCTATGTAATATTGGATATAGCCCGCGATGGTGGAGGCTTCGTCCCGCTCGTCGGTCAGGTTCAGATACTCGATCTTGTCCCCCTTTTCGTTGGAGGTCCACAGCGCTTTCGCCTTCCGGCGGGAATTGTTTTTAATCACATGGTTGGCGGCCTCTAAAATCGTCTGTGTGGAACGATAATTCTCCTCCAGCTTGATGACCGTGGCATTGGCAAACTGCCGTTCAAAGCTCAAAATATTCTCGATATCGGCGCCTCGGAAGCGGTAGATACTCTGATCGTCGTCGCCCACCACGCAGATGTTCTGGGATTCTTTGGAGAGCATGGAGATGAGCATGTACTGAATCTTGGAGGTATCCTGATATTCGTCCACCAGAACATAACGGAACCGCTCCTGCCACTTTTTCAGCACCTCAGGGCTTTTTTTCAGCACCTGAATGGTACAGACCAGAATGTCGTCGAAGTCCAGAGCGTTGAACTGCTTCAACCGTTTCTGATACAAGCGGTAGCACTTGTGTATGTATTTGATTTTGAGATCCTCCTCGTCCGCCGGATTGAGATCCTCCGGCAGGATGTACTTGTCCTTGTAGGAGGAAATATAGGAGAGAACCGTGCGGGGCTTTAAGGTATCGGAGGAAATGTTCAGCTCCTTCATCACGTCCTTCATCAGCGTCAGGGAATCCTGGCTGTCATAGATGGCGAAGGAGCGCTCATAGCCGATGGTGTCAATGTCGGAACGCAGAATGCGTACGCAGGCGGAGTGGAAGGTGGAAATCCACATGTCCCGGATGTCGAAATCCATGATTTTCGCCACCCGCTCCTTCATCTCCGCCGCCGCCTTGTTGGTGAAGGTGATGGCGAGAATTTGAAAGGGGGAGATGGGGCGGCATTTCAAAAACATTTCCTGCCGGGGATTCAGCCTGTCAAAAGGCGTGTTCTTCAGCTCCTCCAAATCCTCCTGGGTGAACCCGGAAGGCAGGTAATCAGTATGGTAGGCGTCGCCGTATTGGATCATGTAGCCGATGCGGTTGGTGATGGTGGTGGTCTTTCCGCTGCCCGCTCCCGCCAGAATCAGCACGGGGCCGTCCACCTGGAAAACTACCTCACGCTGTTTGGCGTTTAAGTGACCGTATTTATATTCAAAAATTTGTTTTTTCAGTTCGGTAAATTGTTCTTGCAACATGCTTTTCTCCCTTTTTCATTGTGTTTCGGTCTGGGGGTTCAAAATAAATCCTCTTTTTTCTTTGCTATTGCGTTTATGGGGATGAGAGACTTTCCCGCGTTCGCCAACTGTCCATTCGATTCTTCCTGCCGTCTGTCTCATTCAAAGGAATGAGCCGCACTGTTTGTGAGATTCCTCGTGCCTCGGAATGACAGTTGGACAGCAATTTCTCATTTATTCTCAACAGTCTGTCATTCTGAGCAAAGCGAAGAATCTCTTTCCAGTACACGGCACAGGGGACAATGCGCATTGCCCCCTGCAAAAAAATATGCCCGAAAAAATTTCATCCTTATTTCAATTCGTACAAAGATTTTCCCTCGCTGACGTGCACCGTCAGCGGCACATTGATGTGCAGGGCGTTTTCCATCTCTTCCTTCAGAAGAAGCTTTACTTTATCGCACTCCTCAGGCGGCGTCTCGATAACCAGTTCATCATGGATCTGCAGCGTCAGCCGCGCGTCCGGCGCTTCCTGTTTCAGGCGGTTGTATACCCGAAGCATGGCAAGCTTCATAATATCCGCGGCGGTTCCCTGAATGGGCGTATTTAAGGCGATCCGCTCCCCGAATTTGCGCACCATGTAATTCCGATCGGACAGCTCGCGGATAAACCGTACTCTGCCCAGCATGGTTTTCACAAAGCCGTTTTCCTTGGCGAACTCCACGATGGTTTCCATGTAAGAGCGGATATTGGGGTATTTGTCCAGATAATTGTCGATATAGCGCTTGGCCTCCTTGCGGGTGATCCCCAGATCCTTTGCCAGGGAAAAGTCCGTTTTTCCATAGAGAATCCCAAAGTTCACCGCCTTGGCGTCCGAGCGCATTTTTGGTGTAACCTGCTCCTCCGGGATGTCCAGAATGCGGGAGGCGGCCTGAACATGGATATCCTCTCCGTTCAAGAAGGCCTTTTTCAGATTCTCATCGCCGCAGAACTGAGCCAGAACCCGCAGTTCAATCTGGGAGTAGTCCGCCGAGACAAATACGTTCTCTTTTCTGACCGGAACGAACATTTTCCGAAGCTCCCGCCCCATCTCCACCCGCACGGGAATATTCTGCAGGTTGGGATCGCTGGAGCTCAGACGCCCGGTCTGGGTAACCGTCTGATGAAACTTGGAATGGATCAGGGAATCCTCGTCCACCAGAGCGTCCATCGCGTCGATATAGGTGGATTTCAGCTTGGTCAGGGTGCGGTATTCCATCAGCTCCCCGATGACCTCGTGGGATCCGTACAGTTTTTCCAAAACCTCCGAGTCAGTGCTGTAGCCCGTTTTGGTTTTCTTGACCGGCGGCAGGCCCAAGGTTTTAAACAGAACGCTGCCAAGCTGTTTGGTGGAATTGATGTTGAATTCCATCCCGCACAGAAGATAGATGCGCTGTTCAATCTCCCCGATCTGGCGGGAGATCTTCTCGTTCAGGCGGTTCAGCTCCTCCCGATCCAGCCGGATACCGCTTAACTGCATCTCCGCCAAAATGGGGATGAGGGGAAGCTCCATCTCCTCATAGAGCTTGCGAACCCCGATTTCGTCCATCTTCTTTTCCATATTGTCTGCAAGGGCGGGCAGTTCCTCCAGGGAGGAGAAAACCTCCCCGTTATAGCGGTAATAGATCCGGTCGAGAGCATAATTGTTTTCGGAGGGATCCAGCACATAAGCGGCAATTTTATAGTCGAAGAAAGCGCCCTGAAAGGCAATGTGATTTTTGGACAGCAGAATTAGCTGCTCCTTGATATCATAAGAATATTTTTTGATTTGCGGGTTTTCGAACAATGGTTTTAAAGCGATCAGCAGGGAAGCGGACAGCGGACATTCAAACTCCCTGCCATCCAGATACGTCCGGAAGGTATCCGCCGAAAGCAGATAGAAAAGGGAGCCTGCCGCTTTGACGAGAAGGGGAATCAGTTCGTCCTCATCGGAAATCAGAACGGTTTCCACCGCTTTTGCCTCGTCCTCCAGCTCAAATTTTTTCAGCAGGTTCTTGAATTCCAGCCGGGTGAACAGCGGAACCAGCTTGGCGGTGTCCGGCGCCTTGACCCGCAAAGCCTCAAAGTCAACCGCAATGGGAACCGTCTGGCAGATGGTTGCCAGCTCCCTGCTCAGATATGCCATATCCTTGTGCTCGGTCAGATTTTTCCGCTGAGCGGGCTTGATTACGGGGGAGTCCAGATGATCGTAAAGATTGTCGATGGACTTGAATTCTTTGATCAGATTCAAAGCCGTCACCTTGCCGATGCCCTTCACCCCGGGAATGTTGTCCGAGGCGTCACCCATAAGCCCTTTCAGGTCGATGAACTCGGTTGGAGTGATGCCGTACTCCTCCATCACCTTGTCGGAGTTATAGTCGGTGGTCTCGGTGCGGCCACCCTTGGTCACCACCAGCTTCACGGTGGTGAGCTCGGAGGCAAGCTGCAGGTCGTCCCGGTCTCCGGTTGCAATTTTGCATTCGATGTTCTGCTCGTTGCACAGGCGGGAAACCGTGCCGATGATATCGTCCGCCTCATAGCCCTCCAATTCCAGATAAGGGATATTCAGAGCGGTGAGAACCTCCTTTAAAATCGGCATCTGAATGCGCAGCTCGTCCGGCATACCGGAGCGCTGCGCTTTATACAGGTCATATTTCTCGTTGCGGAAGGTGATGCGTGAAATGTCAAACGCCACCGTCAGATAGTCCGGCGCTTCCTCCTCCGTCAGCTTGTTTAGAATGTTCAGAAAGCCGTAGACCGCGTTGGTGGGGGTACCGTCCTTCGTGGTCAGTGGGCGGATGCCGTAAAAAGCGCGGTTTACAATGCTGTTTCCATCCAAAATCATTAGTTTCATGGAATCACCATCCGTTTCGTATCTTTTCAAAAATTGCCGGGAAACCATTCCCGGCAATTTTATTTTGTACTTTTGTGCGTCAACTTATAAATTTTTTCTGAGAGGGAAAAACCTTTCGCGCTCAGAAAATAGGCAATATACGAGGTCACAACGGGCAGAAGCAGACTGACAAGCGCTGCGGAAAGATGAAAGGTCCCGTTGTTTTCCAGACCATAGAGAAAGAAGGAATAGGGATAGTTCCAGAATCGGGCAAAGGCGGCGATAGCGCCCGCTGCTTCCGGCACCGCAAACAAAAGAATCAGATGCGGTATCAGAATCACGCCGATCCAGAAGGCTCCCCATAAGCCGATGGTGAGGGCGTTCCGATAGACATAAATTCCCCGATCTCTGTGGTCGATTTTTGCCTGAGAATATGCGTAGGAGTAAATGCCCGACAAATGGAACAGGATAAACGCGGCGTACAGCCAGGGAGAATCGTAGATCCATTTGAAGGCAAAAATGGTCAAGAGAAAGCAGACAACGGCTGCGATCAATTGATTGGTAAACATGGCCAGTACAGGCGGCCTGCGGGTTTCAACAGCCATAAATAAATCTCCTTTCCAAAATAACATATGTCGTTTTCTCCAAGGAAAAAACCATATTGTAGCGGGCGGATGCTATCCGCCCCTGCTTAAAATACCAATTTTTCTGCAATATAATCCTTCAGCTCCTCGATTTTGATTCTTGCCTGTTCCATGGTATCGCGGTCACGCACGGTCACACAGCCGTCGGTGAGAGAGTCAAAATCGAAGGTGATACACCAAGGGGTACCAATCTCGTCCTGCCTACGGTACCGTTTTCCGATGCTGCCCGCCTCGTCAAACTCGCACATGAAATCCTTGGACAGTTTTTCATAGACGGCAAACGCTTCCTTGGACAGTTTTTTGGAAAGAGGAAGAACCGCCGCTTTGATGGGTGCCAGCGCGGGATGGAAGTGCAGCACGGTGCGCACGTCTCCCTCCGCGATCTCCTCCTCGTCATAAGCCTCCACCAGGAAGGCCAGTGTGACGCGGTCTGCACCCAAAGAGGGCTCGATGCAGTAGGGAATGTATTTTTCGTTGGTTTCGGTATCCATGTATTCAAAGTTCTCGCCGGAATGAGTGGCGTGCTGACTAAGATCGAAATTGGTCCGGTCTGCGATGCCCCAGAGCTCGCCCCAGCCGAAGGGGAACAGGTATTCAATGTCGGTGGTGGCGTTGGAATAGTGAGAAAGTTCCTCCTTCTCATGCCCGCGGAGCTTCATGTTTTCACCTTTCATCCCCAGGGATTCCAGCCATTTCACACAGGTTTCCTCCCAGAATTTGAACCATTCCATGTCGGTGCCGGGCTTGCAGAAAAATTCCAGCTCCATCTGTTCAAACTCACGGGTACGGAAGGTAAAGTTCCCGGGTGTGATTTCGTTCCGGAAGGATTTTCCGATCTGGGCGATCCCGAAGGGGATCTTTTTCCGCGCGGTGCGCTGTACGTTTTTAAAGTTGACAAAAATACCCTGCGCAGTTTCCGGCCGCAGGAACAGCTCCGCTTTGGAGTCCTCGGTGACGCCCTGAAAGGTCTTGAACATCAGGTTGAATTTGCGGATGTCTGTAAAGTTGCAGGCGCCGCAGTTCGGACATTTGATGTTGTGTTCCTTGATGTAAGAACTCATCTCCTCATTGGACCAGCCGGCAGGATTCTCGCCGGTTGCATCCTCGATCAGATTATCTGCGCGATGACGGGTTTTGCATTCCTTACAGTCCATCAGAGGATCGGAGAAGCCGCCAACATGACCGGAGGCCACCCAGGTTTTCGGATTCATCAGGATTGCCGCGTCCAGTCCCACATTGTAGGGAGACTCCTGAACGAATTTTTTCCACCAGGCTTTTTTGACGTTGTTCTTGAACTCCACGCCCAGCGGGCCGTAGTCCCAAGTGTTGGAAAGGCCGCCGTATATCTCGGAACCAGGATAGACAAATCCGCGCGCCTTGGCCAGCGCGACGACTTTTTCCATGGTTTTTTCGGTATTCTTCATGTTGATAACTCCCCTTTTGTTTCCCAATTTTATTTATAAGATTTCTGAATTTTCTTGATTTTTACGTTGGTGACGATGAACATGACAATCACATAAATCGCCAGAGCGCCCATGATGTAGGGAATCCCCTTGGAACCAGTCACCCGGTTGGTGATAGTGAAAATATTCTGTGCCGCTTCTCCCTGACCGATCAGGTTAAACAGGAAGCTGATGGTGGGGTTCGGCATAATGAGGAAGCAGACAACGGCGCACGCCAAAGCCACAAAACTCCAGTTTTTCATTCTGGTGGTGAAAGCTTCCGGTTTTTTGCCTTTTTTCTTCAGGACAGACGCTGTGACAATCAGGGCGATGAACGCTGCCAAAAAGACCAGATAGGTAACCGTCATAAAGGTGTTCATATACAGAACTGTCCCAGTGCTCTTAAAGCTGGTGTAAAGAAATAGTAAAAGAATCTCCGCCACCAGGGATACCGAGAAGATTACAAGCAGCTTGTTTGACATCTTCTCAATCAATGCCTTTTTTTCTTTTTTTGCCTGTTGTTTTGGTGCGTAATGTGGTTTTTTCATGTTTGCCCGCTCTCCTTTTGTTTTATTCATATTATTTTATTCATATTCATAAAGAATTTGGAAGATGGAAGCAATACCAGCCGTCTCTGTGCGCAGGATCCTTGTGCCCAAAGAAACGGAACGGAAACCAGCCTTTGTCAGCAGCTGTGCTTCCTCCCCGTCAAAACCGCCCTCCGGCCCTATGATGACCGCGATGTTTTTTGCATCCGGACAGGACATCAGAGCATTTTTGAGGGAATGCTCCTTTTCGCATTCATACGGCATCAGAAGAAGGTCAAAGGCATCCTTGCGTGTGATGACCTCATCCAGGCCGTGCAGTGCAGAAACCGTGGGGATGACCCCCCGATTTGACTGTTTTGCGGCCGATTCGGCGATTTTCCGGTACCGATCCGCCTTTTTTGCAAAATCCTTTTTGCCGATTCTGGCGACAGAACGCTTTAAAAGCACCGGAGCAATCTCGCAGACGCCGGCTTCCACCGCCTTCTCCACAATATAAGAAAGCTTGTCCCCCTTTGGAAGTCCTTGAAACAGTGTAATTTTTGTTTCGGGTTCCGCCGGGTTTTCATATTTTTTGATGAGATAGGCTTCCAGGCTGTCCTTGGAAACGGATTTCACGGTGGCGTCATAGTCAAAGGCCTCTCCGTCGCACAAAATCAGCCCGTCGCCTTCCTTTATTCTAAGAACCCTTATCAGATGTCTGGCGTTTTCCCCGTCCAGCGTGACAACACCGTCCCGGATCGCGCGGGGATCAAAAAAGAATTTCGGCATGTTCCGGTTCTCCTCGTGTAAACATTGGTTGGCTATGTAGAGGGATAATGTCCAAGCAGTGTGAGAATCGATCCCTGAAAAACCGTATATCTCTACATTACTGTTTTCCCAGAAGGAAAGAAGCCCAGCCGCCGTCCGTCTTCTCGGCTTTTATGAAAAAACCGTTTTGAACAGCTGCGTCCGCAACCTCCTGCTTCCGCTCCAGAATAATCCCGCTGACCAGAAACAGCCCCTCCGGCTTCAGGAAGGGCTTGACGCTTCCGAAAAGGCTGATGATCACATCAGCAACAATGTTAGCTATTATTATATCATAGGTACCACCGACTGTGTCAAGTAGATCCCCCTGTTTTACAGAAATTTTTTCCGTCAGCCCGTTTAAGGCAATGTTTTCTTTGGAGATTTTTACACTCAGCTCGTCGATATCCACTGCGTCCACATGCGCCGCACCGTTCTGAGCGGCGCAGATGGAAAGTATGCCGCTGCCGGTGCCGATATCCAGCACCTTCATGCCCGGCTTCATAATCTGTTCGATCTGCTCAATACACATCCTGGTGGTCTCATGGGTTCCGGTGCCGAAAGCCATGCCGCTGTCCAGAATAATGGTGTTCTCGCCTTCTTTTTTGTGATACTCTTCCCATGCGGGAACAATGACAGTGTGTTCGCCTATACGGAAGGTGCTGTAATATTTCTTCCAGCCGTTCTCCCAATCCTCCGCTTTCAGAACCTCCCAGGTGAGGGAAAAGCCCTTTTCCTCTCCCGCCTTCAGAATCGCGTCCCGCTCCTCCTCCGTCTCCGCGTAAACCTTTATGTAGGCCTTTGAGAGGTCACGGGCGAGCAGGCTTTCATCAATATAGTCCCACTTGGCATGCGCCTGGTGATCCAGCATGTCAGTGGGATCGTCGATATTGAGGGAAAGAATACCGCAGTCCTGAAAAAACAGCTCGCCCTTTTCGATGTCTTCGGGTGCGATTTCCAGTTTGATTTCATACCAGTTCATTGTTATTCTCCCTGTCCGAAAAATTCCCGGATGGCGTCGCCGAACCGTTTCTTTTTGTCATGGTTTCCCGGCTCCATGGCTTCCTGGAACTGCTTTAAGAGTTCCTTCTGCTTGGAGCTGAGCTTTTTGGGGATCTCCACATGAATGGTGACGTATTGGTTTCCCTTGCCCACGCCGCGCAGATAGGGGATTCCCTTGCCCTTCAGAACAAACTTATCGCCGTTCTGGGTTCCCTCCGGAATGGTCAGCTCAATTTTTCCGTGAATGGTGGGGATAACCACCTTTGCGCCCAGCGCCGCCTCCGGATAGCTGATCGGAACATCCACGTACACGTCGCTGCCGATCCGCTTGAAGATTTTATCCGGCATAATATTGATGCGGATATAAAGGTTTCCGCTGGGGCCGCCGTTCAGTCCGGCCTCCCCCTCGCCGCTTAAGGAGATCTGCTGTCCGTTGTCGATGCCGGCGGGGATGGTCACCTTCAGGGTTTTGCTCTTGCGGTTGACGCCCCGTCCCTGGCAGGTGGGGCAGGGGCTTTTGATAATACTTCCCTTGCCGCCGCAGTGGGAGCAGGTCTTTACATTGACAAACTGCCCCAGCACGGTTTTCTGCACAACTTTTTCCTGGCCGGTTCCGCCGCAGACAGGACAGGTTTCCACATCGGATTTGCTCTTCGCGCCGGTTCCGCCGCACTTGTCACACTTCTCATATTTGTGGACGGTAATCTGCTTTTCTACGCCGAACGCCGCCTCCATGAAGGTGATATCCAGCGATTTTTCGATATCCTGCCCTCTCTGGGGACCGTTTTTCGGGCGCCGTCCGCCGCCAAAACCGCCGCCGAAGAAAGAACCGAAGATGTCGCCGATGTCGCCGAAATCAAAATCGCCGAATCCTGCGCCTCCGCCGAATCCTCCGTTGGGATCGAAGGCCTGGTGCCCGTAGGTATCGTATTTTTGTTTTTTCTGAGGATCCGAAAGGACTTCATAGGCTTCATTCGCTTCCTTGAATTTTGCCTCCGCTTCCTTGTCGCCGGGATTCACATCGGGATGGTATTTTTTCGCCATCTTCCGGTATGCTTTTTTAATCTCGTCGGCGGAAGCGCCCTTGCTGATACCCAGAACCTCGTAGTAATCTCTTTTATCAGCCATAATGTCAACACCTTTTTCTCATTGATACTCAAAAAGGAAGGGCGTGAAAGCCCCTCCTGAATGATCGCCGCATTCTATCCCTTTTATTATATAATAAACTGTTCTAAAATGCACGCGTTTTATTGTGATTCCATGAAATTATTTCTTGTCGTCGTCCACATCGGTGAATTCCGCTTCGTAAGCGCCGTTTGCATCCGGACCCTGCTGCGCGTCCGCTCCGGGCTGTCCGCCCATATCCGGGTTCGCGCCCTGCGCCTGCTGATACAGCTTCGGCGCCAGCTCGTAGATCTTCTTGTTCAGCTCTTCAGTGGCCGCCTTGATGGCTTCGGTGTCGGTGCCGGTCAGCGTCTGTTTCAGAGCGTCAATTTTTTCCTGCACGCCGGCTTTGTCCTCCGCGGTTATCTTATCGCCTGCATCATCGATGGTCTTCTGTGCCTGATATACCAGAGAGTCAGCGGTGTTTCTCGCCTCCACCTCTTCTTTTTTCTTCTTGTCCTCCGCAGCGAACTGTTCCGCTTCCTTGACCGCCTTGTCGATATCGGAATCAGACAGGTTGGTGCTGGAGGTGATGGTGATCTTCTGCTCGTTGCCCGTGCCCAGATCCTTTGCGGATACGTTCACGATACCGTTGGCGTCAATGTCAAAGGTAACTTCGATCTGCGGTACGCCTCTGGGAGCCGGCGGAATGTCGTTCAGATGGAAACGGCCAAGGGTTTTGTTGCCTGCGGCCATATCTCTTTCACCCTGCAGGACGTGGATTTCCACGCTGGTCTGTCCGTCTGCCGCGGTAGAGAAAATCTGACTTTTTTTCGTCGGGATGGTGGTGTTGCGTTCAATCAGCTTGGTGCACACGCCGCCCATGGTTTCGATACCGAGGGACAGCGGGGTAACGTCCAGAAGAAGCAGGTCTTTGACATCCCCTGCCAGAACGCCGCCCTGGATAGCAGCGCCGACTGCAACACATTCGTCCGGGTTGATGCCCTTGAAGGGATCTTTGCCAATCAAACGTTTTACGGCCTCCACAACCGCTGGAATCCGGGTGGAACCGCCGACCAGAAGAACCTTGTCAATCTTATCCGGGGTCAGGCCTGCATCGGAGATAGCCTGTTTTGCCGGTTCCATCGTTTTATTGACCAAATCCAGAGTGATTTCATCGAATTTTGCACGGGTCAGCGTGACGTCCAAATGCTTCGGACCGGTCGCGTCCGCGGTGATAAAGGGCAGGTTGATGTTGGAGGTTGTCACGTTGGAGAGTTCGATTTTGGATTTCTCCGCCGCTTCCTTCAGTCTCTGCATTGCCATTTTATCCGTGGAGAGGTCAATGCCGTTGGATTTTTTGAATTCCTCTACCAAATAATTCATGATTCTTTCGTCGAAGTCATCACCGCCCAGACGGTTGTTTCCGCTGGTTGCCAAAACTTCAAACACGCCGTCGCCGATTTCCAGGATGGATACGTCGAAGGTACCGCCGCCCAGGTCGTAAACCATGATTTTCTGTTCGTGATCTTTGTCCAGTCCATAGGCCAGTGCCGCGGCAGTTGGCTCGTTGATGATACGCATAACCTCCAGACCGGCGATTTTACCCGCGTCCTTGGTCGCCTGGCGCTGTGCGTCGGAGAAGTAAGCCGGAACGGTGATAACCGCCTGGTTTACCTTCTCGCCCAGATAGCTTTCCGCGTCGGCTTTCAGCTTCTGCAGGATCATTGCGGAGAGTTCCTGGGGGGTATAGCTCTTTCCGTCAATGGTGACCTTGCGGTCGGTTCCCATATCTCTCTTGATGGAGATGATGGTTTTATCCGGATTGGTGATGGCCTGACGTTTTGCAACCTGGCCGACAATCCTTTCATTGTCTTTTGTAAACGCAACAACGGAAGGGGTGGTTCTGGCACCCTCGCTGTTTGGGATAACGGTTGGTTCGCTGCCTTCCAGAACGGCAACGCATGAGTTTGTTGTACCTAAGTCGATACCGATGATTTTTGCCATGAGTTTCAACCTCCAATTTAATATGTTAGATCTATATTTACAAAATTAGTTTGCCACTTTCACCATGCTGAAGCGGATCACTTTGTCCTTGCGGATAAAGCCCGTCTGAAATTCTTCCACAATCTCTTTTTCGCCGTACTGCTCATCCTCGATGTGCATAACAGCGTTGTGGAAGTTGGGGTCAAAGGGTTCCCCGACGGCTTTGATCTCCTTCACATCCATTTTATCCAGGGTGTCAATAAACTGTTTGACGACCATCTCCACACCCTGCTTGAAAGGAGTATCCTCCTTTTCATGCTGCAGGGAAAGCTTTAAGGTGTCCAAAACAGGAAGAAGCTTGTTCACTGTGTCGCAGACCGCATAGTCATACATACTGTCTTTCTCCTTCGCGGTGCGTCTTTTATAATTATCGAATTCCGCCATGGTGCGGAGCAGTTTATCTTTAAACTCAGCCACCTCGTCGGCAACCTTCGCTTCCAGATTTTCCGCGGTCTCTTCGCTGGAATCCGTTTCTTTCGTTTTTTTCGGTTCTTCCGCCTCTGAGGTTTCCTCCCTGATTTCTTCTTTTACTTCCTCATTTGCTTCCTGCTTCACTTTTTCATTTTTTGCTGTTTTCTTTTTTTCCAACTCTAACATCCTTTCTGCTTATCCTTCTGACGGAAAGCACTATTCACTATTGTTTCCATAATAATCCTTGAGTAAACCTTCATTTAAATTTTTTGTGATGGCCTCCAGAGAGGACACCACTTTGGAATAATCCATCCGCATGGGGCCGATTACCCCGATGGCGCCATAAATACCGTCGGAAATTTTGTAGGTGGATACCACCAGGCTCATATCCTCAATGGATTCCACCCTGGATTCCTTGCCGATAGCCACATTCAGATTCTCGGCTTTGATATTTTTGGTGATGATATTTTTGACTTCCTTTTTGTCGTCCAATATTTCAAAGAATCCCTGCACCTTCTTGACATCCTTAAACTCCGGAAGGGAGAGAATATTGTTCTGCCCGCTTAACAGGATTTCGTTTTCATTCATCTCGTTGACGGTGAAATAGACAAAATCAATGATGGAGGTCAGAAGATCTTTGTCGCCGGAGAGCCGCTGAAGAATTTTTTCCACATTCTGAATGCCCAGCTGTTCCAGAGGAACGCCCGCCAGCACCTCGTTCAGTACGTCACGCAGGGAGAGCACGAACTCCTCGGTAATCTCCTCCTCGAGACGGAGGGTTTTGCTCTTCACCAATCCCGAGTCGGTGATCAGCACCAGATGCAACGAATGCGCATCAATCTTCATCAGCTCAAACCGCTTGATGCAGCCCTTCTTTAAGTCGGGCGTCATAGCGATGGCGGTCAGGTTGGTATGCTTGGAGGCGATATCCAATACCTTTTTAATATAATAGTCCAGTTCTTCCACCTTGTGATTGACCTGTCTGCGCAGTTCGGCAAACTCATTCAGGGTTACCAGATATTTGCGCATCAGATTGTCTACATAAGCCCGGTACCCTAGATAGGAGGGGATTCTGCCGGCAGATGTGTGGGGCTGTTCCAGATAACCCATGTCCTCCAGGTCAGCCATCTCGTTGCGTATGGTGGCGGAGGATAGGTTCAGCTCATCCATTTTGGAGATCGTCCGGGAGCTGACCGGTTCCGCTGTGGAGATATAGTAATCCACCAAAGCCTTTAAAATCCGTGACTTTCTGTCGTTTAAATCCATAATGGCATCCTCCTTTACACAGTTTACAGGAGAACAGAGCGCTTTGTTCTCTGCGCCCTTTGCGGCAGGAACAAGCCCCTGTTATCCGGTTTGTTTCCACACCCTGTCATTCTGAACGGAGTGAAGAATCGCCCTGCCACTCGCCAAGGATTTCCGCCGTGAGATTCCTCGGAATGACAGGCGAGAGACGATTTATTCTTCTCTTTGTTAGCACTCTCGTTCGTTGATTGCTAATCTAGACCTAAAATAGCACTTTTTTCGCTGTTTGTCAAGGGGAATTCTGTAAATGATTTATGAACGAATCCGGGAAATGAAATTTTTCATCCACAAAAAACGTCTTTTCTTTCAAAATGAATACAAATTTGTAAATAAAACATTAAGAAATGCAGGAAAAGTAGAAATCTGTTGCAAAAATGCTGGAAATACAGTATACTAACAATATAGAACGAGCAAACAGAGGAGGTTTTTTACATGTCAGATAAAATCAGAGTAGGAATCGTGGGTTACGGCAACTTGGGCAGAGGGGTACATCTGGCCCTGAACCAGAATCCCGATATGGAATTGAAAGGGGTGTTTACCCGCCGCGCGCCGGAGCAGGTTGAACTGAAAATTCCCAATACAAAAGCGTATAAAATAGAGGATCTTAAGAACTTTCCGGACGAGATTGATGTATTGATTCTATGCGGCGGCTCCGCAACCGATCTGCCCCAGCAGGGGCCGGAGATGGTGAAGCTGTTCAACACGGTGGACAGCTTTGACACCCACGCCAAAATTCCGGAATATTTTTCTCAGATCGATGAAAATGGAAAAGCAAACGGCAATGTGGGAATTATCTCGGTGGGCTGGGATCCCGGACTGTTTTCCATTTCCCGCATGCTCTTCGGCGCCTGCATGCCCAACGGAAAGGACTATACCTTCTGGGGCAAAGGAGTCAGCCAGGGGCACTCCGACGCGATCCGCCGGGTGAAGGGCGTGAAGAATGCCATTCAGTATACCGTGCCGATCAAAGAGGCTATTGAAACCGCCAGAAGCGGTAAAAATATCGATCTGGAAACCCGTCAGAAACATCTGCGGGAGTGCTATGTGGTTGCCGAGGAGGGCGCGGACAAAAAGCGGATCGAGTTTGAAATCAAGGAAATGCCCAACTATTTTGCGGATTATGACACCAAGGTATATTTCATCAGCGAGGAGGAGCTTAGAAAGAATCACAGCAAGATGCCTCACGGCGGTTTTGTGATCCGCAGCGGGAAAACCGGCGCGGACATGGAACATAACCATCTGATGGAATTCTCCCTGAAGCTGGACAGCAACCCCGAGTTTACCTCCAGTGTGCTGGTGGCATATGCGAGAGCGGCTTACCGCCTCTCCAAGGAAGGGAAAAGCGGAGGCTTCTCCGTTTTTGATATTCCGCTTAGCTATCTTTCTCCCAAATCCGGCGAGGAACTGAGAAAAGAGCTTCTGTAATAGAACAGGACCTTATCGGGCGTGCATTGCGGCACGCCCTTTTTTGTACTCTTTTTTGCTCTCTGTCCTTCGTAAGGATAAAATTCGTTCTCCTGAATTCTTCTTTCTCTATATTTTATAAACCCTGTCCACTCTTGTTATTAAATAACGCAATTGTTCAAATTCGTTTCGGGCAATATTTTCAATCAGGCAAAATTCATTGCAGCCTTTGTATAACATTTGCTGAAGGTCTGGGGATAATTTCAAATTTTTATCCGAGCAAACCAATTCGATAATAACACCGGTATATTGTTTTAAGGCTTGGATAATATAGATATCCGTCCAGGTTTTCGCATAGCAGATAAAATAGTTGAAGCCTTCTTCTATCACAGAATCGACTATCTTTTTGGCTTCCTCCGGATGCAAAGATTTTTTTGTGATAAACAGAATTTTTTGGTACATTGTATATTCCTCCTAAAATAGGCTATATATAGTCTATATAGTAGCATGCATAGCCTATAATTTCAACCTTTTTTACTTATCATAAAGAAAAAAGGAGTGAAATATATGGACACGATTACAGCAGTGCGCAATAGAATTTTACAGCTATGCAATGAGAAGGGCTATACAATTAACCATTTGGCAAATCTTTCAGCGATTCCGCCATCCTCTTTGAAAAATATTCTTTACGGAAAAAGCTTAAATCCTAAAATCTTGACAATCAAAGAATTATGTGACGGATTGGAAATCACTTTGGGAGAGTTTTTCAGCACACCGGAGTTTGATGCGTTAGAGCAGGAAATCAAATAGAAAAAGAACAAAGCGATGATACAGCGACGAACGAGAGAGGGACGGCGGTCGGAAAAGACCGCTCTCTCTTTTTCTTTCCTCTCCTTTACTTTACTTTCCTTTCCTTTGTTTCAAAATCGATCGATTTTGAAGGCAAATCGATCGATCCTCTTTTTGTAAAAAATCCGGAAACATAGATTATCTCTTGTTTTGCAGGAATTTTTGTGATAAAATAAATGAAACAAAAAAATGGTATCGAAAGGTGACATGTCATGATCATTCAGCCAAAAACAAGAGGGTTTATCTGCACCACGGCACATCCGGAGGGATGCCGTCAGAACGTGAAAAATCAAATCGAATATACCAAGGCTATGCCCAAATGCAAAGAGGTGAAGAATGCGCTGATCATCGGCGCTTCTATGGGCTACGGCTTGGCTTCCCGGATTGCGCTGGCATACAGCTGCAATGCCGCAACCATCGGTGTTATCTTTGACAAGCCGGCTTCCGGCAAGCGCACGGCAACCGCCGGCTGGTATAACACCGCCGCCTTTGAAGCCTGCGCCAAAGAGGACGGGCTTTACGCGAAAACCGTCAACGGGGATGCATTCTCCAAGGAGATCAAACAGCAGGTGATCAACCTCATTCAGAAGGATATGGGAAAGGTTGATGTGGTGGTTTACAGTCTGGCCGCACCCCGCCGCGCGATGGAGGACGGCACCGTCTATTCCTCCGTCTTAAAAACCGTGGGGGAGGAATATACCAACAAAACCATCGATCTGCGCACCAATGAGATATCCGAGATCACCGTGCCCACCGCCACGGAGCAAGAGATTCACGATACTGTGAAGGTGATGGGCGGCGAGGATTGGATGGATTGGATGAACGCCCTTTCCGAAGCGGGTGTGCTGGCGGAAAACGCGGTTACCGTCGCTTATTCCTATATTGGACCGGAGCTGACCCATCCCATGTATCTGGAGGGTTCCATCGGCATGGCGAAAAAGCATCTGTTTGAAACCTCCAAAGAAATCGAAGCAAAGGGAAACGGCGTCAAAGCGTATATCTCGGTCAACAAGGCGCTGGTCACCCAGTCCAGCGCGGCGATTCCTATTGTGCCGCTGTATATCGCCCTTCTGTACAAGGTGATGAAGGAGAAGGGAATTCACGAGGGCTGTATGGAGCAGATTTACCGCATGTTTCACGACAAGCTGTTTGCCCAGCCGCCGCTTACGGATGAGGAGGGGCGTCTGCGCCCCGACGACTGGGAGATGCGGGAGGATGTCCAGCAAGAGGTGGCGCGGCTTTGGGACAATGTCTCAACCGAAAACGTGGGCCAATTGTCGGATATCGAAGGCTATTGGGACGACTTTTTTAACCTGTTCGGGTTCCGCGTCGAGGGGATTGATTATGAGAAGGAAACCGATCCCGAGGTGGAAATTCCCAGTCTCTCTTAAATTGATTGCTCCGATCCTATCATAAGCCGTCCCTTGCATGACAAGAAATGACAGGATGCCATGCAGGGACGGATCAGGAGCAGCCGTGAAACCGGAGTTATTACGTGCAAAGAACAAAGGAAATGTACTTTGTACGCTGTTCTGTGCGTTTAAGCATTAGAGAGTCGAAGGCAATATGCCCTGCACTTGATAAATTCCCGCCTTTTCGAATTGTCGGTCTTGCAAGGCGCCAGCCTTGCTTCCCCCTTACGCACCGAAAAAACGAAAATTTCTCTGCGTGCAGGGTCGCAGAGTTTTTACAGAGCAAATTTTTTCGTAAGGCAAGGAAAAAGCGCAGGCAATCCTGACGGATTGGCGAGCATTTTGACACGGAATTGCGGAACATTTGCCTGTATAAACCATATTGCGTTCGACTCCCTAATGCTTATCAATTACCGCACTGAAGTAGATACGGCTGATGCTTCCCGGACAGTGGAAGAATCCGTCTTCTTGTAAAATGAGCAGGGATGTGCTATGATGTGGACAAAGCAGAAAAATGGAAGGAGCGGAGAAAATGAAACGGTTTACTGCATTCCTATTGTGTCTTTTGCTCTGTCTGCCCTGGGGCGCCCGGGCGGAGGAGAGACTGTTTACGGATATGGATCCGTCAAGCTACCTGTATGAAGCTGCGGCTGTCCTTCACAACCTAGGGCTGATGCAAGGCTATGACGATCACACCTTTCGTCCCGACGACCCTATTACCCGGGCGGAGATAGCGGCTATCACGGTGCGCTGCATGGGTATGGAGCAGGCTGCAAAGGCTTCCGCACAGTGGAATACGGGTTTTTCAGATGTGCCGGTCACCCATTGGGCCAACGGATACATTGCCGTGGCCAAGTCCGTGGGCGTTGTCGACGGCAATGGGGACGGTACTTTTGCGCCGGACGGGGACGTGCTCTATGAGCAGTCTGTGAAAATGCTGGTGTGTGCGTTGGGGTATGGTGAGGATATCAAAAAAGTGCCGGATGCCTATCCGAATTTATATCTGGAGCAGGCGGAGAGAATCAATATGACCATCCGCGCGAAGGGGAAGATAGGGGAAACCGCTTCCCGGGGCACAGTGGCGATGCTTGTATACAATACCGTGTTTGCAAAAATCCCTCAAACATGATATAATAACCTCACAAACCTCTAAGGCATTAAAAATGCCAAGACGTTTGGAGAACGATTGAACCGCAATACTACGGCGACATTCCGCCGCCTTCGTTGTTGTGGTATAATAACCTCACAAACCTCTAAGGCATTAAAAATGCCAAGACGTTTGGAGAACGATTGAACCGCAATACTACGGCGACGAACAGCCGCCTGCGTTGTTGCGATATAATGACAACATTGACAATATAGAACGGGTGGGGAAACCGAATGAAAATAAAACCTTCTATTGGGGAGATAAAAAGTCAAAGCTTGGATATGCTAGGCGGCCGCTGGACAACTGCTGTCATACTGACTTTGTTTTACGCACTGTTTAACGGCGTTGTTTATGGCCTGCAAATCTATCTGGCGGAGGCAAAAGCTGCGCGGATCATCACAATGATTCTTCTGATTTTTCTGGAGAGCTTTCTGGATCTCGGACTGCGGCTGGGAATGCTGCGCTACAGCCGGGACGACGTTCCGACCGTTGGATGTATTTTTGACGCGTCGAACTACTATCTGAAAGCGCTCTTGTATTACATACCGGTCAATGTACTTGGCTATCTGATGAACAGCGGAATGCTTTGGTTTTCCGAGTATATGGCGGAGAACGGCACCGCAGCGCTGGCTTACGGACTGCTTGTTCCGATAGCAGGCGTTCTGTTCGGCATTTCCGTTCTGCTTGCAGGGTTTATGCCAATGCTTTATCTTATCATTGACAATCCCGAAATCCGCGCAGGAAAGCTCTACACAACTGCCTGGAGGCTCATGAAAGGAAATAAATTAAAGCTGATTCTCCTGCAGCTGAGCTTTTTTGGATGGATCCTGTTGAGTATGGTGACCTGTGGGATTGGCGTACTTTTTGTCGTGCCGTATATGTACGTTGCGGAGTGTACGTTTTACAATCACCTTATCGCTGAGGAGAGGGAGAGGTCATTGACGCCGTCGGGAGACGGAGAGGGGCAGCTTCCTCGGGACACTTCGGAGGGGTAAGATACAAAAGGCTTAAAAAGGGAAAAGATAGGAAGAAAAAATCGTCATGGTTCATTCCATGACGATTTTTTATAACATAGGAAATTGCGCGCAATTGTGCGCAATTGCATGTTTCAAAAAACAGCGTGCGAAGCGCGGCTGCGTTTTTCAGAATGAAAAACTTTTTTACTATCTGACAAATTCCACGCTTGCTTTTTAGGGAGGCGGGATAAGAGACAGGGCAGCGCAGAACGTTTCTGTAGTAGTGGGACAGGGGGGTATATGTGCGGTAAACGCTCAATAGTTGACGCTTACCTGCATGATGCCATAGCTGTCTAAATGCAGGGTGCTTCCATCCGGGGCGGGATTTTCCCGTCTGCGGATGGGTTTTTTTGGATAGAGCTTCGGCACATAGAAAAAATCAGTTGGTGCGGGCAAATCAAAGGTGTTCTTTTCCAGATAACGTTTGATTTTTGTTTCGATCGTATCATACTCCTCTTTCATGATGGGAGAAATCACATAGCTGCCCTGGGACAGCTTATCATTTTCATCAAAGTAATAGAAGGGGCTCAAAGCAATGCCGATATCCGAGAAATAGATTTTGGGGAATCGCAGCCAAAGGGTTATATCCACATTGTCCCGCTCTGCTTTTTCCAGCTGGAGAATTTCTTCAGGCGTCATGCCGGCCTTTGTACCTCGAAAACGGTAAGTGCCGTCCGGGTGTGCCAGCGTCGCCCACAGGGAAGGCTGGATATAGGGAGCTGGATTTAACACCGAATAGACCGATGAGCTGTATTTTATCAAAATTCTGTACTGTCCGGACTCTTGGAAAAAGCGGTTTTTTTCCGGATCGGCAGCACAGATCTGGAGATAGCCTGTATCCCTGGAATAATCCTTCCACTGGGGTGCATCCGGCTCCCAACCCTCCTGCCATTGTGCGGCAAGCAGATTTTCTATCGATCCATAGTCCGGTTTGGGCAGGCATTGCGCGGCAAAGCCGGCGATTACCGAAAGCGCGGATTCATATGCTCTCCTGTCCTGAAACGTAGCGGCCAGCAAACCCTCTGTCATAACCTCGCCGTCAAAGTTCCAGATTGTCATGAACTCAATCCCCATAACATGCAGAAGCTCATTTTTTCGTATTCTGGTGGAAGAATCATCGCGAAAGATTTCATTTTCAGATAAGCCGGCCGCCTGCATGACCTGCTCCGGAGTCATTCCGGTGACAGAACCAAGAAAATGATAGGTTCCGTCCTTCCGCAGCAGCAGTTCGCAGAGTTCTCGGTAAGGCTCGTCGCCGGATGGGCATCCTCCGAGGAAGGCCAGAAACACAGCAACGGCAAGAAATACGCTTGTTTTCCGAAACATAAAGACACTTCCTTTCCAAATGGGAGAGTGAATGAATCTACCTGAGTATAGTTTAACATTGTTTTCTGATTTTCACAATACTTTTTTGGAAATTTTTGTTTGAAAATAGGAAAAAACGATTGTGTTTTTGGACTATTGTATAAAAGTTTTGGAATCCATTGAAATTTTCGAAACAGTGTGCTATAACAAGATAAAATGCTTTTGTTTGCAAAAGACGCCTTAAGAAATATGTGTTGCATACGGAAAAAGAAGGAGTGACAGGAATATGAAATTTGTTGTTGCGGTTGACATGGAAGGAATCGCTTGCGCTTACGGTCCCTTCGGCGGGGGAGTGGAGGATTCCTTTAATATCGCTTCGGTGAGAAAACAGGCAACACGGGAAGCGGACGCTGCCGCCCGAGCCCTGTTTGCCTGCGGTGCGGAGGAAGTGATTGTCTGGGACAACCATGGAAGAGGCTGCAGTTTGGATTATGATCTGCTGGACGAGAGGTGTAAAATCGGAATAGGAGCCACCGTGGACACCCGTTACCCCATACTGGACAACAGTTTTGCCGGCGTTGTGCTGATCGGATACCATGCAAGGGCTTCCGCGGAGAACGCGGTTCTCGCCCATACTTATTCCAGTGTTGCCTATCAGTATATCAAGGTGAATGGGATGGAATTGGGCGAAATTGGTTTGGATGCCGCTGTGGCGGGAGCTTATGGGGTACCTGTTATTTTTGTTTCCAGCGATGACAAGGGAGTGGCGGAAGCAAAAAGCATTTTGCCCTGGATCGAAACGGTCGAGACCAAGCAGTCCTTCGCCTACACCCGGATTGTTTCCAAGCATCCCAAGACGGTGGTCAAGGAGATTTTTGCAGGGGTTCAGAACGCGGTCAAAAGGCTGGCTGAAATGAAATGCTTTGACATTCCCGGACCGGTTGATGTGGAGATCCGCTACCGAAGGATAGACGCAGCAAAGCATGCCAAAAGTATTGATATGGACGGAAATCCCTTTGCTTTCAAAGACGGGTATACCCGGACGGGAAAATTAAAAAAAGTGGAAGACATTCTGGTCAGACTGTAAAATTGGAGAGATAGAAAAAGCGCGTTTCCGGCGGCGGAAACGCGCTTTTAAAATATTTTATGAAAAATCCGCGAGGAAACGGATGCCATGCTATAGGCCGGGGGACTGCTTTTTCTCCAGTGCATCCAGCCTCTTTTTCAATTCATCGATTCCGGTCTGAAGAGCTTCCATTTGCTGCGACAGGCTTGTAAAATCGCTTTGGGAGACCGACTGGTTCTGCGGGCAGCTTTCATTGTCTATATTAAAGTTTTTGGTATTGAAAACCCTGCCGGGCCCCTGCTCAAAATATTGCTGCTGACCGTTGAAGGTGATTATAACCTGTCCGAGAAGCTGCAGCCAGTTACCGATTGTATTCTGAAGATTATACGGCAAGTCCAGGGAAGAGAGATTTCCTAAAATCTCCGCTAATATGACGAATTCTTCCGGATGCATTTTCTGAAAGCCTATAATAACCACCCCTTTTTTCCTGCGCATTAGGGAATTTGACAAGTGCAGGTCATGTTTGCGTTCTATGCTATCTTATGAGAGAAAAAAAGAAATATGAAAAAAGTTGTTGACAAAAAAGGCGGCTTGATGTATTATTGTATTAGATGGTTAATACAATAGTACAAAGGAGGCTTTGCAGGTGTGGAATTTTCACAACAATACCCCGATTTATCTGCAGATTGTGGATGAGATAAAAATGCAGATCATCTCGGGAAACTGGAAACCTGGGGAAAAGATTGCTTCTGTCCGCGAGATCGCGCAGGAAGCTGGCGTGAACCCCAACACAGTGCAGAGAGCGCTTTCGGAACTGGAGCGCCACGAGCTGCTTTTTGCACAGAGAACCAATGGAAGATTTGTGACGGAGGATGCAGAAATGATCAAAAATATCCGCAGGGAGGTGGCGACGCAGAAGATGAAGGAAACGCTGGAGGCACTGCTTCAGATGGGCTATACCCCGAAAGAACTGGAGGAGATTGTTTCGGTCTATCTGGAAGACCGGGAAAGCGCATAGGCATTCCTGCCCAAAGCACCTGCCATTTTCTGTGCCGGCAGGGGAGAATAGAGAAATAAAAGCCGGGGTACAGCGGCGGAATGGAGAAAAAGATGCAATCAATTGTGGAGTTTGATAATCTGACAAAAGAGTTTGGGAAAAAGAAGGCTTTGGATCAGATTTCCCTGCAGATACCAAAAGGGCGGATCATCGGTTTGCTGGGACCCAACGGAAGCGGCAAGACAACCATGATGAAGCTGATGAACGGTCTGATTCAGCCAAGTGAAGGGGAAGTTCGGATCGATGGAATAAAGCCGGGGACGGAGAGCAAAAAGATCGTCTCCTACCTGCCGGAAAAAACCTATTTGAATGAGTGGATGAAGGTGAGGGATATCATCTCCTTCTTCGGCGATTTCTATGCGGACTTCGACCATTATAAATGCCGGGAGCTGCTTAAGGATTTGAATATTGACATCAATGACAAGTTAAAGACAATGTCCAAGGGGACCAAGGAAAAGGTACAGCTGATATTGGTTATGTCCAGAAAAGCACAGCTTTACCTGCTGGACGAACCAATTGGCGGAGTCGACCCCGCGGCGAGAGATTACATTTTAAAGACGATCCTGAGCAATTATAACGAAGGAGCCTCCATCATTCTGTCCACGCACCTGATTGGGGATGTGGAGAAAATATTTGACGATGTCATTTTTCTTTCGTACGGAACCATTGCCTTAAACGGTTCCGTGGATGAAATAAGGGAAGAAAAGGGCAAATCGATCGATGAATTGTTCCGGGAGGTATTCAAATGTTAGGAAAGTTATTGAAATATGAATTAAAGGCGACCGCCAGAACCTTTTTACCGCTTTATGGGGCGATTATCATTTTGGCTTTGGTCAACAAAGCGTTTTTGTCTTTTGAATTTGAATATGGCATGCTGATTGGGTTTCTGACTTTATTCGGGTTGTTTATCGCATTGGTGGTAGTGACGCTCGTGCTGACGGTCACACGGTTTTATAAGAACCTGCTGTCCAGCGAGGGATACCTGATGTTTACCCTGCCGGTCAACGCGGATCAATTGATCTGGTCGAAGCTTTTGGTGACTCTCCTGTGGATGGCCGCAAGCTGTGCGATTGGAGTCGTGACCTTTGTCGTGCTGCTATGGCAGACATCTATCCCGTGGCAGGATGTTCTGAACGCCGTCAAGGAGGTATTCCAGGCAGCGGTGGAGGGAAACTATATGGGAGTGATTATTCAGTTTATGGTTGCGTTTCTTTTAAGTGCTTTGGGAAGTATTCTGATGATTTATGCTTCTCTTGCCATCGGGCAGCTTCCGCCGTTTTCCAACAACCGAGTTGCCGCTGCGGTAGTGGCGTTTATTCTGATCAATATTGCTGTCAATATTCTTGAACTTATCCTGGTTTTTGGCCTTGGGATGACGATAGATACCCCCGCCATAAACTCAAATCTGGGAATGAGAATTCTTACCGGCGCCAATATCTTAAGCTTCATCGAAGCGGTTGCTTTCTACTTCGCCACAAGGATTATATTGAAAAAACATTTGAATTTAGCTTGACATAATATTCTGCCTGTGGTATAATATATAAAATCATGCTTATGTTTTTAACGGAGATGGTATCATCTCCGTTTTTTGTGTGAGAAACAATAGGTTCAAATAGAAGAGGGGCTGCCGGCCGTAGAAAGAACGGCGGGAGGCAATGGTTGTGCTGTGCTTCCGATCCGGCCCCGGATAAGGAAATGAAAGAGGTTTAGAATGGAAAAAGTAAAATTTGAAGAACTGAATATCTCGGACGAAGTAAAAAAGGCTGTCCGGGAAATCGGTTTTACCGAGGCGACTGAGATTCAGTCGGCTACCATCCCGCTGATACTGGAAGGGGAGGATGTCATCGGGCATTCCCAGACCGGTTCCGGGAAGACAGCAGCCTTCGGAATTCCCGCGATTGAGTCGATTGACGCGGGAAACAAAAAGGACACGCAGGTTTTGGTCCTGTGTCCTACGAGAGAACTGGCAATGCAGTCTTGTGATGAGATAAGACGCTTCCTGAAATACAAAGAGGGAATCAAGGTGCTTGCCGTGTATGGCGGCGAGCCGATTGGCCATCAGATATCCGCTCTGAGAAAGGGCGCGCAGATTATTATCGGAACGCCTGGCAGGGTGATGGATCACCTGCGCAGGAAGACCATCAAAACACAGAATTTGAAGATGGTCGTGCTGGATGAAGCGGACGAGATGCTCAATATGGGATTCCGTGAAGATATCGAAACCATTTTGAAGGACGTTCCGGAAGAACGGCAGACCGTGCTGTTCTCCGCAACCATGCCGCCGGCTATTCTGGCGATCACCAAGCAGTATCAGAAAAATCCCAAGCTGATTAAGATTGCGAGAAAGCAGATGACGGTATCCACCATTGAACAGTTTTACTATGATGTGCCAAAGGATGCCAAGATAGAGGCGCTGACCCGTTTGCTCAGCGCTAATGACATCAAGCTTTCCATGGTGTTCTGCAACACCAAAAGCATGGTGGACGATCTCTCCGCGGAACTGAAACAGCGGGGCTACCGTGCAGAAGGACTGCACGGGGATATGAAACAGGCCTCCAGGACAAAGGTATTGGATTTGTTTAAAAGCGGGCAGATCGATATTCTGGTTGCCACCGATGTGGCGGCACGGGGAATTGATGTGGATAACATTGACGCGGTGTTCAACTTTGATCTTCCGCAGGATACGGAATACTATGTGCACCGGATTGGCCGTACGGGCAGAGCCGGAAAATCCGGCCGCGCTTACACCCTGATTACGGGGCGCAAGCAGTTTTACAGCATGCGGGATCTGATGCGAATGACCAAAGCGGATATTGTCAAGAAAGAGCTTCCCACCTATGAGGAGATGGAGCAGTATAATCTGCAGAAATTTATGGAGCGGGTTGTGGAAAAAGCAGAAAAGGAAATCCGGCCCGATTATTTTGAAGTGTATCAGCAGCTTTTGGATAAGGTGGGGGATTCCGCGAAGCTGGGGGCCGCCATGGTGCGCATGCTGATGAAAAAAGATAAAAAGCTGTCGGTGAAAAAGGTTATCAGCCTGGATCAGAAAAAGCCGCGGATGGACATGAGCCGCGGAACACAGACAAGACGGGTTAAGATGGGGGATATCATTATCAGTATCGGCAGAAAACAGCAGGTTGCACCCAACCATATTGTGGGGGCAATCACGCAAGCGACAGGGATTCCGGGTAATATGATAGGGCATATCACGATTTTGGATAACAACACGGTTGTGGAGGTCCCCAAGGAATACCGGGAAAATATCGTGAGCAGCCTGGACGGCTGTAAAATCAAAGGGATCCTAACCAAAACAGTCGTTTCCGATGTGAAGAGACCCCAGGAGAAAAGCGGTTACAGCAGCGGGCGGAGAGACGGGAAAAACCGTCCTCAGAAAAGAAGATATAAAGGATAAAACAAACAGGAGGCAAGGATATCCTTGCCTCCTGTTTGTTTTATTATAACTGCGGGAAAGATGGAACCCGCCTCTTAAGGCAGCGGGTTCCATATCCGCAATCAGCGGGAGTGCAATCTCCCGCTGATTGCGGCACTGCTATGCAGTGCCCTTGTCCTCGTTGAATAACGGGGCAAGCCCTTATTGAAAAAATTGTATATTCAAAAAATCAATTCGTGAGACAGACCTACCGTCTTTCGGAAAAAATTTATACCCGGACTTTATCCTCGCCAAGCACATGGGAAAAACCATGAATCAAATCCTCATTATATTCGATTTTCATTTTCCGTATAAACTTTCCGTCCTTATAGACGATGATGCAGTTATTTCCCGGAAAGGGGCTTACCGTCATATTGTCAATATGCTTTCTTTGGCTTTTCTTTTGGCACTTCTGTCCGGCACGGTAAATCAAAAGGATATTTTCTACCGGGATGTCGATCAGGGGCGTGTCGTGATAGCGGGAAATGGATTTGATGATCACAAACTGGCGGTCTATCAGGGTATAAGAAAAGGTCGTCAAAACATAACGGATGATGTAGTAAACCACAAATACCACATACACAAACACCGACAGCTGCTTCACGATGGGAAACGGAATGATATTGATTGTGTCCACCATAGCCACCAGGAAAATAAAAAGAAACAGCATAACCACAAAAGTCACCGCAAAATTATGCCGGTTCTTTACAATATATTTGATATACAAAAAAGCATCCCCTTTCGCTAATCACAACGATTATACTACAAACAATAGGAAACTGCAATCATCATTTTGGTATAAAATTCTGGAAAAAATACAGGGTTCTTTGTCGGATAATGCCTAGGAAGGATCCTTTCGGGATATTTTGTGTCGTTTTTATACAGAATCGGTGGGTTTGTGTCTAAATTGTATTATTCTAATCCCGCTTGTAAAATATAAAAATAATTGTGGAATGATGATAAAAATAAAAAAATGATTTGTAAAAATCTGAATATAGGAAAAGCGGAGAAACCATGATACAATAGAGTTACAAAAAGGAGGTAATTTGAAATGAGAGAGAATTGGAAGAAGTCCGTATCACTGGTCATTTGCCTTGCCATGCTGCTTTCAGCAGGATTCAGCGCGTTTGCGGCGGACTACAAAAGTACGGATCTCAATGGGATGTTTGTCTCGGAGGCAGTCGATTTGGGATATCCTATCACCAACACCCAGTTCATTAACTGCACGTTCGGGGTGGAGGACGGCAAAAACATGGTGTACAGCACAGTGACAGGAAAACCGGCTTCCTTTGTTGTCTATAATCTGGACGACCGGAAGGTGGAGCGGGAATTTCTGCTGGCAGGTGCGAAAAACTGCTGGTCCCATGGGACAGATTCCAAGGGAAACGTTTATATTGCGACCCAGTCGGCGGCCTCACTGTTTCGCTATGATCCGAAAACCAAAAAGCTGGAGCGGCTCGGCGGAATCAAAGCGCCGGACGGCACCGTTCAGACCGCATTGTATGACGTGAGCTTTGACGAGAAGGACAATGTCTATTTCGGTACCTATCCCAGTGCGCTGGTCATGAAATATGATGTGGCTTCCGGCAGTTTTGAGGTGTTTAATGATTCCGTGTTTGCCGGCGAGAAATATGTCCGCAACCAGGAGATTCACAATGGTTACATGTATTGTGGAAACAATGCGGATACCCCCCGTTTTGCCCGGATCGAAATGAAAACCGGGAAGGTGGAATATCTGCCCAATTTTGAACTGCCGAGCGGAGAATACTGCAAAGCGTTCAGCGGAGGTATCACATCGGCGGGAGACTATTTGTTCATCAATTTCACTTCCAGCGAAAAGCGCTCGATCACCGCAGTCTATAAAATCAGTGAGAACAAATGGCTGACCAATGAAGATCAGTTTGTGAAGAGCAACGGATTTTATGTTTCTCCCGAATTAAACGGAAAGATTTACACGCACAACCGTGCCGATAACAAGCTGTGGGCGTTTGATCTGAAAACCGAAAAATATGAGAAAACCGAAATACCGGGAAGTACAAACCGGAATTCCAAATGGATCGAATTCAACACACCGGATCTGCCGGGTAAAACGTTGTGTACCGTTCAGTCCAACGGAAATGTAACCTATATTAATATGGAGAAAGGTACCTATGAAGATGTGCCGTCCCATGCGGCGCCCCAGCCGATTGAAGTGCGCTCCATGGAGCCGGGGATGAAGGGCTCCAACACCATCGCCATCGGTGCTTATATGGGACCTGTTCTGACTTTCCTGGATGATACCACACACCAGAAGACCACCATCGCAAGCTCCCAGGTGGAAGGAATGGGACAGGTCGGAGATGATTTTATCGTCTGCACCTATCCCGGTGCGAATATCTGGAGCGTCAACTGTGAAAAGCCGTTTGAAACGCTGGAAAAAACACAGCTTACCACTCTTTCCACCGATAAGCAGGACCGGCCCTTTAAGGTCATTGAAGCGGGAGAGGTTGCAGCCATTTCCTCGGTGCCGGATTATGGTATTCTGGACGGTGCGCTGACCATCTACGATCCGGCTTCCAAAAAATTTGACGTTTATCAGGGATTGATCAAAGAACAGAGCATCATCGGTCTGGCTTATAAGGACGGGAAAATTTATGGTTCCACAGCAATCTGGGGCGGTCTGGGGATTGATCCCACTCAGACAAAGGCGAAGCTGTTCCGGTTTGATTTGGCAACGCGCAAGGTGGAAAAGGAAGTCACGCCTCAAATTAAAGGACTCAGTTCCGACGCGATGCACATCGGAGATTTGTCATTTTCTTCCGACGGCACACTGTGGGGCGCTTCCGGCGGCACCATCTTTAAAATTGACACAAACACCCTTGCTGTAACCGATGAAATCAAGCTCAAGGATTATGAGCACAAAGTGACAAGCCAGAGGTTTTCGCCCTATGCCATCGAATGGATCAACGACCATGTGATGGTGACCAACACGGGTGAAGTATTAAATATCGTTGACGTGAACACCAAGGAAGCAAAACGGCTGTATCCGGAAGGGATTGGATATATGACGGTCAGCGAAAACGGGAATATCTATTTCACTTCATCCAACCGGGTTACCCTGTATAAAATGGCCCTGCGGATGGACGGCAACGACAAGGCATACCTGAATGTGGATACAGGCTCCTCCCAACCAGGCAACGGGTATGAGAGGGTGCCTTACAAAAATTTTGGATTCCAGGATCCAGGTTTTATGAAGCTGAGTGACGGAACCAACGGGGACGCGAAAACGAAAGTCGTCACCTTCTCGGGCATTTCCAATGACGACAAAGCAACGGCAAAAGTTGCTTACGGTGTCAAGGGACAGAGCAAAGAGGCAAATTTCGATCAATTCCCGCAGAGCATTGCGCTGGAGGAGAAGGATGGCAAAAACGCGCTGAAGGTTCAGATGCCGCAGAAAGGGTTCCAGATCATTCTGCCGGTTCCTTCCGTAAAGTTCGACAGTACTTATACCAAAAAGGATACCTATCTGTTCAAAGCGAAAGTTTACAACACTCCGGCAGAACAGGCGGAGACAGCGGAGGATGTCAGTCTGGATCCCAAAAACCCAAAAGCATATGGTAAGATTGATATGGGAAGCTATGTCCGGTTCTTTGATAAAGACGGCAATAAGGTTGGTGAGGATACCGCGAGAAAATATATCAGCGGCGCAGATAAGTGGCAGGATCTGGAGATCGAAATTCCCTCGGATCTGATTCCAGACGAAGCGGTCAGCATGACGGCATATCTGTACGTTTCGAGCTCTAATGCCGTCTATGGTTTATATGTGGCGGAACCCGCCTTCTACAAAGCCGCCGAAACCAGCGGTGAAGCGGAGAAACCGGCAACCCTGAAGGAATCCGTGATTCTTTATCTGGACCATCCGAACGCCTATGTCAACCTGTTCCAGGTACCGGTGGACGCCAACAATGCGGAGGTGAAGCCTTATACGAAGGATGACAGAACCTTGGTTCCTGTCCGGTTTATCTCGGAATCCATCGGCGCGAAGGTTGGATGGGACGACGCAACCCAGACGGTTACGATTTCACAGGGGCGCAAGGAAATCAAAATCCGGATCAATGACACCGTGATGGAGGTGGGCAATGAGAAAGTGACGCTGGATGTGCCGGCCATCACAGAAAACGATAGAACCATGCTTCCCCTGCGCGCGGTGGTGGAAGCGCTGGACAAAGAGGTATTCTGGGATGATCGGGGTCTGATTGTCATCACCGATGGAAAGGTATTGGACGCAGACAAGGATAAAGCTGTCATAGACAAAATCGTTTCTTATTTTGAATAAGTTTTAAATAAGCTTGTACTGTCAATGTAAATAGATTAGGGAAAACGGAAAAAGAGCTGCCAAGGAACGGCAGCTCTTTTTCATTCTGAAAAATGTTTTAAAAAAACAATTTGTGCAAGATGCATATTTTTATAGCACAAAATTATATAATGTGTCCAAAGGTATTTTGGCGTTTACGGCGAAATTATATAGTATAAAAGAAAAAATCAATCGAAACGGAGCGTGAGCAATGAATTTACGGGAAAATCTTGAGGCGAGGGAATACAAGCTGCTCTCCCCCTATGCGGCCAAGGCGAAGGAGAGCAAAGGCAGGAAGTTCCCGCTGGATAAGGATCCGCTGCGGACGGAGTTTCAAAGGGATCGGGACAGAATCCTGCACGCGAAGTCTTTTCGCCGCTTGATGCATAAAACCCAGGTGTTCATTGCTCCCAGCAAGGATCATTACCGGACAAGGCTGACCCATACACTGGAAGTCGCCCAAATTGCCCGGACCATCGCCCGCGGCCTGATGCTCAACGAGGATTTGATTGAGGCGATCGCCTTGGGGCATGATCTGGGGCATACTCCCTTCGGCCATATCGGGGAAACGGTTTTGAATGAGATCACTCCCTGTGGTTTTAAACATTATGAGCAAAGTCTTCGGGTGGTCGAGCGCCTGGAAGACGGAGAAGGATTGAATTTAACCTATGAGGTGAGGGACGGCATTGTCAACCATTCCGGCTCCAACCAGGCTTCTACTCTGGAGGGAAGAATCGTGAAATTCGCTGACCGGATTGCTTATATCAATCATGATATCGATGACGCAATCCGTGCGGGGATGATTGCAAGGACCGATCTTCCGGAGGAGTTTATCGCTGTTTTAGGGGATACGCATAAATGGCGGATCAACAATATGGTGATGGATGTGATTGGAAATTCTTATGGCAGGCAGGACATCCAGATGAGCGGGGAGATTTACCAGGCAATGATGGGGCTCCGAAATTTTATGTTTGAGCGGGTTTACCGTGCTCCGCTGCTGGTCGAGCTGGAATTTCGCGCGAGACATGTTGTTTCGGATTTATATGAATATTTTGTAAGGAATAAGGAGAAAATGCCAATAGAGTATATCGGGATGCTGGAGACGGAGCCGGTGGAGCGCATCGTCTGTGACTATATCGCTGGAATGACAGACCGCTATGCACTGCAGATCTATCAGGAAATTTTTATTCCGCAGTCGATGTGCTGAAAAGAATATGTGCAGAATATACAAATAAGAGCCGAAAAACGGCCGGTTATTTCTATCAATATGTAGATCATCTGTTCGCAGACGGGAAAATTAAAGGGTTTTTGCGGAATTTGTCGAATATTATATATATGTGTTTTTCAGAATGAAAAAAGTAGGAGTATATTATGCCAGTCATTTTTGACGAAAGCTTTTTGCAGGAAGTGCGGGATCGCAATGATCTCGTTGAGGTTGCGGGGGCTTATGTGGATTTGAAGCGCAGCGGAAACCGGTATGTGGGGCTGTGTCCGTTCCATCACGAAAAAACACCGTCGTTTCATGTAACAAAGGAGAACCAGCTGTATTACTGCTTTGGGTGCCATGAAGGCGGAAATGTGATCACGTTTATTGAGAAGATGGAGCATCTGGACTTTGTTGAGACGGTCAAATTTTTGGCGGAGCGGGCGAATATCCCTCTGCCGGAGGAAAATGAGGCTGTCCCGCAGGAGATTGCGCTGAAGCGAAAAATCTATGACATGAATAAGGAAGCCGCCCGGTTTTTTTATGCGAATTTAAATTCGAAAGATGGACAGGCCGCCCTCTCCTATCTGCGGGATCGGGGGCTTGCCGACAAAACCATCATTACCTATGGGCTTGGCTATGCCAAAAAAGGGAATGATACCTTAATCCGTTATTTGAAGGCCAAGGGCTATCGGGAAGAGGAGATGCAGAGTGCCGGATTGATCGCGAAGGGAAAATACGGTTATTATGATTTCTTCCGGGACAGGGTTATCTTTCCGGTTATTGACTTGAGAGGCAATATCATCGCGTTCGGCGGCCGGGTGATGGGGGATGCCATGCCAAAATACCTGAACACAGGGGAGACATTGGTATTCAAGAAACATCTGAATCTTTTTTCCTTAAATATTGCCAAAAGCAAAAACAAAAACTATTTGATACTGGCGGAGGGCTATATGGATGTCATCAGCCTCTACCAGTATGGATTCACCAATGCGGTTGCTTCGTTGGGAACGGCTTTCTGTGAGGATCACGCCAAGCTTTTGAAAAAATATACCGACACGGTTCTTTTGTGCTATGACAGCGATAATGCCGGTCAGGAAGCGCTGAAAAAAGCTGGTGATATCCTGCTGCGGGAAGGGCTTAAAGTAAAAGTTCCCATCCTGTCCGGCGGGAAGGATCCGGATGAAATTCTCAAAAAATACGGCGAGGAATATTTTCAGAATATTTTGTCGGGCGCGAAACCGTATATTGAACATATGCTGGAGAAGGAAAAGCAGGAGGTAAACACCTATTCCATTGAGGGCAAGGTGGCTTATGCGAAACGTGCCGTCGCTCAGCTGATGAAGGTCAACGATCCGCTGGAGAAGGAGCTCTACATCAAAAAGCTTGCTTCGGAGCTCAATTTGGGCGAGGATGTGATCCGATCTGACTTGAAAAAGAAGACCAGCGCGAAGGTTACCGGAATCCGGAAAAAAGAAGAACAAAAACAATATCAGAAATTAAAAAATATGACGGAAGAGGAGCGCATGAAGAGAAATCTGGAAAATGCGCAGGGGGAAATCTTATATATTTTGCTGAACCGTCCTGACCTGGCAAAGCGGACAAGGATAGAGGAATCTGTCTTTGTCAATCCGGTTTATCAAAAATTGTACCGCATTTTAAAAGATGTACAGAATCCGGTTACTGACGCAAACAGCGCCATATCCATGCTGGAGCCCCAGGAGCAGGGAACCGCGGCCAGGCTGATGCTAAAGGAGGTAAAGTATGACGATGATCTGCTTGCCCTCCGCCAGCTGACTGCAAATATGGAGGGGATTCTCGACAAGATGAAAATGCTGGAATCCAAGGATCTTGCGGATCTGGACGAATTGCTGAAAAAATATAGAAATAATATAGTAGACGAATAAAAAACCTTTTCGGATGCAATCGCTTGGTTTTTTGTTTGAAAGGAGTATTTAGATGTCAAAGACAGTGAGCAAGAAAACAGCCATCAAAGAGCTGCTGGAGCTTGCCAAGAAAAAGGGTAAAATCACGCTGGAGGAACTCAACGATAAGCTGAATGACATTGACATCGGCGTGGATGATATTGAAAAAATATATGAGCGTCTGGAAAAAATGGGTGTCGAGATCACAGGCGAGGACTCTTCACGGGAGGAGGAAGTTGAATTTGAAGCGGAGGATATGGAGGAGATCATCTCGTCGGAGGGCGTAGGGATCGACGATCATGTCCGTATGTACCTGAAGGATATCGGGAAAGTACCCCTTTTGAGCCTTTCCGAAGAGATTGAATGCGCAAAGAAAATGGCTGAGGGCGATGAGTATGCAAAACAGAAGCTCTCGGAAGCGAATTTGAGGCTGGTTGTCTCCATCGCAAAACGTTATGTAGGAAGGGGAATGCTCTTCCTGGATTTGATCCAGGAGGGAAATCTGGGGCTTATGAAAGCCGTGGAAAAGTTTGATTACACAAAAGGATATAAATTTTCCACCTACGCAACCTGGTGGATCCGCCAGGCGATCACCAGAGCCATCGCGGATCAGGCAAGAACCATCCGTATTCCGGTGCATATGGTGGAAACCATCAATAAACTGCATCGGGTATCCCGTCAGCTGTTGCAGGAGCTTGGAAGGGAGCCAACCCCGGAGGAACTGGCCAAAGAGCTCAACATGAGCATTGACAAAGTCCGGGAGATTCAGAAAATTTCACAGGATCCGGTTTCTCTGGAAACGCCCATCGGCGAGGAGGAGGACAGCCATCTGGGCGATTTTATCAAAGATACCGACGCACCGGCGCCGGAGGAAGCGGCCTCCTCGACCCTGCTGAGCGAACAGTTAAAGGACGTGCTGGAAACCCTGACGCCGAGAGAGGCCAGAGTGCTGAAACTGCGCTTCGGGCTGGATGACGGCAGAATGCGGACACTGGAAGAAGTGGGAAAAGAGTTTAACGTCACAAGGGAGCGTATCCGGCAGATTGAGGCGAAAGCACTGCGCAAACTGCGCCATCCCAGCCGCAGCAAAAAGCTTAAGGATTATTTGGATTAGGAGGCGTTCTGTTGGAAAATATCACGCATTGGATTTTTGTCGTGTTGGGTTTTGTGGCAGGATACATGAGTGCTGTACCCGTTCTGAATGCAATATTTTTTGGGATTCCGTTTACAAATAAGTTATATAAACGAGGAGTTGTCACCGAAAAGAAGGCCATTTTAAAGAGATATGCGTTTCATATCTCTGTATGGGGCTTGTTTCTGCTTGCCGCCATTGTTCTTTTGTATTTTCTGCTTTCGCAGCAGACCTATTTTATGTTTTTGTTCGGTCTTGGGCTTTCTGTCCTGTTCAGTCTGACGCGCCTTGGAATGAATGATTTTAATATCAAATCGTTTGTCAATACCAACCGGCGCTACATAAGCGCGAAAAAAAACGGAGAATACCGGGATGGGCTAAGCTATACCATTGCACAATATTTAAAAGGAAAATAAACGCACCGGATGAGGAGAGGATTTCCCGTAAGCCGTTTACGGCGGTATGTTTTTAACGGGACAGTGAGCCATACGAAGCGCATTGCAAAAACATTTTTTTGACAGGGCTGCACCATTTTGATGCAGTCTTTTTTACAGCATGGACAGCTACGTGGATTTGCGCGCGGTTGCTTGCTTCAAAAAACAGTGCGCCAAGCGGACTTGCCGTTTTCCGGAGCGGAAAACGCTTTACAGGAGGAGCATATGAACAACCGATTTGATCTGACAGGAAAAACCGCATTGATTACCGGAGCCACAAGGGGGCTCGGACAGGGAATGGCGAAGGCTTTGGCGGAAGCAGGGGCTGATATTGCCGGAGTGGGAACCTCCGACTTATCCGAGACAAAGGAGATTGTGGAGGGCCTAGGAAGAAGTTTTCTCCCCATTCAGCTGGATGTAGGCGAGGAGGAGAACCGGGAACAGATCATAGACAGAACGCTTGGACGTTACGGAACATTTGATATTCTGATTAATAATGCAGGGATTATACGGAGAAGTCCCGCACTGGAATTTACACATAAGGATTGGGACGATGTGATGAACATCAATCTGAAAGCCGCCTTTTTTCTGTCCCAAAAGGCGGCAAAACAGTTTGTTAAAAAAGGAATTTCAGGAAAGATTATCAATACAGCGTCCATGCTGTCCTATCAGGGAGGGATCCATGTCTCTTCCTACACCGCGGCCAAAAGCGGAATTATGGGCATCACAAAGCTTTTGGCCAACGAGTGGGCAAAATACGGCATCAATGTGAATGCGATTGCACCGGGATATATGGCCACGGAAATGACACAGGCAATCCAGGAGGATCCGAAGCGCAGCGGCGAGATACTGTCGAGGATACCCCAGGGAAGGTGGGGAACCCCGGAGGATGTGGGAGGCGCAGCGGTTTTCCTGGCGTCCTCCGCGGCGGATTATATCAATGGCTTTACCATTGCGGTTGACGGCGGCTTTCTGGCGAGATAGCTTTTCAGCGGAAATATTCCAGGCTTTTCAGAAATCCGTTTTTTAGGTTTGGCGCGCACACGTCCGCCGCCGCAATCCGGCCGTGATACACAAACAGGTTTACATAGACCGGCATGACATAGGATTCCGGATGGTTGGTCATCTCATAGGTGTACTTTGTGAGGGTTTTTCCTCTGTAATCATAGAGGGAGAGCCCCATTTCATTCTGCAGCATTTCATAATCCTTATAACTTTCGTCAAACTCCTCGGGAATGTCAGCCTTTTCAACCGCCGGGGGATTGGGAGAGAGCGCAATGCCATAGCTTTCAATAAATGCTCTGCGTGCGCAGTCCGAATCTTCTATGGCAAACGGATCCACGGTTTGATCCGTTGCAGAAAAGGTGCCGCTCAGGCAGAAGAACAGAATCAGAACGAGAGCTCCGACCCCGCAGACAGATGCAATTAATTTATTTTTCGTGATATTCAGGATAAACATAAAACCCCTCTCTTTCTTACAAAATCTAAGGGAACCGTCTCTATCAATATATGAATAAATTATGAATTCATAACAAATTAATAGGGTTAGGGGTTGATTTTTTTGATGGATTGTAGTAGAATAGCGTTTGTGAAATCATTTTGTAACATTTCAGTAACAGAAGAGTAACAATGTATCATTTCTGAAAAATATGATACAATAAGGAAAAAGGTAGGTGATTCTTTGCTGTTCAAAAAGAACGCAGATGAAAGCAAAGACAATACGAAACATAATATAGAAAACATTTTTAAGGCAATCAGGGAATCAGCCGCAGTGGATGGCCTTAAAAATGTGTTTGAAAAAGGAAAAACAAAAGTGCTTGCTCTCATCGCTCACGAAAAGGTTGCGGACAAGGCGAAAAAAGTAAAAGCCGGTACCATGTACGCGGTATCCTCCGGGATGATTGTTTTTTTTGTGGTCTGCGGAATTCTCGGAAGCAATTTGACCATCGGCTACCGTGTTGTGGCGGACGGCGAGGTTGTGGGGGTTGTATCCCAGAAGGAAGATGCACAGCTGGCTTGTGAAAAGGCAGTGGAGACGCTGAAGGTCATCAAGGGAACCGAAGAGCCGATCAGCGAAGTGAAAGTGGAACTGACCCTTGCGAACCAGGATATGGTTCAGGATGAAAAAGAGGTTGAGACAACCTTGGTGGCGGCATTTGACGACCGGCTGGACGGATACGGAATTTATGTTGACGGAAGTCTGGTTGTGGCATTGTCCACGGAGGCTCAGGCAAAGGAAGCACTGGAGCTTTACAAATTAGAATTTGTCAATGAGAACACGGAAAAAGATACCGTTGCATTCAATAAAAATGTTGAGGTGAAAAGCGTCAAGGTGAAAGCTGATTTTATGAAGAATCAGGAAGATGCCTTAGCCGCTTTAAAAGCACCGAAAGACGAAGTAATCAAGCATGTCATTGCGGAGGGGGATACGTTCTATTCCCTAGCAGAAAAGTACAATACCACAATGGAAAAGCTGATGGCATACAATCCGGATGTAAAGCCGGAACTGTTGCAGAATGGTCAGGAAATTTTTGTGACCGAGACAACGCCTCTTCTGCAGGTGCAGACAAAGGAACGGCTCAAAGCAACCGAACCTTTTGATTATGAAACAGAAAAAGTGGATGACCCGGACGCTTATGTGGGCGTGTCTGTTGTGACAACGGAAGGCGTACCTGGTGAAAAAGAAGTGGAATACGAAATCATAAAGGAAAACGGCATTGAGGTAAGCAAAATTGCAATTGCGGAGACCGTTGTAAAAGAGCCGGTTACTGCAGTTGTAAGAGTGGGTACCAAAGAGAGACCTTCCACGGCTTCCACAGGAACATTTGCAACACCCTATAACGGAATCGTGACATCCCGGTTCGGATCCAGATGGGGTTCTACACACACCGGAATTGACTTGGCAGGAGCAACTGGTTCACCCGTTGTCGCCGCTGACGGAGGTACGGTTATCTCCGCTGGATGGGCCGGAGGATACGGCAAGCTGATCAAAATCAGACATGACAATGGTTATGAAACCTATTATGCACATTTGAGTTCTATCAATGTTTCCGTCGGGCAGAAGGTTGCAAAGCGGGAATTTATCGGAAGAGTTGGCAATACCGGCAATTCCACAGGACCGCATCTGCACTTTGAGATCCGTAAAAACGGAACGCCGCTGAACCCGGCAAACTATATGAATTAAAATAAAACCTATCGAAAATATATTTTCGATAGGTCAGCCTGTCGAAAAAGTCCAGTATACACTGGGCTTTTTTGCGTATGTGTGGTAAAATAAAGATAAGAAAGACTGGGGAGGGACGGCGTGTGCTAGCAAAAGAGCAGGAATTGCGCAGAAATGTAGTAGAAATCCTATGTTTGGAGGAGCTGGTTCCGTCGGAGCATCTGCTGCGGCAGATTGACAGCGCGGTGGATTTTACGCATCTGTACGACTTGGTGGATGCGCTTTACAGCCGCGACAACGGCCGTCCCAGCATTGACCCGGTGGTATTGTTCAAAATTGTGTTCATCCAGCACCTGTACGGCATCCCCTCGCTGCGCCGTACCATGCAGGAGATTGGCATGAACATCGCATA
>NZ_JAHLPV010000002.1 GCF_018918095.1 Acetivibrio sp. MSJd-27 | reverse complement strand
TTTGAGATAATCTTTATCTAATATTTTTTTAGTCCTTGAAACATAGGGCTTGTTTAAGTGCGCCTATTTTTCAATTACTTAATTTTTTTAAAAATGTCTTGACTTTTAATAGTTAGTCACCTCAGATACAGTATGCCCTTTTGACTGCAAAATAAATCTTTGTTCCTTCTATAATTATTTCATCGGAGGATAAAATCGAAAATACTTGAAAAGAAAAGCAATCCGCTGCAGCACTTTTTAGTTCCGGCTCCGAAACACTTTCGGCGTCACTCCGTTCTTGCGTTTAAATACTTTCGTAAAGTAACTCTGATCGTCAAAACCTACCAGCGATGCAACCGATAGAATTGGGATGGATGGATCCAGTAAAAATTTTTTGCTCATCTCTATGCGGTAGTTGGTCAGATAGCTGTGAAATGTTACTCCCATCTCATCTTTGAACACTCTGCTGAAGTAGGAGGGATTCAGATATATCATACCAGCTACATCCTCCAGATATATTTTTTGGTTGTAATTCTTCTGTACATACTGGATCGCATTATAAATGATATTTACATGTTTGACTTGGCTCTGGGCAAACACACAGTCGAAAAAGTGTTGCAAAACACCCTCAAGCCAGTCCTGAAGCTGCTCCATATTTCTGATTTCCCGAAGCAAATTCAAGGAAGAATAATTCATTCCAAGGATTTGTTCAGGGGCAGTATTGTTTTTCGATGCGATATAACTCAGGAACATGAGATACTCCAGCATATGAATTCGATACATATCGAAGTTTCCGTCACATACAACGTAAAAATAGTCCAAAATCATGTGAATTTTCTGTTCCGCTTTCCCTCGTTCTCCTTTTTCAATAAAGCCTATAAGCTCTTTTTCCCTAATCCTTGAAAAACAAATCAGCCCCTTTTGATTGGCCAAAAGATTTTTAAAATTGGAGAGCAAGGCATTAAACAGAGAGAAGGCTTTTGCGCCGCCAGGCAAAATGTACTCAAAGGCATATGAAATGTGGTAATAGAGTGTCTTGGAAAGAGCGAAAACTCTTTCCGGTTTTACAACAGGAATGGTTTGAATCGCCCTCGTCATCTCTGCCTTGCGGTGAGATCCAAGCGGCTCAATCTCTTTAAAATCCCTTGTTAACAATGGTCCGGCGACAGCAGCCCCTTCCAATTTGTTTCCAACAGCGACAGGTGAGATGAGAAACAAAAGCCCTACCGGACAGAAAAATTGAAATTGCCCCCTCAAGTAACTGGAATGGAAGCAGCCATATCGAAAATGCTGCTCGCACTCTTTGCATTCGGGGAATTGGTGTTTCGATAAGGGACAAAAAGCCTGATAAGACAAAACAAGCTTCCCTTTTGTATTCACTGCAAAGGAATTTATGCCGCTGGAAAGGGAGAAGTCTTCTAACCCTTCTCTCAACACTGTATTTTCTTGTAGATTGAAATTTTCTTTTGGCATAATATTTTCATTCCTTTTCTGAGAATAGGACTGTGAATTTCAAGAACCATCTTGCAGAGGGCTTGTCCAAAAAACTTTTTTGAGCACAGACAGGGACATCTTCCTTTCGTTATAACAAGATTGCATTGAAAACTTTTGCGTAGCAAAGGCTACTTTAATAGCGTTTCGACCTTGCGAAATGGGATTAGATACCCACCGCGTACAAAATCGGATGGCATAGAACAAGGTTTATAAATCCCGGATAGAAACTTCCCCGGAATGAACCGTGATCTGTTCCCCCTGTGCAGTTTGTATCAACAGTTCCCCTTTTTCGTTCAAATCGGTGCAGGTACCGATGATTTCATCCTGTCCTTTCAGGACACGGACCTTGCGGTTTAAGTTTCTCAGATGCGATTTGTATTCTGCAATCAACTGCGGCTTTTCTTTTTGCATCAGAGTCTCAAAAATACGGCATATTTCCTGCCCCAACTCCCCGGCAGTGCCATCAAAATCACAATGATCCTGCAGACAGGTTGCAATATCTTTCAATTCCTCGGAAAAATCATTTGCAATATTGATGCCAATGCCGCAGATGACATGGAAACGCTTCTCTCTTACAAAAGATTCGCAGAGAATACCGCATATTTTCTTGTATTTATCCGCTGGACTCATTTTAACCAAAATATCATTGGGCCATTTAATAGATACCGGATCTCTGCTGTACTTCGCGATAACCTGATAAACACTGAGCGCTGCGATAACAGGAACAAGCAGGGGGTCTTCCGGCTGAAAAAGGAGAGATAGGTACAAACCATTATTTTGACGGGAGGAAAAGCTGCGCCCCAGCCTTCCCTTGCCTTTGGTTTGTTCCTTCGCAATGACGGCAATATTATTGTCCCCTTGCAGTCCCAGTTCTTTTGCATAGTCATTGGTCGAAGAAACTTGATCAATATAAAGATAACGGAACATAAAAAACCTCTAAATATATAATATATCAGCAGACGGGCTGCCGTTTTCGATCTCAATAATGCCGTAAGACGGATTCCCGCCGTAAGGCAGAGAAACACTTCCCGGATTCATCAGAAGAATACCATCGTCCTGCACCTTAACCGCACGATGTGTATGTCCAAACAGTCCAATTTGGCATTGGAGCTCTCCCGTCCGGTAAAAGATGCGGTCACAGGTCATCTTCACTTGATATTGGTGCCCGTGTGCCATAAAAATACGCACCCCTCCAATTTCAACTGTCTTTTCGCTTGGAAGAGAAACGCTAAAGTCATTATTGCCAGGGACATAATGAAAAACAATGTCCGGATTCATCTGTTCAACTGGATAGATGTCCCGCAGGCAGTCTCCCAAAAACAGCACATAATCTATCCCTGGTATCTGTCTGAGTATATTTTTGATATTTTCTGTTCTGCCGTGGGAATCGGAGAACAATACAATTCGTTTCATTATAACCTCGCTGTATATCTCCTATTTCTGAAGTGGTGGATACCTTGTTAAAAGAGCAAGCGGCAAACATAATCTTGCGCTTTGCTCTGTTGAAACGCCATTAAGGTAACTTTTGCTGCGCAAACGTTTTCAATGTTCTCCAAAGCTCTTGAGCATTTTTAATGTCTTAGAGCTTCGTGAGGTTATCTAAAACGCAGCAATGAAGGCGGCTGTCGTCGCCGGAATATTGCGTTTCAATGTTCTCCGAAACTCTTGGGCATTTTTAATGCCTTAGAGGTTCGTGAGGTTATTATAACATTTCTAATTTTAACTTTCAACTATTTATTATGCACCGAAAATAGGAAGGGGAATAAAATATTAGTGCCCCCCTTTTTTATGAATATTGAAAGGAGACTAACTATGAGATTCTTAAATTCATTTTTTGGTGGCAGAGGATGCGGCTGCGGAAATAACTGTGGCTGTGAAGATGACTGCTGTGGAAACAACAGCTCGATTCTGTTTTTCATCCTTGTTTTTTTAGTACTTTTTGCATATTAAACCTTCCGGTACCATAAGAATAAAGTAAAGATACATCACGGGTGACTTAAAACTGTTTGAGAGAATAATTTAAGTCACCTTCATCCTAAGTATGGAGCACAGTGGCTAAGTCTGTATACTGTGTTCCATGCTTATATCAGAGGAGCCTAAAACGTATGAATGACTTTTTTAAAAACATTGACCCCAATACGCTGATGAAAGCGAAAAATGCCATCAACAATATGCTGACTGAGCAGCAAAAACAAAAGTTGATGCAGCAGTTTAACGGTATGAGTAAAGAGGAATTACTCAACCGCCTGGGCAATATGGCTAACAGTAAAAATATCAGCAATCAGGATTTGGAGAATATGCTCAGTCATATGGATAAAGAAACTTTATTAAGAAAGTTGAACGATCTTAAGTAAAGGAATGTGATGCTATGGCGAATAACAATGATATGCTGGGAAATCTGATGAATATGCTTTCCCAGGACGGCGCCAAAGAAAAGATGGAGGATATGCTTTCCGGCCTGCTTGGAAATAACGGCGGCAGCGGCCAGCAAAACCAAAATGATTCCACATCACAGCCCAGTCAGCCAAACAATTCAAATCAAAACAGCGGACAAAGCGGCAGTTTGGGAAATCTGGGCGATTTGCTGGGCGGAACGGGATTCACTCCAGAAAATATGGAAATGCTGGTCAAGGCAAAAAATATGATGGACCGTTTCAATGATACAAGCGATAATCGGATTGTACTGCTCAATGCCATAAAACCTTTTATGGCAGGGGGAAGATCGTCCGGAATTGACATGATGGTACGGCTGATTCAGGTGATGAACTTTTCTTCTGGAATTCGAAATATAAAATAACCTCGCCTATAATGTCCCCATCCCTATAGAGGGTCAGATACAAATTTATGAGCAAGCGGCGTACAAATATCCCCGCTTCGCGAGGTTGAAACGCTTTTAAGGTGGTTTTTGCTTTACAAAAGCATTCATCTTGTTCAATAAGGGGTGTAGCCCCGTCATTCAACGCTTCTGTGGTGGGTTACACTGCCACAGAAAAAGGAAGGGATCCGCCGCTTATAGGGCGGGGAATATCTTCATTTCGTTATAAACGGGAGATGGTATTGGATGTATCGTACTTATAGCACCAATGAGGAAAAGCCAGTTTACCCTTATGAGGAACGCTTAATTCCAAAGGATGTAAACGTTGCACAGGCTCCGCAGGAAGAAGAAAAACAGCCCGAGGTGAAAACCGATAGTTTGGCAGGGGGCCTTTTTCAAAATGTGGCTGTGGATGATATTGTAATCATCGGACTTCTATTCTTTCTACTCTATGAGGATTGTAATGACTGGCTCCTGATAGTGGCATTAATTGCCTTATTATTCTTAAGATAAATACATAAAAAGCAGAAGAACAGCGGACGGCTGATAGCCGTCCGCTATTCCTGATATTTTAAATAACTTCATCGCCTTGTGTTTTCCCACTTTTTCAACAAAAACCTAATCCTGTTGCATGAAGGTTCGCCTCTCTAATGTTTATTCCTTATCAGCTTCAAATTTCTCTCCACAATGGCTCTACCCTTATAAGCAAAGGAATATTTTCCGTATTTTTGCCGGAATGTACGGTTGGAAAGGCTGTCAATGTCGCTGATGTTTAAAATCAGCTCTCTTGTAAATGCTGAAATAGGAGAAATTTTCGGATTCCGGTTGCAGGGACAAACCGTTTGGCAGATATCACATCCCCAGCAGGATTCCTGCCGGCTGATAAGATCCGCCTGTCCGGTTGAAATTTTCTTCTCCTGGTTGATCCGGGACAGGCAGCGCAGGTAATCAACACTTTCCTCACTGATTGCCTTTCCCGGACAATGACGGATACAAGCGCCACAGCCGATGCAGTTTTTAATTGGCTGTGGTTCCGTTCCGACCTCCATCTCCGTCACCGCGGTTGCAATGAAGCAATAGGATCCATATTTTTCATTGATAACCAGATTGTTTTTGCCCAGAAAGCCTAATCCTGCCTTCAGTGCAAGCCTCCTCTCATCCAAGGGAGAGATGTCTACATAAACACGGTAAGAAAATTCATACCGCTGTGCCAGCGGAGCCAGGATACCGTTAAGAATTTGCTTTCCTGCAACATGATAATCAAGCCCCCTTGTGTAACGTGACAGGCATGAGAAATATTCTCCCGCATAATAGGGAAGCAGAGCGACAACAACACTTTTATATTTCTCATAGGAAAAGGGCAGAATGTGAATATATTCAATTTTATGAGCCAGCGCTTCCTTTTTTAAATCATCTAAAAACATTTTTCTTACCAAAAAGAGAGAAGAAAATCTTCTCTCTTTTTTCCTAAATTTGATCCTTTGTAATTTTGTCCACCACAGATTGGTTCACTTCAATCGTCATGCTTTTTTTCCACTCTTCAATCTGTCTGTCCAGTTCTTTTGTTACAGCTGCATTATATATGTTTTCTTTCATCTCGTCATATTTTTCCTGATCAGTTTCCACGCTCAAAGGAAGCCTTTTGATGATATGATAACCATAGCTGGTCTTTACCAGATCGGAAATTTGATTCGGCTCCAGGCTCTTCGTTGCGTCTTCAAACTCTGCAACCATTTCTCCAGCTGTGAAGATATAGCCGTCTGGCTGGGATTTGCTCCCTGGATCCTCAGAAAACTCATTCATCAGGGCATCAAAGTCCTCGCCGTTTTTCGCTCTTTCCAAAATGCTCTTTGCTTTTTCCTGTGCCGCTTTCTGCTGTTCTTCCGAAAGAGGATTGTTCGAGTCATCTACGGTTTTGATAAGGATGTGTTTCGCTTTCCAGTATTCTTCATTAAAGGTCTTTTTAATGGAATCTTCAGATACTTTGAAACCAGAGTTTTCATCCATCATCAGCTGCTGAAGAAGCGCAGTACGCTGCAGCATCATGCGGATAATGTTGTCAAAAGCTTTTTGATTGGTGTTTGTCTCCTTGTAAAAAGTCTCCTCGGACGTTTGCCCCAGCATCTGACGCTTGTATTGGGAAACCATCTGGGAATCCTGTGATTCCATCGTAATCCCCAATTCCTTGGCTTTCTCGGATACGATACGCATGTTGGTCATTTCCGTGAGAGCTTTGTCCTTCAATATCTCAAAGGTGGTTTTCCCGTCCTTTTCCGTATCCCAGTAGATATCAAGCTGATCGGCGCTGACGGATTGGGTCACCTGCATTTTCAGCATGGCAAGATAATAATTATATTCCGGTAAATCCGCGGTTGTCCCATTTATAGTGAGAACGGTAGGGTCAACAATAGAGCAACCGGCTGCTCCAAACACCATAATAAGACAAAGCAGGGCTGCGATTGTCCTTTTCATTTTTTACACTCCTTCTATCTTAATTTGTTTATAGAGATTATCTATAACGCAACCATGAAGGCGATTGCCGCCGCTGCAATATTGCGCCTCAATATTCTCTAAAGCTCTTGGCATTTTTAATGTCTTAGAGGTTTGTGAGGTTATTATACAATAAAAAGGTATGTTTGTAACGGTTATTTCAGCATTTGTAATATATTTTTAATATTTTCGATTTTGCGGTTTTGTTCACCGCCTTTTGTTTTGTAAGTAAATCCGGGTTTATTGTTCGCGTTGATAAGAATCCGCCCCTTATACTGCCCGGCGATTTTGGATATTTTTTCAAAGTTCAGACTTTCCGCGTTTTCAAACAGGAAAGTGACAGAACTCATTGTGTCGTTGATTTCACAGATCCCCAGTGTTTCCGCCACAGCCTTGATATATGCGATATCCGTCAAGTTGGCCACGCTTTCAGGAATATCCCCAAACCGGTCAAGAAGCTCGTCCAGCGTATCCGATAAGTCCTCCTCGGAACGAATGGAGGAAATACGCTTGTACATATCCATGCGAAGATCGTGGTTTTTGATATAGGTATCCGGAATGAAAGCGTTCACCTTAATATCAATACGAGCACTGGCTTCCGGCTTGGACTGCTCGCCTTTTTTCTCCCGGACAGCCTCCTCCAGAATTTTCAAATACATATCATAACCGACTGCGTCCATATGGCCGTGCTGTTCTGCACCTAAAACATTCCCCGCGCCCCGGATTTCCAGATCCCGAAGGGCAATCTTAAAGCCGGAACCGAATTCAGTAAACTCCTTAATTGCTTTCAAACGGTGTTCCGACTGCTCGGTCAATGCTTTGTTTTTCTGATAGGTGAGATAGCAGTATGCAAGACGGTTGGAACGGCCGACCCGCCCACGAAGCTGGTAAAGCTGAGACAGGCCCAGACGGTCGCTGTCCTCGATGATCATGGTGTTTGCATTGGCAATGTCCAGCCCTGTTTCAATGATGGTGGTGCAAACTAAAACATCAATCTCTCCGTTAAGCATATTGATAAATGTTTTTTCCATCGCCCCCTCGCTCATCTGACCATGAGCAACCGCCACCGTGGCATCCGGACACAGCTCCTTTACCCTGGCGGCAACTTTGTTGATTCCCTCTACCCGGTTATAAAGATAGAAGACCTGCCCGCCCCGGGAAAGTTCCTTTTCTATGGCTTCCTTGATGATCATGGGATTATATTCAATCACATAGGTTTGCACGGGAAAACGGTCGCTGGGCGGTTCAGACAGCACACTCATATCCCGGATACCCAGCATCGACATGTGAAGGGTGCGGGGGATCGGCGTTGCCGTAAGAGTGAGCACGTCAATATTTTTTTTCAGTTCCTTGATCCGTTCTTTATGCTCTACGCCAAACCTCTGTTCCTCATCTATGATCAGAAGTCCCAGATCCTTGTATGCTAAATCCTTGGAGAGAACCCGGTGGGTGCCAATGAGAATATCAATCTCACCGGAACGCATCTTCCGAATGATTTCTTTCTGCTGCTTGGGGGTTCGATAACGAGAAATCATTTCAATATTGATCGGGAAATCTGCCATCCGCTGTTTAAAAGTGTTGTAATGCTGCTGTACCAATACAGTGGTAGGAGCAAGATAAACGGTTTGCTTCCCGTCAGCGGCAGCCTTGAATGCGGCGCGAAGCGCTACCTCTGTCTTCCCGTAGCCCACATCACCGCAGAGCAGACGATCCATCGGGCGGGGACTTTGCATATCCTGTTTTGTCTCGTCTATGCTGCGTAATTGATCTTCGGTCTCCTGATAAGGAAAAGTCTGCTCAAACATGGTCTGCATGTCCGAGTCGGAGGAAAAGGCGTATCCCTCTTTCTTTTCCCGTTCCGCATAAAGGGCGATCAGCTTCTCCGCCAAGTCATCACAGGCCTTTTTTACCCTGCTTTTCACTTTGGCAAAGTCTGCTCCGCCCAGTTTGTTCAGCTTGATGTTCCTTTCTCCGGCGCCGATGTATTTGTTTAAGCTGTCCAGCTGGCTGGCCGGTATATAAAGGCAGTCGGTTCCCTGATACTTGATTTTCAGATAATCCCGCTTCACCTTCTCCACGACCAGTTTCTCAATCCCGACATACTGACCGACTCCATGGACATTGTGCACCACATAATCCCCCACCTTCAAATCCGCGAAGGAGGTGATGGCGTTTTCCCCTTGTTTCTTTTTCTTCTTCTGTTCTTTTTTATAGCTTCCAAAGATGGATGCGTCATAAAGGAGGACAAATCGGTTTTCCTGATAGCAAAAGCCGGAAACTCCTTTTTTAGGGAGCAGTACGACCTCCTTTTTTCGGAGTGGAAAATCCTTTCCGTCCGATGTCTTGCTGAATATTCCGTTGGAGGACAGAAGCGTCTTGAAATTTTCCAGCTTGCTGCTTCCCACCGGGACAACCACTTGATATCCCTTTTCCAGATAGCTCTCCACATCGCTGACAAACAAATTTATTTTCCCATAATAGCTGGGCGTGTCAATGGCGGATACCGAAAGGGAAGCCACCGGATGATAATCCGGACAGGAGGAAAGGACGCTTGAAATTCCCATAAAGGGGAATGCAAGCATCCGTTTTAACATATCATAATAATCGTGATACAGTTTGATTCCCTTCCTCAGCAAACCATTTTCCACATGCATGGTAATTGTCTGTGCCTGTTCCATCATAAGGGCATCCTTGGTCTCGGAAAGACGAAGCGGTTCGTCCACAATAATGATAGTATCCTCGAGAGAAAAATAGGAGAGGAAGGTTTCTCCAGCCGGATAAATGATATCCAGGTAACGGTCCATCGCACCGAAATAGCGCTGACTTTGAAAGTGCTCGATATCCTCCTGCAGCTGTTCCTTCAGATTGGCCTTCCGCGTGGATTTTTCTTTCTGTTTGAGTTCCTTGATAATCCGCCTTCTCTCTTCATCGTCAAAGAGAATCTCGGCCGCCACTGTGACTGTAAATTCCTGACGGTTTTCCAGGGACAGCTGTGTTTTTTCGTCAAAGGTGCGGATAGAGTCAACCTCATCCCCAAACAACTCAATCCGGTACGGCTGGGATGCGGTGTAAGGAAAAATATCCAGAATGCCGCCCCGGAGGGAAAACTGGCCCGGACTTTCCGCTACATCCTCATTTTTATACCCATAAACCGTGAGGCATTTTGTGAATTCTTCAACCGAAAGCATATCTCCAATCCGGAACGTTTCCCGCGCGAGCCGCTGTTTCGGCAGAATAGGCTGAGTGAGAGATTCCAGTGTTGCCAGATAAATTTTTGTACCCGGCTCCAGCGTTTGATAAAGACATGTAATCCGGGTTTGTGAGACTTCCCGCGATTGCGCTTCAATGTTATAAAAATTGAAATCACGTTCCCAGAAAATATGGCTGTCCACACCAAAAAAGGCCAGCATTTGGTTCATGTTCCGAACAGCCTGGCGGTTCTTCATAACCACAAGGATATTTTTCCCCACGGCTTCTTTTAAGCCGGAAATATAGTGCGCTTTCGCCTGATCCGTAATCCCCGTTATATTCAGAGGTGTTTTTTTCTCTTTTAAATAAGACAGGCTGTTTTCATAGGCCTCTATCTGATGAAAGAGTGTCTGAAATCCGTCCAAATGATCACCTCCCGTTTCAATATATTCTGTTTTTTCAGGTATTAGACCTCATAGTCAACCACAACTCTGGCCGCATTCACCTTGCGTACATAGCCTGCGACTTTCAAATGCTCCTCATGATTTTGATAGCGGTTTAAATCTTCTTTGGAGTCAAATTCGGTATAGAGCACTACATCATATGCCATTTCGCTTGCGTTGAAATTGATGCCCACCTCAACAGCCCGCAGAAAATCCAGTTTTTCTTTCAGACCCTCCAAGCCGTTTTTGATAATTTCCGCATTCTCCTCTTTGGTTTTTCCCTCTGCGTTCTCTTTTAATTTCCACATAACGATATGTTTAATCATCGGTTTCTTCTCCTTCTTCTTTCTTTCCCAGGTTCGTGGCATTGTAACGGTTCATCGCCGCATCTACCCCATCTTTTATAAAAGTGTCTATCACACCCATATTGATTTTTGCAATCTCCCGCAATACCTCCAGACTGGAATTTGAGAAAGGGGAGAGGACAAAATCCTTCAAGTCCCCAAAGTGCTTCTCACTTATCCCGATTTTTATGCGGGGAAACGCATCGCTGTGCATGTGATAGATAATGTTTTTAATGCCGTTATGTCCTCCGTCCGTTCCTTTTCTGCGGATGCGGAGTCTTCCCAATTCCATGGACACGTCGTCATAGATAACGAGGATGTCCTCGGGGGGTACTTTATAGAAATCAGCGGCTTCCCGGACACTTTCACCGCTCAGATTCATAAAGGTCTGCGGCTTTAAAAATAGAATTTTTTCACCGTTTATCATGATCTCTCCAGTCAGCCCTTTAAATTTTATCCGGTTTATGGAGAAGTTATGCTCTTGGGCATAAAAATCCGCCATCAAAAAACCGGCGTTATGCCGTGTAAATTCATATTGTTTGCCCGGATTTCCCAGAGCCGCAATGATTTTCATATGTTGTCCTCCTTTCGCCGGCGTTAGAAAACGCCCAAAAGGGACTGTCTTTTCAACAGCCCCCCTCCGTTATTTCATTTTTGCTTTTTTACACAAACAGTGTGCTGACGGACAGATCCTCATAAATCCGATCGATAGCCTCCGCAAACACCGGCGCAACAGAAAGGATTTTCACTTTGTCCAGCTTCTTTTCCTCCGGCAGGGCAATGGTGTCCAGAATAACAACCTCGTCAAACGGCGCCTGCTCCAGACGTTCAATGGCAGGGCCGGAGAATACCGCATGAGTGCAGGCGGCGTTTACTGTGATAGCACCGCGATCCTTCAGCGCTTTTGCAGCGTTCGCGATGGTTCCGGCGGTATCAATCATATCGTCAATCATAATAACATGTTTATCCTTCACATCGCCGATGATATTCATCACTTCGCAGACATTCGCCTTGGGACGGCGTTTATCAATGATGGCGATGGGGCAGTCCAGCTTATCCGCATAGAACCGTGCTCTGGTAACGCTTCCCAAATCCGGAGAAACGATGCACAGGTTATCATAATCCGCATATTTTTCCGCAAAATACGGGCAGAGGACAGCGGAACCCAGCAAATGGTCAACAGGAATGTTGAAGAATCCCTGAATCTGCGGAGCATGCAGGTCCATTGTGAGCAGCCTGTCCGCTCCCGCTGCTGTCAGCAGATCAGCAACCAGTTTCGCGGAGATCGGATCTCTGGCTTTCGCCTTTCTATCCTGCCGCGCATATCCGAAATACGGAATGACCGCAGTGATACGGCCGGCGGAAGCACGCTTGAACGCATCGATCATGATCAATAATTCCATCAAGTTGTCATTTACGGGGTTTGAGGTTGATTGCACAACAAAAACATCAGATCCGCGGACAGTTTCATAGATGTTCACAGCAATTTCACCATCGGAAAAATGGTTGATGATAGACTGCCCGACATCCACCCCCAGGATGTTGGCAATGTCCTTCGCAAGCTGTGGATTGGAATTTGCAGCAAAGATCTTAATGTCCTTACCGTGAGTTATCATTTTATTTTCCTCCGTTTCGTTTTTCATCCCGTTTTAAAACCCATTCCTCTTTATTTTCCTGCCTTACCCTGGAAATGGCAAGGGCATTCTTCGGGACTTCTTTGTGAATGGTAGAGCCTGCCGCAATAAAGGAATGTTCCCTCACCGTCACTGGAGCAACCAGATTGGTATTGCAGCCGATAAACGCGTCATCCTCTATCACAGTCTGAAATTTGTTCTTTCCGTCATAATTGACGGTGATGGTACCACAACCGAAATTTACCCGCTCCCCAACCTGTGCGTCGCCGATATATGTTAAATGGGATACTTTTGTATTGTCGCCGATTATGGATTTCTTGATCTCCACAAAATCGCCGATCTTGACATGGCTTCCGATATCACTGTTCGGGCGGATATAGGCAAATGGCCCTACCGTTGTATCAGCGCCGATTTTGCTGTCATTGACAACCGCTTTTAATACGGTTGTCCTGTCACCGACCGTGCTGTTATTTATTATTGTATCCGGTCCGATAACACATTCACTCCCAATATGGCTCCCTGCTTTTATCTGGCAGTTGGGTTCGATAACTGTATCTTTTCCGATCACCGCTCCCGGTTCTATGTAAGTGTTTTCCGGGTCAACAATGGTGACGCCGTCAAGCATATAATTTTCATTCACTCTCTGCTTTAGAATTTTTGCGGCCTCCGCCAACTGCACCCTATTGTTGATTCCCAGAATATCCCGGGAGTCTTTCATGATATAGGTGCCCGCTTTCCCACCGCCCTTTAAAATCAATTCCACGGTATCCGTCAAATAGTATTCTCCCTGAGCGTTATCATTGCGCAGGGAATCCAAAGCACCCAGCAGTGCGGATTTTTCAAACATATACATTCCTGAATTGATTTCACAGATTAAACTTTCCTGCGGCGTAGCATCCTTTTGCTCAACGATTTTCAAAAGATTGCCGGAGCCATCCTTGACAATACGGCCGTAGCCAAAGGGGTTATCCAGCTCCGCAGAGACCACGGTGACACTGTTGCCGGCATTTTTATGATGCTCATAAATTTCATTGATGCTCTCGCTGCCGATCAAAGGCGTATCGCCACAGAGAACCAGCACGGTAGAAGAACTGCCGATCTGATCTCTCACCTGCATGACGGCATGACCTGTACCCAATTGCTGTTTCTGCACACCGAATTTTACTTTTCCATCCAAATGTTCCATTACCTGCTCTTTCCCATGGCCGACCACAGTGAGAATATCATCAGCCTGTGCCGTGGTCAGTGCATCCACAATCCAGCTGATAATTGGTTTTCCAAGAATTTTGTGCAGAACTTTCGGGGTGGACGATTTCATTCTTGTGCCCTCACCGGCCGCCAGAATGACAGCGGAAAAACGATCCATACAATAAACACTCTCCAAGATATTTGATTTTTCACATTCCATACATTGCCAACTTGTTTTGAACATAAAATTTGGAAAGCGTATAGGCCATACACTCTCCAAATTTTCATAATTATTCTTCTTCTGAGTCTTCCGGAGCTTCTAAAAGAGCTTCCTCGTAGGCCGCCAGAATTTTCGTTTCCAGCAATTCCCTCGTTTCGGTGTTGATCGGATGGGCAATATCTTTGAATTCCCCCTCCGGTGTTTTTCTGCTTGGCATAGCGATAAAAAGCTTTTCTTGCCCTTCAATTACTTTAATGTCATGAACCACGAAGCAATCATCCAAAGTAATAGAAACCACAGCTTTCATCTTGCCGATAGAATTCACCTTACGAACACGAATATCTGTGATATTCATTCCTCTGTCACCTCCCTGTACTGACTTAACGCCTGTCCCACCTTTTATTGCAACCACTTTTTTAACAGCCGTCTGCCAAATCTTAATTGAAAAACCTATGTATATTTCTATTATACACAAATTTTTCAATTTGTAAAATGTTTTTTTGATTTTTCACTCATACGAAGCGTTAGAGCGTCAAACCTAATATGATTTTTTGAGGAAAATCATCCCATTTTCATAGTGGAATGCTGATAAATGACAACTTTTGAAGACTGCCAATCAAAAGAGGAGGGAAGTTAACCGTACAATGAATTTATGTTTCAAATACTCTCACCGGTTTCCTCTGATTTTTCAGCTTTTTTATGTTTTTTGGGGATTTTGTTTGACTAATTGTCAGTTTATTTTATATAATATATAATAAGATTAATGATAGGAGGAATTTTCCTTGCATTCAGTCATAGATGTTTTGAGGCAGAAAAACAGCAGGATTCATTTTATTGGAATCGGCGGTGTCAGCATGAGCTCTCTTGCCAAGCTTCTCTTTCATGACGGTCACACCGTTTCCGGCTCTGACGCCAATATCTCTTCCAATACAAAAGCGTTGGAGCAGCTTGGTATAAAAGTGATCTACAAACATGCGGCAGAAAATATCAGGGATTTTGATCTGGTGGTTTACACGGCGGCGATTCATGAGGACAACGAGGAACTGCGCCAGGCCAGAGCAAAAGGGATTCTGACGGTGGAGCGCTGTGTTCTTTTGGGCGAAATGATGCGCGGATACCACTATCCCGTTAACGTGGCGGGAACCCACGGAAAAACGACGACAACCTCCATGATAGCCAGCATATTTTTGGATGCCCGTTTGGATCCTACCGTATCGGTAGGAGGAGATTTCAACCGAATTGAGGGCAATCTAAATATCGGAAAAAAGGATTATTTTATCTGCGAGGCTTGCGAATATGTGGAAAGCTTCCTGCAATTTTATCCTTACGCTTCTGTGATCCTGAATATTGAAGCAGACCATCTGGACTATTTCAGGGATATTGAGCATATCAAGTCCGCCTTTCTGAAATTTTCCGATCGAACCGATGAAAACGGTTTTGTCCTTCTGAACGGCGACGATATAAACTGCCGTGCAATCCGGCCGGCGATAAAGCACAGAACTTATACCTTCGGTATGCGTGAAGAGAATGACATTTATGCCAAAAACGTTACCTATGACAGAGAGGGACACCCGTCCTTTGATGTGATCTATGAAGAGAAAAAGCTGGGCAGAGCGGAGCTTGCTATAAAGGGAAGTCACAACATTTTAAACGCGCTGGCCGCAACACTTTGCTCTTTGCTTCTAGGCGTTTGTTTTGATGATATTGCGGCGGGATTAAAACATTTCGAAGGTGCGAAACGCCGCTTTGAACGCAAGGGTATGTTTCAAGGCGCCGCGGTCTACGATGATTATGCGCATCACCCTACCGAAATCGCCTCCACACTAAATTCCATATCCAACATGGAATACAATCATCTTTACCTGATATTCCAGCCCCATACTTACACTCGCACCAAAGCTTTATTTCCCGAATTTGTGAAGGTCTTAAGCGGCGTGGAAACACTGATTATTACCGATATTTATGCTGCCCGGGAACAAAATGTTTACGGCATTTCCTCCAAGGACTTGGCTGAGCGTATTGAAGGAGCGGTTTATCTTTCTGATTTTACACAGATTGTTGACTATGTCAGCCAGCGGGCCGGGGAAGGGGATCTTGTGATAACCGTGGGTGCCGGAAATGTCTTTCAGATTGGCGAGATGCTTTTAAAGCAGGGGACAGCGGACGAAAATCCATCGAAAAATAAAATAACCGTCGGCTAAAATAGAGCCGCAAAGAAAAGGCAGACACACAATGAATTTTGATGTGTCTGCCTTTTTAAGGGAGCCAGGGGTTCGAAAACGGATTCTGCCGCAAGTAAAGCGGATGGAAAAACCTTCTTATTCGGCGGGTGTTTTCATAAAGTAAGGGGCGGTGTCCATAACACCCAGTGAAAACTGTTCTCCGTTTTCCATCACTGCAATGATTTCATAATTTTCCTCCCCCGTGACACTTTTCAGAAAATTTCCTTTTCGGTAGTCTTCAAGAAGCTTTCGTATCGCTTCTTTATCTGTCACCTCGCCAACTGTTTCATTGAGAACGCTGACCATGATTTTTTCTACATTCGCGGGACTTATGACAACTCTTTGATAGATATTGTGTTCCCGCAGATAGGCAATGGTGTTTTTAAAGTTGGGGGTTATATGGATATCCGCGCTGCGCGCAACGGTTTGCTTTTTATCATCCATTTTTGTAAAACTCACAGTGCACAGCACATCTTTATCCGCTGGATTAATATCCTCATAGCCAAGTGTATCAATATCTGCAAGAACCAGCCGGTAAACTTCTTTTGCCGTGTCGCTGTCCATGGAATAACTGTAGGAGCTGTGTATTTCCGCACTGGTGAAATCAGTATCCTGAAAACGGCGGACCACGTCAAAATAAGCCTTCTTATAATCCTGACTTTCATACAGTGGTTTTAGTGCGTCCTCTATCACTGCTTCATCGATTCGGTAGTGGCGGGTGAAGATCTCTCCGTCTTTCATACGGTAGCTGATGGTTCTGTAATAGCGGCGGTTTCCGGCAGAATCCGGATATGGAGCTTCCAGAAGTTCCTGTTTGTGTGCAATGATAGAGCGGTGCACATCGGCGATGAGCTGAATCGTTTCCGGATTGTCGACTTCCCCCTCTACCCGTTCGGTATTTGTTGCAAAATCTTCCGTTAGAGAGTTCATATCCTCCGTGCCATAAGAGGCAGACGCCGGTGCAACCGGAAACTTCGGAGCATCCCGTATGTTCATATCTTCCGTGCCATAAGAGGCAGACGATACATTGGCGATATCCGGAATGCGTTTTTCGTAACCAAAAACATCCGCCTTCACGCCGGCCGAAATGACCGCGACAATGGCGATAAAAACCAGAAAGCCCCGCCAGCAGTGAAAGACCCGAAAGCTTTTCCGCATCAGCATTTCACTTCCAAAGTAAGCGACAACAGCCGCTGTTAGGAACAAAATGCCGGTCAGGACAGAGATTTGGTTGTTTAAAGCCGATGAGTAGGTTACCACCAGAACACAGAGACATATGGTCACGAGATATTTGAAAACCGGCTTCAGCCATTGGAAGCTGATAGCGTCCCCGGCTGTTTCCAGATTTCTTCGGCGGTAAAACAGATAGGCAAACACAAGCAGCAAAACGGTAAGTATCAGCAGAAAAATCACGTCAATTGCGCCAAAGGTATGATCTCCATTAAAAGCACGTATCAGCTGGAAAATCGGAATCTGCTCAAACAAAGGATCCAGAAAAGTGATATTATCCCGGTAGCCGAACAGAACCAAGCTCATCAGGTAAGAGACGCCCGTACAAAGCCCGATGGGCAGATAATAGGAAGCATATGTAAAGATGACCTGCAAAATGGTGTTCCCTGTAAGCATTGCGAAAAAGACAGGGACAGCGAACAAAACAGCGGAAAACAGAAGCTGAAGCCCCACAAACGCAAAAATACTAGTCATCGGCATAACCGAACAGTAGCCGCCAAACGTACAGTAACACATCAAAATGATGCCGTTTAACAGGATAGGCAGATACATCAGAACAATACCGGACACAAAATTGGTCACAAACAGGCTCAACCGCGTCACCGGCAAGCTATGGATGGCCGCCGCCTGCTTCTTCACGTGCAGATAGCGGAACAGCAGCAGGGATACCAGCACCGGTACGACAATCAAAAGCCCAATCGCAAACAGCGAAAAAGAGTTCCGGAACAGAAGTGAGTCAAACACGGAAGGCGGGTTGCTTGCCTGTTGGAATTCCGCATAATAGGTGACTCCTGACATGGAAATCTGCATCGGCATGACCAGTACCAAAATGATAAAGTAGAGAAGAGAACCCCACCAAAGCCTTCTGAGGTTATTTAGAAATATGCTTTTGTTAAATAAAGATGTCTTTGATGTCATAACCAATCCCCCCTAACTCATAGATAAATACCTCTTCCAGCGTAAGCTGAACGGAATCCGAAATCAATGGATTGTATTCCGCGATTTTATCGCTGATCTTTTTTCGGTCGCCCTTGATAATCAGCAGGCTAACGGAACCCATTTTGCTGACGTGCAGAACTTCCAATTCTTTTTCCAGCTGTTCCACAGCGCCGTCCTGCGGGAAGGCAACCTGAAATTTGTGGATGTCACCCTTTAAATCATCCAGCTCCTTTTCCAGCAGCATATGCCCTCTGTGGAGAATTCCTACGGTATCGCAGATATCCTCCAGTTCACGTAAATTATGGGAGGATACCAAAACCGTCATCTGGCGTTCGGACACATCCTGCACAACCAGGTTCCAGACTTTTTTCCGCATAACAGGATCCAGCCCGTCCACCGGTTCATCCAAAACAAGCACATCCGGCATGGAACTGATTGCGAGCCAGAACGCAACCTGTTTTTTCATTCCCTTTGACAGCTTGCTGACCAGCTTTTTCTCATGGATTCCGAACACCTGTTTTAACGTTTCATAGCGCTCCCAGTTGAAATCCTTATAGGTTTCGGCATAAAATTTCGCCATTTGCTGGATGGAAAAAGTTGCAAAGAAATAAAGGTCGTCCGGTATGTAGAGAAGCTTTTGCTTTACTGCTGTATTTTCATAACAGTTTTGACCGTTCACCAGTACCTCTCCGCCATTGGGACGATAAACACCGGTAATATGGTTTATGACGGTGGTTTTCCCAGCTCCGTTTGGACCGATCAAGCCATAGACAGAACCCTTTTTCACATGCAGACAAAGATCGTCAAGTGCCTTGAACTGCTCAAAATATTTCGTAATATGATTTACCTGAATCAAAGATTATCCCTCCCTTTTAAAAGAATGCTTCCATCTGACTGGTTATCTGTTCTCTGGTCTCCCCAATGAAGATCAGTTCCCGGACGAGCTCTTTCATCTGCCGGTATAGTGCCGTACACTTTTCGTTTCGGTTGATGGTGCTGACCCTCGCGACAAAATTTCCCTTTCCCTTGACCGAATAAATATATCCTTCCGTCTCCAGATCCTTGTATGCCTTCTGGATGGTGTTGGGATTCAGTGTAAGCTGCATGGATAGCTCTCTGACGGACGGCAGCTGATCGTTCTCTTTGAGTATATCGTTTAGGATCATGTCTTTCATCTTGTCCTTCACCTGTTCGTACAATGCTTTTTTTTCGGTATAATCCAGCGTAAACAAGATACCACTCCTTTCTCCATCTGTACTATGATTAATAATACAGTTAATACAGTCATAATATAACCGATTCTTTTCAAATTGTCAATAAAAATTTTAGAAATTTTTCCGAATCCCCTCCGGAAACCTTGACAGAAAGCCAGGAACATACTATCATATTGGAAAGAAACAGGGGGACTGCACATGACAAATAATCATTATTTTACCGGCGTAAAGGACGGACTCCCAATCGGTCTTGGATACCTGTCTGTTTCATTTGCATTTGGGATCATTGCGTTTCAATGCGGATTAAACATATTCCAATCGGTTCTGATCTCGTTTACCAATCTGACCTCAGCCGGACAATTTGCAGGGGTCAATATTCTGGCGGCAGGCGGAACACTCTTGGAACTGGCACTTACCACATTTATCATCAATATACGCTATATGCTGATGTCCTTTTCTCTCTCTCAAAAAATAGAGGAGGGGATTCCATGGTACCAGCGGGCAATTCTGTCCTTCGGAATCACCGATGAAATCTTTGCGGTAGCGTCCCAGCGGAAGATGGATTTTAATTTTACTTATTTTATGGGACTAATGACTCTGCCAATCATTGGATGGTCATTGGGAACCTTTCTGGGTGCATACAGCGGAAATATCTTTCCGCAAAGCATCCAAAATGCCCTCGGCATTATGCTGTATGCCATGTTTATTGCAATCATTGTGGAACCAGCCAAAGAATCCAAACCCATCACCGTCGTGACATTGACGGCTATTGCAATCAGCTGTCTTTTTTATTTTACGCCTGTATTGAAAGAACTGTCGGTAGGGTGGATTGTGATTATCGCCGCACTGGTAAGTTCCGGAATTGGCGCTGTCTGCTTTCCGCTGAAGGGAGGCATGGAAAATGAGTAACTTTAAGATTTATGCCGCCGTGTCAGTTATGGCGCTTACAACCTATCTCATACGGATGCTTCCCATTACACTTTTCAAGAAACGGATTACCAATATCTACATTCGCTCTTTCCTGAGCTATGTGCCTTTTACCGTCTTAGGTGCAATGACCTTTCCGGCTATTTTCTATGCAACTGGAAACACCGTGTCTGCAGGAATCGGATTTATTGTGGCTCTGCTGCTTGCCTGGAAGAAAAAGGGGTTGCTTACCGTTTCTCTCGCATCTGCAGCCGCCGTGTTCCTGGTGGAACAGGTTCTGCATCTGCTGTCCCTATAGCAAAACTCTTCAAAAAAGAGGTGTATATCATAAAAAGCAAAAAGACCACCATCGTATTGTGCGGGATTTATTTAGCGGTGCTGACATGGATCATTCTATTTAAAATGGAAACGAATCTCTCATTGCTTCAAAGAATGCATCAGAGAAGCGTTAATCTGATTCCTTTCGCCGGTTCCCTTGTTGTGAATGGAAGCGTTGATGTTGCGGAAATCCTTTTAAATGTGATTGCCTTTCTTCCGTTTGGGATTTATTTATCCATGATTTCTCCGGAAGGAAGTGTATCCAAAAAAATTCTTTCAATCGCTTTGGTCAGCTTGTCCTATGAGATTTTACAGTATATCTTTGCGTTGGGTGCAAGTGATATTACGGATTTGCTCGGGAATACCTTGGGCGGCATTCTTGGGGTTGGAACATTTATCCTATTGTCAAAGATATGGAAACACAAAACAATAAAATTCCTGAATGTGCTGGGCTTAATCGGTACAGCCACAGTAATCCTGTTTCTGGGATTACTCACTCTTGCAAACATATAGCCCGCCTTGCAAAATTTTTCCCGATATAGATTTTCATATTACATAGACAGTTGCTTTATCAAATTACCTGCCTTTCGTGTTTATTCGGAATAGAAGAATCCCGCCGAAAAATTTTTCAGCGGGATTTCATTTTGCTTCTTAAATGGCAGCTATTTTCTGTTTTTGATATAAAAATCGATGACATCAGCCGCTTTCTCAACGGTCAGATTGCTGGAGTTGACGCACAGGTCATACTCGTTCACATCACCCCAGGTTTTGTCGGAATAATAGCTGTAGTAAGCGGAACGGCGCTTATCCGTCTTTTTGATTAGACTCTTGGCCTGTTCCTTTGTCAGTTCTTTGGTCTCCATCACTGTTTTTAGCCGATCTTCATAATTGGCATGAATGAACACGTTGACACAATTCTCGTGATCCTTTAAGATATAATCAGCGCATCTTCCCACAATGACACAAGACTTTTCCTGTGCTAGCTTCCGGATCGTTTCAATGGTGAAGATAAAAAGTTTATCGTTGGTGATACAGTCGTTATAGCCCAAAAAGCTGTTGAGTGAAACATGGTTTCCCATAACCGCGGAGTACAAAAAACTGTTGGAGGGCTGTTCATCCGCATTTTCAAACAGTTCTTCATCAATGCCGCTCTCTTTTGCGGCCAGGCGCAGAAGCTCCCGGTCATAGAACTCAATCCCCAGCTTATCCGCCAATGCTTTTCCGATCTCTCTGCCGCCGCTTCCAAATTGTCTTGCAATGGTAATAACCAGATTGCTCATACGATCACCTCTTTTATTTTTTTGTGATTCGATTTTCAAACCGGCAGGCTGAAAATGAATCGTATGAAATTGGCAAGTTTCCGCTTGCCGAAAAAGACTCTTTTTATTTATTATAACAAGAATGAGACACTTTTGCAAGGCAAAAGCCGCTATAAAAGCGTTTCCTCTCAATAAGGGGTGTTGCCCTGCTATGAAGCGATTCAGAGGAAATACAGTCTTCCTCGGGAAAATAAAAATGGTTTCGGCCGTCTGCAAAGAATGAGTTCCATACTTTATGCGGAAAGCACAATAAATTTCTCTTCTAAAAATATGAAACTTTTTTTTAAATCCCCCGTCTATAAATACAAATGATTACAAGCCATTAAGGAGGTACATAACCTATGAAAAGAAAAACAATCGCTCTGATTCTTTCCGCTATATTGGCAGGGACCGCTTTTGCGGGCTGTTCCAAAAACGAGGAGCCCCTTCCCACGCCGGAACCTACCGAAACCGCATCCCCTGAAGGGACGGAAGTCCCGCAGGAGAACCCGGCCACTACCCCCGAGAACAGCCCCGCTCAAGGCAATGAAGATGCCGCCACGGGAACCGGTTCTAATCCCACAAAAAAACCAGCGCAAAACCCGACAAAGAAACCAGCCTCAAATAATTCCTCTTCCAACGGAACTCCATCCGGCGGCAGCAATGGAGGACAGTCGACTGCCCAGACACCCACTCAGGCACCTGCTCCGTCCGTCACCCTTTCCGCCCTGATGAACAAAATGATCGGAGCTCTGCCAGCGGATTCCTATTCACTGTCCCAGATTCCCGACGACTTTATCGGAAATGTGTATCAGATTGACAAATCAAAGTATGAGGATGTTTTGGTTTACGGCTCCATGATGGGAGTTCACGCCAATGAAATTATTCTGATCAAAGCAAAAGACTCCGCAGGCGTCAGCGAGGCGAAGAAAACCCTGCAAAATCGGAAAAACAAATTGATTGAACAGTGGAAATCTTATCTGCCGGAACAGTATGAGCTAGTAAAACAATCCGTGATCACTTCCAACGGTTTATACGTTGCTTTTGTCTGTGCGGACAGTCAGAATAAAGCAGTCAGCGCGTTTAACGCCGCATTAAAATAGAATGTCGCATTCTATCTATACGCTATAAAATAACATTCTTTTGATGCAGGGCAGGGAACCGTTCCTGCCCTGCAAATTATGTAATATGCTTTGGGCGTTGATTCGAATTCTTCCATTCCAGGGGAAAGGATGCCGCAACGCTTGTTCATTGAAATAATCCAATGCTTATGAAGGGGGATTCTATGGTTTTTTCCAGTGTGCTTTTTTTGTTTTATTTTCTTCCCGTGGCACTGGTGCTGTATTTTATCACACCGAAACGATTCCGAAATGTGACGCTTTTTCTGGTCAGCCTTGTCTTTTATGCATGGGGTGAACCAATCTATGTACTTATTATGCTGTTTTCCACTGTGTTTGACTTCACCAACGGTTATCTGATCGACCGGTACAGGGAGCGGAGCATTCTGCCCAAGGTGATTCTCATCATTGCGATTGTGGGAAACTTGGCTATTCTCGGATTCTTCAAATACGCCGATTTTATGATTAACAATATAAACAGCCTGTTTGGCCTCTCCATTCCGCTTCTATACCTGCCGCTTCCCATCGGGATATCCTTCTACACCTTTCAGACAATGTCTTACTCTATCGACGTATACCGCGGCGACGCGCCGGTACAGAAGAACGTTTTTGCCTTTGGAGCATATGTAACCCTGTTTCCTCAGCTAATCGCAGGCCCGATTGTCCGGTATAACACCATCGCCGAGCAGCTGGTACACAGGGAGGAGAGTTATGATAAATTCGCCTCCGGCATTTCCCGATTTATGACAGGCCTAGGAAAAAAAGTTCTGCTTGCCAACAATATCGGTTTTCTCTGGGACACCATAAAAGTTCTGCCTGCCGGCGAACTGTCTACGATGACGGCATGGCTTGGAATCATCGCTATGGCGCTGCAACTTTACTTTGACTTCTCAGGTTATTCTGACATGGCCATTGGTCTCGGCCGGATGATGGGATTTGAATTTATGGAAAATTTCAATTATCCCTATATCTCCAAAAGCATATCTGAATTTTGGCGCAGATGGCATATCAGCCTTGGCACCTGGTTTAAGGAATATGTATACATTCCGCTGGGCGGGAACCGGGTGAAGCTGCCGCGGGTTTTCTTCAATCTGCTGGTTGTCTGGTTTCTGACTGGTCTGTGGCATGGCGCCAACTGGAACTTTGTGCTTTGGGGGCTTTATTTCTTCGTGTTTATTGCTCTGGAGAAAGCCTTTCTCGGAAAGCTTCTTAAGAAGATACCGGCATTTTTCCAGCATTTTTACGCGTTGCTGGTGGTGATTACCGGAATGACCTTTTATGCGGTAGAATCCATGCCCGATTTGCTCGCTTATCTGAAAACATTGTATGGCTTTGGTGCGGGAGGATTCATGGACGCTACATTCCTGTATCAGCTTTCTTCCTTTTTCCCGGTAATTATCATCATGATAATTGGCTGCCTGCCCCAGCCGGCACAATGGATGCGCAGGTTTGCCACAGGGAAAAGAAATGTGATCGTTCCCATTCTTGCGATGATCCTATTCTTTCTCTGCACCGCTTATCTGGTGGATTCCACCTACAACCCGTTTCTATACTTCAGATTTTAGGAGGTGCCGCCGTGAAACAACTAAATAAATGGTATTGTATTCTCTTTTCTGCTGTGCTGCTCACTTTTTGCATTGTCAATGTGGCAACGCCTCAGAAAGCTTTTTCCGACAACGAAAACCGGCCGTTGGCACAGTTTCCCATGCCGTCGGCAGAAAGCATCCTTTCCGGCGACTTTATGACTGACTTTGAAAGCTATTCGACCGACCAGTTTATCGGCCGGGATTTCTTTATCACAATCAAAGCCGGAGCAGAACGCGCTGCCGGAAAGAGAGAAAATAACGGGGTTTATTTTGGAAAAGACAGTTATCTGATACAGAAAGTTCCGGCTTTGGATCTGCGTACTTTAAGCACCAATACAGCGGCCGTCAAAAAGCTTAGCAGCCTTGACAAATTTAACATCAAAGTTGCCTTGGTTCCCACCGCTTATGAGATAGAAAAAGATAAGCTTCCGGCATATGCTTACCAGCCCGTTCAGCGGGACATTGTCTCTCTGACTTCTTCCTTGTTTGAGCAAAGCGGGGTTGCCCTCATCGATCCCTATCCGGTTCTGAATGAGCACAGGGAGGAGTATATCTATTACCGCACCGATCACCACCAGACAGCCTACGGAGGCTATTATACGTATCAAGTCCTGGCACAGGAACTGGGCTTCGCTCCTTACCGGATAGAGGATTTCACCGTCAGAGAAATGTCCCGTTCCTTTTACGGCACAACTTGGTCGGAGGCAACTCTGCCGGATATTGAGCCCGATACCATCTATCTGTTCGAGCCCAATTTTGATATCAGCTTCACTACCGAATTTATTGGAGAAAACAAAAAATTAGAGGGGCTTTACGATTTGGAAGCGCTCAGCCAGAAGGACAAATATGTCATGTATCTGGGCGGAAACCACCCCATTACCAAAATCACCAGTTCCCTTCAAAACGGAAAAAAGCTGGCTGTTTTCAAGGATTCCTATGCGCACAATATTGTCCCCTTTCTTGCAAATCATTATGAAGAGATCCATATGATCGATCCGCGCTATTATAATCTGGATCCCGTCGCTTATCTGGAAGAAAACGGAATCACCGATGTTTTGATGCTCTACAGCGCCTCCAACTTTGCTTCGGATACCAATCTGTTCAAAATCAGCGCTTATATAAAATAGGGAAAGACTGCCGCACAAGAACCTGCGGCAGTCTTTCTATAGCAATGAAAACTTTTTTATTTTCTGAAGAAAAACATGTGCCGGAAGGGTATTAGGAAATTGATTCTATCAATAAATCTTCCATTTTCACATGGAGAATATCTGCCAGAATAGGAATGTCAATGTCAAATACACAAACTTTCCCTTCTTCTATCAATCGTATATCCTCTTTCCATATATTTCTTCCTCTTTCTTTTAATAGATCAGACAGTTCTTTCTGAGAAAGTGATCTCATAATTCTATAATGTCTAATATTTAATCCACTTATATTCAACCTCATAAAAATCACCTTTTTTGTAATTATTTTTATAATCCTAATTTATCTTATTTTATCCTATTTATCAATATTTTTTACGCATTTATAGTATGATATATATGAGGTGAATTTAATGAAACCTGGAAAAATTAGTGTAAGTGTCACTTTGGATGAAGACCTGTTGCAAAAACTTCGAAAGCTTGCGGATGCTGACAGCCGTTCATTATCTCAGTATATTAATGTTATTTTGCGGGAACATCTAAACAGTGTAAATAAATCCGAGCCTCAATGAATCGAAATTTCAGGAGTGGATATTATGCGGCCTTTAAAAGAAAAAGTCAGCATTTCATTGGATAAAGATATGGTTGAACAATTAAAAGAATTAGCTGAAAAAAACAATCGATTATTTTCCCAATATATCAACTTTGTGCTGCGTGATTATATTACAAATAAATTGGATAAAAAATAAGCTTACAAAAAAGAGTAGATCCACCAACCGGATTTACTCTTTTTCGATCTATGCTCATTTTTTCTGTATATAGAAATGAGATTAGAAGCGATTCCTCCTATCGCTTTTCAAATAGTGCATTGAAGTTTCCAAATACTGCATTCTCTATAGGTGAAAGGTTCCTTTTATCCCCTTTTTTTTCTGAAATTTTTATGGTAAAATAACATTATAAAAAGTTTTTCCTTCTGAAAAACGCATCTGCGCTTCGCACGCTGTTTTTTGAAACATGCAATTGCGCACGATTCCGCGCAATTTCCTATGTTATGAAGACAGACGGCGTTCCTGATCGCTCCAAAACAGAAGCGCTGAAATTCTGTAAAATATCCAATCAAAAGGGGATGACCGAATGAAAAAACAGATTGCCTTTTTACTGATTTTTTGTATTCTGTTTCCAGTCTCCGCGCAGGAACCGGGAACGGATGCAGAAACGCCTTCCCATATCATCACCGCAACGGGAATCTTTGACTCTGCGGATATGCAGTCCCAGGGCATAAGCGGTCTAAAAAACGATTACGTCCCCAAGATACGCATTACGATCCGGGAAAAAGCCCCTAATCTGCAAGGTCCTTCCGTATCCTACACCGTCAACCTGCCGTCCCCCTCAAAAGACTGGGCCTACATTGCACAAAAAGACGGTTTCCCCGTGCAGGGGGATTTTATACAGATTTATAAGGATAATCAAAATGATGCGCCTCTGTTCACTGCAGAGCTGGGAATCCAAACCGATGCCCAGGGCTGGTTGATTGAAATTCCTGATAATATATTCGCTTCCTCAAAAGAAACGCTCTTTTTCGGCGTGGAAAATGAATCCGGCAAAACAGCCGCTTTGCAGCGCACGGCGGTAAATATAGACGCAGAACCCAAAATCTCGGCGAATGTGCCGCAAAGTATTTCGATCTCCAACAGTGCAAGAAAATTATCCGTTTCGGTGCAGCCGGATTCATTCTCTGTCAAAGACATTTTCCTTTTTTCTTCCAACAATTCCGTTTTGGGGGCATACAGTGATCTGTGCTCGATAAAGGGAATCGCAAAAGGCGCCGCAACTCTGACCATCCAGGTAACAGCGGTAGAAAAAAACACAAAAAAAACGCTCACTCTGGAAAAGAGTTATCCTGTTGAGGTCACCGGCTCCAATTCCGGCGGGGGAGGCGGAGGCGGGGGAGGTTCTTCTGTTCCCAAACCTTCCGCCACGCCGACCGCGGCACCGACTGCCACCCCCACTGCCGCACCGACCGAAACACCGCTTCCGTCCGCAAATCCCTTCGACGATATCCCTCCTGATTTAAGCTGGGCCGAGGAATCCATCGCATTTCTGGCGGCTAAAGGGATTGTTACCGGAACAGGAGACCGAACCTTCTCGCCAAACGACAATATCATCCGGGGAGATTTTGTATTGCTTTTATCCCGCATGTTCGATTTGGCTTCATCCCCTGACGCAGAATCATCCTTTCAGGATGTAACTCCGTCCGATTACTATTATGATGCGGTACTGGCGGCAAAAGATCTGGATATTGTCAGCGGCGTGACAGAAAGCACTTTTGCACCGGGACAAAGCATCACCCGGGAGGACATGGCCGCTATCTTTTACAGGACGCTGGTACATGCAAAGGCAATTGATCCTGAGGCAGATCTTTCGGTTTTGAAAAGTTACAGAGATAATGCGCTTATTTCTGATTACGCCCGAAAACCGCTGGCCGCTATGACAGAAAACGGCCTTATCAAAGGCAAAGAATACGGGATTGCACCCAAGGATACCGCCACACGGGCTGAAATGGCCGTGATTCTGAAAAGAGTATATGATTTGATTCATTCACAGAATTTTTAAAAAAGGCTGTCACTCTGCAAACATAGAGTGACAGCCTTTTTGCCGCATAAAACGGTATGAGCCAATTCTTCAATAAGGGCTTGCCCCGTCATTCAACGAGGACAAAGGCACTGCATAGCAGTGCCGCAATCAGCGGGAGTACAATCTCCCGCTGATTGCGGATATGGAACCCGCCGCCTTAAGAGGCGGGGGACATCTTGCCCGCAGTTATATGATATTTCAATATCCCAGAGAATTCAGCACCGTATCATCATTATAAATCCAATCCCGTACATTGATGATTTCATACTCTGTGGGTGTCCTGCGTATGACCACCTTCTCGACACCTGCATTGATAATCATCCGTTTGCACATGGAACAGCTGTTTGCTTCCGCCACCAGTTCCTTAGTCTGTACGTCAACTCCCACCAGATAGAGTGTACCGCCGAGCATCTCGCGGCGGGAAGCGCTGATAATACAGTTCGCTTCCGCATGGACGGAACGGCACAGCTCATATCGCTCTCCCCTGGGAATTCCCATTTTTTCGCGCAGGCATACGCCAAGATCGTTACAGTTTTTCCTGCCCCGCGGGGATCCGGTATACCCGGTGGATATAATCTCATCATGGTTGACAATGATGGCTCCAAAATTCCGGCGTAGGCAGGTGCCGCGCTGTGCCACCGCCTGCGCAATATCCAAATAATAATTGCTCTTTCCCTTCCGGTGCATTTGCTTCACTCCTCTTTTATTGATTTTTTTAATGATCCGCCATTCCTTGGTAAATCTTGCTGGCATCGAAAGTACAGCAAGGAAGACAGCGATATATCACGTAATATTTCATCGGAATGTTTCTTGCGAGGTTATGATACCATAAAAGCAACGCTTTTCATGGTATAATTGTCCATAGGCTTCGGTGGTCTGGACTTGTTCCGGACGAGAACCCCGGACATCCTGTATAATATGCCCTGCGCATATTATATCACAACAACGGAGGCGGCGGAATGTCGCCGCAGCATTGTGATTCAATCGTTCTCCAAACCTCTTAACATTTTCAATGTTCTAGAGGTTTGTGAGGTTATTATACCATGTATAAAAATAAATGAAAATAGGTTTCAAAAAATTAATTTTCTTTTAATTTTCCATAAGTATGGATTTATGCTCAGCTTTTATGGTATAATAATCTAAATATATTATGTTCTTCCCTGCCGTGCAGGGGAAGAACATCAGCACCGTGTCTTTTCGCATAAAGCGTTCATCCCGCAATTCTGCGAAGCACGGAATACGTGTTAACGGAGCGAATCAATGAAAAAAAAGCTGAATACATACGGATTGGATTTGGAAAATCTTCCAAAGCATATTGCCATCATTATGGATGGCAACGGACGCTGGGCAAAGAAGAGGGGCCTCCCCCGGAGTGCCGGCCATGCCAGAGGGGCTGAGAATTTAAGGCATATTACACATTTCTGCTATGATATCGGCGTGAAGGCTTTGACCCTATATGCTTTTTCCACAGAGAACTGGAACCGTCCCCTTCAGGAAGTGACGGCGTTGATGGATTTGTTCGCCGAAAATCTGAACCATTATGTGGAACTGATGGGCGACCGGCAGGCAGAAGTGCGTTTTATCGGGGAAAAGGATCGTCTGGGTGATAAGCTGAAACAGAAGATGCTGGAGGTGGAAGCCTATTCCAGACAATTCAAAGATTCCGGCTTTGTCCTGAACTTTGCGATAAACTATGGAAGCAGAGATGAAATACTCCGCGCGGCAAAACAGATTGCACAGGATTATAAAAACGGAAAGATTTCTCTGGATGAGATCGATGCTTCTCTGTTTTCCGAGCATTTGTATACACATGGGGTTCCAGATCCGGATTTGCTGATCCGCCCCAGCGGGGAACAGCGAATATCCAACTTTCTTCTCTGGCAGTGTGCCTATACGGAATTTTATTATTCCGATATTCTCTGGCCGGATTTCAAGGCGAAAAACCTGGCGGATGCCATCAAAGAATATCAGAAAAGAAACCGCCGTTTTGGAAAGGTGTAAGGAGGGATTATATGCTCAAACGGGTTGTTTCCGCTCTTGTAGGGCTGGTTTTGTTTTTTATTGTCATGTTTTCGGAAAAATCAGTGCTCTCTATCGCTATTTTGATTGTGACATCCATCGCGCTGTTTGAAGTATATCGCGCCTATCACTTTCATAAAATAAGAATACTGCTGTTTCTCGGCCTTTTGGTTGCGCTTGCTTTCTCGTTCGGAAATTATTTTGAAGGACTTACCATCATGGCTTTCGCCTTCGGTTTTCTGATACTGATGGTCCTATTCCTTTTGGCACGGCATGAAAGCTTCTCCACCAAGGATATCGGAACCTATGTGTTTGTCACTTTGGTGATCACTTTTGCGTTTTCCAATATCGCCTATTTAAAGCGGCTTCCAAACGGACCGTTTTATGTGTGGCTTCCCTTTATCGTTGCATGGTGTACCGACAGTGCCGCCTATTTTGCAGGCCGTTTTTTTGGCAGGCATAAGCTTTGCGAAAAAATCAGTCCAAAAAAGACCATTGAGGGGGCGCTGGGCGGAATTGCAGGCAGCGTTGCAGGTCTGTTTATCTATCAGGCAGTTCTGTGGTTTGGATTTCAGACAGTTGTAAATCCTTGGCTTTTGACAGCTATGGGTATTGTCGGCTCTGTAACTTCCCAGATGGGGGATCTCTTTGCTTCTATCATCAAGAGGGAAAACGGGATCAAGGATTTCGGACATATTATGCCCGGGCACGGCGGAATTATGGATCGGTTTGACAGCTTGCTCCTGACGACGCCATTTGTTTTTCTGTTCGTCAGCATGTTTCCGCTGATCGGTTAAGGGGGCGCTTGAATGGAAACAAAACGATTGAATATACTGGGTTCTACCGGTTCCATCGGTACCCAGGCTCTGGATATCTGCCGTCATTTAAACATCAGGGTATGTGGTATTTCTGCCGGTTCTAATATTGCACTTCTCGAAGAGCAGATTCGGGAATTCCACCCTCTGTTCTGCCATATATATGATGAAAAAAAAGGACGCGAGCTGGCGCTCAAAGTGAAGGATACCAATACAACGGTTTTATATGGAAAAGATTCCTTGTGTGAATTCGCGCTGTCGGGTGAGCCGGATACCCTGCTCACCTCCGTGGTTGGGAGCATCGGTCTTTTTCCCACTGTAAAAGCCATTGAAAGCGGCGTTAAAATTGCGCTCGCCAACAAGGAAACATTGGTAGCGGCCGGAAAGCTGGTAATGGAAAAAGCAAAGAAGCACCACGTTCCAATCATTCCTGTAGACAGCGAGCACAGCGCCGTGTTCCAGGCACTGCAGGGAAACGAGCGCAAGGATCTGAAACGGATTATCCTGACCGCTTCCGGCGGGCCGTTTTTCGGCAAATCGTTGGATGAACTGCGCGGCATGACTCGGAAAGATGCGCTGAAGCATCCCAACTGGAGTATGGGTGCAAAAATAACGGTCGATTCCGCAACTCTGATGAATAAAGGGTTTGAAGTAATCGAAGCCCGGTGGCTGTTTGACACCGCCGACATTGATGTTGTCGTTCATCCCCAGAGTATTATTCACTCTATGGTGGAATATCGGGATCACTCGGTCATTGCGCAGCTTGGCGTTCCCAGCATGAAAATTCCGATTCAATATGCGTTTACCTATCCGGAGAGGCAGCCCTGTCCTGTTGATTCACCAGATTTCTTCCGAATTGGGAATCTTTCTTTTTTTGAGCCGGATAAAAAGACCTTTCGCCTTTTACAGTTGGCTTACGACGCCCTTGCGGCGGATGGTACCGCCCCCATGGTGCTGAACGGCGCCAATGAAATGACGGTTCAGGCATTTTTAGAAGACAAAATCCGCTTTACGGACATAGCAGATATCAATGAAGAGGTGTTAAAGCGTCATAAACCGAAAGCGGATTATACATTGGACGATTTTATAGAATGTGACAGTTGGGCAAGAGAGGAAGCTCTCTTGCTGATAAATGAGGTGATACATTGATAGCAACGATAATCTGGGCAATCATTATTTTTTCTTTGATTATTTTTATCCATGAATTCGGACATTTTATAACGGCAAAGCTGTTTCGCGTAAAGGTAAATGAATTCGCCATCGGCATGGGACCCCAGCTGTGGAAAAAGCAGAAGGGTGAGACTCTGTACTCGGTAAGAGCTTTTCCCATCGGCGGTTTTTGTCAGATGGAGGGGGAGGATGAGGATAATCACGATCCGAATTCTTTTAACATGAAACCCAAGTGGCAGCGGTTTATCATTCTGTTTGCCGGAGCATTTATGAACTTTGTGCTGGGCTTTCTGCTGTTGATCCTGCTCTCCTCCGCGTTTACGCCAAAGGAGAATTTTTATTCCATGACACTGGCCGATGTCAATCAGGGTTATCCCGCCTATGAAGCTGGTGTGCGCCCGGGGGATGAGATCGTTCGTGTCAACGGAAGTCGGGTACACATCCGCCAGGATTATAATTTTTATAATAACGATCCTTCTAAAATTCAGCTTGAAGTACGCAGGGACGGCGAAATCCTGTCCTTTGTTTTCGCACCGAAAGCAATCAAAGTCAGCCAGGACGGACAGATACTGGATGACAATACAACCGAAGCTTATCAGACACAGTATGTGGCTGGAATTGTCTTTTCTCAAAAGGATAAAAATATTGGTACAATCCTTTCCCAGAGCTTTTATGAGGCTTGCTTTATGGGAAAAGTGGTGGTCGTTTCCATCGTGGAACTAATCAGCGGAAAGGTTTCCCCAAAATACCTGTCCGGGCCAATCGGTATCGTGTCGGAAATCGGAACGGCGGCTTCTATGGGGCTTAAAAATGTGCTCTGGCTGGCCGCCTTGATTACGATAAATCTGGGACTGATGAACCTGTTGCCGCTTCCCGCGCTGGATGGCGGCAGAATTCTGTTCCTGGGAGTCGAGGCAGTCACTCGAAAACCATTGAACCCGAAGGTGGAAGGATATTTCCATGCCATCGGCTTCATCCTTTTGATTGGGCTTCTGCTCTATGCTACATCCAACGATATCCTTCGTCTTTTCACTTCATAGGCATCAGCCCATTGCCTGATGCGTAAACTGATGGAACGGAGCAAAGTAAAATGAGCAAAATCATACAAATCGGTAAGATACAAATTGGCGGCGGCCAGCCGGTCGCTATTCAGTCTATGTGCAACACAGACACCCGGGATGCAAAGTCCACCATCCGCCAGATTCTGGAATTGGAAGAGTTGGGATGTGATATCATCCGTGTGGCAGTTCCTGATATGGATGCCGCGGAAGCTTTGCGGGAAATCAAAAAGAGCATCCACATTCCTCTGGTTGCCGATATCCATTTCGATTATCGTCTGGCACTTGCCTCCATTCAAAACGGCGTAGATAAAATCCGTCTGAATCCAGGCAATATCAAGGAGAAGGAGTATATCAAGCAGGTGGTGGAAGCCTGCAAAACGCACCATATTCCCATCCGTATCGGCGTCAATTCAGGCTCTGTCCCGAAAGATATTCTGCAAACCTATCAAAAGCCCTGCAAGGAGGCTCTTCTGCTTGCGGCAAAACGGCATATCGAGCTGCTCCAATCGCTGGACTTTGACGATATCGTAGTGTCTTTAAAGTCCTCGGATACCAAGCTGACGGTAGAGACCTACCGGTATTTTAAGGAGATCTATGACTATCCCCTCCATTTGGGAATCACCGAGGCAGGTACTTTGTATCAGGGAATCGTAAAGTCCTCTGTCGGCATAGGATCTTTGCTTCTGGACGGTATCGGCGATACCCTCCGCGTCTCACTCACCGCCGCTCCCAAAGAGGAAATCAAGGCGGCGAAAGCGATTTTAAAGGCCGCAGGACATCTGGTTAACGAACCGACCATCATTTCCTGCCCCACCTGCGGCAGAACCAAAATTGATCTGATTCCCATTGCTTCCAAGGTGGAGGAGGCTCTTGCCAAGATTCATAAGCCGATCAAGGTAGCCGTGATGGGATGTGTGGTAAACGGCCCCGGCGAGGCACGGGAAGCTGATATCGGCATTGCCGGCGGCGACGGATGTGCCGTATTGTTCAAAAAGGGAGAAATCATCCGAACCATTCAGGAAGAGGACATCGTGAAGGAACTGCTTCTTGAGATGGAAAAGCTATCATGAAAGGGAGATAGCCGTATCTCTGGAAAGACATCGGCTGTCCCTTCCTTTTTTAGAGGGGGAGCAAATTGAAATTAAGCGAAATTTTTGACAAAAGCGAACTATTAAAAATATATCAGGAAATTTTTGATCAGGCAAAGATTGTAAATGTCTCCATGTTCCGTTCCGAGAAAAGGATGGAACTCACTCTGCATTCGCCCGTGATTATCAAAAAAGAATATCTGATCGATGTGTCGAATGAAATCCGTAATTTATACGGATTGCGAGGAATCAAGCTGCTGGCCAAATACCCGAAAGAACTGTTCAACGAAGACTATTATCCACAGATCCTGTTTTACATAGAAAAGAAGTTTCCTCACCTTTACTGCTTCATGGAAGGCTGCAGGATGGAATATACCGGGGATACGCTGCTTATCACCTTGAAAGAAAATGGTCTTGACATTCTATCCTATAACAATATGGATGGTATTATCCATGAGCTCCTAAAGGACGAGTTCGATCTGGATCTCAACGTCCAAATACGCAAGACAGAGGGAACCAAAAGCAATTCTCAGATTATCGCGGAACACGCCCGCAATGAAGACGAGATGCTCCAGAATATTCGAAAAACAGTCGCGGCAGCCCCCGAATTCAAAAAGCCGAAGGAGAATTCTTCCCCTGTGGGGGACAGACCCCAGCGTTCCTCCGACAGAGGGGATTATCGTATCAGCTATGCGCCTATGCAGATGAAGGATATCACGCAATACAGCGGCAAAGTTATGGTACAGGGGGAGATATTCCAGTCTGAAATCAGAGAATTTAACAATTCGGTCAAGGGCTGCTATACCCTTTATATGACAGACAATGAAGCTTCGCTGATCGTGAAAATTATCGACCGAAAGGAAACGCTTTACGAGCTTGCGGACGAGTTAAAGGACGGCACCTGCGTCTGCATCAAGGGCGAGACCATGTACGACAAATATATCTCTGATTTTGTGCTGAGTGTGAAGCCAAAGGACATTGAGGTCATCGATAAAACCTTACGTCAGGACAAAAGCAATGAAAAACGCGTGGAACTCCATATGCATACCAATGTCAGCGAGATGGACGGCATGACGCCGGTTCAGGATTTGATTAAAACTGCAAAGCGCTGGGGTCATAAAGCCATCGCCGTGACCGATCATGGTGTGGTACAGGCCTTTCCGGACGCTTATGCGGCCGCAAAAAAGAATGATATCAAGCTGATTTACGGCGTGGAGGGTTATCTGATCAACGACGCAGTTGAGATTGTTTATGGCACCAAAGATTATTCTCTGGATGACGAGTATGTTGTGTTTGACATTGAAACCACTGGTCTGAACGCAACCAATGATAAAATTACCGAGATCGGGGCCGTTCTGATGAAAAACGGGGAGGTTCTGGAACGGTTCTCCACCTTTGTAAATCCTCAGATTCCGATTCCTCCAAAGATTGTGGAACTCACCTCCATCACCGATACAATGGTTGCCGATGCGCCGACCATTGATGTGGTGCTGAAAGACTTTCTGGAATTTGTGGGTGACCGGGTTCTGGTTGCACACAACGCGAACTTTGATATCGGCTTTATCAAGCAGAAATCCGTTGAATGCGGTTATGCATTCCATCCAGTTTATATCGACACGGTGGAGATGTCCCGCGCTCTTCTGCCGGAGCTGAAGAGACACAAACTCAATATTGTCGCGGAGCATTTGGGCGTCAGCCTGGAAGGACACCACCGCGCGGTAAACGATGCGGAATGCCTTGCCGGGATCTTTCAAATCTTTCTGGAAAAATGCAAGGCGAAAGAAATCACCTGCATCAATGAAATCAATCAGAAAGCCCACAGCGGAGAAAAAAATCTAAACAACTTAAAGTCTTACCACATTGTTATTCTGGTAAAAAACAAAAAGGGACTACGGCATCTGTATGAACTTATCAGCATGTCCCATCTGAACTATTATCACAAGCGTCCCCGCATCCCAAAAAGTGTCCTGATGCAGTATCGGGAAGGCTTGATTCTGGGAAGTGCCTGCGAGGCTGGCGAACTGTACCGGGCCATGCTTGCCGGAAAGCCATATGATGAATTGTGCAAAATCGCGAAATTTTATGACTATCTGGAGATTCAGCCGGAAGGCAATAACATGTTTATGCTCAATAACGGCACCTTAAAGTCCGTGGAGGAAATCCGGGACATCAACCGCCGGATTGTAGATCTGGCTCGGAAGCTCGGCAAACCGATTGTGGCAACCGGTGACGTTCATTTTCTGAACCCCTGTGATGCTGTTTACCGCGCCATTCTGATGGCCGGTCATGGATTCTCCGACGCGGATAATCAGGCTCCTTTGTATTTTAAAACCACCGATGAGATGCTTGAAGAATTTTCCTATCTCGGAAAGGATACCGCCTTTGAAGTGGTTGTAACCAATACCAACCTTATTGCAGACATGATCGATGAAAATTTTGAACCAATCCCTTCAGTGAAACATCCTCCGGTTATCGAGGGCGCCGCGGATGACATCCGCAGTATGACTTACAGCAAGGCCTATGAGATCTATGGTGATCCCCTCCCGCAGCTGGTGGAGGAACGGATTCAAAAAGAGCTGAACTCCATCATTAACAACGGCTTCTCCGTGATGTATCTGATCGCCCAGAAGCTGGTAAAAAAATCTCTGGACGACGGCTATCTGGTCGGTTCCAGGGGGTCTGTCGGCTCCTCCTTTGTAGCGTTTCTCTCCGGAATTACAGAGGTAAATTCCCTCTGCGCTCACTATATCTGCGAGAACTGCAAACACAGCGAATTTATCGACGACGGTTCCTACAGCTCCGGCTGTGATATGCCGGATAAAGTCTGCCCGGAATGCGGACAGGTCATGAAAAAGGACGGTCACGATATTCCCTTTGAAACCTTCCTGGGCTTTGATGGGGACAAGGAGCCGGATATTGACCTGAATTTTTCCGGCGAATATCAGGGACGCGCCCATAAATATATTGAGGAACTGTTCGGCGAGGGACATGTATTCCGGGCAGGAACCATGGGTACGATAGCGGATAAAACGGCTTACGGCTATGTGAAAAAATATCTGGACGAACGGGGCAGAAATCCCAATAATGCCGAGATTGCCCGGCTGACAAAGGGCTGCACCGGCGTGAAGCGAACCACCGGTCAGCATCCCGGAGGCATCATGATTGTCCCCAAAGAGAACAATGTATTTGAGTTTACCCCCATTCAGCATCCCGCAAATGATGTCAACAGCGATATTATCACCACCCACTTTGATTATCACAAGCTGCACGATACCCTTTTGAAGCTTGACATCCTGGGGCATGATGATCCGACCATGCTGCGCATGCTGCAGGATTTAACAGGTTTGGATCCCAAAACCATCCCCTTGGGGGACGAGGCCACCATGAGCCTGTTTTTAAATACCAGCGCTTTGGGCGTGACAGAGGAGGATATCAACTCCAAGGTCGGAACCTTCGGCGTTCCGGAGTTTGGCACAAAATTTGTCCGCCAGATGCTGGAGGATACCAAGCCTACTACCTTTGCGGAGCTGGTTCGTATCTCCGGTCTGTCCCACGGCACCGATGTATGGCTGAACAATGCACAAACCATCGTCCAGCAGGGAATTGCGGAATTGAAGGATACCATCTGTACCCGTGACGATATCATGCTGTATTTGCTGCACCGGGGAATGGATCCCAAGCAATCCTTTGTGATCATGGAGCAGGTCCGTAAAGGAAAAGGGCTAAAGGAAGATCAGGAGCAGGCAATGCGAGAACATGATGTTCCGGAATGGTATATTGATTCCTGTAAAAAAATCAAATATATGTTTCCAAAGGCGCACGCTGTGGCATATGTCACCATGGCGTTCCGTGTTGCATATTTTAAAGTACACCTTCCGTTGGCTTACTATGCAACCTATTTTTCGGTCCGCGCCGATGATTTTGACGCGGATTTAATGACTGGCGGAAAGCATATCATTCAGAATAATATCAAAGAGATGGAATCCCGCGGAAATCTAAACGTTAAGGAAAAAGGTGTGCTGACCATTCTGGAAATGTGCAACGAGATGTACGCGAGAGGAATTGAATTCCTGCCCGTGGATCTCTATAAATCCGATGCGAAAAAATTTCTGATTGAGGATAACAATATCCGCATCCCCTTCACTGCTATTAAAGGCTTAGGACTTTCCGTTGCGGAGAGTATTGTGGAAGCCAGAACGGAAGAGTTTTTCACCAAAGAAGATTTGATGGCGCGCACCCGCCTTTCCAACACTTTGCTGGAGATGCTGGAAAAGCACGGCTGTCTGGAGGGACTGCCCGATTCCTCCCAGCTTTCCCTGTTCTGATTTTACGAATTCTTTTGATGTTTCATTCGGATTTGGATGCAAAAAGATAAATTTCGTGTTGACATTCTGAAAAAATAGGTGTATCATGAGAACAAGAATTTAAAAAGGAGAGACGAAATGGCTAAGCTTCATTCTTTCAGCAATCGATTTTATAGCTTCTTTACCGCTTACTATTATTTTATGTTTGCGGCTATTTTCGGTTGTCTCAAAAAAGAATGTATCTGTGAGCCTATCGGGTAATTTCATTTATCTGGTTTCTCTGTAATCTTATATTGATATGGATTGCGCCTCATAGATATATGAGGCGCTTTTTATATATATTCATTAAAAAACACTTTTTAACAAATAGGAGGATTTGTAGCATGGTAGTCGTACTAAAAAACAATGCCCCGGCAGATTTGACGGGAGAATTGATCAGCGAATTAAAGGGCAAAAATCTGGATGTACAGATTAACACTGGTGTGGACAGAACCGTTCTCGGACTGTTGGGAGATGTCACCATCATCGATCCCGACGCGCTGGAAACCCAGCATCCTATCATCGAAAAAGTTCTGAAGGTCAGTGAGCCGTACAAAAAAGCCAATATCCGCTTTCATCCAGAACCAACGGTTGTGAACGTTTCTGGAAACACCATCGGCGATAAGAAAAAACTGGCTCTGATCGCAGGCCCCTGCTCGGTGGAATCCGAGGAACAGATCATTGAAGTGGCGAAAGGTGTGAAAGCGGCAGGTGCGAAATTTCTAAGAGGAGGCGCATACAAACCGCGTACTTCCCCTTATGCTTTTCAGGGGATGCAGTTTGAAGGACTGAAGCTTCTCAAGGAAGCCAAGGAGGTCACCGGGCTTCCCATCGTTTCCGAGATTATGAGCGCCTCTCACATCGATATGTTCAATCAATATGTGGATGTTTTCCAGGTTGGCGCCCGCAATATGCAAAACTTTGAGATGCTCAAGGAACTTGGAAAGGTGGATAAACCAATTCTCCTGAAAAGAGGTCTCGCCAACACGTTAGAGGAGCTTCTGATGTCTGCGGAATATATCATGAGCGGGGGAAACGAGAATGTTATCCTGTGTGAAAGAGGCGTCCGCACCTTTGAGACATACACCAGAAACACCTTGGATATCAGCGCAATTCCCGCGTTGAAAAAAATGACACATCTGCCCGTTGTTATCGATCCCTCCCACGCCTGCGGCATGTCATGGATGGTGGAACCTCTAGCAAAAGCTGCCGTTGCCGCCGGTGCAGACGGTTTGATCATTGAAGTGCACAACAACCCTAAAAAGGCGCTTTGTGACGGTCAACAGTCCCTGACGATTGAACAGTACGAGCATTTGGTCAATAAGATCAAAAAAATAGCTGACATTGAGGAGCGCAGTATTTAGCATGAAAAACGAAGAAAAAGTAGTAGGAATTGTAGGGCTTGGTTTAATCGGAGGTTCTTTTTCATTCGCTTTGAAGGCTTATGCAAACTGCAGAGTTCTGGGGATCGACCAGGATCCCCTGGTTCTCTCCTTTGCTGTGGAGCAAGGCTATATTGACGCTTATTGCGAAGATACGCCGAAAGCGCTTTCCGAATGTGATATTGTCTTTCTGGCGTTGTATCCGAAAGATACGCTGGCTTTTTTACAGGAGCATGAATTTCATTTCAAGCAGGATGCCATTGTGGCGGATTTCTGCGGCGTAAAGGGCCTTTTCAGCGATTTTCATTCCTCGCGTTTCACCTATGTCGGCTGCCATCCAATGGCAGGGAAGGAGGTAAACGGGATCAAAAACGCGGATAAAGATTTATTTGCCGGTGCGAGCATGCTAATGATGGCGGAACAACCGGATTTGGAAGAGATTTACCGTCAAGTTGGCTTCTCCCGGATTGTTCACACCACCCCCGCTCATCACGACAGGTTGATCGGCTACACATCCCAGCTTCCTCATGTCCTCGCGGTCGCCTATGTCATGATGCAGGAATTTTCCGAATGTGACGGCTATCATGCCGGCAGTTTCAAGGATGTCTCCCGTGTGGCACGGATCAATGAGGTTCTTTGGAGCGAGCTTTTCTGTGATAATCAGGAAATGCTGACAAATCAGATTGATGCCTTGATACAAAATCTGAACCGTTTAAAAGAAATGATAAACCACAATCCAGAGGAGCTTAGAGAAACATTGAAAAACTCCAGGCTCCGGATGGAAGAAAAGGATGATAGAGGATGAATCAAATCACTGTCCGCACCTCCTCCAAAACCTATGATATTTTTGTGGGGAGAGGCTTGCGGAACGATCTTTTAACTTATCTGAACCCCATCGTGAAATCCAAAAATGTTTTTGTGATAACCGATTCCAATGTATTTCCTCTCTATTTTGAAGAGATCCGGTCGGTCTTGCAGGAAGGCGGATATCAGGTTTTCCACACCGTCCTGCCTGCAGGGGAGGAACACAAAAATATGCAGACGGTTCTCTCCATCTACGAGAAGATGGCCACAGCAAAAATCCGGCGCAGTGATCTGGTGATCGCACTGGGGGGCGGGGTTGTGGGCGATATCGCCGGCTTTTGTGCCGCCAGCTATATGCGTGGTATTCCCTTTATTCAGATCCCCACCACCCTTCTTGCACAGGTGGATTCCTCCATCGGGGGAAAAACCGGCGTGGATCTGTCTGCCGGAAAAAATCTGGTAGGTGCTTTCTGGCAGCCATCCCTGGTGGTCATTGATATCGACACATTGAAAACACTCCCGCAGATTCAGATAAAAAGCGGTCTGGCAGAGATTATAAAATCCGCTTTCATCGCGGACAAAGCCCTCTTTCAAAAATTGAAGGATTCGGATCATTTTGAGAGGGATGTGGAACGTTTTATTCTCTCGGCACTTCAAGTAAAGCGACATATTGTGGAGATAGACGAGTTTGAAAAGAACGAGAGGATGCTTCTGAATTTCGGACATACCCTAGCCCATTCCATTGAAAAATATCACAACTTCACCGGAATTACCCACGGGGAAGCGGTGGCCATCGGCATGTACTGCATGCAGAGAGCCTATGAGAAAAAAAGAAAATTACAGCAAGTCTCGGATGATATTCGGGAACTGCTAATCAAATATGAGATACCATACCAATTGAAGCATGAGAATCTGGATGAACTGCTGGAATATACAAAGAATGATAAAAAATCTACCGACAGCGGAATCCATCTGGTTGTAATTGAAGAAACAGGAAAGGGAGTCATTCTCACAATGGACTATCCGTCCATCTTTGAGATGATCAAAGGTGCCGCAGATGAAATTTGTGTGTAGTCCATCTTCCCTTCGGGGAAAAATTGATTTTATCCCTCCTTCCAAAAGCATAGCGCACCGTGCACTGATGCTGGGTGCAATAGCTGGCGCGACCATCCGGAATGTGGATTATTCCAAGGATATTATTGCCACCCTGGACTGCTTAAATGCTCTGGGTGTTACCTCCAGGGTGGAGGGCGGTACCGTACATTTTTCACCGGCACACCTGAAACGCAATATGCCGGTGAGCTTGAACTGCGGCGAGTCTGGATCCACTCTGCGATTTTTCATTCCTTTTTCCCAAGCCTTGGGAAACGAAACGATATTCCGCGGAGAGGGACGGCTTCCCAAGCGCCCCCTTACGGTTTATTTTGAACTCTTTGACGAAAAAAAACTTTCTTATTCCCATGAGGAAAACTACCTCCCTCTGTCGGTCAGCGGAACCTTATTCGGAGGAAGTTTTCAGGTGAAAGGGAACATCAGTTCTCAGTTTATCACAGGGCTGATGCTCAGCGCGCCTCTGTTTGAAAGACCGGCTGAAATCACGGTCACAGGAGACTTTGAATCCAAACCTTATGTGGATATCACCCTGGATATGCTCCGAACGTTTGGTGTTCCGGCAGAGGAAAACGGATCGTTTTACCGGATTGAGAATACCCTGCCGGCATTAAAAGATTACACCATTGAAAAAGACTGGTCACAGGCCGCCTTTTTTCTGTGCGGAGGTGCAATCAGCGGAGATATTTGCCTGACGGGAATGAATCTTTGTTCCAGACAGGGGGATAAGAGAATTTTAAATATTCTGAATGATTTTCACGCTGATATCACGGTGGAACAGGATTGCATTCATGTGAAAAAAAGCCGTCTGCAAGCTGCGGATGTGGATGTGCGTGACGTCCCCGATCTGGTTCCTGTTCTGGCTGTTTTGGCATGCTATGCTCAGGGCAAAACCCGTCTGTATAATGCGGCACGCCTACGGCTGAAGGAAAGCGATCGGCTGTCCGCCATGTACACTGAGCTTCAGAAGCTGGGCGCCGATATCAGCATGGAGGAGGATTGTCTGGAAATCCGCGGCGGAAAGCCTCTGCACGGCGGAGAAATCTTCTCCCACAACGATCACCGTATTGCCATGGCTCTGGCGGTCTGCTCCCTCGGAACCCAGGGAGACATTGTGATTCGAGAGCCCTATTGCATTGAAAAATCCTATCCGGCATTTTATAAAGACTTTATTGAGGCAGGAGGCCGTGTCCATGAGCCATATTGATTTAAAAAATTTATCCCTGACCATCTTCGGGGAATCCCACTCTCCTATGATAGGCGGTGTGATCACCGGCTTTCCTTCGGGCTTTCCTCTTCCAATGGAAGCTATCCTGAAGGACATGAACCGCAGAAAGCCCGGGCAAAACCGGCTGTCTACCCAGAGGAGGGAGGAGGATATTCCAAGAGTTGTATCGGGTATTTTGGACGGCGTTACCACAGGCGCGCCGCTCTGTGTATTGATTGAAAACACCAATCAGCATTCGAAGGACTACTCTAAATTAAAGGAATTACCCCGTCCATCCCATTCGGATTACACTGCCTTTGTGAAATACAGTGGATTTAATGATATCCGGGGCGGAGGTCATTTTTCCGGTCGTCTGACTGCTCCCATTGTATTTCTGGGAAGTCTCTGCAAACAGCTTCTAAAGGAAAAAGGTGTTGCTGTCAGCGCGCACATTTTGGAGCTGGACGGCGTCCGGGACAGATCTCTTTTAGAATATCTGCCCTCTTTGGCGGAAAAGAGTTTTCCTGCAATTGATGATAAAACGGGAAAAGAAATGATTCAGAGAATTGAGGCGGCCAGAGATAATCTGGACTCGGTCGGCGGCGTAATCGAATGTGCTGCCTTCCATATGCCTGCCGGGCTGGGAGGTCCTCTGTTTGAAGGGATGGAGGGAAGACTTTCCTCCCTTTTATACGGTATTCCCGCTGTGAAGGGAGTCGAATTCGGAACCGGGTTCGGCTTCTCCAGGCAAAAAGGCAGTGAAGCCAACGATGAATTTTATATGGATAACGGGCAGATCAAAACTTACACCAATCACAACGGAGGGATCCTCGGCGGAATCACCAGTGGAATGCCAGTGAATTTTAAAGTCTGCATCAAGCCAACCGCATCCATATACAAAGAACAGCGGACGGTAAATCTGAAAACCGGAAAAAACGATAAGCTGTCCATTGAGGGACGGCATGACCCTTGCATTCTGGTACGGGCTGTCCCTGTTATTGAATGCATTACGGCTATCGGTATGCTGGATTACTTGTTATAACTGCGGGCAAGATGTCCGCCCCCGCTTAGGCGGCGGGGGACATATCCGCAATCAGCGGGAGTTCAATCTCTCGCTGATTGCGGCATTGCCATGCAGTACCCTTGTCCTTGTTGAATAACGGGACAAGCCCTTATTGAATACCACACATGAGTAGGAGAATAACTGTATGCGAAATTTAGAGGAAATCCGCCCGGATATCGACCGGGTGGATCGTCAGCTCAAAGAACTTTTTTTAGAACGGATGCATTTGGTTGACGAGGTCGGTATCTATAAAAAAGAACATGGTCTTCCGGTCAAAAATCAGGACAGAGAAGATAATCTGATTGCGGAAAAACTGCAGAATCTCAGCTGTTTCACCGAAGAGACAGAGTCTTTCTTCCGGAATATGATCGATATAAGCTGTGATTACCAGGAAAGATTGATGTCAAAAAAGAGAAACCCAGTTCCTTCCTTTTCTCATGTTTCCCGTGAAACTTTTTTTCGTGATACAAAGACCGTCTGCTATCAGGGCATTCCGGGAAGTTATTCCCATGAAGTGTGCTCGCGCTTGTTTCACAATGCCGCGTTCACCCGCACGGATTCCTTCCGTGAAGTTTTTGAGAAGGTCTCACAGGGAGCCTGTACGGCAGGTGTGGTTCCGATTGAAAACATTACGGCCGGTGCAGTCACGGAGGTCTACGAAGCACTCAACGAGATGGATCTCTATATTGCAGCCAGTCCAATTCTTCCCATCCGGCACGTGCTGATGGGAATGGGCACACGTGAGGAAGTCCAAACCGTCACCTCCCATCCGCAGGCACTGAGCCAATGCGGCTGTTTTATCCGTTCAAACGGTTTTGAGAGAATCCCCGCCCCCAACACGGCTGTCGCCGCCAAGCTGGTCAGAGACGCGGCATGTCCTGATACAGCAGCAATCGGATCCAAAGCGGCGGCAGATCTATATGGTCTAAAGGTTTTGGAGGAAAATATCGCGGATACCGACGACAACAAAACCCGCTTTATTGTCATCACAAAAAAGCCGCTTCTGCTCACCGGTGCAGACACCATATCCATGATCTTTTCCATCCCGCATCATGTGGGTTCCCTCTCCCGCGTTTTACAGCACTTTGCCCAGCGCGGACTCAACATGACAATGATTGAATCCATGCCCCTGAAAGGAGGAAAATGGGAATATCTTTTTTACGTTGACGTGAAAGGAAACGCGGAGAATTTGAAGAGCCAGTTGGAATCCATGGGATATCTCTTTGACTATTTTAAAATCACGGGAAATTATCAAACCATTGAACTTTGAATCGGAAAGAAGGGCAGGTATGAAATACGGATTATTGGGCTACCCGCTGGGACATAGTCTTTCTCCGGAAATTCACCGGATGCTGTTTTCTCTTGCCGGGAAACCGGAATATCAATACGATCTGTACGCCAGAAAGACACTAGAAGATTTTTCTAATATCCTTATGCTGGACGGCTTTAATGTGACCATTCCACATAAGACAAATATCATTGCGTACCTCTCTCAAATGGATGAGAAGGTGCGCCTTTATCATGCCTGCAATACCGTAGTGCGGCATGGAAATTCCCTGTGTGGATACAATACTGATGTGGACGGTTTTTTGGAGAGCCTTCGCTCCCACAACATAAATCTTGCGAATAAAAAGGTCTTGGTGACAGGATTTGGCGGTGTTTCCAAGATGATGGTTACCGAGAGCGTTCTCGCAGGAGCAGATGTCACCATCTGCCTGCGCGACGAGTCAAAGGCAGGGGATACACAGCGGGAAATCAAAGAGAAAACCGGAAAAGTGGTTTCGGTCATCACAGAGCCAGAGGAAGACTATGAGATTGTGCTGCAGGGAACCCCTGCCGGAATGTATCCCAACATCGCAGCTTCTCCCGTTCCTCTGTTCTCCCTGAGGCATATAAGCTTTGCCTTTGACACCATTTACAATCCGATTTCCACTCTGCTGACCAATGCGGTAAACTTCTCCGGCGGAACCGGTGTGAATGGGCTTCAAATGCTGGTCTGTCAGGCGGGTTATGCACAAAAATATTTTTATGACGCCGTCTTTTCCACAGAACAGTTTCGAGCGGTGGAAAACACGGTAAAAAAACAGTTAGAACGATTTTCTTTTCCGAAAAATATCATTTTGATCGGTCCTCCCGGTTCCGGAAAATCGTCCCTGATGAAGGGAATCGGAAGGATATTCCAAAGCTCCGCGGTGGATTTGGACGCAGAGATCGAGCGGAAAACCGGAATGGAAATCAAACAAATTTTTTCTCTCAAAGGAGAGAGATATTTCCGGCAGCTTGAGGAGGAAACCGCCTTGGATTTGTGTGCGGAAACCGGCAAAGTCATCAGTACAGGCGGAGGTATCGTGGAAACTGCTTCCTGTATGCAGCGGCTTTTTGAAAATCCGGATAACATTGTTGTCTCCCTTATGCCCTCCAAGGAGATTCTGCTGTCCCGGCTTTCCGGCGATACCAAACGCCCCTTGCTTGCAGGAAATATGGAAGTAAAACTGGCGGAACTTCTTCAAAGGCGGATGCCCCTTTATCAGAAGTATGCACATATTCCTGTATGTATTTCAAAAGAGATGCCTGTCAAGGATACTGTTTTAAAAATTTGTGACAGAATCATTGCATATACAAAAAAATAAAGTATAATAAAAGGAGTATTGCAAACGAAAGGGGAAGGAAATGAAAAAAGCAGTATTCTTTGACTGGGACGGAACACTGTCCTTTGACGGAAATCATATGTCTCCGGAAAACAGGAAAGCAATCCGCAAGCTTCAAAAAAAAGGCCATCTGGCTTTTTTATGCACCGGGCGTTCCTATGCTTTTATCCCGGAAGAAGCACTGGAATTTGGCTTTGACGGCATTGTCTGCGGTGCTGGCTCCCATGTTATAATCGGTGATAAAACAATTTTTCGCGTATCGGTGCCGGAAGATATGGTAAGAGAAATTTTTCATCATTTCCGGAGCGACGGTCAGACCTGTGTGCTGGAGGGGGAGGACGCCATGTTTGTCATAAACGAAGGGAAATCCTCACACACACAATGGCCGGTTCTTAAAGATCCTGAGGATTTCGACCGTTTCGCGGCCGGCCATCCTATTACAAAGTTAACTCTTTACGGAACGCCGGGCGAGGCCTCCAAAATTCTCTTGGATAACTATTTCTCCTTAATTGTGCATCCCTATTATCAGGAGGCTGTCATAAAGGGATGTAATAAGGCCACGGGAATCGAAAAAGTCCTGAATGACTGCCATCTAACTCAAAGAGACAGCGTAAGCTTTGGAGACAGCCCCAATGACTTGGATATGCTCCGGTACACTGCACTGAGTATTGTGATGGGCAATGCACCCGAAGAAGTCAAAAAGACAGCCGATAAAATCACTGGAACAGCGGAGGAACACGGCGTTGCAGAAGCGCTGAAAAAATGGATCCTCACGTAAACCATTATCATTCAATAGCATTGTTTCCATGCTCTCTACTGCACCGCATAAACCGCTGTAATAAATCAATGATTGACGCATTTTCTTTTCCGTGATATATTAAAAGCGGGTGATGAAATGAAAAAATTGCTGAAAATAAGTATCATTCTGATCACAGTCATTTTAATGTACTCTGTCGCTGTTTCTGTTTTCTATCTTTTTGGTACAGAAAAAATATCTCACCCCTCTCCGGACGGAAAATATACCGTGGAAGCAAACTGGATCGATATCGGTGCTTGGGGGTACAGAGGAAAAATATATTTTACGGAAAAGAAACTCTTTTTTACGAAAAAATATTTCACGGGAGAAACTGTTCCAGCAGGCTATGGATCGATCTCCGATACAGAATTCTATATTGACAAAGGTGAGGGAAAAATAAAGAAATATAATGTGAAAGATTTTAAAAGGAGTGGTCATAATGCGCAATAAACTCATAACAGTTCTTTTATATGTCCTTCTCGCTTTTGTCTGGTTCATCATCTTGAGATTTTCTCTGTTTGCATTTTGCTTCAGCCCTCTTTTACTGCATTTTTGGAACGGCGGTTTGATCCTGCTGTTCGGGTTTTTGGGAATATTGGCTTTTATTCTGCCGGTGATCTTTCGGAAAAAGCTTTCTTCCGACTGGATGAAACCGGCTGCCATGCTGATTCTGACCGGCTTTGCTCTTCTTGCAAGCTACGGCATTTTCAATGCCGCGGTCTCTTATGTATCCGTCTTTCGCAAAAAATTATGGGACACTAATCACGAACTTCGCATTTATATGACAGATGATTTGGAAAACAATTATCATGTAACAGGAAAAACCGAGCAGGAGATCCTCGCACTGCTTGGAGAGCCTGCCAGCATCTCTGAATACAAAGGCAGAACCTTTGAATATTATATCGGCTCTGGGTTTATTGATCCTATCACGTATGATATTATGTTTGAAAACGGAATTGCAGTTCATACCGAAAAGGTTTCGCATTAAAAGCAAGAGGAAGAGAGAAAAAAGATCATGAAAAAAGAAAATACCAATGTCATTTTGGCAATGATCCTGCTTGTTTTCTCGGCAATCAATATTTTTCTGTACGCCATAGACTATCTTTTTCAGCCTGTCAATTATGGATTATTCCTTCTTTTTTGTATTGCCGGCGCCGTCACGGCGACTGTTTTTTCACTCAGAAACAGAGCGGGAAACAGCAAGCTGTCAGCTGTTTTCGGGGCTCTTATGCCACTGTTTGCCCTTGTTTTTGTCATATCATCAGGCTTTGTGCTTGATTTCAATCCGGAATACATTGAACCCCATAACTTCTGCTATGTGGTTATATCTTCCGTTTTTATGATATGCGCCCTTATTATATTTTTCAGTTCGGTAAAGAAAAAAGGTATCCGGATCGCGGCAGGCATTTTGACCGCTGTTCTGTCAGTTCCTTGTGTGTTTTTTCTGTATATTATGCTGCTTTTCAGTAATTTTGGTTCAAATACGATCCTACAGACCGTAACTTCACCGGATGAAGCTTATTGTGCATGGGCGGTCTCATCCGATCAGGGCGCATTGGGCGGTGACACTTGTTTATATGTACGTAATATCAAAAAAGACGTATTTATAGGCATCGGTACATTTAAGGCTGAAGAAAAACGCTTGCGTTACGGCCGCTTCGGAGAAGAATATGATCTGGTATGGATCGATGAAAACACTCTTTCGGTTGACAATGTGCAGTACAATATTCCCTATATATTGAAAACCGGTTACATAGATAAGTACCGATACAGCTCCAAAATGCAGATATATATTCCCGACAGAAAACCGGATGAGCTAAAGGATACCCACGACGGCTTTCTTGGGGACGGCGAATGTATTATGCAATATCATTTGACCGGATCGGAAATCGAAAAGATAGAGACGGATATCAAAAACAACGGAAACTGGAAACGGATCGATGAAGAAAGCTATTCTTATCTGTATGGTGATGTAAATTCCGAATATAATGATGACGGCTATACTCATTCCGAAATACCGGCATTGGAAAACGGCTATTACTGTTTTTATAATGAGCGTGCAATGAATTTTAAAATTCCCGGACCGAACACATATTCCCCCAATTATATCATTGTACAGTATTCCCCTGATGACAAAATATTGTATCTTTACGAGTTTGACACTTAAGGATATGAAAAAGCAAAAGCCGAAGCATCTTTTCTGACGCTGCTCCGGCTCTTTTCTTTATAATATATGGATCAATTCATATTCTCTCGATCCAAAGCCAAGCGCTTCCGCCGCCTCAACCGTATGAATTCCGTTTCTTGATTCAATTCGTTCAATGAGATGCGGCTTCCCCGGATCCTCCGACTGATACACAAGATCCACACAGGCCTGATCCAACGCTACCGGATCCAGGGAGGCGAGTATGCCGATATCCGCAATGGCTGGATCCTCCGCCACTGCACAGCAGTCACAGTCTACAGACATGTTGCACATGACATTGATAAAGGCCATTTTACCATTAAAATAAGAGACGATTGACTTTGCGGCGTCCGCCATAGATTCCAGAAAGGAATCATGATCCGCCGTCCACAGTTTTTCGGGATCTCCCGCTCCGTGGATATATGCTTTTCCGTGGGCGGAAGCGATCCCGATGGAAATATTTTTGATGGCGCCGCCGAATCCCCCCATTGGATGTCCTTTGAAATGGGACAGCACCAGCATGGAATCATAATTTTTTAAATGATCTCCAACATAATTGATTGGGATCTGTTTTCCGTTTTCCACCGGAAGGGTGAATTCTCCTTCCTCATCCATTATATCCACAGAGGAAATATCCGTCCAGCCGTGCGCTTTCATGGTTTCCCAATGCGCTTTTGTGGTATTCCGCTTTCCCTCATACGCTGTATTACACTCCACAATCGTTCCATCAACAAGGTTTATCATCGGCGCAAAAAAGGGCGGCCTTATAAAATTCTGATTTCCCGCCTCGCCGGAATGCACCTTTACCGCAACCTTTCCCGGAAGGCGGGCGCCCAGCGCCTGATAAAGTTTGATAACCGCTTCCGGCGCAATTTCATCGGTAAAATAAACCTTTGCTTTTTCCATACCTTTTCTTCCTTTCCACAACATATTTTTTCTATTTATCCGCCTCTCTGAATTTTAATTCTTTTCCGTCTTTACCATATTTCTTCCTTTTTCCGGAAACAGTGCATATCTCTATTTTCACAATTGCGGTGATCTTCATGCTTTTTTCGATCGCCTCTTCAAAACGGTTCATATTCTCCGGTGTGTATCTCATGCAGATGGCACGCAGCGCCTCCTTTTTTTCCTCCGCCCCCTCCACAAAAGATGCCTTCCCGCACAGAATGCAGGATTCAAATTCGGTTGTAAATTTCCCGGTCGGTATATGAATCTCTCCAACTGCCGTGATGCATACATCCTCTTGGTTTATCATATTTTCTATCTTTTGCCCCTCTTTGGCACAATGAAAATAAATATCTTTTCCAATTCTGGCACAGGAGAGAGGAACCGCATAGGGTGTGCCGTCTTTATTTACGGTGGCAAGAACCTGGCAGTCCGATCGGTCAAACACACTCCACGCAAAATCTTCATCCATCTTCCTGTCTTTTCTTCTCATCTCGTTCATTGCATTATCCTCCTAAAGAAACATCGAAAGAACCACTGTGATAATACCAGAGATCCCAATGGCAATCCCGCTCATTGCCCCTTCTGTCTCTCCTATCTCAATCGCTTTTGAAGTTCCGACCGCATGCGAGCTTGCTCCGATCGCAACACCTGCCGCCACAGAATTGTCTACTTTAAGCAATCGAATCAGGGTCGGTGCCAATACCGCGCCCATAATTCCGGTCACAATTACCGCTGCTATCGTAATCGGTACAATTCCTCCAAGATTTTTGCTGACTTCCATTGCAATAGGTGTCGTCACGGATTTTGGAATCATAGATGCCACCAGTTTATCATCAAGGCCGAAAGCCTTGCATAAAAGCAATGCACTTCCCATCGATGCGATTGCCCCAGCAAGGCATCCCGCTATGATTGGGAGAAGATTCTTTTTCAGCGTTTCCAACTGACTGTAAACGGAAACCGCCAATACCGCGGTGGCCGGACCGAGAAACAGGGATATGATATTTCCTCCCTGCTGATAGGATTCCACAGGAATATGGAAGATATTTAACACCAAAATAATCAGCGTAATCGCGATAAGCAATGGGTTCGCAACCGGCGTTCTCAATTTTCGGTTTAACTGTACCCCAAATTCATAGGCAAAGATAGAGAGTACAATACCAAAAAGAGGAGACTGGGTAAACTCTGTCATTTTAATCCTCCTTTTTCCGCTTCGCTTTCTGAATCTGTATAACGCCTTTTACCGTAAAAGCAGTCACAGTGAATGTAATTACTGTTGTCAGCAAACAAACTGCAAACAACGGCAAAATACTGCCTTTCAGAGCATCATAATTTGACAGAATTCCAACACCTGCCGGAATAAAGAAAAAAGCCATGTTCTGTAGTAAAAAATCACTCTTTTCTTTCACATGCTTCTGCTTCACGCATCCGGAGCAAAGTAGAACAAACAATAGAATTATGCTGATAACACTGGAAGGAAAAGGGAAGGGGAGAAGTTTTTCGATCCCTTCCCCCAAAAAACAGATCCCTAAAACAATACCAATCTGTAAAATTACTTTCATTTTTTCAAACCTTTTTATTTTTAAAATATGGAAAGAAGAGTACCTCTTTTGAGGTACTCTACATTCTTAAACAGTCAAAATTTCTTTTTCTTTTGCAGCAAGCAGAGTATCTACCTCTTTAACATATTTATCGGTAGATTTCTGTACTTTTCCCTCCGCGTCCTTCAAATCGTCTTCCGTAATCTCACTTTTCTTTTTCATATCCTTTAGCTTATCCACACCGTCACGGCGGATATTTCGGATAGATACCCTGGCGCTTTCGGCAATTTTATGGATATCTTTTACCAATTCTTTACGCCGTTCCTCTGTCAACGCAGGGATGGACAATCTGATACATTTTCCATCGTTGTTCGGGTTGATTCCCAAATCAGCTTTCTGAATCGCTTTTTCCACATCGCCCAAAATGCTGGCATCCCATGGCTGTATCAGAATCGTTCTCGCATCGGGAATCGAAATGTTTCCCACCTGCGCAATCGGGGTAGCCGTTCCATAATAATCCACGGTTACCTTATCTAAAATAGCAGGATTTGCACGGCCAGCACGGACTGCGGCAAAATCTTTTGCTAAAATATCAACGGTCTTTCCCATTTTAATCTCTACATCTTTTAAAATTTCTTGCATTTGATACCCTCCTATTTTATCCGCAAATTTTTGCGTTTTTTAACACATTTTTTCGCCTCTGAATGATTCCCTCAATTCATTTCCCACAAATGTTCCAAGTGTTTCTCCTTTCACAACCCGGACGATGTTTTCCGGCTGTTCCAGTCCGAACACTTCAATGGGAATATCATTGTCCATACACAGGGAAATAGCAGTGGAATCCATCACCTTTAATCCCTTGTTCAGCACATCGATATAACGGATGGAATCGTATTTTACGGCATCCTTATTGATATTGGGATCCGAATCATACACACCGTCTACATTTTTGGCCAGGAGAATGACATCGGCTTCAATCTCCGCTGCCCGCAAAGCGGCAGCTGTATCAGTGGAAAAGAAGGGATTGCCTGTTCCGCATCCAAAAATAACAACTCTTCCTTTTTCCAGATGGCGGATTGCTTTATTTCGAATGTAAGGTTCCGCTATTTGTTTCATTTCAATCCCTGTCTGCACTCTGGCCGGTACATCCATGCTTTCCAAGGTATCCAGAATCGCCAGCGCATTGATTGTGGTTGCGAGCATTCCCATATGATCCGCCCGTGTTCTGTCCATATTCGCACCGTTTCTTCCTCTCCAGAAGTTTCCTGCTCCTACAACAATAGCTACCTCTACGCCCATTTCATCTAGTTTCCGGATCTGCTCGCAGACGTTATTGATTTTATGAAAATCCAGACCAAATCCCTGCTCTGTGGCAAGGGCTTCACCGCTTACTTTCAAAAGTACTCTGTTATATTTTGCGCTCATCTCTCTACCACCTAACCATAATATTTCATTGTATCTATTCTATCATAGTTTATACAAAATGAAAAGATTAAATTTTCTTTTAACGGTATTTTGTACCGTATATTTTACCATCCTCAACAGATAATAGGAATGAAAGATATGCATCGTCTTCAGAAACATTATCTTCTCTTTCCGTTCTCCTTTCCTACCCTTTCCGCTTAGGATACTCACAGAAGCAAAGTTCAATAAGGGCTTGCCCCGTCATTCAACGAGGACAAGGGCACTGCATAGCAGTGCCGCAATCAGCGGGAGATTACACTCCCGCTGATTGCGGATATGGAATCCGCCGCCTTAAAAGGCGGGGGACATCTTGCCCGCAGTTATATCATTTTCCAACAGAAAGGATTTCAAATGAAAATCTCAAAAATCACGCTCTATGTTTCGGATCAGCAGCAATCAAAACATTTCTGGATTGACCAATGCGGTTTTATCCTGAAAAGAGAACAGACTTTGGGTCCTGTAACCTGGATTGAAGTCGCTCCGGAAGAATCTTCGGAGACTTCCTTTGTCCTCTACGACAAAGGTGTTATGCTGGCACAGAATCCGAAAGCAAATGTCTCTCATCCATCGGTTATTTTAAGCACAGAACATATCGATGAAATTTATACGCACTTTCAATCGCAAAAAATAGAAGTGGGGGAGAAGATGTCTTTTCCCTATGGAAAAATGTTTTCATTTAAAGATAATGATAAAAATGATTTTTTAATCAGGGAGTCGGATTAAAATATAAATTACAGTCAAAAACAATTTTTTTCCGCACAACTTTGCACAAAAGCTGCCATCCATACGTTTCTGTCTCTACAAATATATCCTCTTTTTTGCAGTTAGAGATTTTTCTCCTGTTGAATGCCAAAAGAACAATATACTTCCCCTATTGAAAAAAAAGGAACACATTTCTGTGTTCCTTTTCTAATTAATCCTTTATTTGGACATGCTTGCAACTTCTTCTGCAAAGTTGTCCTCTCTTTTTTCCAGACCTTCGCCCTTTTCAAACCGGACAAATTCTTTGATTTTGATGGATCCGCCGAATTCTTTTGCTGTCTGCTCCACATATTTGTTTACGGACAGGTCGGTATCGATGATATATTCCTGTTCTTCCAGACAGACTTCTTTATAATATTTTCCGATTCTGCCGTTTACCATCTTCTCAGCGATATTCTGAGGTTTTCCTTCATTAATCGCCTGAGCCATGAGAATTTCTTTCTCCTTGTCAATCACTTCAGCCGGAACATCCTCTTTTTTCACATAGGTCGGATTTGCAGCGGCAACCTGCATTGCAATATTTTTTGCAAATCTTCCAAATCCATCATTGGAAGCAACATCAGAATCAAAATTTACAACAACGCCGATTCTTCCGCCCCCATGGATATAAGTTGCTACATTTCCTTCAAATCTTGCAAATCTTCTGATTTTGATGTTCTCACCGATGGTCAGAATTTTTTCCTGTAGCATTTCAGCAACCGTCAGTTTATCATCGTATTTCAATGCGGAAAGAGCTTCTACATCTGCCGGATTCTCTTTTGCAACAATCTCGGCCAGCTTTTTCACAAAAGCTCTGAACTCTTCATTTTTTCCGACAAAATCGGTTTCGGAGTTTACTTCAATCACAGAAGCTACATTACCTTCCACATAATCGGATACAATACCTTCTGCGGCAATTCTTCCAGCTTTCTTCGCGGAAGCTGCAAGACCTTTCTCTCTTAATAATTCAATCGCTTTTTCCATATCACCGTTTGCTTCGGTCAGGGCTTTTTTACAGTCCATCATACCGCAGCCGGTTTTTTCTCTTAATTCTTTTACCATAGCAGATGTAATCATTGCTATTTCCTCCTATATCTCAATACATTATAAAAATCAACTATAAAAATATTTCAATCTCGCCAAGCAGAGGATATCTTGTCGCCGCTTGCTGTGAAGCCAGAACCTGTCCGCCTAAAAGGCGGAAATATACCTGGTGAGAAATCTTTCTATTAAAATCCCCTGTTTCCTAAAATCCATTGAACCCGGCAAACAGGGGATATCCTTCTTACTCTTCGGTTTTTTCTTCCTCTTTTTCATTTTTTTCTGCTTCAGCAGACATTTCCGTACCCTGTCTTCCTTCAATAATGGCATTTCCCATTGTGGAAGCAAGTAATTTTACGGCCCGAATCGCATCATCGTTGCCGGGGATAACATAATCCACATCGTCCGGATCACAGTTTGTATCAACAATAGCAACAACCGGAATACCCAGTTTTTTTGCTTCTAAAATCGCATTTTTTTCTTTTCTCAAGTCAACTACAAAAAGCGCTGCCGGCAGTTTTTTCATATTTTTGATACCGCCGAGGAATTTCTCTAATTTTTCTCTCTCCGCCTTTAATTTGATAACTTCCTTTTTCGGCAGCAAATCAAACGTTCCGTCCTCTTCCATTTTTTCCAGCTGGAACAAACGGTCAATTCTCTTTTTAATGGTTTTAAAGTTGGTCAGCATACCGCCTAACCATCTTGCGTTGACATAGTACATACCGACTCTTTCCGCTTCCTCTTTGATGGAGTCGGTAGCCTGTTTCTTTGTGCCGACGAACAGAACATCGCCGCCTTCTTCTGCGACGCTTCTGATAAAGTCATAAGCCTGTTCAATTTTCTTTACGGTTTTCTGCAGGTCAATAATATAGATTCCATTTCTTTCAGTGAAGATGTATTCCGCCATTTTCGGATTCCATCTTCTTGTCTGATGTCCGAAATGAACACCTGCTTCCAGTAACTGTTTCATCGAAATTACGCCCATGTTAAAATCCTCCGTTTGGTTATTATTTTTTCCTCCATTCCGCTCAACTCTTACAGGAACCCTTGAAAACAAAGCATTATTTCCAGAGCACCGCCTGTAAGATCACGAAATGTGCGTATTAAACCTAAAATATTATATCACAACAGATTTCGAAATGCAAGCTTTTTTTGATTTATAACTTTTTCTCTTAAATAATATGAATTATTTTCTGTATTCTATAATATTTGTATCAAATGCCTGGATTATACTCTAACCGTTAAAATCAAAAAGATCTCCGCATTTTTCATTTGGAGATCTTTTCATTTCATTCTATTATTCTTCCGTCTCTGCTATCTCTTCCTTCTGCCCGTCAGACAATTCTGTTTCCGCATCATCGGTAACATCCTCTTCTTCTTTGTCTATTCTCGCAATTGCGACAACTTTGATATCTTCCGCCAAGCGCATCAGCCTTACTCCTGAAGTATCTCTTCCGAGAGTAGATATCTCATTCGCACCGGTGCGAATTACCACACCATCAGAGGTAATCAGCATGATATCATGATTGTCATCAATCGTCTTGATTCCGGCAATATCTCCTGTTTTCTCAGTAATTTTATAGGTTTTGACGCCCTTTCCTCCACGCTGCTGAACTTTGTATTCATCTACGTTCGTACGTTTTCCCATACCATTTTCTGATACAATTAAGAGATCCACACCTTCACTTACCAAGGAAGCTCCAACCACATAATCGTTATCTTTCAATTTGATACCGCGAACACCGTGCGCCGTCCTTCCCATCGGACGAACATCCTGCTCATTAAATCGGATCGCCATTCCTTTATGTGTCCCGATGATAATATCTCTGGTTCCATCGGTAAGTTTTACCCGAATAAGCTCGTCATCTTCCTCTAACCCAATCGCGCGCAGACCGCCGGAGCGATTTGTATTATATTCCATTAGGCCGGTTTTCTTTATGGTTCCCTTACGGGTTACCATTGTCAGATATTTTCCATCCTCAAATTCCTTCAGCGGAATGGTAGCTGTAATTTTTTCATTTGCTTCCAGTTCCAGCAGATTTACAATCGCCATTCCTTTTGCCGTTCGGGAGGCCTCCGGAATTTGATAAGCTTTGAGTTTAAACATTCTTCCCATATTGGTAAAGAAGAGAATATAATTGTGAGTGGAAGTGACGAACAATTCCTCCACAAAGTCCTCCTCCCGGGTACTGAGGCCGGAGATCCCCCTTCCTCCTCTTCTCTGAGCGCGGTAGGTATCCGTTTTCAATCGTTTTACATACCCAAAATGAGTCAATGTGATAACGACATCTTCCTCATCAATCAAATCTTCCATATCAATTTCGGAGTAATCAAAAGAAATCGAAGTTCTTCTTTCGTCACCATATTTATCCTTTATCTCGTTTAGCTCGTCCTTGATGATATCAAGAACCATACCTTCGTCCGAAAGAATTTTTTTGTAATACGCAATTTTTTCTTCCAACTCTGCGTATTCCTGATCAATTTTATCCCGTTCCAACCCCTGCAGCCTTGCCAGACGCATATCCAGAATTGCTTGAGCCTGAATCTCACTCAACCCAAACCGTTCACAGAGTTTTTCCTTCGCGTCATTGTAACTGCTTCGGATAACTCGGATAATTTCATCAATATTGTCCAGTGCAATTCGCAGACCTTCCAGAATGTGTGCCCTTGCTTCCGCTTTTCTCAAATCGAATTTAGTTCTTCTGACAATGACATCTTCCTGAAATTTCAGATAATGCTCCAGCACTTCCTTCAGATTCAATATCGCCGGCTTGTTGTCAACCAATGCGAGCATGATAACTCCGAAGGTTTCCTGCATCTGTGTGAATTTATACAGATTATTTAAAACGATGCTGGCATTTGCATCTCTTTTTAGTTCTATGACAATCCGCATACCATCACGATCGGATTCATCCCTTAAATCAGAGATTCCTTCCAATCTCTTGTCCTTAACCAAATCCGCAATCTTTTCAATCAGCCGTGCTTTGTTTACCTGATAAGGAATTTCCGTTACAATAATTTTCTGCCGATTGCCGTCTTCCTCTATTTCCGCCTTTGCCCGAATTATAATTTTACCCCGTCCGGTGGTATAAGCACTGCGTATTCCGCTCATTCCCATAATAACACCACTGGTAGGAAAGTCGGGACCTTTGATATATTCCATCAATTCTTCAATCGTAATATCTGGATTATCGATCAAAGCGATCACGCCGTCAATGACCTCTTTCAAGTTATGAGGAGGAACATTGGTTGCCATTCCTACCGCAATTCCGGAAGACCCATTCACAAGAAGCTGGGGAAAACGTGCGGGAAGAACAACAGGTTCCTTCAGCCTCTCATCATAGTTCGGTGTAAAGTCAACCGTTTCTTTTTCAATGTCCCTGAGCATTTGTACACTCAATTTTGCCATTTTTGACTCGGTATACCGATATGCAGCAGCCGGATCACCATCTACCGAACCAAAATTCCCATGCCCGTCAACGAGGGGATAACGCAGGGAGAAATCCTGTGCCATACGCACCATGCTGTCATATACTGCGGCATCTCCGTGTGGATGATATTTACCAAGTACGTCACCCACCGTTGTGGCACATTTCCGATATCCTTTATCCGGATACAGTCCGCTTTCATGCATTGTATATAAAATTCTCCTATGTACCGGCTTCAATCCATCCCTGACATCGGGAAGCGCACGGCTGACGATAACACTCATGGCATAGTCGATATAGGATTTTTTCATTTCTTTGACAATTTCAACCGGAATTATCTTTTGATTTTCAAATTCACTCATGAAATACCCTCCAAATTTCGAGAAAATGTTTCATATGAAACATAGAATTTTTTACCAGAATTTTTCTCTTATCTATTTTATTTATCACACATCTAAATTTTTTACATATTTTGCATTTGTGACAATAAATTCTCTTCTGGGTTCCACTTCTTCACCCATTAAGATGGTAAAGATGCGGTCGGCTTCCACGGCATCTTCCAGTTCGACTTTCAAAATAATTCTGGTTTCCGGATTCATGGTGGTTTCCCAGAGCTGTTCCGGATTCATTTCTCCAAGACCTTTATAGCGCTGAATCGGAACATTCTGATCTTTCCCCACCTCCTCCAAAATTCTTTGGAGGTCTGCATCGGTATAGGCATAGTACTCTTTTTTGTTCTTTGTCACTTTAAACAGGGGAGGCTGTGCAATATAGACGTGTCCTTTTTCCACCAAGGGTCTCATATAGCGGAAAAAGAAAGTCAAAAGCAGCGTCCTGATATGGGAACCATCCACATCGGCATCGGCCATAATAATAATTTTACCGTATCTTAATTTATCAAGATTGAAATCATCACCGATTCCAGCACCCAATGCCGTAATGACCGGCATCAGTTTATCATTTCCGATAACCCTGTCGATTCTAGCTTTTTCCACGTTCAGCATTTTACCCCAAAGAGGCAAAATAGCTTGATATTCCCGGTTTCTTCCTTGCTTTGCACTTCCTCCTGCGGAGTCTCCCTCGACAATATAAATTTCTGTCATGGTTGTATCCTTTGAAGAGCAATCTGCAAGCTTCCCCGGCAGGGTAGAAGATTCCAATGCAGATTTTCTTCTGGTTAGTTCTCTTGCTTTTCTGGCAGCCTCTCTGGCACGGGAGGCAGTCATCGCCTTATCGATGATAATTCTGGCAACTTGCGGATTTTCCTGTAAAAAGTCTCCGAATTTTTCAGAGATCATGGTTTCCACAACCCCGCGCACTTCACTGTTTCCAAGTTTTGTCTTTGTCTGTCCTTCAAACTGAGCTTCGATCACCTTTACACTGATGATAGCTGAAATTCCTTCTCTGGTATCATCACCGCTCAATGCTTTGTCATTTTCCTTGAGAATACCGCTTTTTTTTGCGTAATCATTCAGCGTCCTGGTCAAAGCCGCTTTAAAACCAGTTTCATGCATACCGCCTTCTGTTGTGTGTATATTGTTTGCAAAACTGATAATATTTTCTGTATAGGAGTCCGTATATTGCATTGCAATCTCTACATAAGTGCTGTCTTTTTCATACTCCACATATATGACATCGGGATGAAGCGGTGTTTTGGAATGATTGATATATTTTACATATTCAATGATCCCGCCATCATATTTCATAGTGTTGACAACAGGCTCTTCCTCTCTCAAATCGGTAAAAGTGATTCGAATTCCTTTATTTAAGAAAGCCTGCTCTCTCAAACGCGCGAGAAGAGTGTCATACTCATAATGAATATCTTCAAAAATTTCAGGATCAGCCATAAACGTGACTGTAGTTCCTGTTTTTTCAGTATCTCCAATCACCTTCAGAGGTCCGGTTGCATTGCCGCGCTCATATCTCTGATGATGAATATGTTGTCCATCGTATACGGTTACCTCCAGATAGGTGGAGAGCGCATTTACAACAGAAGCGCCAACGCCGTGCAAACCGCCGGATACCTTATACCCATCGCCGCCGAATTTTCCTCCTGCATGCAGAATGGTAAATACAACTTCCACAGCTGGTTTTCCCGTTTTTTCTTGTATTCCGACAGGAATACCACGCCCGTTATCCGATACCGTAACGGAATTATCCTTGTTGATCGTCACTTCAATATGAGTACAATATCCTGCCAGGGCTTCATCGATGCTGTTGTCTACGATTTCATATACCAAGTGATGCAGTCCGCGGATGGAGGTACTTCCGATATACATACCAGGTCGTTTTCGGACAGCCTCCAGTCCCTCCAATACCTGAATCTGACTGGCATCATATGTATTTTTTACTTCGGTGTCGTATACATGTTCATTCTGTTCCATTTTCATTTAGCCTCCCATGCAGATTTTTGAAAGAGGTTATCTTTCGATTTTATAACAAGATAAAAACACATTTGCGCACAACGTGCGGCAAAAATCACCTTGCAAAATGTTTTACCCTCGCAGCAAGTAGGATGTATAAGCGCCGCTATGTTCTGATATTGAAGAATCCTAATGCTTTCTTAGCGAGGTTATAACTGCGGACAAGATGTCCCCTGCCTCTTTAGGTGGCGGGTTCCATATCCGCACGAAGCGGGATTACAATCTCCCTCTTCGTCCAGTGCCCTTGTCCTCGTTGAATAACGGGACAAGCCCTTATTGAAGGGGCAGTGTCCCATCATGAAACCTTTCGGCGATGGATTTCATCACCATCGAAAAAAACGGAATCATCCGCCCAATAAGACGGGGGACATTTTTTCTCTATAAATTCAAAAAGCCTTTCTTTTTATGCGATGCCCGCTTAGCCAATGTCGTGCTGGAAATAGAGGAGACATAGATGCGCTCCTGTTTCTCATTTTTCAGCACAATAAAAGATTTTGGCAATTCATCGCTGACATAGGTTACCATATTTTTTTTACTGGCGTTTCTCAAAAAGTTTTTGGTTATCTGTGAAATTGAGGTCTTTTCCATATCGAATATAGCAATAATATCCTTTGTTTTCACAATATAATCCTGACCTAAATGAAGATACATAACGATTCCTTTACTTTCCTATCACTCTGCCATTCTGAATTTTCCGTGCGATAAACGGTTTATCCAGATGATAATAAAAATCCTTGTCGGTGCAGGTGATAATTGTTTGATTATCCTTGATAAAGGAGATTAATTTTTCCCGGCGCTTTGCATCCAATTCCGATAAGATATCATCCAGAAGCAGAACCGGAGATTCTCCCAAAACCTCTTCCATAAAAACAAATTCAGCTAGTTTTAACGAAAGAACAATACTCCTCTGCTGTCCTTGTGAACAATAGCTTTTCGCATCCTTTCCATCGATCAGAAAAATAACTTCATCCCGATGAGGACCTTTTAATGTGGATCTTCTTAAAATATCCTCGCCGGAGGAAAGCGCCTCATATAACTTTGGTACGATCTCTTTTTCCTTCAATTCATAAGTTTTATCAATAGAGGGGCGATAGGATATTGACAATTCTTCCTTCTTGTCCGAAATAAAAAAATAAATTTCCTTTGCCTTCTGCTTCATTTTGTCAATAAACAATTGACGATGAATCATAATTTTAGCACCGTATTTGGCCAATTTCATGCTATAAACTTCCAGTAAATCTTTATCTATTTTCTCTTTTTTCAGCAGATTATTCCGCATTTCAAGAACTCTTCCATAATCTTTTAATATCTTGTAATAATTCGGACGCAGCTGTGAAATGTCGGTATCTAAAAATCTTCTTCTTGCCTCAGGACCATCCTTGATCAGTTCCAAATCCTCCGGTGAAAAAATGACTGTAGAAAATATCCCCAGCAGTGCCTTTATCTTTTTCTGCTCAATTTCATTGATAAAAAGCTGCTTGTTTTTATTTTGATAAAAATACATCTTTGCTTCCTGCGATCTTTGCTGGGAGTAAAACTTCATAGAAATCTGTGCTTCCGGGCTGGAAAAGCGTATCAATTCTTTATCTTTTGCTCCTCTGTGAGATTTTGCGGATGAAAAAAGGTATACCGCCTCCAGAATATTCGTCTTTCCCTGGGCATTTTCCCCATAAAAGATGTTGATCCCATCTCCCATAAGGATCGATTCATCCGCATAATTTCGAAAATTGTGCAATGTGATACTTTCTATTTTCATTTGACATCCAGCGTAACGGTTTTCCCGTTTAAAGAAACCGTCACACAATCCCCGCTGCGGATTTTTTTTCCCCTCATTGTACAGATCTCACCGTTTAGATGAACCAAACCTTCCTGTATGATCTCCTTTGCCATTCCGCCTGATTGAACCAGATCCGCCCATTTTAAAAGAGAATCTAATTTTATAAATTCTGTCTTGATTTGAATGCCCTTACTATTCATTTTTCAGCCTCACAGGGAGTACCAGATACAGAAAAGAATCTCCCTCTATGGGGACAATCACCAAAGGACTTAACGAGGTGGTAAACTGCATTTTTATTTTTTCACATTCGCATGCCTTCAGGGCATCTAATAAATATTTATGATTGAATCCAATTTCCAGATTATTTCCTTCCGTTTCACAGAAAAAACTATCCTCCGCTTTTCCAATCCGCGAAATACAGCTCATATAAATATTATTTTCTGTGATATCCATCTTTACCGGGCTTTTCGAATCGGTTGTAATCAAAAGAGAGGTTCTTTCGATTGCATTGATAATATCTTTTGTATCCGTTGTAACCGTCAAATCAGATACTGTGGGAATAATGTGTTCATAGTTGAAAAATTCCCCTTCAATCAGCCTGGAATACACAACATAATTGTCAATTTTTATGGTTGCCTTTTTATCGGAAAAACAGATTTCAACTTCCTCTTCCTTGTCATTTAAAATCTTGGAGAGTTCGTTCAATGTCTTCCCTGGGATAATGAAATTACTGTTTAGTAACGTGTTGCTGATGTTTTCTTTCCGATATGCCATACGGTAACCGTCAAGGGCAACCACTTTCAGCACGTCTCCGTTTACCTCAAAATAGGCTCCGGTAAATGTTATTTTGTTTTCGTTGGTTCCGATGGAAAAGGCCGTCTGACGGATAATACTCTTTAACTGCAGCTTGGAAATAGAGAATTTTTGTTCCGAATCAAAGGAATCAATAGCTGGATATTCGGAGGCGTTCAAACCGAATATCTCATATTTCGCTTTTTCTGAAAAAATAGTAGTTTTCAGATTTTCATCGCTGGAGATTGTGATAATTCCATCTGGAAGTTTCCGAACGATTTCAAACAGCATTCTTGCGTTTAAAACAATCTCGCCGTCTTCTTCCGTCTGCGCTTCAAAATTACTTTCAATTGCAATCTCAAAATCATTTCCAAGCATTTTTACATTGTTTGGTGTCACCTTCATGTAAATACCTTCCAGCAAAGGATAGTTACTCTTTGGGGAAACCGCTTTTAAAACCACAGAAATATTTTCTGTTAAAATCTGTTTGTCGCATGAAAATTTCAAATGAAAAACTCCTTTCATTTTAAAAAAATAAATCATTATGATCATGATATATATTATTTTTATATTTCTATAGTAGTATTAGTAATAGAGTTATGTGTATAAGTAGAAAATCGCGGAAAGCTATGAATGGGATGAAGTTGTCAATTTTATAAATGGGTATAATAATGTGTGTTCACAAAAAAGTATTTTGGATAATCTGTGGCAATCAATAAATATCCACAAAACACACCGCTTTCCACGTGGAAAGATAATTTTTTGTGTTGAAAATCTATCACATCATATTTTTAATATTTGAGATAATTTCTTCAATATTATTTTTTAAATTCTCATCTTCATTGATTTGATCTTCTACCTTATTGATGGAACTCATAACGGTTGTGTGATCCCTTCCGCTGAAATCCTCTCCTATTTTTTTATAGGAAAGCCCGGTTAATTCCCTTATAATATACATAGCGATCTGACGGACATTAACCACTTCCTGCTTCCGTGTTTTGGATTTCAATTCTTTGGGATCCATATCAAAATAATTTGCAGTCTCCAGAATAATGGTATCCACATTGACAACTCGGTTTACCTTTGTCTCTGTGATATCCTTTATCATATCCTGAACCATATCCTTGGTGATAGGCATTTTTGTCAGCTGGCTGTAAGCTGTCAGTCTGTTTAAAACCCCTTCCAGTTCTCTTATATTGGATTTCACTCTCTCCGCGATAAAGGTGAGAATGTCATCCGATATATCCAGATGGTCGGTCTGTACCTTTTTCTTTAAAATCGCCACTCTGGTCTCATAATCAGGCTGTTTGATATCACAGATAAGCCCCCACTCAAAACGGGATCTCAGGCGGCTTTCCAAAGTACTGATATCTTTCGGAGGCCGGTCGGAGGAAAGGATAATCTGTTTATTGGATTGGTGCAGATGATTAAAGGTGTGAAAAAATTCCTGCTGCATTAATTCTTTGCTTCCGATAAATTGGATGTCATCTACCATCAAAACGTCCAGATTACGGTATTTATTGCGAAATTCTTCATTTTTATTGTCCTTGATAGCGTTTACAAGATCGTTGATAAACATCTCACTTGTAATATAAAGTATTTTCGCTTCCTTATTATTCTTTAAAATGCTGTTTCCGATAGCGTGCATCAGATGGGTTTTACCAAGCCCTACATCCCCGTACAGAAAGAGAGGATTATAGCTCTCAGCCGGCTTTTCACTGACTGCTTGTGCGGCAGCACAGGCAAGCCTGTTTGATTCACCTATAACGAAAGAGGAAAATGTATATTTTGGATTTAAATTGGAAAGTTCCTGTATCTTTTGAATATCGCCTGAAAAATCTTCCGGCGACGCCATATCTTCCTCAAGTAAGTTCTGTGCCTCATCCTCCACTAAAATTTCAACACTGCAGTCATTTCCGGCAAGAAGAATAAGGGCGTTTTTGATCAGAAGCAGATATCTCTTTTCAATCATATCCTTATTCCATTCCAATGGGACGGTGAGAATTAAATTTTGATTTTGAAAACGATATGGTTTAATCGTTTTAATCCAAGTTTCAAATCCCAGGGGAGATACTTCCTTCTCTATGATAGAGAGCATCTCGTTCCATAGGTCAACTGGATTTCGCACATTTATCCACCTCTTTTTTCTTAAGTTTATGAGAGAACGGATAGAAATAGAGAAGTTACGCACATAAAAAAGCAAGGTTATCCACTATTTATGTGGATAATAGATACATTCTGTACGTAATAAAAAATGACTCTTTCAACCAATTCTCTTTTCATTTTATCATATATAATCAATTGACAGAAAAAATCAATTATATATCATAAAACGAAAAATAGGAATATTTAAATTTTCGTTGGTCTGTTCATTATGTAAAGAAATAAGCGGCATAATAAAATCATTTTATCCCTTTTGTACGAAAGGTTTAAGGGTTATCCACAAAATCGGTGGAAAAATGTCTTAAAAACAGTGGATAACTTTGATTCTTAGGGAACTAAAGTAATTAGCCTCTTTCGATAAGTTAACATAAAACAAATAAAGTGGAAAATAATTTTTTTCTTTCTTTCGACTTTTTTCTTTTTTTAAAATTTGTTTTCGATTCCAAATAATTCAAAAATAAGAATCTTATTCTACTCAGAAAACACCATATCAAAAAAAGTATTATCTTTATGTAAACTTCATGTAAAAAAATTTAAGTCAGAGAATATCTGCTTTCTGTAAGAAAAATTACTTTTCCACGAAATCGGTGGAAAATCTTAAATAAATCAGTGGAAAACATGAAAAACACTGTTTTCAAAGGATTGCTCAGTTTTTTTTATTTACATAATACTATTATTTTCGTAACATGTGAAAAACTTTTTAAAACCTGATAAATCAAGATATTTTTTAAATGTAGCTTTTTCTCATTTATTACAAGATTGTCAAGCAAAAAATAAAAAAAGTTTTTCATTGAGAAGATTCTATAAAAATCAAAGATTATTTTGGACAATCTGCCAATTGAATTCAAAAAAATGGTTATCAATTTAAATATAGGAAAATAAAGTTTTTGACACTCCGAAATGCGGATAAACAGGGAAATTTCATGACTTTTCCACCGTTTCGTGGGAAAAGTCATGAAAAATATGTGTAAAACTTTATTTTATTTCAGTGATTCCATGCATGTAAGGCACCAAAACTTCCGGAATGGTGACACTGCCGTCCTCATTCTGATAATTCTCCAAAATCGCTGCAACCGTTCTTCCGATAGCAACACCCGAACCATTTAGGGTGTGAACAAGTTTCGCCTTATCCTTGGGATTTTCTTTGTATTTGATATTTGCTCTTCTGGCCTGAAAATCTTCAAAATTGGAGCAGGAGGAAATCTCCACATATCTGCCGTAACTTGGCATATATACTTCTATATCATATTTCTTCGCCGCGGTGAAGCCCAAATCACCGGTACAGATTGACACAACACGGTAGGGAAGACCAAGAAGCTGAAGAACAAGCTCCGCATCTCTTGTTAGTTTTTCAAGTTCTTCATAAGAGGATTCCGGTGTTGCGAATTTCACCAATTCCACTTTATTGAACTGATGCTGGCGGATTAAGCCGCGGGTATCTCTCCCGGCGCTGCCAGCTTCTGAACGAAAGCAGGCTGAGTAAGCCACATGTTTTAAAGGAAGCTGATCTGCAGACAGGATTTCATCCCGATACAGGTTGGTTACAGGAACCTCTGCTGTGGGAATCAGGAAATAATCCATTCCCTCCAGTTTAAAGACATCCTCTTCAAATTTTGGAAGTTGTCCGGTACCAGTCAGAGAATCGCGGTTTACCATAAAAGGGGGGAAAACTTCTTCATATCCGCTTTTGGTATGGGTATCCAAAAAGAAATTGATGATAGCTCTTTCCAGTTTGGCTCCAAGTCCTTTATAAAAGGTGAAGCGGGAGCCTGTTACCTTGGCTGCGCGGGTTGGATCGAGAATATTTAATTTTTCTCCGATATCCCAGTGAGCCTTCGGCTCAAAAGAGAAATCTTTTACATCGCCCCATTTTCTGACTTCCACATTATCCTCATCGGAATCTCCGATGGGGACGGATTCGTGGGGAAGATTCGGAACCCGAAGTAAAAGATCCTTCAGTTCGGATTCGATCTCCGAAAGAACTTTATCATCCTCTTTTATTTTATCGGATAAATCTTTCATTTCCTGTAAAACAGAAGAAACATCCTTACCTTCTTTTTTTAATCTTGGAATCTCTTTTGAAACCATATTTTGTTTACTCTTTAAATTTTCAACCTGAAAAGTAATATCTCTTCTTTTCGTATCCAATTCTAAAATTCTATCCAGATCAGTGGAGTTGTCTTTTTTCGTGGAAACCAATTTGCGAACCCGTTCCACATCCTCCCGGATCAATTTGATGTCAAACATGACAAACCTCCTATTTATTGTAATAATTCATTTAACAAAATAAAATGAATGAAAAAACCGTTTATCATCCAATTAAAAATGGAATAATTTTATTATAAACCCTAAAACCTAAAAAATCAAGCTGTATTTAAAAAATGTCTTCATTTGATATATTTCATTACTGTAGTTTTAAAAATGAAATAGAACGCGAAATTTTAGCTTACATATTATTACATTTAATTCAAAAACTTCAAAATCCGTTCCAAATCATCATTCCCATAATATTCTATTTCTATTTTTCCGCGTTTCACTCCATGTTTGATATGAACCTTGGTGGATAATTTTTTACACAAATCAGATTCGATATGCTGGATTTCTATTTGGATTGGATCATCTTTTGATTTCGTCTCTTTGGGTTCGGTATTTAAATGTTTCACAAGAGCTTCCACCTGGCGGACATTCAGCCCTTCCTTTATAATACGTTTGGCAATCTCCAATTTCAATTCATCTGATTGTAACGTAATCAGCGCACGGGCATGCCCGCTGGATAAATCGCCCGATATAATCAGTGGAATAATCGTATCAGGCAAACTTAAAAGACGCATAGAGTTTGTGATGGCTGTCCTGCTCTTTCCGACACGCTTACTGATTTCCTCCTGCGTCAAAGAAAAGGAATCGATCAGAGATTTATAACCTTCCGCTTCTTCAATCGGGTTGAGATCCTCTCTCTGCAGATTTTCAATCATAGCCACTTCCGCGGCTTCTTTGGATTCATAATCTTTTATAATGGCGGGAATTTTCTTTAACCCTGCCTTTTTTGCGGCGCGCCATCTGCGCTCCCCGGCGATGATGAGATACATTCCGTTTTCCTGTTTCACTACGATAATAGGCAGAATCACACCCATTTCCTTGATCGAAGTGGACAAGGCTTCCAGCTTATCCTCATCAAAATGTTTTCTGGGTTGGTTTTTATTTGGCTCTACATCCACAATATTCAGTTCAGATACCACATTTTCACCGGAGGGAGAGAGCTGCTTCTCTTCGGGAATCAGGGAGGCAAGTCCTTTTCCCAAACCTCTTCTGGCCATGTAAATCCTCCTTATCTGTTTTGCTTTAAAAATTCTTTGGCAAGGGCTTTATAGCTTTCGGCACCCTTGGAATATTTGTCATAATAAATGATAGGTGTTCCAAAACTGGGAGCTTCCCCCAACCGTGTGTTTCTGGGAATGGCAACCTTATATACCTTTTTTGGAAAGCAATCCTTCACATCTTGGGCAACCTGGATGGAAAGGTTTGTTCTTGAATCAAACATGGTAAGTAAAATACCCTCGATTTCTAGTCTCGGATTGATTGAATTTTTGATCAGTTTAATATTTTCAATCAAATCACTAACCCCTTCCAAAGCAAAATATTCGCATTGAATTGGGATAATAATCGAATCCGCCGCGGCAAATGCGTTGATTGTAATATAGTTGAGGGAAGGGGGGCAGTCGATAAAAATAAAATCAAAATCGTTCTGATATTGAGAAAGGCTGTTTTTCAAAATATATTCTTTGTTTTCCTTTTTATCCAGGGACACCTCAACACCCAACAGATCCATATTTCCGGGAACGACCGAAACATTTTTATAATTTGTGGGGATAACCGTGTTTTCAATTGACTCCCCTTCCATTAAAACATCATAATAATTTTTGGATACTTCATTTTTATCGATCCCCAATCCGCTTGTAGCATTTCCCTGAGGATCGGAATCGATGACAAGAACTTTTTTCTTTAGTGCGCCGATACATGCGGCAAGATTGACCGCCGTAGTCGTTTTTCCGACGCCGCCTTTTTGATTGGCTACAGCTATAATTTTAGCCACAAAATCACATCCTAAACATGTTTCAATCTATACAAAATTATGATACCACAACAATGAAGACGGCATAATATCGCCGCAGTATTGTGATTTAATAAGAATTCAGCCGCCGGAAGATCCTTTTCCGCCCACGGCATGTTTTTATTATATCATGTTTTATAAAAAAAAGAAAGAGAAATGATTCAAAATGTTTCACGTGAAACAAAAAACAAGGTATGTTTCATGTGAAACATTTTAAAAAATATATATTAGAAAAACAAGGATAATCGTTGACTTTAAATGGTTTACATATTATAATAAAAGAAGATTATTTTCCGCTCTATTGTAAGAAAGAAACGTTATTTGCTGACTGCAGGAATATCATCTTGTCTGAACAGTAGAAAATGAAAAAAAAAAGTGTGGTCGGCAAAAATCCTTGCTGTATAAAAGGAGAAAATGTTTTGAGATATAAATCCATTTTTTTGATTGGAATCATGTTATTAATGTCCTGTATTTTTGTACAGGCTGATATAGCTGTGCCTGAAACCATAAAAATTGGCCTGAAATATGGGAGTACAGCGGTTAAATCGGTAAACTTAAAAAACAATAACGGTTTTCGGATTGGGACCGAATCCGGCAAGCAGGTAGCTGTTCTGGATGAAACAAACATTATGGTAGAAAAGGCGCAAATTAATAATGAAGAAACCTACCTTATTATAGAAAAAGGCGGATTTTTGGATTATAATAGTGCATTAACCTATACGGAAGAAAATAAAAATGATATGATCTATTACGAGGATAATGTGTTCTATGCCGCCCGTGAAAAAATAATGAATCACACCGATGCGAACAATCTGCTTTGGGAAATTCGGCAAACCAATCCCTCTGCCTATATGATTGAACCCAATCAGAAGAGAATACGGATATCCGATCAGAAAAGCGGACAGACAAAGCTGGTGTTCAGTGAACAAACCGGTGAAAATCTGGAGATTGCGTCAAAAAACGGTGGCACACTGCTAATTGATTCGGTGGAATACAGGGGATCTGTTGTTTTTATCCGTCAGGACGCAAGCGATATGACGGTTATCTCAAAGGTTTCGATGAACGAATATCTGTACAGTGTAACTCCGTCTGAAATTCCTGCGGGTTCCGGTTTGGAAGCTTTGAAAGCCCAGGCAGTGTGCGCCAGAACCTATGCGGTGCAGAACAGCGGCCGCCATGCTTCTATGGGTTTTTCACTGTGCGATTCCCAGCATTGTCAGGTATATAAAGGGGTAAGCTGGGAAAAAGACAGCACAACGCAGGCCGTCAATGAAACGAATAAGCAGGTATTGACCTATGACGGAAAAATTATAACAGCAGTTTATTCTGCAAGCTGCGGGGGGAGAACGGAGGATGTGGAAAATGTATGGGGCAGTCCGCATCCTTATTTGAAATCGGTGGAGGATCCCTACTGCAAAGATGTCAGCTGGGAACTTCCTCTGGATTTTTCCACGATCAATCAGACGCTTCTTGCCAAGGGATATGATTTTGGAAACCTTCAGTCCCTTGAGATCTTGGAACGCACGCCAACCGGAAGAGTTTTGAAAATACAAATTACCGGTGACAAGATGACCAAAGTGTTTGAGCGGGAACAAGCCCGCACCATTTTGAATTTGAAAAGCCAGTTTTATGACATTGTACCGCAAAATACATTCCGCATTCTGACTGCCAGTGGATTTTTGTATTGGAATCTGGGAGGGAGAGAAAAGCTCGATGCCAACGGCATCACCAAAATAGAAGGAAACGCGGTCACTGTGCTGACTGTGGAGAATGGTGAAGTTGTACCCAAAACACTTCCCACTGTATCGGAATCCTTTGTAATCAAAGGGGAAGGAAACGGTCATGGAGTCGGAATGTGCCAGAATGGAGCGATAGGGCTTGCGGATCATGGATACAGCTATGAACAGATTTTAAAACATTATTATACCGGTGTTGAAATTACAACAGGGAAATAGAGGAGCAAACAGAGTTGAAACGACATGACTTTTATTATGATCTTCCGGAAGAGTTGATCGCCCAGGTTCCGCTGAAAGATCGCACAGCCTCTCGGCTGATGGTGCTGGACAGAAGAAAAGATAGTGTGGAACATAAAACCTTTCACAATGTGATCGATTATTTGAATAAAGGAGATACCCTTGTGTTGAACGACACAAGGGTTCTTCCTGCCAGGCTGCACGGCTTAAAGGAAGAAACCGGCTCAGCCATCGAATTTTTATTGTTAAAGCGCATGAATCATACCGATTGGGAAATTCTTGTGCGCCCAGGCAAAAAAGCGAGAGAAGGGGCGAAATTCCGGTTTGGAGGCGACATTCTCTCTGCCGAAATCATAAAAGTTCTAGAAAACGGAAACCGGATTGCGCGGTTTGCTTTTGAAGGAGTCTTCGAGGAAGTGTTGGATCGGCTGGGGGAAATGCCTCTGCCACCCTATATTCACGAAAAGCTCGAGGATAAAGAGAGGTATCAGACCGTCTATGCAAAGTATGAGGGTTCCGCCGCGGCACCTACGGCAGGACTTCATTTCACCAATGAATTGCTGGATGAAATCAGGAAAAAGGGAATCAATGTAGTGTTCGTCACCCTTCATGTAGGCTTAGGAACATTTCGCCCCGTGAAAACAGAGAATATCGAAGAACATCAGATGCACCAGGAGTATTACATTATGACCGGGGAAACCGCTGATATCATAAACCGCACAAAACAGGCGGGAAACCGGGTGATAGGTGTGGGAACCACCTCCTGCAGAGTGCTGGAAACCGTAGCGGATGAAAAAGGGAGAGTGCGTCAGCAGTCCGGCTACACCGGAATCTATATTTATCCATCCTACCGGTTTAAAATTCTGGATGGACTTATCACGAATTTTCATCTTCCGGAATCCTCTTTGATTATGCTGGTTTCGGCTTTGGCCGGCTATGAGAAAACCATGAAGGCATATGAAATTGCAATCAAAGAGAAATATCGCTTTTTCAGCTTTGGGGACGCCATGCTTATTATATAACTGCGGGCAAGATGTCCCCCGCCTCTTAAGGCGGCACTGCTATGCAGTGCCCTTGTCCTCGTTGAATGACGGGGCAAGCCCTTATTGAATAGAATGGGAAGAAACGAAAATATCTCCGCCTGTGCAGAAGGCGGGAGTGGAATCGTCCATTGAATCGGGATAGAAAACAAGAAATAAAAGAAACGGAGTAACTATGTATCAGCTTAAAAAGAAAGAAGGTTCTGCAAGACGAGGGTCCTTTCAGACAATACACGGAGAAATACAGACCCCGGTCTTTATGAATGTGGGGACAATTGCCGCTATCAAAGGAGCGGTTTCCAGTATGGATTTAAAGGAGATAGGCTGTCAGGTAGAACTCTCCAACACCTATCATTTGCATCTTCGCCCGGGAGACGAGGTTGTGAGGGATATGGGCGGAATTCATAAATTTATGAATTGGGATCGCCCTATATTGACCGACAGCGGAGGATTTCAGGTTTTTTCCCTGGCGAAGCTCCGCAAAATCAGCGAGGAGGGAGTTCAATTCAATTCCCATATCGACGGAAGAAAAATTTTTATGGGGCCGAAGGAAAGCATGCGGATTCAGTCCAATCTGGCTTCCACCATTGCGATGGCGTTTGACGAGTGTATTGAGAATCCTGCGGAATATTCCTATACCAAGCAGTCCATTGAGCGCACCACAAGATGGCTCAGGGTTTGCCGGGACGAGATGGATCGGCTAAACAGACAGGAGGGGACGCTTAATCCTCATCAGATGCTGTTTGGTATCAATCAGGGATCCACATATGCAGAACTGAGAATAGAACATATGAAGCAGATCCGAGAGATCGGCTGTGAGGGATACGCCATCGGCGGTCTGGCTGTGGGGGAAAGCGAACAGGAAATGTATGAAACCATAGAGACGGTGGAACCCTATATGCCGGAGGACAAACCCCGCTATTTGATGGGGGTGGGGACGCCGTCCAATATCATAGAAGCGGTGGCCAGAGGTGTGGATTTCTTTGACTGCGTCATGCCCGCCAGAAATGCCAGGCATGCAACCCTGTACAGCCATCAGGGCGTGATCCATCTGCTGAATAAAAAGTATGAGAGGGATGACCGTCCGATCGACGAGGAATGCGGATGTCCAGCCTGCCGCCATTATTCCAGGGCGTATATCCGCCATTTGTTTAAGGCGAAAGAGATGCTTGCCATGCGCCTTTGTGTGCTGCACAATCTGTATTTCTATAATCAGTTGATGCAGGATATCCGGGATCATCTGGATAAGGGAACCTTTTCTTCCTTCCGCAGCGAAAAATCTTCCCTGTACAGGCAGAAGGCGGAATAATTGAAAAAAGCGCGAACTTTGACGTTCGTTTGGGATTTTTGAAAAAATGCTTGCTATTCTAAGAGAAAACAGGTATAATGTACTATAATATATACAAATGAAGGAGGTGTGCGGAATATGGAAACACAAGCAGTTGGAATGGCGGCTTATATACAGCCTATTATTATGTTGGTTTTGATGGTTGCCATCTTTTATTTTATTTTGATCCGTCCGCAGAGAAAGAGGGACAAACAGTTTAAGGAATTGCTGGCAAATCTGCAGGTGGGGGATGAAGTCACAACCATCGGCGGAATGTTTGGTAAGATAACCAAAATAAAGGATGAAACCATTGTTATGGAGATGGGTACCGTTGAAAAAACACCTGTCCACCTTTATAAATGGGGTATCAAGGAAGTCAAAACAAAAGAAAAAGCATAAATGGGAAAAGACCGGTGTTCCGGTCTTTTTTCTTTTGGAGATGATTCGATGGGGAACGGAGGAAAAAGCCGAGCAAAAGAGAACTGAAGAACGGGCGAACGCAGTTCGCCCCTACGGTTATGATGTATTTTCGCAGTCTGTCATTCTGAGCAAAGCGAAAAATCGCCCAGCCAGCTCAACGCGCAGCGTACAAAATACAGTTTCTTTGTGCTTTGCCTCTGTACCTTATTGGAGATTCCTCGTACCTCGGAATGACAATGTGTACCGCAAAATACAAACGTCGACTTGTAGGGGAGGGGTTCCATCCCTTCCCGAAAAATAAAACAAAACCATGTACACACCGTAGGGGCGGATAATATCCGCCCATCGTAACTTTTACAAAATACAATCTCATTTAATATTGTAGCACAGGAGTCTGCTCCTGCTCTACAAATGATTTGTTTCGGGACGATGTGGGCATCGTCCCCTACATGAGTAGTGAGTATACAGTTGACAATATACAGTAGAACGGCATGTTCCGCCGAGGTGGCATTCCGCCGCTATTCTTTGGCACATACTGTAGGGGGCGATGCCCACATCGCCCCGCCCAGTATACCGTCTACTGTTTACCGTAAGGGAGGAGTTTTCTCCTGCCGTTTACGTATTGTAAAATTTCATATTATTTAATCTTTATCCAGCCCATCATAAAAATCCTGAAGCATGTCTTTCACATCCACATTTAAAATAAGGCATAAACACGCTAATTCATAATCGGTTACAAATCGGCTGTTGTTTTCTATTCTACTTATCATCTGCTGATCAATATTAATATTCATTGTTTGTAATTTTGCAGCTAACTGACTTTGTGTCAAATCTCTTTTTACTCGGAAAAGCTTTACATTTTTGTATATTACGTTTTTATTTCCATCAAATTCAATTTTCTTCATTTTTATCCTCATATACAATAAATTCACGTATTTTACTTGACATTAACATAATTTTCGTGATAAAATACGTTACATAAACGTATGGTAAACAAAAAATAGAAAAATATTTTGGAAGAGAAGAAAAATGATCATAGACAGAACCGGAATTGAATTGACGCCGGGCAATCTCGGAAAGGATTGCGCCGGAAACGGGGAACAGATTGGAAAAGATGGAGCCTTGATCGAATGTTGCTGTGACGAGTGTGATTACATGCTGTGCTGTCTGGAAAAGAGATGGGAAGAGGATTGCAGGCATTGCATTGACCGCGAATGTCCCCGTGCCCTAAAAATGCAAAAGTGATGGATGGAGGAAGAAATAATGACGGATTACCAAAGAGCATTTTATGAATTGTATGAGAGTGTGACGAAAGTGCTGGAGGATCTGCATCTTGCCCAGATAAAGGCTTTTAATATCAGCAAAGGATGGAGCGGCGAACAGCAGAATAAAGTCACGGAAGAGAAGGAGCCGCCGCATTACAAAAATTCAGCGGGAATGTGACTCCCGCTGAAAAAAGAAAATTAAGTTCTTCTGCATTTTTTGTTTGCCCTGAAATTGATTCCAAGAATACCGCCGATAACCGCCATCAACAGTCCCAGAAGAATCATAGCCATCATGTTCAGGCAGAAAATAAACTGACCGCTGGTGATAATGCTGAAAAGATAATAAAAAACCATATAGATACCGCCCACAGCCGCTCCGTTAGCCCAGCCGCATTGCCTGGCTTTCTTGGAGTTCATAAAACCGGCGGTAAAGGTTGAAAGGCAGGTTACGATAAACACAATTGGGCGGATGGTTCTTTCACTCAAAAGCCCAAGATAAATCAGCAGGGAAAAAAGAAGATAGCATACAACGCTCAGTGCCATGGCGATCAGTGCTGTCGTAAAGCTTCTTTTTATGCTGATTGTGCTGTCGTGAAATTCCTTATAAGGCGTCGGTGTGTTCATAAGTCATCCTCCCGGTTTGATCTGTTAGTATACACTATGTATGGATTCTGTGAAATATGCAAATAAAAATACAAAAAAACACTTTTCATTTGGCGTCGTTTGTGGTATGATAAGGAAAGAAATCTGTACATAGCGTAAGGAGGTTGATACCAATGAAACATATTAAAACGTTAAAAGGGCAGAATCTTGCCAAGACGGCTGCAAAAGGCGGCTGCGGCGAATGCCAGACTTCCTGCCAGTCAGCCTGCAAAACTTCTTGCACGGTGGCAAATCAGAAGTGTGAAAAATTTAACTAATCAAAAAGGTCTTCCGTTTTGCGGAAGACCTTTTTTTCTGTCTGTATATCCTTGCAGATCCATTTTTCAATAAGGGTTTGTCCCGTCATTCAACGAGGACAAGGACACTGCATAGCAGTGTCGCGATCAGCGCGGGAGATTGTACTCCCGCTGATTGCGGATATGGAACCTGCGGCCTTAAGCATTAGGGAGGCAAACACAATATGGTTTCCACAGGCAAATTTCCCGCAATCCTGCGTCAAAATGCTCGTCAATCCGTCAGGATGATCTGCGCTTTTTCCTTGTCTTACAAAAAATTTGCTCTGTGGAAACTCTGCGACCCTGCATGCAGGAAAAATTTCGTTTTTTTGGTGCGTAAGAGTGCAGCAAGGCTGACGCCTTGCAAGACCGACAATCCGAAAAGGCGAAAGTTTAACAAGTGCAGGGCATATAGGGTTCGCCTCCCTAATGCTTAAGAGGCGGGGGACGTCTTGCCCGCAGTTATAGGATGAATTCTTTAACGAACGGAAATCTCCCTTAAAGGCACTCTGAAATTGTGTACACACACAAATATCTTTATAAATTTATTTATTTAATTATTTCAAAAGATTCTAAAAATCACATTGTTTTCTTTCCTTTCTGCTGTTTTTATCACAGAGATAAAATGAATTGGGATAAGAGTATAAAAAAGAAAGAATAGGGTTATAATAAGACTTTAACAGAAAAATTTCCGATGAGGCGAAACGAGCTGAAAAAGAGTATGGCAAACCTGTTTGAGGGCTCTTCAACCGTTTCTTTGATACAAATAGATGCGCCGTGTCAAAAAAATCAGAAAGTAACGTTGTTTTTTAAAAGTTGGATTATTTCACAGAAAATAAGACAAAAACTTTCTTAATTAAATGAAAAAATCTTTACAACGTCTTTGATATATGCTAAACTATTAAGGATACAGGTGCTATATCCGGTACAGAAAAGCCAAAGGATAATGCTTTTATCTATCGCTGAAAATTTATAATGATACAAAACAATGTGTAAGGAGGATGAAAGATGAGCAATAAATATGTTTATCTTTTCAAAGAAGGCGACGCTTCTATGAGAAATCTGCTGGGCGGCAAAGGGGCCAATCTGGCGGAAATGACAAAACTCGGACTTCCTGTCCCGCAGGGTTTCACAATTTCAACAGAAGCCTGCACAAAGTATTACGAGGATGGCAGAACAATAAACGATGAAATCCAGGCTCAGATAAACGAGCACATCGTTAAAATGGAAGAAATTACAGGCAAGAAGTTCGGTGATCCCGAAAATCCGCTTTTAGTATCTGTTCGTTCAGGTGCAAGAGCGTCAATGCCGGGTATGATGGACACAATCCTTAACCTCGGTATCAACGAAGAGGTTGTTGATTATATGGCAAAGCAGTCAAACAACGAGCGTTGGGCTTGGGACTGCTACAGAAGATTTATCCAAATGTACTCAGACGTCGTTATGGAGGTTGGCAAGAAGTACTTTGAGGAGCTCATCGACAAGATGAAAGAGGAGAAGGGCATTACGCAGGATGTTGACCTTACAGCGGATGATCTGAAGAAGCTTGCTAACCAGTTCAAGGCGGAATACAAGTCAAAGATTGGTGAGGACTTCCCAACCGATCCGAAGGAGCAGCTTATGGGAGCTGTTAAGGCAGTATTCCGTTCATGGGACAACCCCAGAGCTAACGTATACCGCCGTGACAACGATATTCCTTATTCATGGGGTACAGCCGTTAACGTTCAGATGATGGCGTTCGGTAACATGGGTGACGATTGCGGTACAGGTGTTGCATTTACACGTGATCCGGCAACAGGCGAGAAGAAGCTTATGGGTGAGTTCTTGACAAACGCGCAGGGCGAGGACGTTGTTGCAGGTGTTCGTACACCGATGCCGATTGCCGAGATGGAGCAAAAGTTCCCCGAGGCATTTGCACAGTTCAAGGACGTATGTAAGAATCTTGAAAATCACTACAGAGATATGCAGGATATGGAGTTTACGATAGAGCACGGTAAGCTTTATATGCTTCAGACAAGAAACGGTAAGAGAACCGCTCAGGCAGCTTTGAAGATCGCTTGTGACCTTGTTGACGAGGGAATGAGAACAGAGGAAGAGGCTGTTGAGATGATCGATCCGAGAAACCTTGACACATTGCTTCACCCGCAGTTTGATGCAGCTGCTCTTAAGGCTGCAGCTCCGATGGGCAAGGCTTTGGGTGCATCTCCCGGCGCTGCTTGCGGTAAGGTTGTATTCACAGCTGATGACGCAAAGGCATGGAGTGCAAAGGGCGAGAAGGTAATCCTTGTTCGTCTTGAAACATCACCTGAGGATATTGAGGGTATGAAGGCTGCTCAGGGTATACTTACTGTTCGCGGCGGTATGACATCACACGCTGCCGTTGTTGCACGTGGTATGGGGACATGCTGTGTATCGGGCTGCGGCGACATCGTTATGGACGAGGAGAACAAGCAATTCACACTGAACGGTAAGGTTTACCATGAGGGCGACGCTATTTCACTTGACGGTTCAACTGGCAACATCTATGACGGCATAATCCCGACCGTTGATGCTTCAATCGCAGGCGAGTTCGGCAGAATTATGGCATGGGCTGACAAGTTCAGAACATTGAAGGTAAGAACAAACGCAGATACTCCGGCTGATGCTAAGAAGGCAAGAGAGCTTGGCGCAGAGGGTATCGGTCTTTGCCGTACAGAGCACATGTTCTTTGAGGGCAACCGAATCGATGCATTCCGTGAGATGATCTGTGCGGATACACTTGAGGAAAGAGAAGCTGCACTTGAGAAGATCCTTCCCATGCAGCAGGGCGACTTCGAGGCTATTTATGAGGCGCTTGAGGGACATCCGGTAACAATCCGTTTCCTTGATCCCCCGCTTCACGAGTTCGTTCCAACAGAGGAAGCTGACATCGAAACACTTGCAAAGGCACAGGGTAAGTCGGTTGAGGCGATTAAGGATATTATAAACGGCTTGCACGAGTCAAACCCGATGATGGGACACCGTGGTTGCCGTCTTGCAGTAACCTATCCGGAAATCGCAAAGATGCAGACAAAGGCTGTTATCCGTGCGGCTATCAATGTCTCAAAGGCTCATCCGGACTGGACAATCGTTCCGGAGATTATGATTCCGCTTATCTGTGAGGTTAAGGAATTGAAATGCGTTAAGCAGATGGTTGTAGAAACAGCCGATGCTGAAATCGCAGCTGCAGGAAGCAATCTTAAGTATGAGGTTGGTACAATGATTGAGATCCCCAGAGCTGCACTTTCAGCGGATGAGATCGCAAAAGAGGCGGACTTCTTCTGTTTCGGTACAAACGACCTTACACAGATGACGTACGGTTTCTCACGTGACGATGCAGGGAAGTTCCTTGACGCTTACTATGATGCAAAGATATTCGAGAACGATCCGTTTGCAAGACTTGATCAGTCAGGCGTTGGTAAGCTTATGGATATGGCTATCAAGCTTGGTAAGCCGGTCAACCCGAACCTGCACGTAGGTATCTGCGGCGAGCATGGTGGCGATCCGACATCGGTTGAGTTCTGCCACAAACTGGGACTCGATTATGTATCATGCTCACCGTTCAGAGTTCCGATCGCAAGATTGGCTGCTGCTCAGGCAAACATCAAATCTTCAAAATAATCAGATTGCTTTGTTTTGGGGCAAAACCAAATATAACTTTTAAGGCAAACTAAAATGAAAGAAAAAGAAGCATCGGAAAAGATGCTTCTTTTTTCAATGGAAGTGTAAACTCTTGTTGCATTGTTACATAATGAGGCAATGCCCCTTATGAAAAGAGGAAGTGCTCCGTCTATTAGAAGACGGAGCACCCTTTCCTTTTTCGGTCAATCTGCCGAACATAAAAATCTCTTACTGAATCAGCTTAATACTCTGCACTCTGGACTCAAAGGCGACATATTTGCTTTGAATAGACAAGGAAGAACCCACACCAAACGTCTTCAGATTAGGGGTAAAATAATTGTGATCGTTCTGAACGGTTTCCACGTCCATTGTAATATAAGCGGTGTACTTTTCCGGATTTTCGGCGCTGACTACTGTGCCGTCAATTTTCTCAATGTTATCCCGGAACGGCTCAGCAGTCACGTTTTTCACCTTTCCAAACAGTTTATCCTTATCATAAAATGTCTCAGACTTCTTGATAGAATTGACAGAGCATTCCCGGATATTATCCACACGGACAACAACCTCCAGCTTGACGGGAGAGGTTGCCTTTGCCGTCCTGGACGAGGTGAAGCGCACCCCCACGGCGATAACGGCGACAACAATAACAGCGATGAACAAAATATCTAAAGCATTAAATTTCTTTTTCATGGGACTCACCTCTTTCTAATTTGCGGTAATGTTAAATATATATCCGGCGGCGGCAAAAGCCTTGTTGCCCACAACCATCTGCGTTCCCGTTCTCACCGGGGCCTGCCCGATGGAGATGCCCATATCGCTGACCGTCGCTTTTGCCTCAATAACCAAGGTGATATCATATTTGTTTGGAAGGGTTTCTTCCCGGAAGGTTCCGCTGACTTTATCCTGAACAGCTCTTTTGGCGGGCTCCACTTTTACATCCTTCAAAGTGCCGTAATCTTTCTCCTTCTGGCTCAAAAGAAGTTCTTCCCCGATAGCCGCCTGCACAGCTTCTCCCATATAGGTATTCTGCTCCTGCAGAAACACTTCAAAAGTGACGGTGGACGCGTCGTTTCCCTGGGAATGCTGGTTTAGAGTGCTCTTTAACAGGTAAGCCGCCACTCCGATTGCGGCGATGATCAAAATAATGATCACATAATCAATTACGTTCAATTTCTTTTTGCTCATACTTTTCCTCCCATCACATCGAAGTAAACCTGCTCGATGTTTCTTGTCATAATTTCCGCACGGAATTCCTTTTCAAAGACTTCTTGGGCTCCACGAATTAACTGGTTTCTCAGCGCTTCATTCTCATAGATACGGATAACGGCTTTCGCCAGCGCGTCACCGTCCTTAATCGGAACCAGCAAGCCGTTTTTCTCCGGATAAATCACACCGGGATTTCCTCCGAAATCGGTGACCACAGCCGGCTTGTGCAAGCTCATTCCCTCAAGAAGGGAGAGACTGGTCGCCTCGGTGCCGTAAGAAGCGTTGATCTGTAAATCGATCATACTCATGATCTCAGATACATTGCTCACAAAACCCGCGAACACCACATAATCCGTGACATCCAAATCGTTTGCAAGCTGCTTTAAGTTTTCCTCTTCATCGCCAGTACCGGCAATAAAGCATTTAATGGGTAAGCCTTTCTCTTTGAATATTTTTGCGGCTTGAATATAGTATTCATGTCCTTTTACTTTATGTAATCTTGCCACTAGTGCAGTGACAAAGTCTCCTTCTTTGAAATGGTATTTTTCCCGCAGGGCGGAAATGACAGTCGGATCCGCTGGGGACAGGGGTTCGACTCCATTTTTGACCACCGTGATGTAATCGGGATATACGCCCTCCGCAACGATATTATCCTTGGCTGCTTCCGCCACCGCAATGATTTTGTCGGTAAACAGCTTGGTGGTCAGGCGGGACACCCATTTCCCGATCGGTGTTGTAAGAAAAGGCTTTGGCTCAAACACGCAATGGCGGGTATAGATAATCCTGTCAACGCCGGCAAGCCGTGCGGCGATTCGGGCAGATAAACTTCCGTGGGTATGAACAATCTGCGGGTGCTCTTTTTGAAACAGCCTGTAAAACTCTTTGATTCCTTTGAAAGAGAGAGATTTATCCGCATAGTTGGGTAATGCAAAGTAACGGGTTTTTAACTCTTTTAAAGCGGGCTCAAGCAAACTTCCGGTGGGGATCACGACACTCAAATCAATTTTGGAACGATCATGATACTTTGCGTAAGTCAGCACACATTTTCCCGCCCCGCCGATATTGGAATCGGAGGTTACGTTAAATACTTTCAGCATTTGTCTGCTCCTTTTCGATGAGTAAAAATTTGCGGTATAGCGAACTGAAACAGAGATACATATAGAATATCAATATCATTCTGTAATTATAAAACGTATAGTCAAACACACTCTGAATCAGATAGCCGGTCATCCCTGCAATCATTGCGACTACAATTATTTTTTCTTTGTTTTCCCCATATTCCTTCACAGTATGAAAAGCCCTCTGGAAAAATACGCAGCAGATAGTCAGAAAAGAAACGATCCCGGCCAGTCCATATTCGATAAAGGTCTGCAGATACAAGTTGTGGGAATGGGGCGCAATGATGGTGCTATAGGAATAATAGGGGTATATTCGGTTGAAGGCAGGCGTACCGGGGCCGATGCCGGAGAACCAGAAATGCCTCAATAAACCGATGGAACCCAGATAGATAAATAAACGGTAAAGGGAGGAGGAATCCTCCAAATTTCCGATACTGGTAAACCGGTTGATAATGCTGTCAGGCAGGAACATAACAGCTACAACGCCAACAATCCCGAAAAGCACAAAGTAGTGTTTATTGTAAAATGCCGTAAAGAGGACAACGGCGAAGATGAGGCCAAGCCAGCATCCGCGGGAATAGGTGAATATCATACACAGGCACAAAAACAGCGTGTTCATTAAAGTGACGCTCTTTGCCAGGGGCTTTTTCATATGGACAAACCATGCAAAAGAAAGTGGGATCAGCAAAAGCAGATATTCACCGAACACATTCGGATTGTCAAAGGTGGAGTAGACTCTTCCCTGGATATCCGAAAACATATCCTGATCAATCCATACGTTTCCGGCCGATGTTCCGGCAAAGTTTTGATAAATGCCGATAAGGGCAATTCCCAGACCGGTCAAAAGAAACAGGGAGATCAAAGCTTTCAGCTGTCTCTTGTTTTCAATCAGATTATATAAAACAACATAAAAAGTCATAAAAACCAAAACAACAGCGGCTACTTTTAAGCTTTCTGTGCGCTCATAAGAAAACAGGCTGGAAATGACAATGACCACGAAAAACACACCGATGGCAATGCCCAGCAGATCGATTTTCAGAGGCTTCTTCGGCTGTTTAATAAGTCTTGCCATAAAAGAAACAATGGTTAGAAGAATCATTCCCACCAGAGCCATTGTGGGCAGAAAAGCGGAGCCCACTACAACGGTAAAAACACCAAACACAGGGTATACAAAAACCAGTGCGGCAAAGACTATCCCGCCGCTTAACAGAACGGCATATTTCAGCGGCAGCAGAACGGCACCTAACAGGGATACCAAAAACCAGGCTCCTATCGTGTAGAGAACTGCTTTTTTATTAACGCTGCTGTATCCCTCCGGAATTTTCAACTCCATATACCGATAAAAAAGCTTGCCGAAAAAACTTTTGTGAAAAAGATTGGCTAGATAATTCACGGTACTTCGCGTTCCGTATGTAATTGCGCTGTTGCTGAAAAGACCGAAAAATGCCTGTAGTTTTTTGGATAACCAGCGAATGATACGGTTGATAATATGAACAAAACTGCTGAGCAATCTGCATTCTTGATCGCTTGCTTTTTTCAAAAAAAGCAGATGATACAGAAAACTGTCGTTCCACTTTTTTTTCAGTGGATCAAAAATACGGTCAATCAGATGTTTTATTCCACTTTGCTGATATATGGCGGCAATGCGGAGAAAAAATCCTAAGATTAGGCTGTCATGCATCGGAGTCACTTCCTTTTTTCAAAAATTTATTTAGAACCATAATGATTTCATCTACTCTCAGAAAAACAGCGGCTGCCAGATAGGCGATTCCTCCGGCGGAGGCCGCAATCGCCAGCCACAAAAATGTTTTCAGAAATCCGCCTGTGAAATGTGCGGCGAGAATCGGATTCAGAAGCAGGACAACAGCCGTCATCACTCCGCCGGAAATCAGAATCTTCACGGTGTTGCTCACAAAAGCGCGGTCGAACAAATGCGGCACATATCTGCGCATTTGAAATCCCAGAAGAAAGGCCATGCTAATCATCGCAATGGAGGAGGCCAGAGCAATTCCGCCTAACCCCATCGCCTTGGAAAGCACAATGCTTAAGATAATATTGAGGGTAATGCCTATCATGGATACCCGCATGGGTATCTTAGACTTTTGCATGGCATAAAAGGTTTTGTTGAAGACCTCCATCAATCCCAAAGCCAGCATCCCCACACTGTAGAAAAGCAAGGCGGTAGCTGTCAGACGAGTGGACATTGCGTCAAATGCACCTCGTTCATATATCAGACGGATGATGGGCGTTGCCAGTGTCATAAACAAAATCATAATCGGCAGTATAATCAAAACAACAATCCGCAGAGAGGATCTTAAAACATCAGCAACCCCCTCCTTATCCCCGGCGGTATACAGCCGGGACATTTTCGGAAAGATATAGTTGGTCAGAACCAATGTGAAAACGCTGGAGATAATCACATACAGCTTGTTCGCATAGCTCAAAGCCGAAACGGCCTGTCCATCGTTTAGATAGGAAGCAAGCTTGGTGTTAATCATGCTGTTGATCGGCTGTACCCATACACTGATAAAGACAGGAAGGGCGAGCTTTGCCGTCTTGATGATTCCGCTGTCCTTGGGATTGAATACAAAAGACAGACGGTACTGCTTTTTCTTCAAGGCCGGAATCAGGATAACAAGCTGAAGTATCCATCCCAGCAGAACAAATACGGCTAAACCATAGACGCCAAGGTAGCGGTTTAATAGCAGAAAATACAGAATAACCAACAAATTGGAAACTAGGCTCATGGAAGCCGGGGTATTAAATTCATCCAGTGATTGAAGAATCCCGGCAAAGGAGTAGGAAGCCGCCGTGAATATCATAATGGGCATCATGATCCGCAGGATATTGACAGCCATAAGATATGCATTGTACGCATTTTCCTTTAACCCGGAGCCTTGAAAACTGATAATTTGTTCGGCAAACACGATGCCGATTACGCTGAAAAATGCCGCTATCGCGCATACAATCCAGACAAAATTGGAGGAAAAGCGAAAGGCTTTTTCCCGTCCCTCCAGCTGCATGATCTCATTGAACACCGGGATAAAGGTGGAGGAGATTGCCGCACCCAAGCTGATTTCAAAGAACAGAAGCGGAATCTGTGATGCCACCTGGTAAGCGTTTGCCATATCGCCGGTGCCATAAGCGCTGGCCGCAAGCATTTCCCGAAGCTGTCCCAGTATTTTTGCGGAGAAGGTCAGTAAAAACATAATGCTGACCGTCTTGACCGCCGTATTTTTTTTTATCAAAATAGTGCCTCCTTAGACGCTGACATACGATATACAGCGCATTTACTCTAGAAAACCGATAGCCATCTCCGCGTCTTTTTTGGTCAGTTTCCGCAGTTCAGCCATTCTTTTGTCGAGTTCCTGTGTGATGGCGCCGCGCTGCTGTATGACGTATGTTATCTTCTCAAAGAGACTTTCAAACTGAATCTCTTCCACCGTTTCCATAAAAGGCTGACCGATATAATTTAAAAAGCCCTTGACTTTGGTATCATAAACGATTCCGACGACAGGGACATTCAGCGAAGCGGCATAAATCAAAGAATGCAGACGCATTCCTATCACGGCTTGAGACCCTTTCATGAGTCCTAAAATTTCAGGCACCCGGTAATCCTTGTCGGGGAGGATACAGTTGTGTTTCATAGTGTTTCTGAGACGATCACAAATTTTATAGTCGTTCGAAAAATGCAGGGGAAGCAGCAGGATTTGAACACCGCTGTCTTCTATCAGACGGTCGGCTGTTCTTGCGAGGATATCCACCATTTTATCCGTGTATTTTCCCCATTTTCGGATGGAAAGGCAAACCGTATTTTTTGCGGGATCCATTCCGATTTTTTTCTTTAAAGCCGCAATTTCCTGCTCTCCAATGGGAGGAATTTCGATTGCGGGATCGGCCGTGACATAGCAGGGCGGCTTGGTAATTCCCATCGCTTTCAGCTCATGCTGGGAATCCGTCTCCCGGAGGGTAATTAAATCCACTTTGTTCACAATACGTCTGGACAGCCAGCGGTTAAAAGAACCGTTGACAGGGCCGATCCCATTGGCATAAAGCATCACTTTGGTTCCCATCATTTTAGCCAGCAGGATAAGGCCCAGATAGTAATAAAGGGAACGGGAGCTGGTCACGTCCTGGATAAGGCTTCCGCCGCCGCTGATAAACAGCTTGCTTTTTTTCATGATTCTTATAATTTGAAACAGGTTGGTCCGGTTGACGGGCTGAATCCCTCTGACATAAATACTTTTTCCGTTCTGTGTCAGAGCCCCGATGGTTATTTCCGGCTTGTTTGTTTTCAATAGTTCTACAATGGACTGTAATACGGCCTCGTCACCGCTGTTACTGAATCCGTAGAACCCGGAAATCAATATATCAATCATATATATGCTCCTTTTTTTACGGATTAACGGTTTAAAAACAGGTTGTAGACTTCGATGTTATCATTGGTCATCTTCTGGATCGAATACCGCTCCAAAATGACTTCCTTTCCGTAGGCTTTCAGTTCCTCAATTTTCTCTTCCGGGAGTTCCAGAAGCTTAGTTAAGTCCCTTTTTAAAAGCTGAGCGGTGGCGGGCTGTTCTCCGCGGCAGCAGAAATTCGTCAGGATGGAAGGCTCTAGCTTATCACGGTCAAAAATGCCGATATAGCCCTCGTTCCCAGATACGATAACTGGCTTGCCGGCTGCCATTGCCTCCATTACAGAGCGGCTGACACCGATAAAAAAGTCAGACATGGATACGAACTCATTGATATTTGTACGCGCTCCCGCCATAACAATCTTGTTTTTACCGTACTTTTCCTGAAGAAGGGCCGCTTTTTTCTGAACTTGGGCAAAATCATCTCCGTCTCCAACCAAGGTAATATCAATATCCGGATACTTTTCAAACAGATAAGGTGCGATATCACAGATATGGTGAGCGACAAGGCTGCGGGATACGTCCATCCTACTGATATACACAATGTGACGATTGTCCGGCTGCAGATTCAGCTCTTTTAAAAGGTGGGAGTAATTGATTTTATCGTTAAAACGCTGGGTGGAAATACCATTGATTGTGACCTTGATATGTTCTTCCGGCACATGGTAATTATCCATTAAGTATTTTTTGATGTCATTGCTGACAGCTAAGGAATACTGCCCCCAGTTCGTCAAATACTTAAAGTAGAAACTGGTGTCAAAAACCCAGTGTGCCGTTGTGACGAAGGGGATCTTTGTCTTTTCATGGAGAAACCCTAAAATAAAAGCGGGAATCCGTGCATGAGCATGTATTAGATCTATGTTCTCGTCCTTTAAAATATGCTCTAAGCGCCGGTAAGACCGGAGCATATTCAGCGGATTTTTATTATTCAGGGGAACCTGGTAATGTTTGATTCCGTTTTCCTCCAGAACCTTTACATAGACACCCCCGTTGGAAGCGACAATAGGCGTAAAGCCGGCGTTTTTTAATCCGATTGCCAGTTCTACAACATGGGTTTCCGCGCCGCCGATGGACAGGCCCATAAGGGCAAGCAGGATTTTGGGGCTTTGATTCATTGTTTCTTTTCCTCTCCTTACAGCCGGCCTGATTTATAAAAAAGGCGGGCTGAATCTTTCTTTTGGCAGAAATCAAAGTGTAATTTATTGAACTTTTGCAAATACTGAATATTATGATACCACAATAACGAAGGCGGCGTAATGTCGCCGAAGTATTGTGATTCAATAAGGACTCAGCCGTCGCGAGCTTGCTTCCGCTCACGGCGTGTCTTTATTATACCCTAAAACAATGCAGATTTCAATCAAAAATGAGGAATATTGGAACTATACAATTGACGCAATTTGTATTATAATAGAAACATGTTGTAAGTATGGGCGGCAGATTCGCAGCTTATGATATGCTGATTCCCATCAAGAACGTCAATTTTACAATATTATCCGGAACAAAGCAAACCGACAGCAAGTCAAATAGAAAAAGAACAACACACAACGGACAGGAGGTCACGGATGAAGAAACGTATTATTTCCATATTTATCATTGTATTTTTGATTGCCGGTCAAATGGTATTCGCCGGCAATGTGGCTTATGAAAAGACAGATGAAAACATCATTGCAAAAGGCCTGGTACATAAACATATTGTCAGGCTGACGGATAAGGGATGGCAAAATATCAATGTCATAACAGCGGATCTGAACGAGCCTACGCTTCAGATGAAGCTTCTCCGCTCACCGGACGGTGTTTCCAATCTGGAGACTGTATTGCAGCATGCGAAAAACAGTGATGTGGACGCGGCTGTAAACGCGGATTTTTTTGCTTGGCGGACAGGACAGGCCGGTCATGGCTCATCCATCGGCATGATGGTGGAAAACGGAGAGCTTTTAACCTCCAGCGACACCACGGATAATATGGCGTCTCTGGTACAGGACGAATTTGGCAAGTTGATTATTGAGTATGTGAGAACATCGATCACGGTGACTGCACCCAACGGCAGTTCCACTCAGATAAAGCATCTGAATAAATATGACAGTCTAGACGGTATTGTAATGTATACGAGGGACTTTCAAAACACTTCTCTGGGCTCGAAAAACAACATCGTGGAGATGGTAGTGGAAAACGATAGGGTAACCGAAATCAGGAGGGACATGGAGCCGGTGTTGATCCCCGAAAACGGATATGTCCTTACCTTTCTTCCTGAGTTTAATAGCTTTCTTCTGGACAATTTCCAGGTGGGGGATGCGGTGAAAACAGATGTAAGCTTATCACCGAACAGAACGCTTCAGACTGCTGTCGGAGGCGGAACCATGCTCATAACCGGCGGGATAGCGGCAAAAAACACCCATAATGTCAGCGGAGTCCATCCCCGTACCGCAGTTGGAATTGATCAGACGGGGAAAATATTGATGCTGGTTACAGTAGACGGAAGGACTCAGCGATCGGTGGGGATGACTCTGCAGGAGTTAAGAGATTTCATGTTTGAATTGGGAGCCTATGACGCCATGAATTTTGACGGAGGCGGTTCCACACAGATGGTAGCGAAAGAAAACAGCGACGGTTCACTTAAGGTGGTCAATGAACCTACGGAAAACCGTGCTGTTATTAACGGGATTGGTGTAAAATCCAATGCGCAGCCGACCAATATTCTCAGCAAACTTATTTTGGAACCGGAAAAAACAGTTTTTCAGGGAACTTCAGTGAATGTTGCCATGCGTGCGGAGGACACGAATTTAAAGCCTATGGATATCGATGCACAACAAGTGACGTTGTCCGCTTTTGGCGTGCAGGGGAATTTTCAAGGACAAGAATATTATCCGCAGGAGACAGGAAAGCTGAAAATAACGGGGTCTCTGGGAGATGTCCAAGGATCTTGTGAAATCGAAGTGCTGGATAAACCGGAAAAATTGCTGGTGGAATGCTATACGGATAATCCCGTCAAGGGTGAGCCTCTAAATGTTTGGGTAAAAGGAATTGACGCAAACGGAAGGAGTGCAATGATCCCGAATCGCTTCGTGACCTTTGAATCAGATAAAATCCGATTGGAAGGAGATAAGGCCGTTTCGCTTGTGAACGGGTCTTTCGAGATAAAGGTATCTTATCAGGGGATAACGGGAAGCACTCATTCCGAGACGGCATCCGTTCCGGTTGACCCGGACATTTTGAATTTTGAGAAAGCCAATGGTACTTTTACCGGTTATCCTTCCTATGTGACCGGCAGTTATACGGTATCAAAGGAGGAGAAGAAGGAAGGAAACAGCGCGGGAAAATTAACCTATGATTTTTCGTCGGAAGCGGCGGATAAAAAAGGAGCCTACATTCTCTTTGACAATGGAGGAATTCCGCTTCCGGACAGCGCAGCGAAACTTGGAGTCTGGGCAAAGTCGGATCAGAAAGTGCCCCATTGGCTTGGCTGTGAAATTCAAGACGGAAACGGCGAAATCCAACGCACCTATTTTACGACGCAAGGAATTTCCAGCACGGATTGGCAGTATTATGAAGCACCGGTATCTTCCGATATTGCACGGCCTATGAAAATTCGAAAACTCTATATCTTACAATATGATCCTTCCCAAAAGGGAAGCGGCACCGTTTATTTTGACAATTTGAGCATTGGCTATTCCGGTACTCTTCAAAAATCAGATGAACCGTATCTGAACAAAGATGCTTTGCACAATAAGGATTTTGATCCGGCACAGGGCTTTAATATCACTGTTTTTGGAGAATTGCAGACGGGAAAACAAATGATCAACCGCATTCTGGAGAACAAAGTAGTTGGAAAATCTGGCATTTACAGTGATATCAATGTGATGATGACATCCACTGATTATCTGCGGACGAACGCACGATCTCATTACACGGAAAATTATTTTAAGACAGAGAACGAGAATGTGACCACGATCACAGTAGACACCCAAAGCGGAAGCATCAAATCGCCTACCTATGCCCAATTTGAATGGTTTGCGAGCGATATTGAAAATATCCATACAGATTATGTTATTTTGATCATGAACAAGGGGCTAGATCAATTTACAGATGCTTTGGAAAAAGCGGCTGTGGAGGACTTGCTGGAGAAACATATCACCCGCCAGGGGAAAAAGTTATTCATTGTTTCCAGCGGAGAGAAGGACAGTGTAAGAGTACAGGACGGAGTCCGCTATCTAACCATTGGCCGAATAAGCGGCGGAAATATTTTCAGCTTTGCCAACAGCATTGCGGGGGGGACTTATCTAAAATTTAATATAAAAGATAATGTGCTTTCCTATGAGTTTTGTAAATTAATATAGAAAGATGTAATAAAATATAACAAAACAGATCTGTTATGCGTCTTGTAGATGTTGGAATTTTTCCGGGATCTGCGGCTGGAGAACCGGAGACTTTTCATCAGAAAAATTGATTTTACGGGAGGCAAAACAAATGAACAGCAAAAAAAAATACAGAGTCACCATCTGCACTCTTATCAGCGCGATTGTAATACTGACAATAACGGCGGTTTTTGCGAATGAGATGACATTTTCCAGAGAGGAATTCTGTAATCTTATCATTGAAACATTGGAGAAAAGCTCTGTAATCGATGACACTGTTTCAGCCAGACAACACTTTTCCGATACCTATAATCCAAACGTGCAGAAGGCTTATGAAATTGGAATTATTCAAGGCAATGAAAAAGGAGAGTTTCATCCTGAAAAGGAAATTTCCAGTCAGGATGCGGCGGTTATCCTTAAACGCCTCCAGGATTATATTGCTCCACAGCTTATCTATGACACGGCGAAAGAAAAAAAGGGAAAGGAATGGGAAAAGATAAAAGGCTATGCGGCATCTTCTATCGCTTTTTTGTCCATGACGGATGTGATACCGAACGGAGCCTTTCATCCGGAGGAGCCATTGGAGGAAGGGACGGCCCGAGCAATGATCGAAAAAATTTTTGAAAATAGGGATAGCCAGCCCATGGCGAAACCAGGCGTTCTCCCGAAAAGAAAGGTTCCGGTACTGATGTATCATGTCATTGGGAATCCGCCAAGTGAAAAAAGTCCTTATGGATATCTCTGCGTGAGTCCGGAAGCTTTCGATCAACAGATGAAATATTTAAAGCAGCAGGGCTATACCTTTCTGTTTCCGAACGAAATTTACTATGCCGACTCTTGCCATAAGCCGATAATCGTGACTTTTGATGACGGATATGACAATAACTATTACTGGGCATATCGCATAGCAAAAAAATATAATGCAAAGATAACGATATATATGGTAGGAGACTATCTTGATAAGCCGGGATATTTGTCAAGCGTCCAGCTGCGGGAAATGACACAGAGTAGAATCGTGAATATCGGCAGCCATACTATGTCTCATAAGGATTTGTCCCTGTTAAGCAGGCAGGAACTGAAATATGAATTTGAGGAATCAAAACGGAAATTAGAGCAGGCTGTTGGAAAAGAAATCACGGATATTAGTTATCCCTTTGGCAAATTTTCTGCCGCAGTCATTGAAGAGGCAAAGAAATACTATAAAAGTGCGTTTACCGTGCTGCAGGAGATTCCTGGAAGTGCTTTTGGCTATGCACGTATTGTTATCCCAAGAGGGATGGATATCCCCGGTCTTCAGGCAAATCTTTCAAAATTTCAATAGAAACGGCAGGTGCAGCAATGGGAAAAAAAGCAGTGGTGCTTGGCGGCGGAGGCGCCAAAGGAGCTTATGAAATCGGTGTAATGGAAGCTCTGATAGAACTCAGGTTTGATTATCAAATTGTGACAGGAACCTCGGTGGGAAGCTTGAACGGCGCTCTGTTTGCACAAAAAGACTTGAAACTAGCGAAAAAAATGTGGCTTGATATTGACACAACAAGAGTGCTGGATATAGATGACCTTTCCCCAGAAGAAATAAATTATAAGGAACTTGGGAAGCTGCTGGTTGAAAAGAAAGGCTTGAGTTACCGCAATCTGGAGAAACTTCTCACAGAAGTTATAAGTGAAGAGAAAATAAGGGCTGCCGGGGTAGATTTTGGTTTAGTGACTGTACGCTATCCCCTTATGCAGCCTGTTCAGCTTTTCGTTGACCAGATAGAGGAAGGAAAGCTGATTGACTATCTTCTTGCCAGTGCAGCCTGTTTTCCTGCTATGAAAAAACATGAAATTGACGGTGAAAAATATATTGACGGCGGGTATTATGATAACTTGCCTATTGATTTGGCAATTGCGCGGGGGGCAAGGGAAATTGTTGCTGTTGACTTGGAAGCAGTTGGCGTAATGCGCAAAGAGAAGAGACGCCCTGATGTATCCGTGATTACTGTTAAAAGTGAATGGCCTCTGGGACCAATGCTGATCTTCGACAGAGAACAAGCAAAGCGTAACATGAAACAGGGATATGCTGACACACTGAAAGCTTTCGGCAAATCCGAAGGAAAGAAATTTTGCTTTCGGTTAGGGGAAACGGAGAAAATCTTTCAACGGGTTTATCCCTATATGGAAAAGCGGAAGGAGGAAATTTTCTGTGATGCCAATAACGCTTTGATCCATATGGCGCAGATGAGTGCGGACGCCCTGTATAAAAAACGTTTTCATAGTAACCGCCGTCTGCAAAGGGAAGAATTATACCAGGCGATGTGTGAGGGGCTGATGGAAATTTTTGAATTCGATCGATTTTTTCCTTATACCTATCACAGTATGGTAAAAGAACTGATACATTCATATGAAACAATTGACGATGCGCCGGCGCACATCCTGGAAGAGAAGATTGCTGAAATCGGCAGGACCAAAAAATTTATTGAAAATATAGATTCTTTAACCGCTCTCATAGCAAAAATTGATCGCAAGGTTATCGTGAAATATCTGATACGGATGCTGAAACAAATGCAGGGCGGAAATAACGAGCGGGGTATTTTTTACCTATTTTTTATCTGTATTCCTCTGGAGACAACCTCAGCGATGTTTTATTTGGCGCTGACGGATCGGCTGAGACAGTCCTTTGCGGGCAGAATTCTGTTGCGCGGACAATGAGAAAGCGGATTTGGATTTAATATATAAAATGATATAATTTTCTATATAAAAAGATCAGCTGCGCTGGTCTTTTTTACATACTATCTTGTAATAGATCATTAAAATATTGAGCGCCGTTAATTTTATTAGTATATATAAAAATGTTAATATTTACAAAATTATCAAAAACATATATAATAATTACATAAATAAAATAAATTGGATGTTTAACAGTTGTGATTGTTTCCTTGGAGGGAATAGCATGTTATTTCAACATTTTTGTAATTTTTATGAAAAGGTACTCTGTTATACGCTCAATCTTTCAAAACGCAGTCCGAATGTTCATAAGTAGCTGTCCGATATATTAAAGATATACCGGATAGCTATTTTTTTGTTTGTTTTTCTTAATGAAAGATAAAAAGTAATAAGAACTTCACTTTTTGAAAATACGGAGGAGGAAAGGATGGAAACAATAAGAATTCGAAAGTTAGCAGTTATTCTGATTGTGGCTCTCTTCTCTCAATATAATTTTGTATCTGCTGATCAAACGCAAGAACGTATTTCAAAAAATATACAGGATGCTCCAGAGATTGAGATACAAGTAAATCAGAAAATTATTGTTCTCTATAGGCAAAAAGGTGATTTTGATTATGCATTGGATTGTTATCGAAAAAGGAACGCGTCCTTTCAAATCATGGAAACAGATGAAAATAGAAAAAAAGTAACCATCGGGCTGGAATCAAGGGAAAATGCGGATAAGATGATCCGTTATCTGACTGCGCGTGGTACGATTAAATCAGCTGAATTTTATCAGGATAGTGCGATAAACCGTTTTTCTCTCTCGGATGATGATCTGCCTTGCGCAGGAGAAGGAACCAAGGATTCTCCATATCGGATTGCCAATGAAGCACAGCTAAAGATACTCAGAGAAAATAATGCCGCTTATTTTCAATTGGAAGATGATATTGTTTTATCGGAAGAATGGAGCCCCATAGAATATTTTTATGGATATTTCGATGGACAGCATCATACTCTGTCGAACCTCAAATATTCATCAAACAGTACGTCAAATCTGGGCTTTTTTTCGAATCTTGGAGTGAATGCCAGAGTGGAAAATCTCACATTGGAGTATCAATCGGATGAAATATTAGATACAAGTGGAAAAGAGAATGCAGGACTGCTTGCAGGTGTTTCCGAGGGGTGGATTCGCAATTGTAAAATGTATGGGACGATCGGAGGAGACGCAGAGACAAATGTTGGTGGTATAATCGGTAAGCTTTTGAACAAAGGAAAGGTTCATACCAGCTTCTCAGCCGTAAATATCCAGTCGGCTGGTCAGGCCGGCAGCATTGTGGGAATCGTTTCGGATGGAAGCTTTGTTCAAGATTGTTATAGTAGCGGACAGGGCGAAGGTATAAACTCGTCGGAATCAAATTTCGGTCTTATAGAGGGCGGAACGGTGGAGCGTGTCTTTTCTGCAGATACCGCTCCTGTGATCGAGGTTCCGGTACCGTCAGAGGAACCGCAGCCGTCGTTCATTGAGAAAAAACCTTTGTCACATAAAGAGAGGCTGAGCGGCGGTGTTCCCAATTCATCATCAGGAACTGAGAAAAGCTTGCAGCAAACGACAAAAGAGCCGGAGCCGTTAGATACGATAAAATCTGAGGAAGAAACAACGAAAGAGGAAGCATCGATTGCCTCTGAAAATATGACCGAAGAAGAGACGGAAAATCCTGCTCAGACGCAGACACCTGATCTTGAAACATTGGAACCGGAGAATACTGCGGAACCTATATTGCCGGATTATACAGCGGAGCCTGTCATAACACCGCAGCCGGCAGAGACTTTGGAACCCAATGAACCCCTTCAGGAAACGATACCGCCGGAAGAGGCTGTTGATAAAAGAGCAGAATTGCCGGAGCTTTACCGGGATTTCAATTTTCTGAAAATATGGACAGTTAATCCGGAGAGCAAACTGCCGGAATTACGCATGTCGGAAGCCTATGTATCCAATGGCTTGATTGGAAGCGGCACAGAGTCCGATCCATTTAGAGTATCTTCTAAGGAAGATCTGGATAAGGTTAGGCTGAACTTAGATGCCCACTATTATCAGACGGCGGACATCACGTTTACTGAAGCTGATTTTGCTGCGGGCGGTGCATTTTACAATGACGGAAAAGGATTTGAGCCTATCGGTAATATGAACGAATTTTTTACAGGGGAATATTATGGCGAAGATCATTCAATTTATAGTCTTCACATTAACCGGAATGATGACTATGAAGCAGGTCTTTTTGGGATTACATCAGGACAAGTTTGGTATTTGCATATAAGAAACGGAGACATAAAAGGTAGTTGGGCAGGAGGTGTTGTCGGGTGTGCAGCATATGGCAGCCATTTGGAGATGCTGAGTTTTTCCGGAACGGTTGAGGGAGAAATTGCGGGCGGAATCTGTGGAGGAATTGACGACAGTGGATTTTACGATAGCTGTATGAATTATGGTACAATTATCGGAAGTGATATAGGAGGAATAAGTTCCTATTCCAGATATGGTTCTGTATCAAATAGCTTCAATACGGGGAAGCTAATTGGAACTTATGCGGTAGGAGGTATTTTAGGTTCTATCGTTGAAAGTGCACCTGTAGAAGCCTGCTATAGCATTGGTATTCTTACCTGTGATACCGATCGGATAGGTGGAATTGTAGGTTATTTCGATAGCACAAATATTGAGAATGATTCCAGCCAGAATAACTATTATCTAGCCAGCCCATATTATCAAGGAACAAAGGATGGGGACAAACAGGGAGCGTTTACTCCGCTGTCAAACGCCCAAATGCAGAGTCAGGAAAGCTATGTAGGATTTGATTTTAATGATTGGTGGTCTATAAGTGAAAACAATGTCTATAAATTCCCATATTTTATGCATTCTTCTGTTCCAGCTGCTGCTGGAATCTTTTTGGAAGGAAAAGGAACTGCTGCGGAGCCATTCCTGATCTATACCAAAAATGATCTAAGCAATATAAGATACAATATGACTTCTCACTACAAACTGATGAACAGCATCTTTTTTAGTGAAACCGATGCGGACGGAAACAGTTTTGAGCCAATAGGAGGAGTATTTACCACACCTGGAGGAATTTATATTGACGACTGCTTTAAAGGTCATTTTGATGGGCAAGGATATACCATAAGCGGTTTTCAAATCAATCAGTCGGAGATGTCCAATGTTGGACTGTTTGGTTCGGTTTCTCAAGCAACGCTAAAGAATATTCATATTTACAACGCCGATATCAAAGGAGATAGCTATGTAGGTGGAATTGCTGGTTTTGTCAATCAAAGCACATTGGAAGCCTGTAGTTTTAATGGCAATATTCAAGGCAGAGTGAATATCGGAGGAATTGCCGGAGCATGCGATCAAAACACATTAGTGAAACGATGTTTAAACTATGGAATTCTCGACGGATACCAATTTATTGGTGGAATCACAGGATACCTGCGGACATCAAAAGTGGAAGATTGTTTTAACTGTGGAACATTGACAGGAAATAATTATGTGGGTGGAATAACATCATTGATGGAGGAATCCACATCGTGGATCAAACGTACCTACAATGTAGGAATTTTGATGAGCAATAATCTGGAAATCGGTGGAATATGCGCTGTTTACGGTGCAAATATCAACCAAGATATCGATCAGAGCTCCAACAATTTCTATTTGGAAACCCCTTGGTATAAAGGTACAAGTGAAGGTGACATCAATGCTTCTTACCAATCAAGAACAGAAAGCCAGCTAAGAAATCAAAATTATTATACAGGATTTGATTTTGAAGATGTTTGGGATCTCAGCGCCTCTCATCAATACAATTATGCTGTTTTGTATAATGTGACGTTTAATCCATCGGCAGCAGAGGATGTAGGATATGGTACAAGCTTTGAATCCGCGCCGCTTGTAAATGTTACAAGAAGAGTCAGCGTTGCTGTTGACAATCCGGGAGAAGGGCATTATTATAAGCTTAAGAATGAGGAGGATAAAGAATTTGAATTTGTTCTTCGTCTTTCCGGGCAAGAAATGAACGCGGTTGTCTACCGGGAAAACGGCGGGGAACGTGATCGCGTAACCGGCACGGAAAGCATGGAAAAGAAAAAGCTTGTGGTTAGCTTAAAGCCGGGAGAAACTTATTATGTAGTGGTGCGTCACAACAGCAGTACACAGACAGGCAGTTACATATTGGAACTGCAAAAGACAAGATGCCTGGTTGCAGAGGCGAGTATGGAAGATAACCAGATCACCGTCAGCGGGCATATAAACGATCACATGCTTAGAATGCGATATTTGAAAAAGATTTTTATCAGAGTTTTTAGCCCGTCAAACAGACTTCTGGCTATGGATCAGATCGTTTGCGGAACAGAGGGTGAGTACAGTAAGAGCTTCCCCCTTTCGGAGCTGGAGAATGGGTTATATCAGGTTTTAGTAAGCACGGAAGAAAACGGAGAAACCTGCCGCGCATCGGTAAGCTATGGAAGCGGAGAGTCAGCATTCGGTTATTCTGCAATTCACCCTGATCCGATTGGCGATGTCAATCCCCTGTCCGTCGCTCATAAATATAGCTGCAGCTTTCTGGAAGCAGACAGCGCCATGGCTTATCAGGCGGAAATCACAAACAATTCCAAGGAAGCGCAGACAGCCATGTTTTTGATGGCTCTGTATGATGAGGACAACATGCTGTATGACTATATCTCTGTCAGTTCCATGCTTCAGCCGTCGGAGGTAAGCACGGTGAAGCTTCAGATGAAAACCCCTGCAAATATAACCGGATACCAAATGAAAATATTTTATCTGGAAGGATGCGACCTGTACGAGGGCAGTATGGTGCCGCTTATGACGCCGCTGGTCGCAACGCCGGATGGTATCCAAAGCCAGCCGCCGGGACTTCAGCTCGATACGGATTTGGCAACCGGTCCGGTAACACAGCCGGCTTCTGCAAGTGTCCGCAGCATGTCAAGCGGTTTGGCAGCCCAGTCATCCAACGATATGGATTACAGTTATGCGCTGAAAATGGATGGAAAATACTGCGAGCAGTATATTGCGCCGGACAGAGATATGATGGTTGCGGGGAATATGATAAACAATGCCCAGACAGCTTCCAACGCGGAGGTAATCAACGATTACTTCAAAGAGGGACAATGGGTAAAAAGCAGCAGTTATAAGAAAACCATACCTGTTTCAGGGCAGGCCGGCTGGTATACAAATGTGGACACCAATACGATTGATTCCGCTATCTTCTACAACCGGGACAGCGAGGGGCAGGATGTGATACCACAGATGAATCTCAACTCTCAGACCGCCGATTCGTACGGGAATACCATGGCACAGGCGGCGCTGGTTGATATCTCCAACGATATATCCGGGCGCGTCAACTATGACAACGATGAGGATTATGTCAAATTTACTGTTCCGGAAAGCGGGCTGTATATCATCTCCAATGAAATGGAGAATGATGCCTCTTTGATGTACGCATATCTGTATAACAGCGCAGGGGAACTGATAGAAGGAAGAACGAACGGAATGAAGCCGGGGGACGGCATCGTCCAGCAGCTGGAAGCAGGACAAACCTATTATTTGAATTTGACCGCGCCCTGGCAGGGGAACTATATCTTCTCCATCGTAAAATCCGGGGAAACAATCTCCCAGGCGGAACTGAGCGGATTGCAAGTGGGGTACAACGACATTCCCTTCCGTTTGTCCAAAAACGCACGGACAAAGAAAACCGAATATACCATGATTGTGTATATGAAATGGGAAAATGATGCCCAAGCGCCCGCAATCGGGTATGAAAAACAGAGAATGAACTTCACGCTGCCCGCTGGGACGGACGGGGCGGATCAAGTGTTTGAGGATATTCCTCTGTACAGCAACAGCGCGCAGAATAACAATCAGAAATTGCTTACCACAGCGCGGTTGTTTGAAGCCTCGGATCTGGAGGAGAATGGGGAAAATGCAAAGGCACTTGCCTCCAACGCGTTCCACGCGCTTCAGGTTTCCGATATGGGGGGGAAGGCGCAGCCGGTGGAAGTGGAGTTCAAACATGGAAAAACAGATGAAAATGGAAAAGAACATTATCTCATCTTTGACGACCATCCGGAACATGTACGTCCCTGCGATTTGATGGATGATACAAGCGTGGAAGGCCTGCTGCAGGGAACAATGCTTGCCAAATTTGACAATTTGACGCCGGGGATTTATAAGGTATTTTCTACCCGGAGCGTCAATGACGACTATCTGGATTTTGATTTTGAGCACGTTCAGGGAAATACCTATTTTGACGCGGTATTTTATGATGCGACGGTTAATAACAATGTAACAATCAATCAGATGTGGGTAAACAATAAAGCTCAAAATATAGGTATGGTTTATAATTATACTTTTTCTGAACTCAGCAGTACAAAACCGCGATGGATAACCGATGTGTTGTGGAATCAACATAACATTATTGATGTGCTGTTCTGTCAGAACGGGGAATGGGGGGGCGTTGATTTGATGATGGAATTTGAGGTGACAGCCGGAACAGTCAGCTTCGCCACGGCGGCCTATCATCAAAAGCCGTCTGATCAAACCTTTAATTCGTGGAAAGAGAATGGCAATTTGCGCGCTCCATATGAAACGCTGGAAACCATCAAAGGGAAAGCGGCAACACAGGAAACCATCTCAGCGGATTTTCAATATGTCATTGACGATACCTTTCCGTTGGATCAGGAAACCCGCCTGACCTTTGGGATTACCAATCAATTTTTTACAAACCGGAAACTGGACTATTTTTCAACCCACAATTCATCCCTGTCGCCCGGGAATCGCTGGAATATGGTGGATTCCTCCATCGTCCGGCACACATATCAGGGGGACGGCATCGTCGGAAGAAACGCGAAGGCAGGGCATCCCAACGGAGAGCCGGTGTCTAGCCCTAGGGAGGATGATACATGGATCTTTGCCCCGTCTCACTGCGTCGATATTCGAGGAAAAGAGATTCCGGAAGCCGCCAGAACAGGATATTATGCCGGCAAGACAGCCTTTGAACCAAACGAGGAATTCGACAAGGCATGGATAAACAGCTTGGTGACGGATAGTCAGGGGAATTATAATGATGCGGAGTTATTGAATAACAATTACCCGGAATTTGAAGCCCGTCAGAGTATATTTACGACTCTTTCCAGAACCCAGGAATATATATTTGATGAGACGCTGCAGCAGCTGCAGATCAAAAGATGGGAAGATAATCCATGCTTGAACCCCGGCTTTGGTATCATTAATGAGTATAACATTTCAATTTATAACAGCAGTGAAGATAATATAACAAGGTATTTCAGCTATCTGTTTGAGGGAAACTTGTTTAATATAAGGTGGCAAGTGAACGATGGCCCAATTGAAAATCTTCCTATAGAACAAATACAGGGTGCTGCATCTGATTTTGTCCAACCGGATCCTACAGGACAGTACTATATCTCTGTCGCTGCAGAACAGGTGTTTGAAATCCCTCTGCCGCCAAATGAGACAACCAGAATTAAAATATGGGTTGAAATCTTAAACAGTTCAAATCCTACCGCTCACAATGCCTTTTCTATTAATGTGCCGGACGAAATGCTTGAAGATAAAGGCGGCCATGTTTTATATAAAAGACCAAATGATAACCCAAGTGATGGTTTGCCAAGTAAACCAATCCACGTATCTGGCGAAGCGATAGTATATCCCCAAAATGACTAGTTGAAAGGAGAAACTCCGATGAAAAAAACAACGATGACTTTCATAGCAATTTTGATTATGATTTTGTCAGCTGTTCCAGCGTTTGGTGCATCTGTGTTTCAAGGGTCAATAGAAGAAATGGAAAACAATGTACCGGTGCCGTTGGGCTATGACAAAAACAGTATACCTGACACGGTCGAAATAAACGGAGTGAGGTATATGTGGAAAAGCTTACAAAGCAGTTGCCATCCGGTGAAATATGATCCGGCGGTCTATGACTTTTTTATGGGGTTTGACTATAATTACGATTGCATATTCACTGGAGAATATTATATTATAAGGGATGCCAGTGCAGAGCAATCAGCTTGGATTAACAGATTGCATGTTGGCTATTTAAAGATTTACAACACTGATTTTGAATTGATTCATACGGCAAAATTTGATGGGTATGTCAAAAAAATTGGTTACTCCAATGGAATCGTATATTGCGACGTATATTGGAGCGGGGTATGGCAAAGCACGGATATGCAAAACTGGACAAAATCGGAGACAGACCTTGTGTTTGCAGATCAGGTGGGCAATATTGTTTATCATTGTTTGAAGAAACCGGATAATAGCGGAAGAACAGAAATGAAATTGTCTGTCAATGAAAGTGATTTTTACAGTGTAGAATACGAAAGCGGCGAGAAAGAATTGAATGAGACGAGATTCATAGATTATACATTTGATAGCTACTATGATAGAGCAGAATTTACAAATGATTATGTTTATTCGGTGAATGTTGTTCATCCAATCAACAGAAACCTATGGGTAAGACCAAGTCGTGTCTATGAATATGAAGAAGAACTTGTCATAGATTGGTATGGAAGAGGTGGAATTCAAGAAGAAAGCTATCGCCTGCGGACGCCAAAACAACCAATTTATGATGAACTGGAACGGTTAAAAGATGCTCCGTATGTCTGTTTAAATGACACAATCCTCGGCTTTGAAACACCACCTATAACAGAAAGCGATCGGACGCTGGTGCCCATGCGCTTTCTGTTTGAGAAGCTGGGGGCGGAGGTCAGCTGGGATCAGGAAACGGAAACCGCGACAGCGCAGAAAGCCAACACGGTACTCAGCTTTTCCATCGATCAAAACAATGCGGTGGTGAATGGTCAGCCCGCTGCAATGGATGTCCCTGCACGGCTGGTGAATGATAAAACCATGGTTCCCCTGCGCTTCTTATCCGAAAACCTTGGTTATACCGTGGAGTGGGACGAAGCCACACGAATGGCAACGATAAAAGAATAACGAAAAAGGCAGGAGAGTTTCCTGCCTTTTCCATAGGATAATCGGGGAAAGAGTTGCATAATCCGTATCATTTATGATATCTTAAAGACAGAGAGAAAAGAGTAAGGAGGCCTATTTCATGAAGGACTTTTCAAAACAAATCGAAGCCATAAGCCAAAGGCTGGATCAGTTGGAATCACTGTCAGCAGAAATGTTGGACAGGGAGAACACAGCGGTATTCATTGTAGATATGATCGGCGGTTTTGCTAAAAAAGGCGCTTTATACAGCCCGCGGACAGAAAAATTGATTCCTAAAATCGCCTCTTTTGCCGGACGCTGTAAAGAAAAAGGAATCGAAGTAATCACTTTTGCGGATTCCCATCCCTCTGATTCCCCGGAGTTTGAAGGCTATCCGCCCCACTGTTTGGAGGGAAGCGAGGAGAGCGCAGTGGTAAAAGAGCTTTCTGGTTATCCTCTGTTTCATAAAAATTCAACCAACGCAATATTCGCTCCCGGGTTTCTGGACTGGCTGTCAGAAAAGGAAGGAAAACAGCAGTTTGTCGTGACAGGAGTATGCACCGATATCTGTATCTATCAGTTCGCAGTGGCTTTGAAATGCTGGTTCAATCAGAAGAACCGGAAAACGGATATCATTGTTCCGCTTTCCATGGTGGATACCTTTGAACTGGGTATTCACAGTGCGGAGTTGTTCAATCTGATTTTCTGGAACAGTATGCTCGACAACGGCGTCAATCTGGTAAAAGATATTCAATAAGGACCTGTCCCGTCATTCAACGGTGACATCTTGCTCACAGTTATATAGAAAGGCACTCCAATAATTCATAGGGCTCTGCAATCAGATAGTCCGCCCCGGCGGCCGACAGTTCTTTTTTGGATCGAAAGCCCCAAAGCACGCCGCAGGATTTTATCCCTGCATGTTTGGCAGTGAAAATGTCCACATTGGAATCCCCGACAAAAAGAACCTGTTCTTTTTTACAGCCGCAGCGCCGTATGATCTCTTCCGCACCTTCCGGGGAAGGCTTCTTCGGGAAATCCTCCCGTTGGCCGGCAATCGTAAAAAACAGATCGTTCCCGAAAAAGCGGGAGCAGATCTGTTTTGCAAACAAATCGGGCTTATTCGACAGGACGGCTAACCGGACATGCTGCTTTTTCAGTCTATCCAGTACCTCTGGTATCCCATGGTATGGTCGGGTATTTTGAAAACAGTTTTTGGGGTAAATCATGTCAAACATTTCTTTCAGTTGGCAAAGCTCTGTCTCATCCGCCTGTGGGAAAGCGCGTTTTAGCAGCATTTTTACTCCATCTCCCACCATCATACGGTAATCTTCGATGGGATATGGAGTAAGATTTTTTTCTTTTAAAAGCTGATTAACCGTTTCTCCTAAATCCGTCAGGGAATCAATCAGAGTGCCGTCCAAGTCAAAAATACAACAGTTTATCATGGCTATCTCCTGTTAAAATTCGTTAAAAAGACTGCAGCAAAACCAACTGCAGCCTCTTTTCATTATAAGGGATGGATTATGTATTAATAATTTTCGGCTTTTATTTCAAAGTAACTCTGGGGATGTGCACATACAGGACATACTTCGGGAGCTTCCATACCGATGTGGATATGGCCGCAGTTGGAACATTTCCAAATGACGATATCTCCTCTTTTGAAAACCTTATTCTCTTCAATATTTGTCAAAAGAGCCTTATATCTCTCTTCGTGTTCCTTCTCAATCTTGGCAACTTCTTCAAACAGATATGCAATGTGGTCAAATCCCTCTTCCTTAGCTTCTTTGGCAAAATTTGCATACATGTCAGTCCACTCATAGTTTTCACCTGCAGCGGCGTCTTTCAGATTGTCTGGTGTGGAACCAATCCCGTCATGAAGAAGCTTAAACCAGATTTTTGCGTGTTCCTTTTCGTTGTTTGCCGTCTCTTCAAATAAAGCCGCAATCTGCACGTAACCATCCTTTTTTGCCTTGGATGCGTAATAGGTATACTTGTTTCTTGCCTGTGATTCCCCCGCAAACGCTGCCAGCAAATTTGCTTCTGTTTTAGAGCCCTTTAAATTCATAACAAAACCTCCATTTTTTATAAATATTCGGAAATTGCCGCGGAAAACCCCATTCAATAAGGGCTTGTCCCGTCATTCAACGAGGACAAGGGCACTGCTGTGCAGTGCCGCAATCAGCGGGAGTGCAATCTCCCGCTGATTGCGGATATGGAACCCGCCGCCTTAAAAGGCGGGGGACATCTTGCACGCAGTTATAATTCGTATATTCTGCAGCAATTTCAAGTATCCGGATTAATTTTTATCACAGCATTTTTCACAGATTCCGTAAAAAATGATATTGTGCTCTTTTAATAAATGAGGTGTCTTTCTCTGTGCCTCATGGATCAGATCGGTTTGATATTCCGTTTCCACATCAAACATTTTTCCGCATTTTTCACATATCATATGATAGTGGTCATCGGTGCGGCCGTCATAGCGTTCCGATTTCATGCGGGAATCAATTTTTTTAATTGCACCCATTTCGGATAAAACATTCAAGTTTCGGTAAACCGTTCCCAAACTCAATTCAGGATGGTCGGCGCGCAGCCTGGAATAAATGACATCTGCGGATGGATGAATGGGATTCTCCACAATCATATCATAGATCAATTTTCTCTGTTTTGAGAATCGTCTCTGTTCAGACATCCGGTATCCTCCTCAAGATAATATTGATAATTATTATTGATAACAAAAGTATACCATATCCTTTCGGTTATTTCAATAGTATTTTTAAACTTTCTTGTAATACAGGAAACTGTGAGAAATCGGATTACATAAATCAAAAAAATAGTCGGATACTAAAGATAGCACGAAAGGATTGGTTTATAAACTTGCTTCTGTATTCCTAAAATACAATTGGCGGGTAAATATTCTTGCTTAGCGGGGCTGAAACGTTTTTAGGATAGCTTTTGCCTTGCAAAAGTGCTTTTATCTTGTTATAATAATGGAGGGATTTCTGTTGAAATTATATCGTAAGATTTTATATATTATGATTGCGCTTTTTGTTGCGGCGGCTGCCGACATACATATTGAGCTGAACTATCCCAAGCTGATCCGTGAATGGGTAGAAACGGATAAGATACAGCAGGGGGAAGCGCTCACCGTCCTCCATCTGACGGACTTGCACAGCAAATGGTTCGGCGGTGATAATGAAAGGCTTTTCGGTCTGGTTTCCAAAGCGGATCCGGACATCATTGTTTGCACTGGGGATGTGGTTGACAAAACAGCCGATGTAGATATTTTTGCGTATTCTTATACCTTTTTTGAGGGGCTTCTTCGGTTTGGAAAACCGGTTTTTTATGTCTCTGGAAACCACGAGCCATGGGACGATTGGGAGGCGCTTCAGCGGCAGGCTGTACAGCAGGGAGTCAGAGTTCTGGTCAACCAAAATGAGACGGTGCAGATAGGCACCTCTTCTGTCACAATCTGTGGGATTGAGGATTTTAATACTAAATATCACGATTTGAACGCCGCTCTGGCAGGAACAGACAACCAGACGTATACCATTCTGCTATCCCATACGCCGGCAGCCGCAGATCAACTGCCGGAAGGCAAAGTCGATTTGATGATCTCCGGTCATACGCATGGCGGCCAGGTGAGGCTGCCCGTCATAAAAGATCACATTATGAAAGAAAAAGATATTCTGCGCAAATACAGCAAAGGATTTTACCGCTTGGGTGCAACATTGCTGTATGTGGACAGCGGATTGGGGACGACGCGTGTTCCCCTGCGTTTTTTAAATCGAAGCCAGATGACAATATTTGAAATCAAAGGAATGTGAGATTATGATAATGAATGAAAACGCGATCCAGGTTCATGCAGTCATCAAGTGCAAATACAAAAATAAGAATACACCCCCCAAGGCCCTGCGGGAACATTTCCACGATTTTTATCAGCTGGTTTATATCGTCGCAGGCGGCGGCATCATCTCAATTGACGGAAAAGATACCGAAGCCAAAGAGGGTGAGGTCTTTTTTCTGAAACCGTATGTAAGCCATTCATTTTATTGCAAAACCGGAGCCATGACGACCTATGAACTGAAATTTGACATTCTTTCCCCTGATTTGGAGACCATCATGGAAAACTATCCGGTAAAAGTTGCGGATGAGACGAATGCCGTGAGAGATATCCTGTTGTCTGTTATCAGCGAAGGAAACAATAAAAGAAGCTATTACGAGCCGGTTATAACGCTCTACGTCACACAGATGATATATATTCTTGCCAGAAAAGGGGAGTGTTTGTCCAAGCGGCAGAAGCCGGGCAAAAAACCGGTTTTTGAGGACACAGGAAAGGAGCCGACAGCAATTGAAAAGGCGAAGCAGTACATAGAGGAAAATTATCTGGAGAAAATCACACTTCACGATCTTGCCGTCCGCTTTATGCTGAGCGAAGCCCATCTGTGCAGAAAGTTTACAAAAAAGTTTCATATGTCCCCGATTAAATATATCAATTTTCTGCGTTTGGAACGGGCGAAAGAGCTGCTTGCGGCAACCGAAATGACAATCACGGAGGTGTCGGAAGCGGCAGGGTTTAACGGAATCCATTATTTCAGTCGTTATTTTACCAAGATGGAAAAGTTGACTCCCTATGAATACAGAGCCGCCCTTCGTGACGGTTTTATCATACGTTTTGACACATGAGGCTCATTTTTCCTGTTCTCAGGAAAATGGAATCAAAAAATCGTCGGCCCGAATACGGTACCTTGTACATATTTCGGGCTGTTTGTCTGTCTTTGTGTATTTTATGACGGAAAAGGAAAAATCATTGGTAGTCTTGAATATTGCTTTTTTCCCCATCATTTGCTAAAATAAAAAAGATAGAAAGCGGTCGGAAAAGAAATCAAAGGGAATAGAAAGGTGTGCAAAATATGGACGATACCACGAAAAGACAGCTTCAGTGGAATGCTGAAAAAATTAGGCTTCATGCGCTGGAAGGGATTTATGGTGCGGCTTCCGGTCATCCCGGTGGCTCTCTTTCCATTGCGGATTTGCTTTCATACCTTTATTTTTATAAGATGAAAGTCGATCCAAAAAACCCGAAAGATCCAAACCGGGACAGGTTTGTTCTCTCCAAAGGCCACTGTGCTCCTGCGCTTTACGGCGCGTTGGCGCTGAAAGGGTATTTCCCGGAGGAAGCCTGTAAAACACTTCGGAAAATTGACAGTTTTCTGCAGGGACATCCCGATATGAAAGGTACGCCCGGTGTGGACATGTCCACAGGCTCTCTGGGGCAGGGGATTTCTGCCGCCTGCGGTATGGCGTTGAACGCCAAGCTGGACGGCCTTGCCTACCGTGTGTATGCGATTCTCGGTGACGGCGAGCTGGAGGAGGGGGAAGTCTGGGAGGCGGCGATGTTTGCCGCTCATTATAAATTGGATAACTTCACGGCTATGGTGGACTTCAATGGCCTGCAGATCGACGGGAAGATAACCGATGTTATGTCCCCCTGCCCCATCGATAAAAAATTTGAGGGCTTTGGATTTCATGTGATTCAGATAAACGGTCATGATTTTGTGCAGATCGATAAGGCATTTGCCGAAGCGGAGCAGACCAAGGGCAAACCTACGGTAATCATCTGCCATAATATCAAGGGCAAGGGCGTGTCCTTTATGGAAAACGAGGCTGGCTGGCATGGCAATGCTCCAAGCAGAGAACAGTATGAACAGGCGGTCAGTGAGATACAGGCGCGGATAAAATGTTTGGAGGTGGCAGAGTAATGGAAAAGAAGATCGCGACAAGAGAGGCCTATGGACAAGCTCTGAAAAAATTTGGCGGGGATAAAAATATTGTTGTTTTGGATGCCGACTTGTCAAAGTCGACCAAGACGGATATGTTTAAGAAGGAATATCCGGATCGGTTTATTAACTGCGGCATCGCTGAGGGCAATATGATGGCGGTTGCGGCAGGCCTTGCCGCCTGTGGAAAGACAGTGTTTGCAAGTTCCTTTGCCATGTTTGCCGCCCTTCGTGCCTTTGAGCAGATCCGTAACTCCATCTGCTATCCCAAACTGAACGTGAAGGTCGTTGCGTCCCATGCGGGAGTTACTGTGGGGGAGGACGGCGCGACGCATCAGTGCCTTGAGGATCTGGGGGTGATGCGCACGCTTCCGAATATGGTGGTCATTAATCCGGCGGACGCGGTGGAGACGGAGAAAGCTGTTCAGGCGGCAATTTCCTGGCAGGGGCCTGTGTATATTCGCGTGGGAAGAGCTGCTGTGCCTGTGCTGTTCGATGATTCCTATGATTTTCAAATTGGCAAAGGGATCACCGTCCGGGAGGGAAGGGATGTCACTGTGATCGCCACAGGCATCATGGTGAATGAAGCCCTGATCGCTGCACAAAGATTAGAAGGGGAAGGCGTCAGTGTACGGGTTGTCAATATCTCCACCATTAAGCCGATCGACAAAGAGATCATTGTGAAAGCCGCCCGGGAAACAGGTGCGGTTGTCACGGCGGAAGAACATAATATAAACGGTGGGCTTGGAAGTGCGGTCAGTGAGGTGCTGGTAGAAAACATACCCGTCCCCATGGAGCGGATCGGCACGCTGGATGTGTTCGGCTGTTCCGGGAAACCGCAGGAGTTGATGGAGAAATATCATCTCACAGCAGACGACATAATCTGTAAAATCAAAACCGTATTGTCAAGAAAAATAAGATGATTTTATCTGTTCGGTACTTTAATTTGTTAAAATGATAAAATATTGCAAATTTAACCAAGAAAAGTATTGATTTTCCTTGAAATTTGTAGTATAATAAACAAGTTGTTAGTGTATGGTTGTAGTAAAATTGAATAGGAGTGCACGAACAGATGGATCATAAGATTAAAGTCCTCATTGTCGATGACAATAAAAAGTACACCGATCTCTTATATAGAGATTTGGAGGAGGACGGCTCTTTTGAAGTCGTTGGAGTCGCAGAAGATGGAAGAAATGTTCCGGAACTGGTGGAAAAGCTCAAACCGGATCTCCTGCTTCTGGACATTATCATGCCTTTTGCTGATGGGCTATGGGTTTTAGACCGATTGCGCAGCTATAATTTGCTGAACCATATGAACGTGATTATCGTTTCTGCAGTTACTTTAGAGAAGATTATAAGCAAAGTGATTGAAATGGGGGCGGATTATTTCCTTGCAAAGCCATGTTCCAATGAGTATATCATGGATGTCGCCAAAGGAATCGTGTCAGCACCCCAAACGGGCGGGACGCCGGCACCTTCTATACCTGTACATACGGAAAAGAATTCGGAGGAACTGATCGAGCAGAAGATCACCAATGTTATCCATAAGATTGGGATTCCCGCTCATATTAAGGGATATCAGTATTTGAGACATGCCATCCGGGAAGTGTTTCTGAATATTGATATTATTAACTCCGTCACAAAAGAACTCTATCCGATGGTTGCCAAGCAGTTTAACACAACGGCGACCAGAGTGGAAAGGGCAATCCGCCATGCGATCGAGGTCGCTTGGGACAGAGGAGATACGGAAACTCTGAACAGCATTTTTGGATACACGGTGAAAAGCAACCGTGGGAAACCGACAAATTCTGAATTTATTGCAATGATCGCGGATAAACTGCGGATGCAGAATCTTTCGAAATTACACTAAGTTTGTTCTTTGAAAGATATTTTTTCAGATATATGCGAAAAAAATAACTTTCGACACTGCCAATGCAAAGTCGAAAGTTATTTTTTCGCATATTCAGGTTTTACCTGTGAGGGCTCTGCTCGCTGCGAACAAGTTCATCTGTAAGATGGCGCGGGGATGGGATTGTCATCTTATTTTTCTCCCGAATACAGCGGTTAAGCAGGGACATAGGCGGCGAGCTCACAACTCGGAGAATTGTATTTTTCTGTAATAAAAACTTTTTTATTGACTTATAAGGGGAAAAATATTAAAATATTCTTAGATTTGGAGGGATTTTTATGGAGGGTTTTATTCTGGATGCAGTTTTGGCAGCCTTCACTTTTGTCATTATATTTTTGTCAGTCAATTTAGTTTTGATGGTTAACAATCGTGCGGATGTATCTGTAGGAAGACTTGCTGTCTCAGTGTTATTTATGACAGTTGTAAATCTAATTCCTATGTTTGTGCCTGTGAAAAATACTTTACTGACTTCTTTTGGCATTACAATGGCCGCTATGTTTATAGGCTATCGATTCATTATAAAGAGTAATACCATTCAAACTTTTCTTTATACTTTTTCACATTTAGTTGTGTCAATGATTTGTGAATTTATTGCCATGATAGGCATGAATTTATTAAAGATTAACGCATCAGTGGGGCAATTAGCTGAGACTGCTTCTTTTGGGATTGTAATATTACGATTTGCTACAGTTTTATTTCTATTTATGCTGAATATGATAGTTTATGCTTTTAAAAAGAAAAACAAAGAATATAAAATAGAATTTTATGATATAAAAAGTTATACTGTTATTATACAAATAATTTTGACAATGATGCTAGTTGTTCCGAATATTCTATATTTTGATTATAGTCATAATACAGTTTCGGCCTTTATGATTATTTTTAACTTTTTTTCTGCGTTCGTGATTATTTTTTATAGTCTCTATAATATCAGAAAGCAAAATCAATTGGCAATACGGGAAAAAGAGGTTGAAGTCTTAAAAATGACTGGTCAATCTATGGAAATTTCTTTGCAGAAACTCAGGGAATTCAAGCATGATTTCCCCAATTTTATTCAGTCGATCAACGGCTGTGTCTATCTGGAAGACTGGAATGGGTTAAAAGAGCAGATAAAGATTGCCCAGGCAGAGTATTCCATCTGTAAAACCACACCGATTGTGGACTCCCATTTCAAAAACGCTCCTGCTTTTTATGGTGTTTTTCTTTCCAAGATCGTGATTGCGGAGGCGAAGAACATCGAGATGAATCTTTCCGTGCTGGGGACGGTCAACACCAATGCCTTGGCTCTGCCCAAGATAGACAGGATATTCGGCATCTTGATGGACAATGCGCTGGAAGCTGCGGCGGAATCCCGGGACAGAAAGATAGATGTCAAATTTTCTGTTGAAGAAAATGTGCAGAAGATCAGTATAAGCAATACCTATGAGGGGGAAATTGATCGTGAGAAGATCGTGCAGCGGGGCTTTTCCAGCAAAGAAGGGCATAGTGGGATCGGCCTGTATGAGGTAAATCATATTGTGAATACCAATAATCGATTGTCTTTGGAGACAAGGAGGGTTGGGAAAACCTTTGTGCAAATTCTGTCCATTGAATTGGCCCATGTGAAGAGGATGGAACCATTGAAAGTGTAGTCTCTGCCTGGAAAGACAGAAAGTCTTCTCTAATCGAGAGGATCGTTTGCGGGCGATGCCCGTGGCAGAGAAAGCGTGTAATAAGTAGGGGAAGCAGCACTGTGATGGGAAAAAGTGACTGTGCCTACATACAGAGCAGATGCTGCAATCCGCAAGAGCATCACTCCGAATAAAGCAATTCTGTGGCAATCGTAGGGGAGAGTTTCTCGGTTAATGAGTAGAAGCCTCGGGACACATATTTGCGTTCCGAGGCTTTTTTGTCATCTTAAAACCGTATATAGGCTTCTTCTTTTGAGGGCAAGCAAAAAGCCGGATTTGCATCCGGCTTTATGTAAATCAGATTATTTCTTTAAGGAAGCGGGTACTTCGGGCTGATAAACCGCAAAAGGAGGGCAAGCGCCGACTGTTGTGATTTGTGCGATAAAAAGGCTTAATCCTGCGATAACACTTAAGCTCAGCATTAACATTCTTTTCATTCAGTTCACCTCCTTAGACAAAAGTATAGTTGTTGTTAGTAAGTTGCGTGTATATCTCATTAAAGCATGATGCTTTTAATAAAGATCGATGATATCCTCCACAATCATATCGGAATCCACGATTGTGACGTGGTTTTTGTAAAGAGCGTCCAAAATGGAGGAAGCACGTTCCTTTTTCAGGGAGACGCAGGGGAGCAACATTTCTTCCGTTCCTTGTTCGCACTGCTTCTCCAGCTGGACGCCGTAGCTTATCTGCGAGCGGAAGTATAAGTCCTGCCGGAGGCAGGTGACAAGGTAATAGCGCATTTGAAAGGCTTCCTTTTTTTGATCCTCCAGCTGTAATTCGTACATCAACTCTTTGGTAATCATTCCAAAAAACTCCTTTCAGTTTCAATAAGGGATTTTCCCGCTATTGTCAGTATGTTCGGCGGGAACTTGTGCCTCGTCCGAAAATATTAAGTGAATTCCCCACCGCTAAAAAGCGGAGACATTTTGGCGAGGTCATAACAAGATTTCATTGAACACTTTTGCGTAGCAAAATTATCTTAATGGCGTTTCAACCGAGCGAAGCGCAAGATTATGCTCGCCGCTTGCTCTTTAAATAAGATACCCGCCACTTTAGAAATGGAGAACCTACAGCGAGGTTATAAAGTGGAAAGCTTACGCTTGCAGCCTAACAACTGGTACATAAGGGGAGTCGTCATAACACATCCAAAGGACGCGGCCAAAAGCAGACTGTTGGCGTAAAGCGGTATAGTATCGCCCAAGAAGAATGATACAATAAAAATAGCGGTCAGCGAGAGGCAGGATAAGACCTTTTTTTGCTTGACCTTCTTTTCATCCGTCATGGGATTTTCCATCGTGTCTCCTGGTGCGTATTTCAGCAAAAGGATCATATCAATGCAGAAAAGCAACATCATCAATTGGAAAGAGTATGATTTCAAAAGAAAAACAGGCACGAGCACACTGATGTATAACATAATAAAGTAGGAAATGAAGCAGATAGCTCTTGTTCTGGCATGAGCGCCGCTGGCAAAGCCACGTATACAAGCATAACCTATTACAGCCGACAGCATGTTGAAAAATAACCCGAAGGGCAAAGCCGACAGGAATGCAGCACCGAAGAGAAAAATTTCATAAAGGAGAATCTCCAGACCGTATGTAATTTCTTCCGCTTTCTCCTTGCTGAGGTTTTGATTATTTTGCTTCATAGCTTCTGAAATACTTAAGGCCATTTTATGAAACATTTTGAAACTCCTAACTTCAATTTGATTTTATAACAAGATTTCAATGAGAACTTTTACACACAATGTGCAGAAAATATTTTTTTGGCCTGGCTTTCCCCTTGACTCTGCTATGTGTACAGGAGGGTCCGAAGACCCTCCCCTACAAAAGAGAAAGGTTGGGGTATCATAGGAAAGCCTTCTTCCGGAGAAGAAGGGGACGGCTATGCCGCCTCCGGCATGCCGGTAAAATCGGCATGCGGTTGGCACCCCCACAAAGGGGATACAAAGTGTTAAGCTATTGGTGCGCTGAGAAATCTTTGTGATTTTGTCTTGTCTCGTGAATTCATTATAACAGGCTTGTCCAATACAAAGCAACCCAAAAAAACAGAACAATTTCGACACTAAAATCAAGAGAAAAAAAGAAAAAATGCCGTGAGAATAGAAAATTCAGAAAGATTTGTGGATGCTATATGGTTTTTAACCTTATTTCCTTTGGATTTTAAATTTAGCATAGGAAAAACTCTGATATTCTTGTAAATGGACTCTGTAACAAATCAAGGCTTAATAAAATTCATGTCGAAAAAATCGACAAACGTCTGTTGAAAAAGCGTTTCCAGCAAGAAAATTTGGCAAATTTACTTTATTTCAATGTCCTTTTGTGATATACTATTTAGAGAATTTCTTTGGGGTCAAGCAAAAGACTGTAGAGAATAAAATATGGAAAAACAAATTTTAAACGGTTGGGACGCCCATGACAGAGGGCTTTGATAAATTTGAAAAGAAAAGCTCGGTTTTGCCCTTCCAGCTTTGCCTGTCCTTGTACAGCGGACAGATGACATGGATGGAATTCAATCCGCGGTTTTCTGCCCTTTGTAGGGGCCGGATATTATCTGCCCGTCAGGGGCTTTGTTCACAAAAAGATAACAATCAATTTAAGATAAAAAGGAGTCTTTGTATGCAGTCAGATATCAAAATTGCACAGAGCGCAAAAATGCTGTCAATTTCCCAGATAGCTGAAAAAATGGGAATCGGAGACGACAAACTGGAGCACTATGGAAAATACAAGGCCAAGCTGTCCCTGGATATCCTGGAGGAGAGAAAAGAAAAGAAAGACGGCAAACTGATACTGGTGACCGCCATCAATCCAACTCCGGCAGGGGAGGGAAAGACAACCATAACGGTAGGGCTGGGGGAATCGTTTGCGAAAATTGGCAAAAATGCAGTGATTGCCCTTCGGGAACCCTCTCTTGGACCAACCTTTGGCGTAAAAGGCGGAGCGGCGGGCGGCGGCTATGCGCAGGTGGTTCCTATGGAGGACATCAATCTGCATTTCACAGGTGATATGCATGCCATCACGGCGGCGAATAACCTGCTCTGCGCAATGGTGGACAATCATATACATCAGGGAAATACGCTGGGCATCGATCCGAAAAGGATAACCATAAAACGTGTGCTGGATATCAATGACCGCGCTCTGCGCAGTGTTGTCATTGGGCTTGGCGCAAAGGCGGACGGCGTCGTGAGGCAGGATAGCTTCATGATAACCGTAGCCTGCGAGGTCATGGCCATACTCTGCCTGTGCAGTGATCTGGAAGATCTGAAAAAAAGGCTGGGCGACATCATAGTTGGTTACAGTTACAGCGGTGAAATGGTCACGGCGCGGGATTTGAAAGCGGAAGGTGCCATGGCGGTGCTTTTGAAGGATGCCGTGAAGCCGAATCTGGTACAGACTCTGGAAAATACGCCCTGCATTATGCACGGCGGTCCCTTTGCGAATATCGCTCATGGCTGTAACAGTCTGATTGCGACAAAAACAGCCCTGAAGCTGGCGGACTATACCATTACGGAGGCTGGCTTCGGCGCGGATCTGGGTGCGGAAAAATTTCTGGACATTAAATGCCGGTTTGGCGGCTTAAAGCCGTCTTTGGTGGTGATTGTCGCCACGATTAAGGCGTTGAAATATAACGGCGGTGTGAAGAAAACCGAGCTGGCGGCGGAAAATCTGGATGCTTTGAAAAAGGGAATCCCCAATCTTGGAAAGCATATTGAAAATATCCGCAAATATGGATTGGAGCCGGTGGTTGCCATCAACCAATTCGCTACGGATACCGATAAGGAGATCGCCTTTGTGGAGGAATACTGCGCTTCCCTGCATACGAAGTGCGAGCTGTCTCAGATGTTCGCCAAAGGCGGCGAGGGCGGAGTGAAGTTGGCTCGGACCATCGTGGATATTCTGGATAAGGATACCTCCGATTTTCACGTGCTGTATGGGGATGAGCTTCCCATCCGCGAAAAAATAGAAACCGTTGTCAGAGAGATATATGGCGGTAAGGATGTTTATTATGAGCCGCAGGCGCTCAAAAAGCTAGAGGAGTTCACGCGGGATGGCTTCGGCAGTATGCCGGTGTGCATGGCAAAAAACCAGTATTCCCTTTCGGATAATCCAGCCCTGCTGGCAAGGCCGGAGGGCTTCACTCTGACCGTGCGGGATCTGTATGTGAACCGGGGCGCGGGCTTTATCACCGTTCTGACCGGAAAAATTCTCACCATGCCCGGTCTCCCGAAAATTCCTGCCGCGGAGAAGGTTGATATTCTGCCGGATGGAAGCATTGACGGGTTGTTTTAGATGAAACGGGAAATAGTAACACATAGCGAAAGGGAAACCTATGCGTTTGCAAAATCATTTGCGGAAGGACTGAAAGCGGGAGACATCATTTCGCTGGACGGCGATCTGGGCGCGGGCAAAACCATTTTCACCAAGGGCCTCTGTGACGGCTTGGGCGTGAAGGATGTGGTAAACAGCCCCACTTACACACTGGTCAATGAGTATACCGGCCGGGGCGGAAAAGTGTTTCATTTCGATGTGTACCGCATCGGGGATGAAGAGGAGCTCTATGACATTGGATTCACAGAATACCTGGACAGCGGCGCCATATCCATTATAGAGTGGGGTACCTATGCTCGTGGCATTTTGGAAGAGTACCCTAATGTGCTCTACATTCAAATCAAAAAGGCGGAAGAGGATGAGGAAAGAAAAATTATCATCCTCTAAGGAGAAAACATGAAAATTCTTGCAGTCGATACCTCCGGCATGACAGCATCCGTTGCCATTGCCGAGGATGAAAAAACAATTGCGCAGTTTTCCATGAATCATAAGCGTACCCATTCGGAAAAATTGCTCCCTATGATCGACCACATGCTGAAAACAGCGCTGTGGGACATGGCGGAGATCGACCTGTTTGTTGTCGCCAAAGGGCCGGGCTCCTTCACCGGGCTGCGGATAGGGATTGCCACGGTCAAAGCGCTGGCGCATGCGGGTAATAAACCGGTTGTCGTCGTCTCAACACTGGACTCTCTGGCGGAGAATTGTTTCGTGCAGGATCAGACACTGGTATGTCCCATATTGGATGCACGCCGGTCGCAGGTGTACTGTGCGGTTTACGGGAACGGAGAAAAGATTCGGAACGACTGTGCCATTCCGCTTGCGGAACTGCTGGCATTTTTAAACGGCAGAAAAACCCTGTTTCTGGGTGACGGCGTAGACGTTCACCGGGAAACGATTCAAAAGGAACTCGGAGAAAACGCTCTTTTTCAGCCGGAACAGTTTCGGTATCAAAACGCTGCATCCTTAGCAAGAGTAGGGATAAAGGCGTTTCGGGACGGGGCGTCTCTCCCCTATTATCAGGTGGAGCCCAGCTACCTTAGAGTCTCTCAGGCAGAACGGGAGCGGGCGGAAAAAATGAGAGGAGAAACAGTACAATGAAGATAGCAATCGGCGCCGATCACGGCGGTGTACACATGAAGGAAGCAATTAAAAATCACTTACTGGCACAGGGTGTTGAGGTCGAGGATTTCGGTACCTATGGCACCGAGAGCGTGGACTATCCGGATATCGCACAGGTGGTTGCCCGCAATGTTGTCGATAAAAAAAGTGACTTCGGCATTTTGATCTGCGGCACAGGGATTGGGATCTCCATCGCCGCCAATAAAATAAAAGGTGTCCGCGCCGCCCTGTGCACCAATGAATACTGCGGAAGGATCTGCCGCCATCACAACGATGCCAACATTCTTTGCCTGGGCGAGCGTGTGATGGGGGTAGAGGTTGCAAAATCAGTGACGGATGCATTTCTCTCCGCAGATTTTGATGGGGGAAGACATCAACAGAGAGTTGACAAAATTCACGGTCTGGAGTAAAATAATTATAATAAGTATGTTAAAAGTACGAAAAAAGGAAAAAGTCTGAAGAATATTCAGACTTTTTCGATGTCTGTCTTGAAGGATTGGGTTCAACTCCCCAATCCTTAAATGGGACAAGCCGTTTTCCCGCAAATGTGCATGCGGGAAGGGGAAAAACAAAAAAAGAACGCCGCGGCACAACGGCGGAATGGAGTTTGATATGAGTACGTTGCATGTAATGGATCATCCCCTGATCATTCACAAGCTGTCTTTGATCCGGGATACAAAAACAGGAAGTAAAGAGTTCCGCGAGTTGGTTAAAGAAATCGCAATGCTGATGTGTTATGAAGCGACCAGAGAGCTTCCCATGAAAGAAGTCGAAATAGAAACCCCAATCTGTACCACCAAGACCAAGGTGATTGCAGGAAAACGCTTGGCGCTGATTCCGATTCTGCGTGCTGGCTTGGGAATGGTTGATGGAATGCTGTCCCTGATTCCCTCTGCACGGGTTGGACATATCGGCCTGTACCGCGACCCGGAAACCTTTAAACCGGTGGAGTATTATTGTAAACTGCCAAAGGACATTGAAAAACGCGAGGTTATTGTTCTGGATCCCATGCTTGCAACCGGCGGTTCCGCCAGTGCGGCTATCTCTTTCTTAAAGGAACGAGGCGCTGTGAATATCAAGCTGATGTGCCTGATCGGTGCACCGGAGGGGATCGAAGTACTCCAGAAGGAGCATCCCGATGTGGATATCTATATTGGCGCGGTGGACGAAAAGCTGAACGACCACAAATACATTGTTCCCGGTCTGGGGGATGCGGGTGACCGTATTTTTGGTACGAAATAAAGTGTAGTTACAATGCTTGGGAAAGAGGCTGTATCGCCGTGATACAGCCTCTTTCTTGCAGAAAGGCAATCTCTTATGGATACGTTACGAAAAATTTTAAAAGAAATGAAAGGGTATTACAGATATCTGGCAATCACCTTTTTCGCCATGCTGATGTTGACAGCAGCACAGCTCTATTTTCCTCTGATCACAAGAAAGCTGGTTGCTCTGATTGAAACCGGGTCCCCAGATTTACCAAAACAGGCGATTACCTTGGGCGGAATTCTGCTTGGAGTTTATTTCCTGCAATCCTTATGCACCTACTTCAAAAGTTATTATTCCCATTATGCCGCATGGAATTGTATCAGCGACCTGAGGATTAAACTCTATGACCATATTCAGTATCTTTCCATGTCCTATTTCCAGGATAAGCAGGTAGGGCAGTTGATGAGCCGGATCACAGCGGACAGCAGCAATATTGAGGTGCTGATTGGACATGCGCTTCCTGACACCATTGTCAATCTTTTTATTTTTGCGGGGGCAGCTGTCATTCTGTTTTCCATCAATCCGTTGCTGGCCGCATTGACACTGCTCACACTTCCGCTGACCGCCCTTGTGGTTTGGATTTATTCCACAAAGGTGAGACCCTTGTTCCGTTTCGGGCATGTAAAGATGGGGGAGTTAAACGCTGTTTTGCAGGATAATCTCTCTGGCATAAAAGAGATCCAGGTTTTTAATCAGCAAAGGGAAGAAAGAGCGAATGTCGATCAAAAATCAAAGGAACATGTGAAATATCTACTTGGAGCATTGAAAAAGAGCGCTGTATTCCAGCCGTTTATCTCGTTTGTAAACAACCTCGGAAGTGTTGTTATCGTGGTCGCAGGCGGAATTCTGGCCTTTCAGGGCAAGCTGATGGCTTCGGATATCGTGGCCTTTATGATGTATTCCTCCCTATTTTACCAGCCGATGCTGACGCTTGGCAGGATTGTGGAGGATATGCAGAATGCGCTGACGGCCGCCGACCGGATTTTTGAGGTACTGGACACTCATTCCGAGGTACAGGATCGAAAAGGAGCCTTTCCAATTCGGGATGTAAGCGGTGAGATTACATTTGAGCATGTGGATTTCTCCTATGAGGAAAAGACTCGGGTACTGTGCGATATCAATCTGAGGATCAAAAGTGGGGAGACGATCGCTCTTGTTGGACCCACGGGAGTAGGAAAAACGACCTTTGTGAATCTGATTACACGCTTTTATGATCCGGACGGCGGAAGAATTCTGCTGGATGGAAAGGATCTGCGGGATATCACCCTGAAATCCCTGCGGGATAATATTAGTATTGTTTTGCAGGATGTATTCCTGTTCAATGGTACGGTTCTTGAAAACATTGCTTACGGCTGCAAGGAGGCTTCCAGAGAAGCGGTCATGCAGGCGGCAAAAATCGCTAATGCGGATGAATTTATCGACAAAATGGAGAACGGTTATGACACAGTGATCGGTGAGCGGGGTACAAAATTATCCGGCGGGCAGAAGCAAAGGCTTTCCATCGCGAGAGCGATTCTTCGCAACCGGAAAATCCTGATTCTTGACGAGGCTACCGCCGCGGTGGATACGGCGACGGAGCGGCTGATTCAGGAGGCGATCGAAAAGGTCAGCCGAGACCGAACCACCATTATCATCGCCCATCGCCTTTCTACCATCAAAAACGCGGACCGGATCGTGGTGCTCTCCGAGAACGGCATTGAACAGATTGGGAAGCATGAGGAATTGCTGCGGATAGACGGACCTTATCGAAAGCTGGTTATGGCGAATCAATAAAAGAACAGTGTTTAATTGTTTGGCTCTGTCACAAGTATAAGTTGCTTTTGTTAACTTAAGCGAATTTTCTTGTCGGGCTTTTTCTCAAATAAATGATGATTTCATTGCTTTTCACAATCCCTCAGTCACTTCGTGACAGCTCCCTTTGCACAAGGGAGCCGCGCAAGAAGCTCTCCTTGTGTAAAGGAGGGGGGCAGCCGAAGGCTGACGGGAGGATTGATCGTTGGGAACCTTAAGCAATTAGTGTTTTCTCAAGTAGAAGGCTTGGGATGACATTGTTTTTCATAATCAACCACTTATTGTGACATAGCCAATTGTTTTTATTTCTGAGATGAATAAGGTTCTTTTATATTTGTGCGACCTAGCAAATAATCGGTTGATGTATGATAAAAATCAGCTAACAAACATAATCTCTCAATAGGGAGAGGTCTAATTCCTTTTTCATATTTCTGATAATACTGTGGAGTGGTTCCAATTACTACAGCAACATCTTTTTGGGTTAGATCGTGATCTTCTCGCAAATCTTTTAATTTTAGAACTATGTTCATTTTATCACCTCTTTATCATATTATCACTAATCACATGTGAAACTATTGACATTAGCCATATGTGGCTATATAATATTTTTGAGGTGATTTTATGAGTAATAAAAAAGATGAGTTTAAGATTTTGGGACAGAATATAAAAAGGCTTAGAGAAGAAAAGAAAATTCCTGTGTCTGATTTTTCAAAGAAATTGCATATTTCAGAAAAGTCATTGCGGTTGCTTGAAAGCGGGATACCGACGAAGAGACTGGGCGTTTCTTCCATCTTTCTTGCGGCAAAATATTTAGAGGTTTCCTTGGCTGAATTATTTAAAATGAACCTGAAATGAAAGAAATACAGTCAAAGCTTAATTTATGACATCCGAAATGAGCCCCTGCCCTCTGTATCTTATAGGGCAGGGGTTTCTTTTCGTATGAAAATTAGATTTATCCGTACACCGAAACGGCAAGGCTTAAAAAGAGAGAAATTTGGTTGCTACATGTTCTGCAAACAATTTATCGTGCTCCACGAACAGAAGGGTAAGATCACTTGAAAGCAGCAGATTTTCTATCTGAATGCGGGAGAGGACGTCAATAAAGTTCAAAGGCTCATCCCAGATGTAGAGATGGGCTTTTTCGCACAGGCTGCGGGCGATCAGGACTTTCTTCTTCTGTCCTTCACTGAAGGTTTCCATGTTCTTTTCGAGCTGGATTCTGGAGAAATCCAGCTTTCGCAGAATGGTTTTCAGTTGACTTTCATCAACACCGTATTGTTCGGCGTAACCGGACAGGCTTCCGCTTAGGTGGGAAGTTTGCTGAGAAACATAGGATATCTTTAAATTGCTTCCCTTTTGAAGGTCCCCGATATATGCAATGTTTTCTCCCTGAATCAGCTTTAGAATACTGGTTTTTCCGCATCCATTTTTTCCTTGAAGGACAATTCGGTCTCCTTGGCTTACCGTGAAAGAGATGTCGCGGCAAACCGTTTTTTCTCCGTAACAAATGGAGATATTGTTTAAACACAATAATTTGTCTTTGGAATAATTCAGTGGAGAGATTTTTAGATCGTCCGCGCTTTCTATGTTTTTGAGCAGCTTAGTCTTTTCCTCAATATGGGAACGCTGCCTGTGTTCCAAAACCTTGGATCGTTTCATCATTTTCGCGGATTTGTGTCCGATATAGCCTCTATCCGGGCGGAGGCCGCTGCTGCGTGTTCCTTTTTTCGTTTTCTCAAGCTGATCGGACCAGACGGCCGTTCGTTTTGATGCTTGATACAATCGTTTGATTTCGTTTTTCAGCTTTTCATTCTCCGCCTGTTCAAATTGATCCTGCAGCTGTTTGTTTGCGTACCAAGTGAAAAAATTCCCTTTTTGCACCTCAATATTGGTTTTGTTGATGGATAAAATATGGTCAATACAGCCGTCCAAAAAGGTTCTGTCATGGGACACCAAAATAAATCCTTTTTTTGATTTTAAATAGGCGCTCACTGCTTTTCTTGCTTCGGAATCTAAATGATTCGTAGGTTCGTCTATAAGCAGAAAATGGTTCTGTTTCAAAAATAGGATAGCTAACAGCACTTTCGTCTGTTCCCCGTTGGAAAGAGTCCCAAAGGGGCGGGACAGGGCTTCTTCCTCCACTCCTAAAACAGAGGCTTCTCTCTGCAGTTCCCAGTCTTCCAGAGCGGGATTGAGCGTTCGGGCAATCTCTATCGCCGGCTGTGTTTTATTTGTAATCGGAAACGGAAAATAATCAAAATCAACAGAGGAAGATATCCTGCCCTGGTATTCCAGTTTCCCAAGCAAAAGGTTCAGAAACGTGGTTTTTCCTCTTCCGTTGCGGCCGGTAAAGCCGAGTTTCCAGTCTGTGTCGAGACGGAAGGATACCCCTTCAAATATATTGTCGTAGCTGCCTTCATAAGCGAACGTCAGATTGCTGACTGTGATCTGTGACATACTATGATGCACCTCCAAAAGAATAATGAAAAAGCTGCAGGAAAGTTATTCCTGCAGCTTAAAATACAGTAAAGCAGCGTACAATAATATACCGCTGACTATAAAAAGCATACATAACTTTCTTGCAGAGGGCACAGCAAACCAAGCGATTTGAATCGCTTATTGCTTCTGCGCCTGATTTCGGCAAGATTAGTTACGCATCCTTTCACCTCAGATCTCATCTATTGGAAGGGAACCGCTTTTCTTTGCTGCCCTTCGTGAAATTATCTTAGCATATGTCTGTATTTTTGTCAACCGGATGGTTCCGTCTGTCCGGCAAACTGGCTGTTGTAGAGCTTTGCATAGAAACCATTTTTCTTCAAAAGTTCCCGATGATTTCCCTGTTCGATAATTTTCCCCTGATTCATGACCAAAATGGTGTCTGCATTGACAATGGTGGAAAGCCTGTGGGCTACAATAAAGCTGGTTCTGCCCTGCATCATTTTTTCAAAGGCTTTTTGAATCCGAAGCTCTGTTCGCGTATCAATGCTGCTTGTCGCTTCGTCCAGAATCAGCATGGGCGGTTTGGTCAGCATCACCCGGGCGATACACAGAAGCTGTTTCTGTCCTTGGGACAGGTTTCCCCCGTCCTCCGAGATCACCGTGTCATAGCCTTGGGGCAGCCGTTTGATAAAGCTGTGCGCATAGGCGGCCTTTGAAGCAGCCAGGATTTCTTCCTCCGGTGCGTCCGGTTTCCCGTAAGCGATATTTTCCCGGACAGTACCGTGAAACAGCCATGTCTCCTGTAAAACCATTCCGTAGAATCTTCTCAGGGAATTGCGGGATAATTTCCGGATGTCGGTACCGTCCACCGCTATTTCTCCTTTCTTCACATCATAGAACCGCATCAGCAGGTTGATGACAGTGGTTTTCCCGCATCCGGTGGGACCCACGATCGCAATCTTTTGATGCTCGGAAACCGACAGATTCAGATGTTCAATCAAAGGCACTCCTTGCTGGTATGAGAAAGAGACATTTTTCATATCGACTTTTCCCTTGCAATCCTTTGCTTCCAGTGCGTCGGATCGAATGGACTCGGAGGGCTCATCCAGCACCTGAAAGATCCGGCGGGCAGACGCGAAGGCTGTCTGCAGTTCGGTGATCACGCCGGAAATTTCGTTAAAGGGCTTGGTATACTGGTTTGCATAGGTCAGAAAACAGGATATCTGTCCAATGGATAGCCGTCCGCTCAGCGCGCTGACTGCCCCGATAATCCCAACAGCCGCATAGACGAGGCCGTTGACAAAGCGGGTGCATGGGTTTGTCATAGAAGAGTAGAACTGAGATTTCACGCCGGACTCGTAAAGCCTGTGGTTGATCTCTTCAAATGTTTCCTGAGAGCGCTTTTCGTAGCAAAAAGCTTTGATAACTTTTTGATTGCTGATCATCTCTTCGGCATATCCGCCGATTTCTCCCCTGGTTTTTGATTGTTTTGCGAAGGAATTATGGGAGCGCTTTGCGATAAACGAGGCCACAAACAGGGAAATAGGCGTCAGAATCACAACGGTTACCGCGATGGTCACATTGATAGACAGCATAAAAATCAGCGTGCCCAGAATGGTGATGACTCCGGTAAACAGCTGGGTAAAGCCCTGCAAAAGGCCATCCCCTATCTGTTCCATATCGTTGATCACACGGCTGTTCAGGTCGCCGTGGGCATGGGCATCTATATATTTGAGCGGGACACTGTTCAGCTTGCTGAACACTGCGATCCGCATGCTTTTGACTGTTTTTTGCGTCAGAGTATTGTTGCACAGCGCCAGCACCCATTGAAAGAGTGCTGCCAGAAAAATAGACAGTGCCAGCCACCCTAAAATCGGCAGAATGCTTTCAAAATCCACCGTACCTGCCCCAACGATGAAATCGATGGCGTCTCCGATCAGGACTGGAGCCAGAAGAGTCAGCGCAACGCTCAGCACAGCGCTTATGACAGAACCGGCAAAATACCCCATATAGGGCTTTGTGTAGGCAAGGAGCCGCTTTAATACCGATTGATTCATGCGATCTCCTCCTTTTCCGTCTGCTGTGACAGCACAATTTCCCGATAAACCTCACAGGTTTTTAGAAGACTTTCGTGGGTTCCGATCCCTGCCGGGATGCCGTCATCCAGAACGATGATCCGGTCGGAATCCTGAATGGAATGCGCCCTCTGGGATACGGTGATCACCGTCATATTCTGCTGATTTTCCCGGAGCGCTTTGGAGAGCGACGCCTCGGTTGCATAGTCCAATGCGCTGGAGCTGTCGTCCAGAATGAGAATTTTCGGATGGGAAGTCAGAGCTCTTGCGATGGTGAGCCTCTGCCGCTGTCCGCCGGAAAAGTTTTTCCCGCCCTGCCGGACTTCGGCATCGTATTTTTGGTCCATCTGCTCTACAAACTCACTCGCCTGTGCCGTCTGTAATGCCTCGGATATTTCCTTATCCGTGATTGTCTCGTTTCCCCAGGAAAGGTTTTCTCGAATGGTGCCGGAAAACAGAACGGCTTTCTGGGGGACCATCCCGATAAAACGCCGCAGTGCTCCAAAGGCATATTTTTTGATATTGATCCCATACAGAAGAATTTCGCCCTGTGTGACATCATAAAAACGCGGAATCAACTGAACAAGAGTGGATTTTCCCGACCCGGTTCCCCCGATGATTCCAATGCGTTCCCCTTCCCACACCTGAAAGGAAATGTTTTGAAGCGCATCCTCCCCGTTGTTGGAGTAAGAGAAAGAAACATTTTTAAATTCCAGCAAGGCCTGGCTCTGTATAGGCTTTATTTCGGCAAGCGGTTTGGGGGTCTCAACCAGGGAAGGACGGATATGAAAAATTTCATTCACTCTTGCCGCAGAGGCGGAAGCCTTGGTGAAGATAACCACCAGATTTGCTACAACCACCAACGCCAGAAGGATCTGCGTCATGTAGTTGACAAAGGCGATGATCTGCCCCTGGCTCAGTGCGCCGGAATTCACCCGCATTCCGCCGAACCATATAATTGCGACGATGGCAAGGTTCATAATGATGTAAGTAACCGGATTCAGAAAGGCTGAAATTTTGGCAACATGTACGGCACAGTCACTCACATCTTCCGCCGCTTCGGCGAAACGGTGTTTTTCACTGTCCTGCTTGCAGAATGCCCGAATAACCCGAACGCCTTCCAGATTTTCGCGGGTGATCAGGGAGATTTTATCCAGCTTTTTTTGAATCACGCGGTAAAAGGGAATCGATTTTCCCATTACAAGAAAAAGGGTTGCAGCGATTAGCGGGGCGGCGATCCAGAAAATAAGGGAGAGCCTCAGGTCAAGAAACATGGACATTACCGTGGCCCCTATAATAAGAAAAGGCGCCCGCACGACAAGGCGTATCAGCATTGCTACCGCTACCTGCAGCTGATTGACATCATTGTTGATTCGATTGATCATGGAAGCTGTCCCGACCGCGTCTATCTCTGTATGGGAAAAGGAATTGATTTTTGCAAACAGATCGTTGCGCACCATCGTTCCGAAGCCCTGGGAGGCTTTGGCGGCAAAGTACTGGCAGATAAGCGCACAGGTAAGGCCGACAATGCCTAACAGGACTAAAATACCGCCTTGCCGCAGGATATAGGAGAGATCGCTGTTCTTTATCCCAATATCAATGATTTTTGCCATAATCAGCGGTACAATCAGCTCGAAGATTGCCTCTGTCAGCTTGAAAAGCGGGCCCAGGATGACTTCCTTTTTAAAATGCTTTAGATATTTTGCCAGTTCAAACATGGTTCTTGTCCCCTTTTATTTCTGTAAAAAGTCTGCCGTTTTTTCACTTGAAAATCTTTTTTAACTATTGTATCATAAAATAAACCATATGAAAAATATTTCGTTTATATATATTCTATATGTAAAAAGTATGGGAGGTTGAAATAATGGATTTGAAACAGCTCACCTATTTTGTCACAATTGTCGAGGAGGGGAATATTACTTCCGCTGCAAAAAAACTGCATATTGCGCAGCCGCCCTTAAGCCATCAGTTGAAACAGTTGGAGGAAGAGTTACAGGTTCGATTACTGGATCGGGGCGCCCGGAAAGTAACTTTAACGGATGCAGGAAGAATTTTATACAAACGTGCAAATCATATTCTTGAGCTGGCAGACACGGCAAAAAAAGAGGTCAGCGACATACAGAACAAACAAAACAGCACCTTGTCCCTCGGCACCATATCCTCCTCGGGAACTGCTTTGCTGAACGAACGTATGACAAAATTTCACCGCAGTTTTCCCAATGTACGTTTTGAAATTCACGAAGGGAATACCTATGAACTGATTGAACTGCTTCACGCAGGAATCATAGAGGTTGGCATTGTGAGAACCCCCTTTCTGGCGGAGGGCTTTGATTCGGTTTATCTGGAACAGGAACCGATGGCGGCCGTGTATCACAGTCATTTCTTTTCGTTTGATAAAGAGATGATACGTTTGGAAGAACTGAAAAGAAAGCCGATTATATTATACCGCCGTTTTGAAAATCTGATTCATTCCTGCTGCATAGAGAAAGGCTTTGAACCGGAAGTGTTCTGCAAAAATGATGATGCGAGGACAACACTGATGTGGGCGAATAAAGGGCTGGGTATTGGGATGGTACCCATGTCAGCCTCCAAGATTATCCGTGGAGAAAATATGATTTGTAAGGCGATTGATGAACCGAAGCTGTGCACAAAAATCGGGGCGATCTGGAGAAAACAAAAGTATCTCTCCTCTGCTGCACAGTCCTTTTTGCTTTTCTTCGGCGAAGAATAAGGTATTTTCTATGAATTTTTATAACAAGATGAAATGCTTTTCCGCACACTGTGCGCAAAGTTGCGATACAAGCTTCCATCTTGCGAAACGAGAGAAATCGAAGTAAGGTTATAACTGTGGGCAAGATGTCCCCCGCCTCTTCAGGCGGCGGCACTGCCAAGCAGTGTTCTTGTCCTCGTTGAATGACGGGGCGAGCCCTTATTGAATCATCTTTTATCATATTGGGAAAGCCTGTCATTTTATTTGTGCGGGAAGACAGAGATTTTGTCAATCGAAAGAAAGCCCCTTATCCAAAGAGGATAAAGAGGCTTTCTTTATAAATAATAAAAGAGAAATTGAGCGCGATAATTAATGGAACAATTTACTGTTATGGGCAACAACAGCTTCCAAGATTTCATAATATGCCCAATGGGTTTCGCTGACATCCGTGAAAGGATTGCGGATGGATCCGCTGTTTGCAGAGATGGATACGCGGTTTGGGATCCTGCCCAATACCCGGTTTACTATCTTTGCCACTTCCGCTCTGGTAATCGGGTCTTCCGGACGGAAAGTTCCGTCACCGTCGCCACTGATAAGACCGCTTTGAGCCAGGGCTGCGATATACGATTCCGCCCAGTGACCTTTTGTGTCCGTAAAAGAGGCATTCTGACCGAGGGGAAGATCGGAAAAGTCAGCGATCACAGCCGCAAATTCAGCACGTGTGATCGGTTCATCTGGATGGAAGAACCCATTTTCGTCTCCCTTCATAATTCCGGCTTGTTCCATAAAGCCGACATAGTTTAAATACCATGCCTGGCTTTCCAGATCAGGGAAAGAGGGTTCATAATAGTATCCTGCATGGTAGTTTTTAGACAAACGTGCTAAGACAGCTGCTGTCTCTGCTCTTAGGATCCCTTCATCCGGATGAAATGTATTATCCGCATAACCGGACATATAAGCTTCATGATAGTTTTCACCACCGCCGGTGTTGACCGTCAAACCACCTGTAGATATTTTGGTAACGGTAACACGAACGGTCAGATCAATCGTGTTATAATGGTCAATATCCTGGGGTGTAAAAATAACAGTTTGATACGAAGTTCCCGCTTTGCGCATATATTTTCCGGAAAGCTCCCATTTGAAACTTCCGGGCACGGCATCCCCTTTTGCATTAGCCATTTTTCCGCTGGTCAATTTGGAGGAAGAGAGCATTTTACCAGTCTCAATTTTGGAGGAGACAGGCGCTTTCACAACAATAGGAGTTGCCTTTGTAATCTGTATGGCGGCCCCTGCTGAGAGGATGCCGTCCGCGTCGACTGCGTAAACCTGAAAATCGCCGATTTTTAAATCAGAAGCGGCAACCGTTATTTTTTTATCCTTTTCACAGGTATATTTTAATTTTCCTTTTGCTTTCTCCAAACTTGCAGCATCCGGATAGGAGCCCTTTGGAACGACATAAAGAGTACCGTCTTCACTGCTGGAGACAGTAAAGGTGTCATCCCACGCAACGGATGTCTTGCTGACAGACACTGTGATGGAAGAGGAGTTTTTTTTCACAACATAAGGGCTTTCCGCCTTACCGTCACCCGAAGAAAAAACAACCTTTTCTGTGTCCAGATAGAACATGGGGCGTAACCCTATATTATCCTGTTTTGCGACTGCACTTTTGACAGTACCGTCAGTCTCTGCCGTACGCACATAGATAGAGGTGGTTGCCCCGCTGCTGTCAGAAGGAGAGGCGGTCGGCTGTGAGGTGGTTTCAGCAGACAAAACGGAAGAGGGCAAGGATGTAGCGGATGGGGCGCATGTACCTGTAACCGCTGGTTCAACTGGCTCTTCGGAAGGTTCCGATTCAGGTGTTGAGGAGGGAACCGGTGCCGGTGTTACAGAGGGCTGCGGTTCAACCGCTTCTGGTGTCCGAAGAAAATAAGCCCAGTTTTCCTCTGCGGATAAACCGCTTTCTCCGGCAATATCGCTGTTTTCAACCGCTTTTTCAGTGGGTTTCGCCAGATGGTAGTTTTCTCCCAGAACAACCGTATTTGCAGCGATTTCATTCAGCTGCTTAATGTCCGGCAGAAAGACTTTCTCTGTCTCGGCCTTTGCATAGGCTGTCTCATAATTCTGAAGCACCTCAGTCAGGGATTCTGCATAGGCCAGTGCCTCTGTTCCGGTGACGCCGTCCAGTGTTTTGTCGTTTTCATGTACGATTGTTTTTAATGTGACGGATTTGATTCCTGCTTTTTCCTCTTTGGTAAAGCCGGCCAGGAAGTCTGTGTTCAGCCAGGAGCGAACTGCGGATTCCTCCCAAAGGTTGGAACCGTTTTGTGCACGTTGGCTATCCGTTGTGTCATTTGTCTTTATACCGCCAGAGGTATCAAAGGAATGAAGTACAAGAATACGGTCGCTTATCAGTAAAACACCTGTTTCATCTGCCTTTACACATCTCCAGAGTATTGGTTCCTCATTGTATGCTCCCATTTGGATATAAACTCCTGGAGTGATGTCGGGGGCTGCTGTTGCAGGAAATGTCAGAACACCTGCGGTCAGACATAATATGGTAAGTATTGATATGAGTTTTTTCATCTTTTTGTCTCCTTTCCGTATTGTACAGTTCTTTGACGCAAGAACAATCAAATTTGTTTCCAATTGTTCCAATCTATTCTTATCATGTGTAAATTATACTATGTTGGTTCTGGAAAGTAAATCGATGTAACGGCTTTGTCAGCATTCGGTAACATAATGTTCACAAATTTGAAATGATGCTGAAAAGGAGCCTTTTTGCAGCGCAGAGAGTGCGTTGCAGAAAGACTCCTTTTTCGTGAAAAACTTTTTTATAACATAGGAACCGGCATGTATTTGTGCGTAAGCATTAGAGAGTCGAACCCCATATGCCCTGCACTTGTTAAATTTCCGCCCTTTTGGATTGTCGGTCTTGCAAGGCGTCAGCCTTGCTGCACCCTTACGCACCAAAAAAACGAAAATTTTCCTATGCGCAGGGTCGCAGAGTTTCCACAGAGCAGATTTTTTTCGTAAGACAAGGAAAAAGCGCAGATAATCCTGACGGATTGACGAGCATTTTGACGCAGGATTGCGGAAAATTTGCCTGCGTAAACCATATATTGTGTTCGACTCCCTAATGCTTATCCGCATGTTTCAAGAAACAGCGTGCGAAGCGCGATTGCGATTTTCAGAATGAAAAGCTTTTTTATTTGGACTCGCCGCGGATCTCCACCCGCCTGATTTTTCCGCTGATGGTTTTGGGAAGTTCCTCCACGAAATCTACGATACGAGGATATTTATAAGGGGCGGTCGCATGTTTCACATAATTCTGCAGTTCCTTTTTCAGCGTATCGGAAGGCTCGTATCCCTTTGCCAGAACGATGGTTGCTTTGACTACCTGGCCTCTTACCGGATCCGGTGCGGCGGTGATGGCACATTCGACAACCGAGGGATGCTCCATCAGTACGCTTTCCACCTCAAAAGGCCCGATACGGTATCCTGAACTTTTAATGATATCATCGTCACGACCCACATACCACAGATAACCGTCCTCGTCTTTCCAGGCCAGATCGCCTGTATGGTACAGGCCGTCATGCCAAGCTTTCTTTGTCAATTCATCGTTCAGATAATATCCCATAAACAGACCAACGGGCGTTTTTTCAGCTGTGCGGATACAGATCTCGCCAATTTCTCCGGTGTTGATTTCCTTTCCATTTTCATCTGCAATACAGACATCAAACTGCGGGGAGGGTTTGCCCATGGAGCCGGGCTTTGGATCCATATACTTCGAGGTGACGACCACTACGGTTGTTTCGGTTTGGCCAAAGGCTTCCATCAGTTTAATGCCGGTGGCTGCGTAAAATTTTTCGTATACTTCGGGATTCAGCGCTTCCCCTGCAATGGTTGCATAGCGGAGGCTGGAGAGATCATAGTGGGAGAGATCTTCCTGAATCATGAAACGGTAAATGGTAGGCGGTGCACAGAAGGTTGTGACCTTATAGTCTGAAACTGCCTTTAACAGATCGTGGGCGTCAAACCGGTCAAAATCATAGACCATAACGGCGGCCTCGCAAAGCCACTGACCATAGAGCTTACCCCAGACAGCTTTGCCCCATCCGGTTTCCGCAACAGTCAGATGAAGACCGTCCTGCTGCACGTTATGCCAGTGGCGGGCCGTAAAGATATGACCCAGCGGATACAGGGCATTGTGCTGTACCATTTTGGGAAATCCAGTGGTGCCGGAGGTAAAATACATCAGAATCGGATCCTCGTTTTTTACTTCCTCATCACCAGACGGACGTGCAAAGGTTGACGGGAACTTTTCCATCTCTTCAAAGAAAGGGATCCAGCCCTCCTTTGTACCGCGGGAAAGGATTTTGTATTCCAGCGTGGGGGATTTTTTCTGGGCCTCGTCTACCGCATCGGCTACTTCGCCCTCTGCTGTACAGACAATTGCTTTGACACCGGCGGAATTGAACCGGTACACAAAATCTTTTGCCATCAGCTGATTGGTGGCGGGGATGCAGACTGCGCCGATTTTGTGCAGTGCAACGATAAGATACCACCATTCATAATGCCGTTTCAGCACCAGCATGACCTTATCCCCTTTTTTAATTCCCAGAGATTTCAAAAAGTTTGCGCACTGGTTGGATTTCTCTTTCATCTCCAGAAAGGAAATATCCTTTGCTTCATTGTCCTTGGAGATCCAAAGCATGGCCCGCTTGTCCGGCTGTTCCTCCGCCAGCTTATCAACCACGTCGAAACCGAAATTGAAGGTTCCGTCGACCTTTATATCATAATCCGTCAGCTTTCCCTGACTGTCATAGACTTCTCTTACATATTTTTCGCATAATAAACTCATTGTTTCTCTCCTTAAGTTTTTACTCCGCATCTCCAGCGGTTACAATTGCCAAAAAGGTGACTCCTTCCGGGCTGTTTGCAATCATACCATGGGGTTTGGAAGAATCGTAATAAATACAGTCACCCTTCTTTAAAACCGTTTCATGGGAGTCCACTACGGTTTTCAGCTCTCCTTCCAGAATATAATCCAATTCTTGGCCTTTATGGGTGGAGAGCGGAATCGGCTTGCTCATGGCTTCCTTCTCATAGGGGACCTGAACCACGAACGGCTCCATTTTCTTGTTTTTAAACAGATAAGCAAGATGCTGATAATTAAAACCGGAGCGCCTCTTGATCGGAAACCCTTCGCCGTTTCTCACCACGGTGAAAGTAGAAAGCCTGGGAGACTCACCGGCAACCAAATCTGTAATGTCAACCCGCAATGCTTTCGCTGCTTTATAGAGGAAGGTAAAACCAAAGTCGGAGTTTCCAGATTCCAACACCTGGTATTCCTCCGGAGTCACATCGGTCAATTTTGCCATTTCCTCTATGCTGTAGTCCATAATTTCTCTCAAATCTTTCAGCCTTGCGGCAATTTCAATATACATGTCCTGCATAAAAACGCCTCCTTTTTTATTTCAACCGCATCTGCGGTCCATTTTCATACCATCAAAAAACGTCCCGACAGAAACATCGGGACGAAAAGAAAATCTTTACGCGGTACCACCCAAATTGGTTGAAGAAACCCACTTGATATTTTCCGCCTGTAACGGGGGGAAGCCGGATATGTTCTGCCGAAGCTTTTCCATATCCACTTGGAAAGCTGATTCACTGCTTCATGCCTCTGCGGATTTTCACCAATCACCGCTCTCTGAAAAAGACGATGTAAAGCAGCCGGTCTCTCCTCAAACGTGTTTTATCTATTATTAAATATTATAATCTTATTTTCTTACATTTACAATACGTTTTCTATTTTTTTCTGACTATTTTTTACTGAGAATTAAAAAAAACAGCAATTTACAGGAAAACCTCAATTTTTTCGTCGAGATAATATAGGGCACCCCAGGCGGCGTCCTTTCCTCCCGGTTGAATCCTGCTTTTTGGAAAGGTCTTTTTCATTTTTGAGATGAAGAAATCAGCCAGCATTTTATTTTTCAGCAGGGTACTGCCATTCATGATAACAAGCAAGGGAGCATTTTCAATTTTTAGCTGTTTTACCGTCGTCTCACACATCTGATACAGTTCCTCCGCTGCGTCTGAGAGAATGGATAGGGCAGCTGGATCGCCATCACTTGCAGCGGCATCAACCAAAACAGCCAAAGACGCCATCTCCTTTTTGGTGTGATGATTCCGATAGATTCGCTCAATCATTTCATCAAAGGAAGCAGTTTGAAAATAGGATAGAAACTGTTCTGTCAATGATGTCGGCGGCATGCGTCCGTCATGAGCTTTCGAGACCCGGGAAAGGGCTTGAAGTGCAATGGAATAGGCGCTTCCCTCATCTGAGAACAAATGTCCCCAGCCTCCGCAGCGTGCTAGGTTACCCTCGCTGTCCTTGGCAAGGCAAATGGAGCCGGTTCCGGAAGTGACAGAAATGCCGGCAATTCCCTTCAATTCAGCATACAGTGCGGTAACAGCGTCATTAGTGACAATGATGCAGTCACAGTGCGCTATATTTCGTATCATGCGGTGCAGTGCTTTCCGGTTTTCTTCTCCAACCACGCCTGCCGAACCGAGGCAGATGCCTTTTATAATACTGTTGGGTGGAAGCTTCGAAAGGCATTCCCGGAGCAGAAGATCTACATTGATTCGGACGGCTTCTTCTCCTAGAGAATAGATATTGGTTCCTCCACCCACGATCTCACACAGCATATTTTTTTGTGAATCTACGGCTCGAAGAAGCGTTTTGGTTCCGCCTCCGTCAATTCCGATGAAGCAGTCCATGAGCTTTCCTCATTTCTGATATATTTCCCTGAAATTCCTCCAGCAGCTGCGCCGCCTTTTCCACACAGCAGTCAAACTGAAGCATCACAATAGCCTGGCTGATACAATAGCCGGATGCTTCCAAAGCCTGAATCGCTTGCTTTTTATTGCAGCCGGTGCAGTTCTGTACAATTCTCTCAGAGCGGATTTTCAGCTTTTCGTTGTTGGGAGTCATATAAATCATTCGGTTCTGATAAACACGTCCCAGCTTTATCATAATGCCGGTAGACAGCATATTTAGGATCATTTTCTGGCTAGTGCCCGCTTTCATTCTTGTGGATCCCTCCACGGCTTCAGGACCAGTCAGTGGATCAATACAAATATCGGCAATTCGGGACATTTCACTATTTTTGTTGTTACAGATACCTATAGTGAAGGCTCCGCAGTCTTTGCCTGCCTCCAGCGCACCCAGTACATAAGGTGTTCGGCCGCTTGCCGCAATGCCCACAACAATATCCGTTTCACTGATATCATTCGCCGTAATCTCCCGTCGCCCTGCCTCTCTGTCATCCTCCGCGCCGCGCGCCGCGTCAAAGACAGCCGATTCTCCGCCGGCGATGATGGCTTTTATGGATGTGGCCCCAAAGGTACAGCGCACTTCGCTGGCATCGATAACCCCCAGCCGTCCGCTGGTGCCGGCACCGAAATAGAACATTCTGCCCCCGCGCTTCATTCTTTGCACGGCTTTGTCCACCGCTTTCGCAACGGAAGCAAGTTCTTTCTCGACAGCTAGAGCGACCTTTTGATCCTCCCGGTTGATCATTTGCAGCATTTCAAGTGTATCGGACTCTGAAATGCCGAGGGTATCCCTGTTATTTTGTTCGGTAGTCAGTTGATTGATATCCAATGGACTCTCCTTTCTGCCTGTTTGCCGCTAATAGCAACACCTGGTCTTGCCAAAATGCCATTTGAAAATAGAAATCGTCCAGTTGACATTAATATAGCACAACGTTTTAACAAAAACAAGCCATCCGTGATTATTTGCCCTACAAAATAACTTCTTGTAAAAGTGCCTCTATTTTGTTATAACCTCGCTAGAAATGTCCTCCTGCCTCCGCAAGAACCTGTCAAGGGACGGGCAGTAAATTCGTATGCAAATCTCCAGCTAAAACCCTTGACACCCTTGAAACAATGCGTCTTGGTATTGCTATATAGTGGTCTGGTGCCAATTTATGAGCAGACAGAAGAAAAATATTCTCTTCTTCGCAAGGTTGAAACGCTTTTTCAGGGGGCTTTTTCCTTGCAAAAGCGTTTTTATCTTGTTATAATAAAATTAAGAAAATAAATTTGGTGGAACAGTTATGAACAAAAAGCGCTGGATTTTGAAAAACCAGGACAAAGAGACAATTGAATATCTGTCCAGAGAATTGTCCTTAAACCCGTTAGTCGTTAAGGTGATGATGAACAGAGGACTGAAGTCGAAAGAGGAAATGAACGCGTTTATCCGTCCGGACATTTGCCGTTTTCACGATCCTTATCTTTTGAAGGATATGGATAAGGCAGTGCGCCGGATTCGGAAGGCCATAGAGCAGAAAGAAACAGTGGCTGTATACGGCGATTATGATGTGGACGGCATTACCAGTGTTTCCGTGTTATATCTGGCGTTAAAAGAGATGAAAGCGGATGTCATTTATTTTATCCCGGATCGGAGCAAAGAGGGATATGGGGTCAATGCAGATGCAGTCCGGCGATTAGGGGAGCAGGGAGTTTCTTTGATTATTACGGTAGATTGCGGAATTACGGCAATCGACGAGGTTCGCTTGGGAAAAGAACTTGGGATTGACACAATCATAACGGATCACCATAAATGTCCCGGCAAAATTCCGGCGGCGCTGGCTGTAATCAATCCCAAACAACCAGGCTGTTCCTACCCATTTCAGGATTTGGCAGGTGTCGGTGTAGCATTTAAATTGGTTCAGGCGCTTATGGGAATGGAAAATCTCCCCGTTTTGATGGAACAGTATGGGGCACTGGCAGCTTTGGGGACAGTGGCGGATATTGTGCCGCTAAAAGATGAAAACAGGGTTACGGTGTTCTATGGAATCAAGAATATGAAGAAGGAGAAAAATCTTGGGATTCAGGCACTTTTGCAGGTAGCCGGGTTTGCGGAGAAAGAAATCACTTCCGGGACACTGGGGTTTCAGCTGGCGCCTAGAATCAATGCGGCGGGAAGGATAGGAAATGCCGATATGGGGGTGAGACTGTTTACCTCCGGCGATATACAGGAAGCAAAGGATATCGCGGATATGCTGGATGAACAGAATCAACTTAGAAAAGAGATTGAACAGCAGATTTTTGAAGAGGCGCAGGCTATCATTCGAGACGACAAATCTATTTTATCGCACAACATAATTATACTGAGTCACAGTGGCTGGCATCATGGAGTAATCGGCATTGTCGCATCCAGGCTGACGGAGGAATACTATAAACCGTGCATCCTGTTTACCGAGGAAAATGGCACTTTAAAGGGATCCGCCCGGAGTGTGAAAGGGTTTAACATCTATGATGCACTCTATGCGGTCAGTCCCTATATTGAGCGGTTTGGAGGACACGAGCTGGCCGCGGGCCTTACCCTTCAGAGTGAAAAATTTGAAGCGTTTCAGCAGGCTTTGGAGGCTTACTGCAAAGAGCATGTTTCCGCTGAAGTACTGATACAGCAGGTTCCGCTGGATGGAGAAATTCATGACAGCGACATGACACAGCAGCTGGTGGAGGAACTGAAAATGCTGGAGCCTTTTGGAATGGGAAATGCACAGCCTAATTTTTTGGTTCGGAAAGCGAAAATTGTAAAGAATTTTGCGTTTAAGGAGGGCAAGCATCTAAAACTATCCCTCTGTCAGCGTGATAAATATATCGATGCGGTCGGATTCTCTATGGGAAGATACAGCACCGTGCTGAAAAAAGGGGATCAAGTTTCGGTCGCAGGAAATATCTATATCAACGAGTTTCGAGGTGAGAAATATTTTTCAATCAGAATCAAGGATATCCGGCTCTCATAGTGAGGGGTTTTCGGAAGATAAAAAAATGCTGGATGAGCTTTTCTCCAACATGGAAAAATATAACAAAAAAATAAACAAAGCGCTGATCACGAAGGCGTTTTACTTTTCCAAAAAGGCACATGAGGGGCAATTTCGGAAATCCGGGGAACCCTTCTTTACCCATCCCGTCGAGGTTGCCTTGATTTTGAGCGATCTGGGGATGGATGATGCTGCCATTGCGGCGGCAATGCTGCATGACACCATCGAGGATACCCAGTACACCTTTGAAGATATTAAAAAAGAATTCGGCGAAGAGGTTGCCATTTTGGTGGAAGGGGTTACAAAGCTGGGACAGATTCCATACAGTTCCAAGGAAGAACAGCAGGCGGAGAACCTGCGCAAAATGCTTATGGCGATGGCTAAGGATATCCGCGTCATCATCATCAAACTTGCCGACCGTCTGCATAACCTGCGCACTATAAAGAGCATGCCGGAGGAGAAGAGAAGAGAAAAAGCGCTGGAAACGATGGAGATTTATGCGCCCATCGCCCATCGTCTGGGCATGAACAGTATTAAATGGGAGATCGAGGACTTGTCCTTGATGTATCTGGATCCTGTGGCGTACAAAGAGATATCCAGCGCGATTGCGCAGAAGCGGGAAGAGCGTTTAGAGGTATTGGAAGAGATTAAAAATACGCTGAAAAGGAAATTTGACGAAGTCGGCTTAAAGGCACAGGTGGAAGGCAGGGTAAAACATTTCTATAGTATTTACCGGAAGCTGTATTCAAAAAATAAGACGATGGACGAGATATATGACTTGTTTGCCGTGAGAGTGATTGTGGATGACCTCAAGGACTGCTATACCGCTTTGGGGATTGCCCATGAACTGTATAAGCCGATGCCGGGACGGTTCAAGGACTATATCGGAATGCCAAAGAAGAACATGTATCAGTCTCTGCACTCCACGCTAATTGGTACCAACGGATCGCCTTTTGAGATTCAGATAAGAACGCATGAGATGCATAAGACGGCTGAATATGGTATTGCTGCCCACTGGAAATACAAAGAGGGAAAGACTGCGGCGACCGACTGGGATTCGAAGCTCGCCTGGATCCGGCAGCTGCTGGAGGTGGAGAAGGATACGGAAAGCCCATATGAGTTCATCAGCAATTTGAAGATCGATCTTTTTTCGGATGAAGTGTTTGTCTTCACTCCGAAAGGAGATGTTATCAGTCTGCCGCTTGGTTCTACTCCGATTGATTTTGCATTTAGCATCCACACAGCGGTGGGATGGAAGATGATTGGAGCCAAGGTAAACGGTAAAATTGTTACGCTGGATACCAAGCTGAACAATGGGGACATTGTGGAGGTTATGACTTCAAAAACCTCTGCCGGCCCCAGTCTGGATTGGCTGAAAATCGCTAAGACCTCCCAGGCCAAAAACAAAATAAACGCTTGGTTTAAAAAAGAAAACAGGGATGCTAATATTATAAAAGGGAAGGAATTGATCGAAAAAGAGCTGAAGAAAATGGATCTGACCATGAACGATTTCTATGAACCAGAACTAAACGCATTTGTGTTAAAGAAATTTTCTTTCAGCCATCCGGACGATTTCTATGCGACCATCGGGTACGGCGGTATTTCGGTAGATAAAGTGGTTTACCGGGTTCGTGATTACCTGAAAAAAAATAAAAAAGAGCTTTCCCCCGATATCACAGCAATGATAACCCCATTAAAGCATGCGAAATCGGACAAAACAGGAATTCGTGTGAAGGGAATCGACAATTGCCTTGTGAAATTTGCCAAGTGTTGCAACCCTCTTCCAGGGGATGAGATCATCGGTTATATCACCCGCGGAAGGGGGGTTTCCGTGCACCGGGCAGACTGTCTGTCCATCCGGGATGTGGAGAAGGCCGACGGAGATACCAACAGGCTGATCGAAGTGGAGTGGACCATTTCGGAGGCAGCTGTATACCAGGCAGAACTTTTGGTAACCGCGAATGATCGGGCAGGTATTTTGGTGGATTTGACGGTCTGTTTTAATGAGATGAAAATCCCTCTGCGGGCAATGAACGCAAAAACCACAAAGGATGCGCTGTGCCTTATTACGCTGACTTTGGAAATCAAAAGCTCCGATCAGCTTTCCAGGGCGATCAGCAAAGTGAAAACCATCAAGGATGTATTGAGTGTTACCAGAACCAATAAAAAGCTGTAGGATGTGATGAAGTGAAGATAGTATTGCAAAGGGTCAGCCGTGCCAGCGTTACGGTTGAGGAAAGAGTAAAGGGACGGATAGGCGAAGGCTATATGGCACTTGTGGGCATTACGGATACGGACACGGAAGAGATTCTGAAATATATGGCGGAAAAGATGATAAATCTTCGAATTTTTGAGGATGAAGCCGGAAAAATGAACCGTTCTCTTTTGGATGTCGGAGGTGAAATCCTTCTGATTTCACAGTTTACGTTATATGCCGACTGCAAAAAAGGCCGCAGGCCCAGTTTTATCAAAGCAGGTTCTCCTGCTTTTGCAGAACAGATGTATGAAAATATGATAAAGTACTTGGAACATTTGCTTCCGGGAAAAATACAGACCGGACAGTTCGGTGCTGACATGAAGGTTGAACTGGTCAATGATGGACCGGTTACAATTGTTCTTGACTCTGATGAAATAATGTGAATGGCGGAACCAAAAATTTTGTATCTCAGGAAATTGAAAAGAACAATACAGCGTTATTGTTTCATAGGAAAACGAGGAGGACTCAAAATGGCAGTTTTATTAAAACAGGCGGAAACCCAGGAAGATATTGTGACGGTTGCAGCGTTGGCAAAGGAGATATGGCATAGACATTATGACAGGCTGATTGGGGCCAAGCAGGTTCATTATATGGTCAATAAGTTTCAGAGCCAGGATGCAATTTCTGAGCAAATAGAGCAGGGGACCATCTATAAAATTGCTTTATGGAATGAAAAGCCCGTGGGATACTATGCTGTGAAAAAAGAACCGGAGAAGAGCAAAATTTTTCTGAGCAAAGTATATATAGACAAGGAACACCGCGGGAAAGGTATCGCCACAGTGATGCTGCGGGACATTTTGGATATTGCGGAGGAGGCAGGGTTAAAAAGCATTTACTTGACGGTCAACAAAAACAATAAAAATTCCATTGCAGTCTATGAGAAGATGGGCTTCCGCAAGGTGGACGAAGTGAAAGCAGATATCGGCGATGGATTTTTTATGGATGATTATATTATGGAGCAGGAGATTTAAAAATTGAGTCTCTAATGTCTAACAGAAACAGAAAAGCTCTTCCGCATAAAAATGATGCGAAAGAGCTTTCTCTCTTCAATCCATTATTCAGAATTATTTTAAGACCACTGTTTTTGTCCGTTCATTATAGGAAATCGAGAGACCTAGCTGATCCGCGATAAAACGAATGGGAACAAACAATTTGTTATTTACTGTCTGCGCTGCAAGCTGCATGGGTACGTTTACGCCGTTTACTGACGCGTTCTGCTGGCCTTCCTGAAAGCGAAGCTCCGTGCCATCAGCGGACGCGGTAAGACCGTTCTCCATTGAAACGGCAAGTCCTATCTGCCGGAGCAGCGCTTCCGCATCGACCAAGGTAACATAATCGATGGAAATCGGTTTGTTTTCAAAATTTATCAGATTTCCTTTGTAAACGACCTGAATGCTGCCGTCATCGCTCATCTGCTGACCGTTTTTGCAAAGCAATTCTCTCTCCTTTTCCAGATAACTGCGGTAATCCTGATACAGTGTTTTATATGGCGTTTCGCTCTCCATATCGATTCCCATTTCTTTAATCAGCTCCAAAGCGTCTTTGGAGGAGCCGGCTTTTAGGAAACTGAGAAACCGGGAGGCTTTGCCTGCGTTGATATCCTTTACCACCATATTTGTCGCGGTATAGGACATTGCATAGTTGAACACATAAAAATCACTGTAATAATGGGGGATTTTCGCCCAATATATCTTGGAGCTTTCGGCTACGTTAACAGCCGGACCATAAAATTGTTTTAACACATCCATTGTTGTTTTGTTCATAAAGTCAGCGGTCAGTACTTCTCCGTTCAAAACAGCATCCTGTGCGATTTCCTCGATCTTTGCCTGTTTCATCACTTCGATGCCATAGCCGAACATATAACTTTCCATCTGTGCGGTATAATATAAAATTTCGTCGTCGTCCTTTGCCTGTTTCAGTTTATATTGATAATATAAAGTCTCATTGGTGGTGGAGGCGATTTCCGAAGACACATAGGGGGCATTCTGATATTGGGGAGGCTGGTTTTGGGCGGACAGGTACATATGTACAGCATGCCCGAGCTCGTGGGCTAAATCTCCTACATCGCTCAGTGTTCCGGTAAAGTTGACTAAAATAAAAGGATGCTTGGTGGTAGGCATAGTAAAGCCGCCGCTGTACTTTCCGTTGCCCGGCTTGGCGTCGATCCAGTGTTCATCAAAAGCCTTGTTCAGCACGGAGATATACTCCTCTCCCAAAGGCTGTGCCGCGGCGATGATATCGCGTCTGGCTTCCTCCATCGTATAAATTTTTTGGGAGGAGGGGAGATAATTCTGATACATATTGTACGACTCCAGCTTTTCGTATCCCAGAGCTTTCCGCTGTATGTCATATTTCTCGTTGATAACAGTGAGATTATTCATTGTATTTGACATGAGCAGGTCATAAGCTTTGCGGGAAACCTGATAATTTTCAAGCTGTGCGCTTAGAGTAGAATCATAGCCTTCATACTTATTGTTCGTCAGACTCTGCCGCACATGTTTATCGTACAGGGAGGCAAACGTATTCTGCTTAGATAGATAGGGATAATTGAGGGCATCCACCGCATCCCTGCGGACGGATTCCACTGAACTGAACAGATATTTTTCACTTGAGGGAACGAGGGTTCCCTCCTCGTCCAAAATGGAAGCAGCGCCTAGTTCTCCATCTTTTAGTGTGCTGTATACGCTTTCAAAATCGCTGATTGTGTTTAACTCGGAAATTAATTTTTTATCATCATTATAATCCGCATTTTCCGGATCTTCCCGAATGGATTTCAGAGTGGAAGCCATCATGGCAAAACGGCGGTCGGACAGCAGACTGGAAAACTTTGCATCATCCATCGTCGCGATTTCATTGTTGAACATCCGGTAAGCGGCAAAAAAACTATTATATATATCATTGGCTTTTACGTAAGATGCGGTGGCCTCGCTGGAAGTATAATTTTTTTGGAAGGAAAGAGATGCATAGTAGTATACATCTAAAAGCTTCTCGTATACTTCGTCAAGCGTATTGTTGAATTGAATAAAAACGTCCGGATTATGTAGCTTGCCTTTGCAGCTGTTCAAAAATACAATCCCTTCCTGCATACTGCTACAGGTCTGGAGAAACGCTTCATTAGAAGAAAAAAACTCGGTTAAATCCCAAGTGTATTTGCTCCAATCCTGTTCGCCGGTCTCCGCATTTACAAAAGAAAACGGGCATAGTATCAGGATAAGGCAAAGTAGTAAAGCGAGTGTTTGCTTTTTCATAAATCCATCTCCTTTTCATCGATTGGTAAAACAAAACAAAAAAGATTTTCCATCTGTGTAAAGAGCTAATTTTCCGGCGTTAAAAGCACCATCTGGAAATATTGGGGGAAATCCATTCTTTTTGATGCGGGGATAATCTTGATTCCATTATACAACAATTGATAAATAATGTAAACTGATTTTTCATTACAGTTTGGTTTCAAAACAGGAAGAGTCGGTTTATTGACTTGGGATTTCATATGTGGTATCATGGTAATAAAAGCAAGATGCTCACCTGCCTGTTCACACGGTGGGAATCATTTTTTCAGCGGGAATGCGTTTTATGCTGAATGGCTTTATTTCAGAGCAATGTTTCTTATGAAATAACTTAGAATAAAGAAGGGATCGATGACGATGAGAATAGAAACCCAATGTCTTCATGAAGGCTATGAACCAAAAAACGGGGAGACTAGAGTTCTGCCTATTTACCAGAGCACAACTTACAAATATGATTCCACAGAACATATTGGAAAATTGTTTGACTTATCCGTAGAAGGACATATGTATTCAAGAATCTCCAATCCAACGGTTGAAGCGGTAGAGAAGAAAATTGCCGCTTTGGAGGGCGGTGTTGGGGCTTTGTGTACAACCTCAGGGCAAGCGGCCTCTCTGCTTTCCATTTTGAATATTATGAAAGCAGGTGATCATTTTATCAGCGCCGCGACGATATACGGGGGAACCATCAACCTGTTTGCAGTCACTTTAAAAAAATTTGGGATTGAATGTACCTTTGTAGATCCGGATGCGGACGAGGAAGAAATCCAGAAAGCATTCCGTGAAAATACCAAAGCAGTGTTTGGGGAAACGATCGCAAATCCGGCAATTGCTATTTTTGATATTGAGAAATTCGCGAAAATCGCCCATAAAAACAATGTGCCTCTCATCGTAGACAATACGTTTGCGACGCCAATTCTATGCCGCCCAATTGCATTTGGTGCGGACATTGTGATTCATTCCACCACAAAATATATGGATGGTCATGCAGTTCAGGTCGGCGGAGTTATCGTCGACAGCGGAAATTTTGACTGGACAAACGGGAAATTTCCTGAATATACAGAACCCGATGAGAGTTACCATGGTGTGATATACACCAGGGATTTCGGGAAAGCCGCATATATTACCAAGGCACGGGTACAGCTTACGCGTGATTTTGGCACATATCCTTCTGCAAATGCCGCATTCCTGCTCAATCTTGGACTGGAAACTTTGGCGGTTCGAATGGAGAGACATTGTGAAAATGCTCTGAAAGTGGCGCAATATTTGGCTGCCCAGGAGAAAATTGAATTTGTGAATTACCCCGCTCTGAAGGATAACAAATATCATACTTTATATCAGAAATATGTGCCTAAGGGCTGCAGCGGCGTCATCTCTTTCTCTTTAAGGGGAAGCCGGGAGAATGCGGTTCGGTTTCTTGACAACCTGAAGCTTGCATCCAACGTGGTTCACGTTGCCGATATACGAACCTGTGTGCTGCATCCAGCAAGCTCAACCCACAGGCAGCTGACGGATGAACAGCTGAAGGCGGCGGGCATCACTCCGGGACTGATACGGCTGTCCGTGGGACTGGAAAATATTCAGGATATTATAGATGATTTGGAGCAGGCATTTCAGAAAATATAGTCTTGTTTCTATGCCGAGCTGCTCGGAAAGCGATGAAGTTCTGGTGTGAGCCCTTTATGAAACGTTATAACTGGCGGCAAAGTGTCCTCTGCCTCTTTGGGCACTGCTGTGCAGTGCCCTTTTCCACGCTGAATGACGGGACAAGCCCTTATTGAAATATGAAAAAATGTCCTCCTGCTTAAGGAGGACATTTCAGCCTGTCGAAAAACGCATGGATTCCATCAAGCGAATCCACGCGTTTTTGTGTCTATTGGGAATAAAAACATGAGTATCCGATGCAGCGTGCCATGGTTCCCATCCCGCCACTTCCACATGGCCAGC
>NZ_JAHLPV010000001.1 GCF_018918095.1 Acetivibrio sp. MSJd-27 | reverse complement strand
CGTTTTTCTTTTCTGCGCTCCCTTTTTAACAGATTGTGCACAGGTCGATCTCCTGTTAGTCCTAATACCTTTTCTATTTCTTTATGTGTCATCCCTTGGTTGAGCATTTCTTTAATTTGAGGCAATAGTTCTAATGTGTGTTGATATTTTCTCGACATAACATTAACCCCCTACTGTAGTATTATCCTACAATAGGGGGCTTTTGTCTATTGTCCGTTTTTACTGGACTTGTTCATCTTATGGACTGGGGGATTTTTATGAACAAAAGATGCAAAACTTTGTTGAAAAAACTTGTGTTTTTTTCTAAATTGGGTATAATATACACGATATATATCCAAGATTCTCATCCGAAATAAGGAACGGTGCACTTGGACAACCATAAAACAAAAGCTTCCTGATTTGATACATCTGGTTCCGCCGGGACGGTGCTGAAAAGCATACGGGCTGCAGGGATGCTTGTATGACCGGCAGACCATAGACGGGGTGAAATAAGCATATGCCAAGACAAAAGAGCAGAATTCCCATAAGTACGGTTGTTATTCTGATTGCAACCGTTCTTTTGCTGAGCGGTTTGTCGGGCTTATACGTTCATTTTCTTTCCGATAACCTGGCCGGCGAAACCTACGTCTATTTGCAGGAGATTGCCCAGCAGAGCAGGGATATCCTGCGAAAACAGATTGAAGAGGATATCACAACGCTTCAGGATCTGTCCTTTTTTATCATCAGTCATAAGGATTCCGCTCAGGAACTTGTACTGCAAAATCTGCGGGCGGTTGCCGCAAACCATGATTTTAAGCGGATGGGGATTATTGAACTGGACGGCAGCGTTATGACAACAGATGAGGCGGAGATGAATCTGGCGGACCGCCCCTATTTCTCCTCCGCTTTAAACGGAAAATCCAGCTTATCGGATACCATTATTGATCGGACGGACGGGAATCTCATCAATGTCTACTCCATCCCGTTATACCGTAATAATGAGGTTATTGGGGCTGTCTTTGCCACCCACAGCAATGAAGTATATAAAAGTATTTTGTCCGTTTCAACCTTTCAGGGGAACGGCTATTCCTATATTGTCAAAAGTACCGGGGAGACCATCGCCCTCTCGGATCATCCAAACAGTGTGAAAAGTCTGGGGCTGCTGGATGGAAAAATGGATGAGCGGTGCAAATACCTGTCCGAGGGCGGGCGGGAAAAAATGATGGAGAATATGAAAAACGGCGAGAGCGGAATTCTGATTTATGAGAAGGATGGAATCAAAAAATATATGAGCTATGTGCCGGTGGAGATCAATGACTGGTATCTGATTTCGGTTGTGCCGGCCAGCGTGGCCAGCGAGAGGACAGCCTATGTGCAGATGAATACCCTGTGGGTTTGTCTGGGGGTAGTCATTGTCTTTGCTTTGCTTCTGGCCTACAATTTATTTATGCAGAATAAGGCCAGAAGGGAACTTTTTAACCTGGCCTTCACGGATTCTCTGACAGGCGCCTGCAATTTGAATAAATTTAGGCAGGACGCTTTGGATATTATAAAAAAAGCGGAGGATAACCGCTTTGCGGTGATACGCTTTGACGTGGAGAAGTTTAAGTTTGTCAACAATGTCTATGGATATGAGACGGGAAACAGGCTGCTTCAGCACATTGTCCGGGTATTCTGCAAGCATCTTAAGGAGAATGAACGCATTGCCAGGCTGTACAATGACGAATTTACCGTGCTGATGCATTTCAGCGACAGGGAGGATCTCATCCGCCGCCTGGAGCAGATCACCGGCGAGATAGAGCAGTTTAAAAATCAAATCAGCGGAAACTTTGATCTGACCATTTCCTACGGGATACACAAGCTGATTGATCAAAAGGATCCCAAAGATATTTCAGATATGATGGACAAGGCGAACCTGGCTCACAAGCTGGGAAAAGGACGGCATTCCACAGAAATCAATTTTTACAGGGACACGCTTTATGACGATATGGTGCGGGAGAAGGAAATTGAAAACAGCATGAAATCCGCACTGAAAAACCGGGAGTTTGAGGTTTACCTTCAGCCGAAAATCGATCTGGACACAGGCAAGGTTTCCGGCGCTGAGGCTCTGACAAGATGGAACCATCCCCAAAAGGGGCTTCTGTATCCCGGCGAGTTTATCCCGGTGTTTGAGAAAAACGGTTTTGTAGCAGATTTGGATATTTTCGTGTTTGAAGAGGTATGCAAGCTGCTCAGCGGATGGATCAAAGAGGGGCTTCCGGTGGTGCCTGTCTCGGTGAACGTGTCGCGCCATCTTCTTGAAAATGTGGATTTTACGGGAATTTACGTGAATCTGCTCAAACGGTACCAGGTACCGGTAAACCTGATTGAGCTGGAATTGACGGAGACGGTTGTGTTTGAGAATGTTGAGTATATTGTGGACGTGCTCAACCGCCTGAAGGAGAATGGGTTTGTGCTGTCCATGGACGACTTTGGTTCCGGGTATTCATCCCTGAACCTGCTGAAGGAAATTCCTGTGGATGTTTTAAAGCTGGACAGGGGATTCTTCAAGGAAATTATGAACAATGACAGGGGCAAAAAAATTGTCAACGGCGTGATTCGTCTGGCGAAAAGCATTGGAATCAAAGTGGTGGCCGAAGGGGTGGAGACCCCTCAGCAATCTGATTTTCTGCGGCAGGTCGGCTGTGATATGGCACAGGGCTATCTCTTTGCAAAGCCGATGCCGATCCGGCAGTTTGAAGCCCTTTTGAGAGGTGCGGAATGAACGGAGTTATCAGCAGGATAGAGGAAAATCCCATCATCGCGGCGGTGCGCGATCCGAAGAAGTGGAAGGCCGCCGTGTGTTCCAGCGTGCAGGCGGTATTTCTGCTGTGCGGAGACATCTTTCATATGCGCGATTTGGTGGAGACTGTCCAGTCCGAAGGGAAGCTTGCCTTTCTGCACATCGATTTTTTAGAGGGGCTCGGCAGGGACAAAAAGGCCATTGAGTATCTTGCCAAGGAAATAAAGCCGGATGGCATCATCAGCACCCGAACCAACCATATCAAGTATGCGAAGGAAGCGGGAATCCTGACGGTGCAGCGGTTTTTCATCGTGGACTCCATCTCCTACCGCTCCTCGGTTGAAACCGCGCGCAGTGTGCGGCCGGACATGGTGGAGATCATGCCCGCTGTCATGCCCAAAGTGATTCACAATATCGCGGGGGATTTGAACATGCATGTGATTGCCGGAGGCTTGATTGACACGAAGGAAGAGATCATGGAGATTCTCGCGGCGGGCGCTTTTGCCGTCTCAACGGGAAAAGAGGCGCTGTGGGATTTATAACTGCGGGCAAGATGTCCCCCGCCTCTTAAGCATAGAGCACAGCATACGAACCCGTTTTTGGTTGGTTTCGGCGGGTTCGGATACTGCGTTCTATGCTTAAGCATTAGAGAGTCGAACCTTATATGCCCTGCACTTGTCCTCGTTGAATGACGGGACAAGCCCTTATTGAAACTCTTGCCAGACGAAAAAGAAGGTGTTCTCATTGCTTGCAAATGCGGGACTCTCTTCTTTTTTCAATGGGAGACAATGAAATAGCATGTGAAAAAGCGGAGCGCTTTCCGGTGGAAGGCGTCTCCGCTTTTTGGCCGCGGCGAAACAGGGAATAAACCCGCGTAATTCACCGGGATTCCATTTCCGCTTTCCGATATTTGGGAAGCTTATCATAAACAAGGCGGTAAGACTCGTCCATCAGCTCCCTAAGAAGTTGATCGGTGACAGGGCTTTCCAGCCGCACCGAGATCCAGTGCTGTTTATTCATATAGTAGCCCGGCATGATATGGGGGGATGCTTCCATCAACCGTCTTGCGTGTTCCGGCTCACATTTCAGAGTGAGAACGGGTTCTCCCTCTTTGTCGGAACAGAAAGCGGCAAACATTTTGCCGCCCACCTGATAGCAGTTCCATTGCCATTTGGGCTTAAAATGTTTGGACACTCCGATTTTTTTCAGCATGTATTCATCCATCCAAAGGTAACGCATGGCAAAACTTCCTTTCCGCACGGATTCTCTAACGCTTAACAGGCAGGCGCAGTACCGTTTTCCGTTTTTCCGGCGCGGTTCTGCGGGGATCGCTTAAATAAATCTCATGATGCCGGCGGCTGGAGGACAGATCGGTCTGGTATCCGTTTTGCTGTAGAAAACGCTCTATTTTTTCCAGCGTGGCGGGTTCCTCGTCATAGGAGCCGATGTGCATACATTGGACACAAAGCCCCTCCTTAAGAAGGAGGAGAGAAGCGGCGGCGGTGTCCAGCTTCTTTTTCCGGGCCGCTTCCTGCTGTGCCCAGCGGAAGATTTCCGGCGTCACAAATTCCGGCAGGCGGATCATAGAGATCCATTGAAAGCCGGCTTTGTTGGAGTAATCCACCCCGGGAGAGCCGCCCGCCATCTGCCAAAGTCCCTCCAGCGGCGGAACCACATAGGGGAAATATCCTTCGATGGATCGACCGCCTTTATCGCTCATTTTGATGGTATAAGATATGGTGTATAAAATATTCAGGGCTGCTTGATAACTGCCGTTTTTCTCGTTGGGATCCCCTTGTCCCTCCACGGCGGCATACTGTATCGGCGGGATTTCTATCAGGGAAGGCGAGGTTCCCGGCAGGTAATATTCCCTGTACTTCTTTTTGTAATCAAATGCGGGCATAGGTATCCTCCTTGTCAAAATGGGATATTTCAGAATTTTCCCCGCAGTTCGACCATCTTGCCCAGTATGGTCACGGGAAGGGAAGTGATTTCCTCGTTGGTATAGAACATGGGCGGGTAGGCCGGGTTCAGAGAGACCAGGCTGATTCCGTTGGGCTGTTTGATGATTTTTTTGCAGGTGGCGTTTTCCCCGTTTACCAGCACCACCGCGATTTCACCGCTTTCCACGCTGGGCTGGCAGCGCACGATAACCACGTCGTTTTGGCAGATGCGGGGCTCCATGCTATTCCCCTGGATTTGCAGGGCAAAATAGTCGCCTTTTGAGGCCATATCGGCGGAAATTTCTTCATAGTCCAGAATATCCTCCACCGCCTCGATAGGGATACCGGCGGCCACCCTGCCTAAGACCGGAATCCGCACCGGAGCGGAGGGATTCTCCTCCGTTTTTTCCTCCGTCCCGAGAATGGCGGTGGGGGTCGTTTTTAAAGCTTTTGCCAGCAGCGTCACCTTGTCGATCTTCATATTGGCGATGTCTCCGGTTTCCCATTTGCGGACGGTACTTTTGCCCACGCCTACAATATTGCCCACTTCCTCCAAAGTCATATTTAATTCCTGCCGTCTTGTTTTCAGATCCATTGCCTGCTCCTTTTTTCATTTTAGAAAGCGGAACCCAGCGGAGTTCCATGCCAAAATGCTTCCATTTTTCCTCTTCGATATTTCGATGTTTCGATACACGCATTATAACACACAAGTGTCCTAAATGCAACCAAATTTTGCATATATTTTGAAAAAGTGTCTTTTCGTTCTTGACAAATAATGAGAGAAGAGGTAAAATCAGAAGTATCTTAAAAGAAACTTTTGCGCTTGAAAGTGTTTTGCGTGACAGGCCGCGGAAACCGGTAGGGAAGGCGGGCGGATGCTATCCGCCCCTACGACGGGAGGGGATGGAACCCCTCCCCTACAATGGAGATGCCGGAAAATGCAGCGCGGGGGGACGATTCCATATTGTCCCGAATCCAAACGTAGGGAAGGAACACAGTGCAAAGGGCAGAGAACAAAGAACAGAGCGCTTTGTACGCTGTTCTATGCACTGAAATGCGGGAATTCTGCGTCCTTTTGGTATCTTTTAAGACACAATATAGAGAGGATGTGAGAAGATTTGACTGTGAAACAGGGAATCGACTATTTTCCGTTTTACCTGGATCTGATTGAGGATCGGAAATTCCGAAAGCTGCGAAGCAAGTACGGCGCGGTATCCGTTTTGGTTTACCTGTCGCTTTTGACCATGATTTTCGGCGACAAGGGATACTATCTCAATTACAACGAACAAACACGGAGTGATGTGGTATGGGAGGTTCTCAACCATCTGCGGGGAAAAAACGAGCCTGAGGAGGAGGAAATCACCGGGATAATAGAAGGGCTTGCCCGGGACGGACTTTTTGACTGGACGCTGTTTCGTGCCGGCGTGCTCACCTCCTGCAGAATTCAGAAGGTATTTTATCGGATCACCTGCGCTCGAAAAAATTTGAAGATGGATTTTTCCCTCTGGCTTCTGGACGAGGCGGAAATGCGCGCCATATCAGGGCGGAGCGCTGTTTTGGAGAACTTTTTAAAGCAGGAGGATCGATCGATTTCGAGCCAAAATCGATCGATTTTGGAACAAAGGAAAGGAAAGGAAAGAAAAGAAAAGGAAAGGAAAGCAGAGAGAGAGGCTTGCGCCTCCCGCACACGCCAAAAAACCTTCGGCAAATACGGCCATGTTCTGCTGGACAGCGCAGAGCTGGAGAAGCTGAACGGACAGTATGGGGAGGAAATGGTGCATAAGGCGGCCGGCTTGCTGGACGAGTATATGGAGATGACCGGAAAGCGGTATCAAAACTGCGCTTTGGCTATCAAACGGTGGGGGATAGAAGCGGTGAAGGAGCGCGGCGGCGGAAAAAACAAGAACGAAAAGAACGGAAAAAACGAAAAAAAATCAGGGTTTCACAATTTCAGCGAGCAGGCTTTCGACTATGACGCCATCCAGCGGGCAATGAGAGAGGGGAAAGGAGGGGACAGCCATCGAGCAGATGATGCGCAGAAAACCAAAAAAGACAAAGCGGAAGCATAAATCCATTCAGGAGGTATGCAGGCTTGCGCGGCAGGCCGGCATGACGTACGGCGAATATGTATCCAAATACAAACAGTGATTGAGGAGGAAGAAAACATGACGATGAACAAAGTGATCCTGACAGGCAGAATGGCAAGGGAACCAGAATTGAAAATAACCGCGGCAGGCGTGCCGGTTTGCCGGTTTTCGGTGGCGGTGGAGCAGCGGAGAAAATCGAATGAAGCGAATAAAACGAATCAGGCGGATTTTTTCCCTGTGGTCTGCTTTTACGGAACGGCTGAGTTTATCAAAAAATACTTTGAAAAGGGACAGGCGGTCACCCTGTATGGCTCCCTGCAGAACCGGGCCTGGGAAGAGGCGGACGGCACCAGGCGGCATGTCACTGAAATTTTGGCGCAGGAGGCCTATTTCTGCGGAAGGAAGCACACAGATAAAAGGGAAACCATAGAGGAAGCCAGATAAAATAGGCGCTTGGATGGTATGCGCAAAATTGCCCGCGGCGGAAGGGAGCCTCTATCCTACCGCATAGAGACGAATCAGCTATCAATTGTTCGGCATTTTTCGATATTTTCCCGCTGGACCACAATCGTTTCCATTGTGAAAGCATTAGGGAGTTGAACCCAATATGGTTTTTACAGGCAAATTTTCCGCAATTCTGCGTCAAAAAAATTTGCTCTGTAAAAACTCTGCGACCCTGCACGCAGAGAAATTTTCGTTTTTTCGGTGCGTAAGGGGGAAGCAAGGCTGGTGCCTTGCAAGACCGACAATTCGAAAAGGCGGGAATTTATCAAGTGCAGGGCATATTGCGTTCGACTCTCTAATGCTTAACCGATCTGCTTGAGTACAGCGGAGAGCGTCAGCGCATCGTCGATGGTAAGCTCGTTTCCGAGCGCAAAGGCTATTGCGGATGCCGTGGCTGCCAGCTCATTGGGCGACATCATAAAACCACCCCCTGTTTTCAGTATATGAAACAGGGGGCGGAGCGGTTCAAAAAGTCCGCTATTCATTGACGATGGTTTCCAGGCATTGGATCAGATCCTGAAGGCTGTGGATCTGGACATCTTTGCTCAGAATCACTTCCTGCAATTCCTTGGAAAGGGAGTCGAACTGAGGCTTTAACCGCGGATCAATAAAGGTCATAAGATACCCTCCTTTCTGACCGAAAAAACGGAAAATAGGTTTTGCTGTCTGTTTACAGGGTTGCCGGATTGGAAAAATTTTATACCAAAGGAGCAAAGAAAATGGAGAAAACAAAACAGTTTTTAAGCCGTTATCCGGCGCTGCTTTGCGAGATAGAGCAGACGGAACGGGAGCTGAAACAGGCGCCGGACGCACTGAAGGACATCCTGCGGCGCAGAGTGGAAGCGCTTAAGAAGCAGGCTGTGGAAATCCGCGGCGCCGTGGAGAACGTTTCCCAGGCCAAGCTCAGAATGATTTTAAAATGCCATTATCTGGAGGGAATGACCTTTGAGAGGGTGGCGGAAACCCTGTATCTGAGCGAACGGCATGTGTACCGTCTGCATAGAGCGGCGGTGCGTGAGGTGGAAAGGATTCGGGAGCTGGGGGCGTAGAACAAGGCGCAGAGAAGACTGAAATGCGGGCGGATGATATCCGCCCCTACAATGGGAATGCCGGAAAATGCAGCGTAGGGGACGATGCCCACATCGTCCCGAAACAGATCCTCTCCCCTGCGAAGGGCAAAGCGGGATGCGCTGTGCACGCTGTACGATGCGCTGGCAAGGGCGGGCGGATATGGAATCCGCCCCTACGTCGGCGGGAGGGGATGGAACCCCTCCCCTACGAAGGGCAGAGAAATGGATTACAGGAAACCTTCTGCGTTTATGTCATGGCATGTCATGGGGGTTCCCCGGTATAATGCGTACAGGAAGCACGGGCGCAGGGCGCCTTTTGGGATAGGATACCGCGGAAAGCCAGGGGTGGGAGGCAGCGTTAAAATAACATTTCAGAGCCGTCGTCTGGGCAAGTATCGCTCAAACGCATGGTTTCCGATAGAAGGCACAAAAGGAGTGGAGAGGGTGCAGACGAATCCCGGAAAATACGGACAGATCGAAAAAAGACTGGAAGAACTGGAGTCTCTGGCGAGGGAAGGGCTTAGTGACGACGCAATCAGCGCCAGGCTCGGGATTGGCCGGAGCACCTTCTACCGCTATAAGAAATCTCGTCCGGCGTTTGAACAGGCATTGGAGAGGGGCAGGCACAGTGTGGACAGTGAGGTGGAAAAGGCGCTTTTCAAAAAGGCCACCGGTTATGTCCAGCGGGTACGCAAACCGGTGAAGCTCAAAGAAATCGAGTATGAGAACGGCAAAAAGGTGCGGGAGAGCGAACGGCTGGAAATCGCCGAGGAGGAGCAGTATTATCCGCCGGATACCAACTCGGCGCTGTTCTGGCTGAAAAACAGGTGCCCGGAAAAATGGCGGGATAAGCTGGAGCAGGAAACGGAGGCGGGGAATCCTTTGGATCACCTCAAGCCCGAGGAGGCGCTGGAGGAAATGAAAAGAAGCATCGCGGAGCTTCCATCCGAATTGTTCCGCAATATGAAATAAAAGCCTTCCGGCGGTCTGACGGAGGGCTTTTTTGTTAAGAGAAAAGGGCATAGCGCAAAGCGCTGTTGAGGGCGGGTCGATGTGGGCATCGACCCCTACGGAGGGCAGGGGGCAAAGAACAGAGAACAAAACGGGAGGGCACGGAGACCCTCCCCTACATGGAAGGATGGAAAATCCAGCGTAGGGGACGATGCCTACATCGTCCCGAAACAGATTCTCTCCCCTGTGAAGGATAAAGCGGAATGCGCTTTGCGGGCGGATATGGAATCCGCCCCTACGGCGGCGGGCGGGGCTGGAACCCCTCCCCTACAAAACGGAGGTGAAAAGATGGAGAAAAAAGAAATACAGAAAGCATACAGCAGGCTGAAAGGGATTTACGCATATGTGCGGAAGAACCGCTTACTGTTCTATAATCGGGGAGACCGGATCCACAAAAAGCAGGTAGCATTCCACAAGGACAATCACCGAAATCGATGGATGTTCGGCGGAAACCGGACGGGAAAGACGGTGTCCGGCGCGGTGGAGGCGGTGTGGTACGCCCGGGGAAACCATCCCTACAAGGACATTCCCCATCCCACCAAGGGGTGGGTGGTGTCCCTGACCGGCGAGGTACAGCGGGACGTTGCCCAGCGGGAAATTTTGAAATGGCTCAACCCGGACTGGATCAAAAAGATTGTGACCCGCAAGGGCAAGGCGGACAATCCGGAAAACGCCACCATCGACTTTATCGTGGTGCAGCACGAGCGGGGAGGGGAGAGCATCATCGGCTTCAAGTCCTGCGATCAGGGGCGGGAGAAATTTCAAGGGACTTCGCTTCACTATGTATGGTTTGACGAGGAGCCGCCCCGTGAGGTTTACGAGGAGTGCCGGATGCGGGTGCTGGACACCCGGGGCGATATCTGGGGAACCATGACGCCCCTGAAAGGGCTTACCTGGGTGTATGACTTGATCTATGTGAACGAGCGCAACGATCCGGACGTGAAGTGCTGGTTCATGAACTGGGATGACAACCCCTACCTTTCCAAGGAGGAGATTAAGGCTCTGGAGAGCACCCTGTCCAAGGAGGAGCTGGAAGCCAGAAAATACGGGCGGTTCGTGGCGGTCAATGGGCTGGTGTACAAGGAATTTGACGAGAACATTCATGTGATTGAGCCCTTCGATATTCCGGAGGAATGGCAGGATCGAATCAGCATCGACCCGGGCTACACCCATCCGCTGTCCTGCCATTTTTATGCCTGCGACGGCGACGGAAACGTTTATGTGGCAGGGGAGCACTACGCCTCCGAGCAGAATGTGGAGCAGCACGCCAAGGAGATTTTCGCCGCGGCAGACCGGCTTGGATGGAAGCGGTCGGAAACCGGTTATCTGGAAGCGCTGATTGACAGCGCGGCTACCCAGCGCACCGCCGCCAGTGAGCGGTCGGTGGTGGAGCTGTTTTTGGATCACGGCATTCTCTGCGATCCGAGGGTGAACAAATCCAAATTCGCCGGGATTCAGCGGGTGAAGGAGTATCTCCATCCGCGGGAAGGACTGGACGGAACCAAAAAGCCGAAGATTTTTATTTTCTCCGACTGCGTGAACATGATTCGGGAATTCAAAACCTACCGCTGGGCGAAGAACGGAAAAGACGAGCCTCAGAAGGAGAATGACCATGCCATGGACGAGCTTCGGTATTACATCATGGCGAAGCCCCAGAGCCATCCGAAAACGGTTATGCCAACCTATCATTTCAGCGTGGAACGCCCGGCGGAGGAGGGGATAGAAGCGGTTTTGGACGGGGAGGTTACAAGGGATTTTCTGGAGTATTGACGCAAGCCGTTTGTGAGGAGAAGGGAAGCGGGGCGGAAAATGCGGGCGGATGACATCCCTCCCCTACGGTAAATGGTAAACAGTATACGGTAACGAACAGGGATGCCATCTCGGCAGAACATGCCGTTCTACTGTGAACTGTATACTGTATACTGTATACTCACGACTCAGTGGGCATCGGCCCCTACAGAGGAGAAAGAACAAGGTGCAGAGAAGATGCGCATTGTACGCTGTTCTATGCGCTTGTAAGGGCGGGCGAACACAGGAAAGCCCCTATGATGGAAATACCGGAACATGCAGCGTTGAAAAAGCAATTTTATCTTGTTATAATGGAGGAAAAGAATATGGAAGGGATAAAGAGCAAGAACTGGAAAAACTGGAGAGCTTTTGGAGATTTAAAAACTTGTATAAGCATTAGAGAGACGAACACAATATGGTTTCCACAAGCAAATTTTCCGCAATCCTGCGTCAAAATGCTCGTCAATCCGTCAGGATTATCTGCGCTTTTTCCTTGTCTTACGAAAAAATTTGCTCTGTGGAAACTCTGCGACCCTGCACATAGGAACATTTTCGTTTTTTTGGTGCGTAAGGGTGCAGCAAGGCTGACGCCTTGCAAGACCGACAATCCGAAAAGGCGGAAATTTAACAAGTGCAGGGCATATGGGGTTCGTCTCTCTAATGCTTGTAGTGTCGGGATAAAAATGGGAAAATTTACAGGATGGATGAAATGCCCGATCCGGCTCCGCCGCTGCATCCCCATTGCCGCTGTGTGATGGAGCGTATGAGAGCTCTGACTGCGGGAACCGCCACCAAGGACGGAAAAAAGGGTGCGGATTTTTGGCTGAAAAAGTATGGAAAATTGCCGGAGAATTACATAACCAAGAAGAAGGCGAAAGAATTAGGGTGGAAAAATAAGGGAGGAAACCTTGCAGATATAGCGCCTCGAAAAACAATATTTGGTGGTGTATATCAAAATAAAAAAAGAAAGTTACCAGATGAATTTGGACGAATTTGGTATGAAGCGGATTTTAATTATACAAACGGTTACAGAAATGATTGCAGAATATTGTTTTCCAGCGATGGTTTGATTTTTGTTACCTATGATCATTATGAAACGTTTTATGAAATTATATAAGGAGGCATGCGATATGGAAGAAATTGTACTGGATTTTACGAACTGCCGTTCTATCGATGAAGTATATGACATCATTCAGAAAGGATTTGATTATGGAGGATATATGGGGAAAAATTTAGACGCGCTTTGGGATGTGCTGGACAATTATTGTGATGAACCAATTCATGTCACAGTGAAAGGTATTCATACAATTGTAAGGAGGCATAAGGAGTGGAAGAAAGAAATGGATGGAATTATTGAAGTTTTCTTTGACGTTCACAAAAGTACGCCCAATATTGTATTTGAGTATATTTCCTGATACGGTATTGTCGACAAATGAAAATAGACGGATTGCTTTGGACGCTGTTTGACAGCGTCCTTTTTTGTTTATCCGGAAGGAAAATCAAGCGGTTCGGTCATGGCATGTCAGGAGGAAGGCGGGCTATGATAAAAGCGGAATTGTAACCATCTATTTTTAAGAATACAAGGAGGAAGAAACATGGTTTTTATTTGCCTGGCATTATGCCTGCTGAACACAGCGCTTTGCTTGTACCTGCTGAAGGAAAGGAGAAAGAACCTCCCTATGACAGAGGAGGACGAAAGAAATGAGGCGGAACGCAGGGGGAAGGAAGAAAAATTGAACGAAGTGTTTGATTACGATCCTTATGGAAAACAGTGAGGACGGCGCGAAGGGCGCAAGCCCATTCTCTGCATTGGATGGTGACCGCCGGAAAGAAACGGAAAAACGCCGCCTGCCTGTCATTCCGAAGGACGAGGAATCTCATGGCTGAACCATTGGCGTGACGGCAAGGCGATTCTTCCCTTCGGTCAGAATGGCGGGGGAGTGGGAGGACAATCCCACCACCGCAAGCGGTCCCCCTCCCTTTACACAAGGGAGGCTTAGAACGGTGCAGGCGAATGAAAAATGCGGGCGGATGCTGTCCGCCCCTATGGTAAATGGAAAACGGTATACTGGGCGGGCCGATGTGGGCATCGGCCCCTACAGAGGACAAAGAACAAGGTGCAGAGAAGATGCGCATTGCACGCTGTTCTATGTACTGAAATGCGGGCGGATGCTATCCGCCCCTACGGCGGGATGGGATGGAATCTCTCCCCCACATCGGGAAGGATGGAAAATCCACTGTAGGGGACGATGCCTTCATCGTCCCGAAAAGCGGACAGATGAAATGTTCGGATGGATGGTATCCTCCCCTACGATGGAAAACGGAAAATGGAATCTCATACGAAAAAAGGAAAGGACGTGGAACAATGGAAAAACAGGAAAAAATCAATCCAGCCCAGATATTCACGGAATATGAAAACGGGGTGGACTACAAGAACAAGATCGATCTGTACACCACAGTGGACTTAAACGAGCGGTTTTACGCCGGTGACCACTGGTACGGAATCGAGAGCACAGGGGTGCCTAAGCCGGTATTTAACTTCCTGCGCCGGGTGCTGGACTATCTGGTCAGCGCGGTGCGTTCCCGCAACGTCAAGATGGTGTTTACCCCCATGAAATTCCGCACGGCGAAAAAGACGGCGGATGAAAATGTGGAAAAAACAAGAGAAACGAATAAAACGGAAGAAACGGATAAAACAGAGCTTCTGGCGGAAGCGCTGAACGACTATGCCACGGCGACCTGGGAGCGACTGAAAATCGACAGCCTGAACCAGAAGATTCTGCTGGACGGCGGCATTTCCGGCAACGGGATTCTGTATTTTTACTGGGATGAAAAGCAGACGAGCTATTCGCCCCAGGGGGATGAAATCAAGGGGGATATCAACGCGGAGCTTATTGACAGCGTGAACTTTTTTCCCGGCGATCCCAACTGCGGCGAGATTCAGCAGCAGCCCTATCTGATTCTGTCCTTCCGGCGGCTGATTGCCGAGGTGCAGCGGGAGGCGAAAGAGAACGGAGTCAAGGGCTGGGAGGATATCTCCGACGACGAGAACCGTGACAGGGAAGCGGGCGACCGCGCCAAGGAGGAACTGAATGATACCAAAAAGGTGACCTGCCTGCTGAAGCTGTGGAAAAACGAGAAAACCGGAACCGTCTGGGCGGTGAAGTGCACCAAGGACGTGCTGGTGAAAGAGCCTTGGGATACCGGCCTTTCGATGTATCCGGTGGCGAATTTCTGCTGGCGGGAGCGGAAAAACAGCTTTTTCGGCGTGTCCGAATTAAAGGAGGTCATACCCAATCAGGTGGTCTACAACAAGATGTCCGCCCTGCAACAAATCTCCCTGATGAATTTTGTCTCCCCCAAGGTGCTGTTTGACAATTCCCGGGTGAAATCCTGGAGCAACAAGGTGGGCGGGGCAATCCCGGTCAATGGCAGCATCGGCGATGTGGCGCGCTATCTGGAGCCGCCCAGCCTGTCGTCCGACTCCTACCGGATTCAGGACGACATCAAAGGCAACACCCAGGACTGCATGGGTGCCAACGATGTGGCCTTGGGCAACGTGCGGCCGGAAAACACCTCCGCTTTTGTCATGATGCGGGAGGCGTCCATGGCGCCGCTGGAAAATATTCAGACCCGGTTTTATCAGTTTATCGAGGACATGGGGAGAATATGGCTCTGTATGTGGAGCACCTATTACCAGACGCCCCGTCTGGCGATGTTTGATAAAAACGGGGAGGAAGCGGTGGTCGAGTTCGATCCGTCCTTCTACCGGGATCTGCCGGTGCGCCTGAAAATCGAGGTGGGGGCTTCCTCCCAGTTCTCGGAAATCACTACGGTTCAGACGCTGGATAACCTGTTGGCGAACGGCATCATCACGCCGGAGGAATATCTGGAACGTCTGCCCAGCGGCTATGTGCCCAAGCGAGAAGAGGTGATGGCGCGTATCCAGCAGGAGGGACAGGAGGCGCAGGCCGGCGGCGAGCCTATGCCCCAGCCGGGTTCCGACAGCATGAATGAACAGCAGGCGGCGGAGGTGAACCAGCTTTTGCAGGGCTCCGGCACCAGCGTGCCGATGCCGCAGGATATCATGGCGCAGGTGCAGGAGAAATACGGCGGAATGGAATGATGACAAGGTGAGATGGCAGGGAGATTTTTCGCATTGATCAGAATGACGGATAGTGGAAGAGGTCTGGAATTGCGGGCGGATGCTATCCGCCCCTACAATGGGAATGCCGGAAAATTACCGCCACCTGTCATTCCGAGGGACGAGGAATCTCACGGCTGATCTATTGGTGTGGCGGCAAGGCGAATCTTCCCTTCGATCAGAATGACAGAAAGAAGAAACATACATAATGGCGGGCGAACACAGGAAAGCACCTACAGGAAAAAGGGGGTGAAAGAAATGACGGAGGAAGAGGCGAGAAGGCTGGAATATGAAGAGATGCGGAAATCCCGGCCGGATTTGACCTACGAGGAATTCAAAAAAGAGATGGGGCTTGACGCAGAGTTAGGCTGGGACGGAAATCTGGCGGGACCGGACAATCCGCCCCGGGAATACAATCTGGATCCGAATCAGGGCGGACTGGGGGCGGCGGTCGTAAAGCCGGGCAGTGCTTCCAATCAGGGCGGACAGAATACGGCAAAGCCGGAGAACGATTATCCACTGCTTCCGGACAATTCCTGGATGGACATCGGCAAACAGGAGCAGAAGACGGAGGCAATTCGTCAAGAGACGGGCGGCATAACAGAAAATAGGGAGGAGCCGTATCCCTTGCTTGTGGAAGCCCCGGTGAAACTGCATGATAATGGAATCGAGGAAACCAGCGCCAAAAAGACAAAGGAAACGAAAAAATCCGATTATCCGCTGCTTCCGGATAACTCCTGGATGGATATCGGGAAGCAGGAGCAGAAGACCGAGGAAATCCGGCGGGAAGCCAATGCATACCGCAATGAGCACGAGGGAGAAAACCGCATGCCCATGTGGGGGGACAGCACGGAGAAAAAGCTTGTCTCCGAGACGTATTCCCTTTCAAAGGATGAAAATCTGACGGATAAGCAGAGAAAGCAGATTGCGGAGGCATTGCCGTATCTGTCCGAAAAGTTAAAAGAGGACATTATAAAAAATGGAGGATACGGGGCTGTTTTGAATCCTTCGTTCAAGGATAGGATGACTTTTGAACTGGGAGAGAACTCAGTAAATGGATTAAACGCAAGACTTCGGCAAGCACTGGATATGACAACAAAGAGAACTGCAGTAGCAAGAGGGGCTTTGAGCAATTTATCCCTTGGAATTTATGACGAATTTGAGAACTATGGGAGTAAAAATGGCGCTACGTTTGGCATGACGAAAAGTTCAAAAGATATTGCAAAACAACAGCACCCCAATTATTACGGTGCCGGTTACCTGGCAGGAGAAGCCGCTTTATACAAGGGATTGGGTACAGCGGCAAAAAGCGTAAAAGGGCTGAGCAAGATCAACAATCCATTTCTGCGGGATTTTACGGCGAATGCGATTGGGGATACCGCTGTAAATGCAGGGGAATTTGTTGCGGATGTTGCCGGAGGAAAAAAGGCGTCGCAGGCGGCAAGCGATTTCGCGAAGAACGAAGGCTTCGATTTGGGGCTGAACGCGCTGATGGGTGCGGCGACCAATTTTAAGGGCGTGAAAAACCTGTTTGGCCGCAAAGCGCTGAACCAAGACCAATACCGGTATTACCGGAATAATGTGGATTCCCATATTGACAAAAGAATGCAGGAATTGATGGATTTGCCGGAATTTAAAAAGCTGAGTCCGGGAGAACAGGCGGCCTATCTGGCGCAGATGAAAAAAGCGGCGCGGGAAGAGGTGTATGACGCGGCGCGGAAGGATTTGACAAAGGATGCGGCGGAAGGTATAATGGATTTGCCGGATGCCATAGGAAACTTGAAAATTATAGATGGGAAGGTCGGAGGAAAGGTTCCGGTCGAAGAATTTCAGACAATACGGAAAGCATCCATAAAAAATCCGGAGGCTAATTCTATGACGCTTGGAAAATACACCAATGATTCCGATTCTTATATTGCCAAGGCAGGAAAAGAATCTTCCTATTTTGACATGGGAGGAGACTGGAATAAAATTCAGGACAAATATGGTCTATCTGAATCCGATATGTTTGAATATTTCAATAAACCGGCATTGGATGATGCGATTGCCAGCGGAAAGACAATTCGATTTTCACATGATCCGAGAAAAGGAAAAGGATTCTTGAAAGCAGAATGGAAATATTTAAAATCCATATTAAATGTTACAGATAAAAATTTAGTTTATGAGGGAGGTTTCTGGTATGTTAAATGAGGAAGCAATAAGAAACATTCATTTAATCAAATCGGTTGCAGAACAGATTTGGGGTTCTAACGTCATCTTTGGAGAAATAAATGTATTGAATACACCCTATTCTCAATTTGAATTACCGATGAAGCTTTATCGGGAAATGGATGTTCTCTTGGTATATGATCGCTCTATTTTAGATATTTCTGTACGAAAAGATAATGAATATCTATGGCTTAGTGATTTAACAGATGAGAGAATAATAGAAGGATTTGACAGTATGAAACAAGAGAAATTACTATATAATTTTCAAGTGCTTGACCGATTGATTCGTAAAAATATGAATTAGAATAATTGAAAGATTTTGTTTGTTATCCCTTGGCAGAGAATGACATCTGCCGAGGGATTTTTCTATATACTATAATTTTTCATCAAACGATTTCGCAAAGAAGGAAGGCTTCGATTTGGGGCTGAACGCACTGATGAGAGCTGCGACCAATTTTAAGGGCGTGAAAAACCTGTTTGGCCGCAAAGCGCTGAACGCAGACCAATACCGGTATTACCGGAATAACCTGGATTCCAACATCGATAAACGAATGAAAGAATTGATGGATTTGCCGGAATTTAAAAAACTGAGTCCGGGAGAACAGGAGGCCTATCTGGCGCAGATTTCGTCATGCTTCGGAAGGCAAGAAATATTTTTGGTCAAATGTCATGGGAAGTCAGGCTGTCCCGGTGGTATAGTAGGCACAGGCGGGACGGAGAAGTCCCGGACAAATGCCCAACCACAGGCAGGAGGAATCAAGATGGAAGAAACCATAATTTTGGAAAACAGCATGGAAAGCGCGGCGGAATCGGAACCGATGGAGGAAACGGCGCAATCCGGTCAGGCAGAAGAAATACAAGGGGACAGCGCGCGTAAGCCGGAGCAGGAAACCGGTGAGGCATACCAGCCTCTCACGGTGAAATACAACGGTTCCCAGCGTCAGCTTTCCCGGGAGGAAGCCGTGGCTTATGCCCAGAAGGGAATGAACTACGACAAAATCCACGACAGACTGAAGGCCTATGAGGACAACAGCGCCATGAAACGAGCCTATTCGCTTCTGGAGGATTTATCCGCCCGGCACGGCATATCGCCGGAGGAATACCTGGACGGTATCGACAGACAGCGGCAGCAGGATGAAATCAGCCGGATTGCGGAGAAGGACGGGCTGACCGCTGACCAGGCGCGGGAGATTCATAGGGCGCGGCAGGAAAATGACCGCCTTTCGGAGGAGAACCGGTTTAACCGGGAATTTCAGGAGCTTCTCCGGGAGAATCCCGATTTGCGTTCGGGAGATATTCCGAGCGAGGCCATCTATTACAGAAGCCGGTATGGAATGCCCTTGAAGGAAGCCTACCGGCTGACCGCCGGCTATGAAAAGCTGGCCGTGGAGAAAGCGGAACTGGAACGGAAGCTGAGCATCCGGGAAGAGGGACGCGCCAACAGTGGTATGTCAACCGGTTCGGCGAGGGGACGCGCGGAGGCACGGCCCCGCACCGAGCGTGTCGGCAGGATGAGCCTGGCGGAATACGAAAAATACAGGGACGCCATTTGGGCGGAACTGGAACGGGGCAGTAAGCGGAGGTAGAAGGGCAGAGAAGATGCGCATTGCGCGCTGTACTGTGCACTTGTAAGGGCGGGCGAACACAGTTCGCCCCTACGACGGCGAGAGGGGATGAAATCCCTCCCCTACATCGGGAAGGATGGAAAATCCACTGTAGAGGACGGGTTTCCTGTCCCGTAAAATGCCGTATACAGCGTAGGGGACGATGCCTTCATCGTCCCGAAGAGCGGACTGATGAAATGTTCGGGCGGATGGTATCCGCCCCTACGGAAAACGGGAAACAGTAGACGGTAAGCGTATACTGGGCGGGCCGATGTGGGCATCGGCCCCTACAGGGGGCAGAGGACAAAGCGCAGAGAAGATGCGCATTGCACGCTGTACTATGCGCTTGTATGCCGCAAACGCAAAACACACAAAGGAGGAAAGAAACATGGGAGCAGGAATAAACGAAGTAAATTTTCAGGAAGCCGTTTTAAAGGAAGCGGATCTGGGCAGGCTGAGAAACGCCGTAGCCGTAAAGAATTCCATGAACCGCTACAGCGGTAAAATCAAAAAGAAAGGGGACTCTGTGCGCATTCTGGGATTAATCGATCCGGAAGTGATGGATTACACCGGGGAAGACCTGGTCTTTGAGAAAGCGCAGATGACCGATGACAAACTGGTGATCACCCAGTCCAAATATGTGGGCACCTACATTCCGGACGTGGATTCCGAACAGTCGGAATTTGACACGGTGAAAGAGGTTGCCAGCAAGGGCGGAAAGGTGATTGCCCAAGAGCAGGACAAATACATATACAGCCAGATTGCGCAGCAGATCGGAACCGCACAGGTGATTGACGCTTCCAGCACTACCAGCGCCAACGTGCTGTCTCTGCTGACCGCGATGAACACCAAGCTGTACGAAAGCGACGTTCCGCCGGACGAGGAGATTGTTCTGGAGGTATCCCCCTCCATGTTCGGGAAAATCACGCTGGCGGGCATTGTCTATCAGACCGATAATGACAAGCTGTTTGAACAGGGTTACATGGGTCAGTATGGCAAGATGAAAATCTACCTAACCAACAATCTGGCAAAGGACGGCTCGGCGGAATGCTGTGTACTGCGTACAAAAAAAGCATACGCTTTTGCGCAGACTATTCAGAAGATGGAGATCGTCCGGGCGGAGAACAACTTTGGCAAAAAGGTCAAAGGTCTGAGCCTGTACGGCGGAAGAATCATCCGTCCCGCCGAGATCGTGGTGGCGAAATTCACTCCGGGCACCGAAACCGCAATCTAAAGCATACCAAAATCAAACGCCGCAAAGGCAGAATGGAGAGAAACATATGGCTGATATCAAAAAGGATCTGATCTACGCCGCAGGAACGGACAACGGCGCAGCAGGAGATAAAATTACAACAGCATCCGGCAATACTTACTACATTCCCATGAAACGGGAACAGAGCATGGGGCTGGTGGTTGTCGGCGGAACCGGCGCTGCGAAAATCACACTGAAGGCCGGCACGGAATACAAAAAGTCGCTGGGCGACAATACCATCGATGTTGCCGCCGGCAAAGCGGTTGTCATTCCGCTGTGCGACAGCGCGCGCTATAAAATTGGAAAAGGGGATTATGCGGGCTGTATCGCCTTCACCACAACCGCCGCGGTTGATGTGATTCCCTTTGTCATCTAGATAATGGAAAAATTGAAAAAATCGAAATAATCGAAAGTATCGAAAGAATCAAAAAAGGGCTGCCGCGGGGCGCAGAGAACAAGGGAACATTGGTTGATTGGCTCTGCGTTCCCGTGGAGCCCTTTTTTTAGAACCAAGTAGGGGACGATGCCTTCATCGTCCCGAAAAGCGGACAGATGAAATGTTCGGGCAGATACCATCCGTCCTTACGGAAAATGGGAAACAGTAGACGGTATACTAGGCGGGCCGACGTGGGCATCGGCCCCTACAGAGGGCAAGGGAGAGAGAACAAAGCGCAGAGAAGATGTACTTTGCACGCTGTTCTATGCGCTTGTAAGGGCGGGCGAACACAGTTCGCCCCTACGATGGCGGGAGGGGATGGAACCCCTCCCCTACATCGGGAAAGATGGAAAATTCAGCGTAGGGGACGATGCCTTCATCGTCCCGAAAAGCGGACAGATGAAATGTTCGGGTGGATGGTATCCGCCCCTGCAAGAATCGTTATGAAAGGAGTGGATAACATGATAAAATTCAAATGCCTTCAAAAGAACTTTGACGTGATGGTACGCCTGCGGCTGCATGGCAAGCCGCTGCATAAATACGTCCATTTCGATGAAAAGGGCGAGGCCGTCTTTGCAAACGAAGAGGGCTTTCATGGGAAGATCATCGCAAGGCTCCGGGCGGAGATTGGAAAGGAAACGATAAAAGGGCTGAAAGAAATGCGGGGTGGAAAAAAATGACCGGACGGGATGTATTGAACCGGGCGCTGCTTTTGATGGACCGGGTGGACTGTGACGGCATGGTGGACACCGAGAACACCGCCGACTACGAGAACAAGGCTCTGGTGCTGTTAAATCCGCTGATTTCCGAGCTTTCCAAGGCGGAGCGGCGGGAGGAGGCGGTTCCGGTCTCCAGTCTGGAGGAGGAGATCGCCCTCACCGACGACACCGTTGAAAAATGCCTTTCCTATGGGCTGGCCTCCCACCTGGCCTTCATGGATAACGACATGAACAATTTTAATTTCTACCAGACCTGGTACGAGCGTAATAAGGCGCTGATTCCCACCCTGGAGGAAGGGGTTGTGGATACCTTCAACGCGCTGGGAGGGATGCAGTGATGGATTACATCAACAGCAATGCCAAGCTTAAGACGGTTCCCGATTTAAACGGCGGGGTGAACTATTATGAGGAGCCCCACAAGATACGGGACAATCAGCTTGCGGACGTGTGCAATATGGAGTTTGAGGACGGTATTCTGAGGCAGAGAAGCGGGTATGAAATGCTTATCAGTCATGAAGGGATTGGGCAGGTGTTGTGTGCAAAGGAATTTGACGGAAAGATTTATTTCGCATGTACAGACGCTTTGGTCAGTGTTGACATGCAGAGCAATGAGCTTACCGTGCTCGCAAGGAATCTGAATCTCGAAAAGCCGGGAACCTTTATTTTTCGGGGAGATATCCTTTATTATTTTTCCGGTAAGGCAATCTATAAATTCGGGAAAAATTGCAGTGAATTCAATCTTCAGAAATTGAATGTTGAAGTGCCGTCCGTTGTTTGTGAGTTGGAGGAAAACATTTATACGGACGGAAACAAGGTTTACGATTTCAGCGGAGTGGAAGTGAACGTTTATGATGTGACATCCGTTGAAACATTTTCCTTTGACCACATGTGCAAGTACGGAAATATCATTTATGGAGTGAAGAAAAACTCCCCGACTGATGGTGCGGTACGCATTGTTGGTATCGAATTTGAAAAGCTGTCTCCGGAGGACGGCGAACCGTTCTATTCTGCGGTATGCTGTCAGTTAGATACTACCGTCACGTTTCCGTTTCAAAGCGGAACACAATATATAACAAATTACGGAAATTTTATTCGTGGAATGGATGCGGTGAAAGGTTATCTTTTGTTTCAATGCGATGTGATTGTATGGCCTAATGGAACTACAAACGGTGTTACAAATCCTTACAGCGGTTACTGCCCTGTCGTAATAAAATATAATTTAGAGACTGGAGAGGTCAGCAGTTTAAGCGCACCTCCAACTACAAACTCAAACTATATTTATGAGCTTTACTCCAAGTGGAACGATACGGTGCTCACCCTGAAGGAGGATAGAAAATACACCGACAGAACAACCCTCACAATCCAGAATTATGAAACCGGTCAAAGCAAGACGATACGCTGCAGTTTTATGAAAATCAGCGATGATGATTCCGGCATTTATGGAAAGGCAAGCCTTTCCTATCTGACAGCAGTGGCGGACGATTTGTTTGTGCTTACTTATCGAACAACCGGAAATAATTACATGACCAAGCTGTTTCAAATTCTTGAAAACGCCATCTATGAGGTGGACAGTTCCAGTAAAGTCATAGGTTATCTGAAGAAAATCGGAAGCAATTTTTACGATTTGCCTGTAGAGCCGGATTTCTATGAGCTGATCGGACTTTATGTCGATAGAAGCGTTGTCACCCCCTATCATTTTACAAAAGCAGGTATCCAAGCCGGCTATGAATACATTTCCGAAACTACAGTTGATTATACCGGATATGATTTTACCGATTACAAGGGCAATTGCTGCCGTCTCGCTTCTGCAGAGTTTACAGCAATTAAAGCGGAGGGATACGTGCCTGTGGTTTTGGAAGCAAGGTTTGTAACTTCCGCCGGCAACTATCAGACCGTTGCGGTGGAACAGTATAATATTTTATCCAGATATGCGAAGGTTCGGTTTGCCGAAGCAGTTTCCTCTGATGTTCTGACAGTGGAACTTCCCATTTCTTTTCATACAGTGGAGCGTATTATCAGCACAAGAAGCGAGGATATTACCATTTCAAAATCAGGAGAAAACACACTGGTAACCAATGCAAAGCCCTTTGAAATAGGCGAGGAGCTCCTGATTCTTTCAGCAGATACAGGAACTGTAGAGGGACCGGAAAACTGTCACCTCGCCATCCCCTACGGCGGCTCCAGCTACACGGAAGGCTCCGGAACACGGCTGTTTGCGGCGGGCGATCCGAAAAACGGAAACACCTATTACTACAGCGACGTGAACAACTTTGAATACTTCCCCGAGCTGAACTTTGACATCCTGGACAACTCCAGCGCCCCCATCACCGGCTTTGCCAAGCATTATCAGGACTTGATTGTCTTTAAGTCGGACAGCATTTCCAAGCTTTCCTATCAGTATGGGGAAAGCAAGGTGGTTTTCCCGGTGGTCAACGTGCACGATTCCATCGGCTGTGATATGCCCGGATCCATCCAGATGGTGAACAACGACGTGGTTTTCGGCAACGCGCTCAAAGGGCTGCACCTGCTCTCCATCAAGGAGCTTTCCGACGAGCGGAATGTCTTTCCCATCAGCATGAATCTAAACGGGAGGAAGGGGCTTGGAAAATATTCCGTTTTCGAGAAGCAGAATGCCCGGAGCTTCGACTTCAAAAACAAATATTATCTTGCCGTCGGCGATGATATTTATATCTGGAACTATGAGCTTACCCCCTTCCAGGGCTATCAGGAAAACATAAGCTGGTATGTGTGGCGGGATATCCCGGTTTCCTCCTTCTGCACGGCGGGGGACTGCCTGGCGTTTGTGCCGCGGGGATCCTTTGCCCTGTATGCCTTCAACGGCGCCAAGGATGACGGGGGGAAAGCCATCCGGGCGTCCTTCACCACCAAAGCCTTTGATTTCGGGGACGCCAACGCGCTGAAAGCCGTTTGGCAGGTATGGATGAATATCACCTCGGACAGGGATTTCCCCCTGTATTTCAAGAGCGTAAACGAAAAGGGAGAATGTCTGGGGCACACCATTTCCTTTCACGCCAACCGCCATTTCGGAAATGTGATGACCCGGCGCATGAAGCATAAACGGATTCTGTATCTGGGCTTCCATCTGGAAAACGGGGAGCAGGGTACCGCCTTTGATGTTTCCAACATCAAAATCGAATATGAAATCTATAAATCAAGGAGGTAAACAGCATGGATTATGAAAATTTATACCGCCAGACCATACCGAAACAATCCCTGTCGGGCGGATACAACCGGACAAACCAGTTAAAAGACCGCTCGAAAGTTCTGGCAGACGTGCAGAATCAAAGATACGAGACCATTTTGAAGAACCAGCAGCAGGAGGCCATAAACCGCCAGCAGGCGGAACAGCAACGGTATCAAAGTCAGCTGAACCGGAAGATGCAGGCGGCTTTCCGTCCGCATCCCAGGGAGACCGTGCGGGTAAAGGCTGACGGTACAACCACCTGGAGCGGCGGAGCCGGCGCGGTGGATCCAAACAAAAAATACACCGAGGCAGAGGTTTACCAAGGCATGGCGGCGAATAATGGCGGGAAAGCCGCCGTAGGGCAAGGGAACGCCGCCTACGGCGGTCAGAAGGGCACCCCCAATTATGACTGGGCGCATGCCGATTATCAGTCCGTCTTAAACAACCCCAATGCCACCGAGGCGCAGAAGGCGGAAGCCCGCACCCAGCGCGAACAAAAGCTGGCGTATATGCAAAACAACGATTTTCAGCAGTTGATCAACGACGAGATGGCGAAGAAGAACCCAAACCTCACCACCGTGGCCTTCTGGAACCAGATGCGCAACCAGAAGCTGGCTCTGCAGGGAGAAAACGAGAAAAACTACAACGATTCCGACTACACCCAGGATTTCCAGTCCCTGTACAACGACGCGATGAAGCGGGGCGACACCGTCACGGCAAACCAGATTCTGCAGGACAGACAGAAGAAGATTGATTTTCTTTCCGGAAACGATATGCGGGCGCTTGCCAATCAAGCCCGTGCGGAAGGGTCGGAAACCATGGCCGACTATTACGAAGCCCTCCATCAGCAGAAGCTCCAAAATCCGGAATGGTACGGTTTGACAACGGACGACCTCCCCTACAACGAAACCGCCGGAATATCCGATGTAGGGGCGAACTCTGTTCGCCCGCAAACAGACGGTTCTATCCCGCAAAATCCCGACATCCCCGCCGTAGGGACAGATACCATCCCCCCGCAGACGCAAGACGCCGATACCCTGCAAATCGAAGGCTACAACACCTCCGACTATACCCAGGATTTCCAGGCGCTGGCCGACGCGGAAACCGATCCGGACAAGAAGCAGAAACTGCTCTATGCCCGGGACAACAAAATCCGTTTCCTCGCCGCCAACGATCTGAAAGCTCTGGCGGACGAGGCAAGGAACAGCGGCGATACCGTCAGGGAAGACTATTATAATCAACTTCACGCTCAGAAGATGAACCTTTTTGCCAACACCGATTTCAACGAGCGGATTGCCCAGGCACAGCAGGCGGGCGACGTCAACATGGAGCAGGCGTATACCGAACTGCGTGACCAGAAGATAGTCACCCTGCTGACCTCCGACTTTGCCGCTTTGCTTGGCGATGCGGTCCAGCGGGGTGATCAAGGAGAAATCCAATTATATCAGAATTTACGCAATCAGAAACTGAGTCTCTTTGCCAACAGTGATTTCGCCGCTTTGGCACAGGCGGCGCAGGAAAGCGGCGATATGGAGATGGCGCAGATTTATGAGACTTTGCATAATCAGAAGGAAGAATTTCTGAGAAACTCAGATTTGCAGGCGTTGATCAATGAAGCGGAACAGGAGGGGGATAAAGAACTTGCCGAAACCTACCGCCGGCTGAGAGAGCAGAAAATAGAAAATGGATTCGGTACGGGGAATACGGGGAACGGTCAAAACAATTCTGAAAATGGCGGTTCTGGACTTGCCGGGATGTCGGACAATCCATATGAAAATTTCCGCAATATCTATGAAGCGATTGCCCAAAACAATAGCAATGTAGGCAAAGAATTTGATAAGATATCTGACTATCTTGGAAAAATGTCGGGCGCATATGAAGATATGGCAGAGTCGCAATATCGCTACAACGAATACAAAGCCCAGGCGGATGCGGACAAAAACATCACTGCGATGTACCAGAAATTCTATCAGGAGGATTTACCCGCTTTTAAAGAGCGAATCGCCAATTATGGTCTTTCCGCCGCAGGAGGACTTTCCAGACAGGAAAATCTGATGATGCAGAGCGCACTGATGGCGGAGCGCAATGAACTGGAAATCGCCAAAAATGAAACCATCATGCAGGCCCGCATGGAAGCGGATAAATTGATTGCCGAGGGAAGAATGAAGGAAGCGGAGCAGGTATATCAGCTTACCATTGAGCGAGCCAAAGCCATCGCCCAGGAACAGCAGAATAATATGAATCTGGCGATGCAGTTGGCTCAGTTGATCAGCGATAAGCAGGAAAAAGAGAAGGATCGAGAGCACGATTTGACAATGCAGGAAAGAAAAGAAAAGCAGGAAGAATTTATCACCCGCTTGAAACATATTTTTGAAATGGAATTATCAGATCTCGACTTCTTGGAAGCAGTTAATCTGCTTGTGAAAGAATATGGATTAAAAGGCATTTTTGACGATAGACAGACAAAGAACAAGATTGATGCACGTGATGCGGAATCGAAGAATATTCAAGAAGAAGCAAAAAATCAGGCAAAAGTTAATAAGCAATATAAATAATTAGATATTTTAATTAGAAAGCTTTATTTATGAATAGTTCTTAATATAATTTGAAGCTTTATCTAAAAGTTCTTTTCTTATATCTCCACCTGATGACATATCGTCAAAAGCCTTATCAGTAAAGATTTCAGCTTCGTCTTGATAATTCTTATTTTTAGTATCGTCATATAAATATAACTTTTCATAAGCTAACTTAATATTTGTTATACAAGAATTATAATAATCTAAAATATCATATGTTTTACTATAATCTAATCCAATTGAATCTGCCTTAGAAAGTATGTTCGGTATATCATTCACAGCTTGATTATAATCATTAATGGCTTCATTGAAAAAGTTGATATCTGCTTCATGAATAGCATCTTTATTAGAAAAATCTGCAGTGATATTGTTGGAATACTTAACACAATCTGTATAGCATATATATAAGTCTAATTCTAAAGACTTAAGTTTATATAAAGATTCCAATAAATATCCAGCTGATTGCATATCACTTATAACTTTTGCAGTATCCGCAGAACCAGCTGTATTTGCAGTAATACTTGCGGTATTGGAAGTCTGGGACCATTCCACAGTGCTCCCAAGCATTTCCGCACATGCTCGGAGGGGAACATAAGTGCGGTCATTGTATAAAAGGTTGGAGGAGGTTACGTTCTGCCCGTTCACCATCAGGTTCACGCTGTCAAACTGCACCCAAATGTTTTCCCATTCGCCCGCCGCATAGCCCACTGCGCCGCTGAACAGAGAAATTGCCGCCCCGATGGCAGCAAGTTTTGCTATTTTTGTATTCTGAAAAGATTTCATAATTCCCTCCGTATAAAAAATTTCTTTCTTTTACAATATCATTCTGATGTGGAATAATATGTCGTTTTGTATTTTCATTTTAGAATAAACAGTAAAATATTTCAATCGTTTCGATATTATTCGAGGAAGATTGACAAAACAAGGGCAAAAATCATAAAATAATCCAAAAATATCAGAATAATAATATAAATAAACTAAAATAATTGGAAAATGTCGAAAACGGTTGCAGATGAAATTCACAGGAAATCAGGCGGGGGAAATATGTGAAATATACGGGCGGATGATATCCGCCCCTACGATACGAGATGGCTATGAGATTCTTCGCGGCGCTCAGAATGACAGGTTGCGGAAACGATCTGGATAACAGGGGCGGCAACGGGCGAACGCAGTTCGCCCCTACGACGGGAGGGGATGGAACCCCTCCCCTACAATGGAAACACCGGAAAATGCATTGTAGGGGACGATGCCCACATCGTCCCGAACCAAAACCGTAGGGCAGGGGCTTGCTCCTGCCGAAAAAGATGGCGATCAAGGTGAAATCCAATTATATCAGAATTTACGCAATCAGAAACTGAGCCTCTTTGCCAACAGTGATTTCACTGCTTTGGCACAGGCGGCGCAGGAAAGCGGCGATATGGAGATGGCGCAGATTTATGAGGCTCTGCATAATCAGAAGGAAGAATTTCTGAGAAACTCAGATTTGCAGGCATTGATCAATGAAGCGGAACAGGCGGGGGATAAAGAACTTGCGGAAACCTACCGCCGGCTGAGGGAGCAGAAAATAGAAAATGGATTCGGTACGGGGAATACGGGGAACGGTCAAAACAATTCTGAAAATGGCGGTTCCGGACTTGCCGGGATGTCGGACAATCCATATGAAAATTTCCGCAATATCTATGAAGCGATTGCCGAAAACAATAGCAATGCAGGCAAAGAATTTGATAAGGTATCTGAGAATATCAGAAAAATGTCGGGCGCATATGAAGATATGGCAGAGTCGCAATATCGCTATAACGAATACAAAGCCCAGGCGGACGCGGACAAAAACATCACTGCGATATACCAGAAATTCTATCAGGAGGATTTACCCGCTTTTAAAGAGCGAATCGCCAATTATGGTCTTTCCGCTGCAGGCGGTCTGTCACGGCAGGAAAATTTGATGATGCAGAGCGCACTGATGGCGGAGCGCAATGAACTGGAAATCGCCAAAAATGAAACCATCATGCAGGCACGCATGGAAGCGGATAAATTGATTGCCGAGGGAAGAATGAAGGAAGCGGAACAGCTTTTGCAGGTTGGATTGGAAAAAGTAAAAGCCCTCACCGCAGAACAGCAATATAACAGAGATTTGGCATTTAAGCTGGCTGACATGCTCAACAGCAACATTCAGAAACAATTGGATCGAGAGCACGAGGTTTATACCATCAATCTGAAGCATTGGAATACGATGGCTGAGGATCAGAAAAAAGCATATCTCGAATTGCAGAGAATGGCGGCACAATTCGGATATGACTTAAAACTGGTTGATGCAAATACCGGTCGAGAAATTAAAGTTACTGAAGCACAAGGTGAACAAACACGGAAAACAAATACTCAAAGAATTAATGAGGAAACAGAAAAAGAGAAAAAAATAATTGATTATAATAAAAATAAAGGAAATTAAAAAGTGCGGTAAACCACACTTAAATTATTTTGAATATTTTTGCATATAGTCATAGAGCAAATTTCGATATTCTTTAATGATTGTGTCACCACTATATATCTTTTGAACTGCCGATTCCCATAATTTTTCTGCTTGATTAAAATTATTTTCATTATTGTTATTATCATAATCTCTTAATTTTGTAAAAGCACTTTTCAGATCATCAATACTTTCGCCATAAAGTGTCATTGCTTCTAAGGTTTTTGATAGGTCTATATTTATATTCTTTCCACCATTTACAATGCCATCAATAAAATTAATGTAATTATTATAATCATCGATTGCAGTATTAAAGTATTCTATACTTTTGCTGTAAGAGTCTTCTCTGTTTGCAAAATCAGCTACTATATCATTTGAATATTCTACACAAAATATATAGCTATTATACAAATCATATCCTAATAGATAAATTTTATCAAGTTTTTCAATTAAAATACCTACGGTGTTCATATCTTTAATAGCTTTTGATAATTCCGCAGAATCGGTTGTATTTGCAAGAATACTCGCCGTATTTGTATTCTGATCCCAGCCTACCGTACTCCCAAGCATTTCCGCACAAGCCCGGAGGGGAACATAAGTGCGGTCATTGTATAAAAGGTTGGAGGAGGTTACGTTCTGTCCGTTCACCTTCAGATTGACGCTGTCAAACTGCACCCAAATGTTTTCCCATTCGCCCGCCGCATAGCCCACTGCGCCGCTGAACAGAGAAATTGCCGCCCCGATGGCAGCAAGTTTTGCTATTTTTGTATTCTGAAAAGATTTCATAATTCCCTCCGAAAAACATTGAAATAATTTGTAATTTTTTTCTCTTTTAGAAGAATATAACGTAACGTCAAACCTATTTTAGAATAAAAAGTAAAATATTTCAATCATTTCGATATTATTCGAGGAAGATTGACAAAACAAGGGCAAAAATCATAAAAAAGTTCAAAAATCATCAGAACGAGAATATAAATCAACCAAAATAATTGGAAAATGTCGAAAACGGTTGCGGACGAAATTCACAGGAAATCAGGCGGGGAAATATGTGAAATATGCGGGCGGATGATATCCGCCCCTACGATACGAGATGGCTATGAGATTCTTCGCAGTGCTCAGAATGACAGATTGCGGAAAACGATAGGGAAGGCGGGCGAACGCAGTTCGCCCCTACGACGGGAGGGGATGGAACCCCTCCCCTACAACGAAACCGCCGGAATATCCGCCCCTACGGTACGAGAAGGAAATGAGATACTTCCCTTCGCTTAGAATGACAGGTTGTGGAAACGAACTGGATAACAGGGGCAACAACGGGCGAACGCAGGAAAAACGGAATGGCGCGGGAGAGATTTCTGAAATAAACAGAATGCAAACAAATTAAGGATGAGTATATTGGAAATTAATCGGATAATATCTGATAAAATTGTAATATTAATTCTATTTTCTGAGGAGATTTCATCCCAAACAAAGCGGAGCGCCCTACGAAATATACAAAAAAGGAGGTAGGTACCCATGAAAAGTGAAAAACAATTATTTGACGAGGAATACGCAGAGGAGTTAAAACAGAATCCGGGCATATCCCCGAAAGATTTTGCCAAAAAATATGGCTTGGATCTTCCGCCGGAGTATCAGAAAGGGGCGGACACGGCAACGATGTCAACGACGCAGGGGATTTCCGGAATCGGAAAAAATTTCGGCGGGGGAGGCAGCTCCGGAGGAGCGGGCGTTTCCCGAAGCGTTTCCGGCGGCCGCACTGCAGGCACGTACCAAACCGGCGATTCCAGAAACAAGCCGCAGCTTGGCGGGACAAGCATAAAGGATCCTTTCCAGCTCCCTTACACAAAAACGTGGACAAGCCCACGCGGGGAGGAGAAACCGAACCGCGGAAGCGAAATCAGCATGGAAGAGCGGCTGGCGAACCGGGAGATGGAGCGTAGCCGCGAACTGGGCACGGAATATGTCAAGCTTGATTTGGACAAGCTCCTCGGGGCGCCGTATCAGAAAGCAAAAGAGGCGCAGGCTTCGCAGAAGGTGATTGAAAAAAACAACATCGAAAAAGCAAACGCTTATCACAATCGCCTGCAAGCAAAAGAGGACGCTTTTTGGGATGGCTATCGGGAAAAAACACCCGCCGAAAAGGCGGCTGAATACCTGTTTCCGGGAGAGCCGGAGAAACAGGCGTATGCAATGGAATATCTGAAGGATAGCCACTTTAATCAGAAGGTATATGACGAAAGGCTGAATATTGATGAGGAGAAAACGCAGAAAAAACTGAATTTTGACCAGATGCGGAACATGATGGTATCCAGTATGGCAAACCGGCAGTCTCAGGACAACCAGAAAGCACAGGCAAAACAGAAGAAGGAGGAGCATGAGGCGGCAGACGCGGCTTACCGCGCCAGTTTGGGCGAGATGTTTGAGGGCACGATGCCGGACTTCATGAATGTCAATATCAAAAACGCGGAGCAATATTTAAACGAAGATTTCAAGCAGGGAATCAAGGATAACTTCGGAACCTATGAAAACCTGATCAACACGGCCGCCAGGGAAGACGACGAGAAATCCGAGATGGCGAAGTACTATCGGAACGCGCTCTATTCGGTCGCGCGGACCGCCAATCCGGCGCTGAACTTTCTTTATTCCGGTCTAAACAGTTTTTTGGAGGGGGCGCCGGACGCAATAGGGTATGTGAATAATAAGGAGGGCTGGGCGGAGAAAGGCTATCCAAAGGCCAGCGATTATACATACAGCGAAATCCGCCGGATGGCGAATCCGGTTGTTTCCGGCGTTGGATCGGCCATTGGAGACATTGCAAATGTTGCCGTGATACGCAGTGCCGGAGCGCTTGCTCCCGCCGCCACGGCTTTGGATAACGCGGTTGAAAATATTTCGGATTATAAGATGGATGAAAAAAACGGCTGGGAAGCTTCAAGGGATACCGTGACGGGAACCCTGTTTGATTTGGGAACCGGAAAAGTATTGGATACGGTCGGAGGCTCTCTTAAAATAGGGGAAGCGCTTGCACCGGAGCAGCTTGAACGCGCTCTAATAGGGCGCGATGTGCTGGGGAAATGGGCATTGGAATCGCCAAAGAAACGGACGCAAAAGAATGTTGGCGCTGCCATAGACTGGGCGGGGGAAACCATAAAAGAGGATTTCAGCCTGCCGCAGCGCAAGTCCGGGGCGGAGCTGCTTCGGACGAAGGCATTGCAGGAACAGGAATCCAAGGAAGTGACCGACCGGCAGTTTCGGGAGAAGGCGGAGGCTTATAACCAGCGCGTGAACCAATCGAAAAAGAACGAGGGGGAAGCGCCGCTGTCAGAGCTGGATAAGGGAATGTATACGCGGGATCAGCTTACCGAGCTGTACGGCGTGTTGGAACAGGAGCTTGAAAAATTGCGGAACAGCCCTGCCTTTCAGATGACAGGCCGGAAGGAGCAAAGAATGTTGGAGGAGCAGCGCAGAAACCAGGTTTTGACCTCTTTCCAGAGATTTGTGGAAGGGCAGAGGTAGGGAACGAAGGACAGAGAACAGAGCGCAAAGAACAAAGGGGAACGGGTCGATGTGGGCATCGTCCCGAACCCAAACCGTAATTATGAAAAGCGGCTGCCGAAAGGGCAACCGCAAGAGATTACGGATTGCTGAAGTGATCCAGCAATTGTTTTGAGCAGGTATGGATAAGCGTGGCAAGCTCATTTTGGGAGGCGGACAGGTTTTCGTATGCCTTTTCAAACGCCGATACCGAAGAGGACAGCTGGCTGGCGTTCTTCGTTTCCATCGCCGAAAGCGCGGCGTCCGCTTTCTGCACAGCCGTCTGCATTTCACTCAGGACTTTGGTATAAGCGGCGGAATCCAGACCAAGCAAGTCCGCGTTCTGTTTGACCTCCTCCCCGCTTGTTTTCCATTCCTCCAGCTTCTGGGAAATGGAACGGAGAAGCGTCCGGTTTTCGCTGATCGCGGAGGAAGGAAAACCATTCGCCTGATTCTGGCTGAAGATGGTTCTGGAAAACTGGCTGTAGAAATCCGAAAGCGAAATCGTTAAGTCGGTGAGCTCGAAACAGCGTGTGAGAACCCGGTTGGAAGCCTGCGCCTGTTCAACAGAAGAAAGGTTGGATTTCATGGCTATCTTCCAGCCCAAATCACCTGAATCCTTGTTGTAATCCGTGATAAACTGACTTAAAGCCGACTGAAGCTTTTGGATGGTTTCATCCGCTTTTTTCAGGGCTTCCTGCCCCTCCTTGAGGGTGGGCTCCAACTCCTTGAAGCTGGTTTTGGTGCCGCTCTTCTCCGCTTTGCTGAAGCAGGTGGAGAAGGAGACATTCGCCGTCCGGTAGTTCTCAAACATGGCGTCAAGATGCTGCTGCGTAACGCCGAGGGAGGGCAGGCTGGTGATGTAAATAATTGCGTTGGGCAGGGTTTGCTCCTGAATGCCGAGCAGGATTTCCGCGTTCTTCACGAGGTATTCCTTGCCGCTTTTCACTTGTTTCTGAAAGTTTTCTTCGGTCATAACCGTTTGGGCGCTTAAGAGGGAAGCGTTGTTTGCCGATACGTGCATACGGTATCGGGCTGCCATTGTTTCGCCGGAGAACTGCAGCAGGGAAGCCGCGCTTTTCAAATCCAAAATAAGCTGTTTTTCCGCTTTCTGCGGGGAGGTACAGCCTCCGAAAAGAACCGTGCATGCAACAAAGAGCGGAATCAGCCGCCGTAAATTTTTTTTCATCATGTCTCTCCTTTTCAGCCGCGGTAAAAAAATAGCGGCGGGGTTTGTGCTTTTTAAAATTTTTATTGTTCCAGACCGTAAAGGCCCATAAATTTTTTGACATTCCAATTGTAATCGGAGCATTGCCGGATATTTTCGGCTATCGTTTTGTCCAGTTCCGATACGGTGTCGATTGCCTCCAGATAAATTTCAGAACCCTTTGATTTTTCATAATTCATAATGCCGTCATTCAGCCGGTAAATATCTTCCAGACTTTTCTTAAGGGAGGCGATCGTGTCATCCAGCCCGGAGAGGTCAACGTCAATTTCAGCGGCAGTGTTCTGAAATTCTGCGGCGGAGGCGGAAAACTCATCCAGCTGTTTGGAAAGGGTATCCAGCCGGTCGCGATCCTCCTTAGCATACTGCACGATGCTAGTGGAGTTTTCAATCACGGCGGCTGTCAGCGATATGTAATTCTCATAAACCGAGTCATGTATGCCAATCGCCAGATTTGTCAGCTGATACAAGGAGGAGGAAAGGCGGGCTGCGTTTTTAAAATCGTCTGCAATCCGCTTTTTCAGGAAGCTTCCTTTATAATTTTCCAGGTGTTTGGTACAGGAGTCATAATAGAGTCCGCAAAGATCGCGGGTGCGCTCCAGAAAATACTCGTCGAGATAATAGCTGGAAAGCTGCTGAAAATCTGTATATTCCCCATTCCGATAAAGCGCTGTGAAATAATCTTTCAGTGACAAAAGGAGATTGTCATATATTTTGAAAATTTCATCCAGCGTGGTTTCATCCATTCCGGGAAGATGCATCAGACGAATGTTTTCCCGCATGGCACCCAGGCTTTCCCGGCTCTCTTCCAGATACTGCGTGTTTTCCTTTGCAGTAGCAAGCGCTTGTTCCGCGCCATGCTTTATCAGCTCATCCGACAGCATAGAAAATCCATCCGTATAAAAGTCGAGAAGATTTGTCAGATATTCCATATTGAATTGAGTCATCTGCAGCTTTTCAAGCTCCTCCATCACAAAGGACGCCCTCTGAAGCTCGGAAATGGTATCTTCCGAAGAAGTACAGCCGCTCAGCGGAAGGAGCAAACATGCAAGAAACATACAAATCATCTGTTTTGTTTTTTTCATATCACAATCTCCTAACCATAAATAAATTTTTTATTTTCAAACATATTCCTTCAAAATTCGACTTTATTATTATAACACAACAAAAGAAATAATCAAGAAATTTTCCAATATTCCCATATAATTGGAAGTCATCAATATATTTACCATAAAGGAGGCCGTTTCTATGACAGAAGAACAGAGAAAACAAAAAGAGAGAGAAATTGCCCTGCGGGAGTATGAAACCGTGCGGGGAGGCAGAACCAATCTGAGCTTTGATCAGTTTCTGGAAGAATATTATGGGGAGGAAGCCGCGCAGGAGGAAAGGAACCGAAGCGCCGCCGCCCAGGGCGGCAGCTCTGTCCGCACGGAATCCCCGGCGGGAAATGCGTCTGCTTTCCAAACCTCTTCTCCGTCTTTCGGACCGAAAAAAAAGGAGACGCCGTTTTATCAAAAGCTTTTTTTGGACAGCCCTTCCTCCGAAAATGCCCCAAAAAAGGATCCTGCGTCCTATCCGGGGACAACGCTTTCCGCCGCACCCCCGAAATATCCCAACACACAGCTGATTCCCAATCCGAATAGAGAGAATGGGGAAGCGTCAAGTAATGCCGGCAGCGATACGCCTTCACAGCCGAAGAACACGGGAACCATGTCCAACGGATTTGAAATCGTCGGAAATGCGTCTGTTCCCACTTCCCGGAAAAATATATTTGAACAAGGAAATACGCTGAAACAGCTTGGAAACATTGGTTCCTTACAGGAAGAAATCAATCATTTCAAAGAAAGACAGGAATCGGAAAAACAGAAAAAAGAGTTGAGGAATGCCCAGCTTGCCGAAAAATACGCCCAGGAATCTGCCTCCCTGCGGATGGCAAAGCGCCTTTTTGGGGATGACGCCGCCGCCGCGCAGGAGTTTGCGGATGAATTGCACCGGCAGGGATACGACACTTATATTCAGAAGAATCATATTGACGTGGACGATATGACCCAGTGGGATCCCAAAACGGTAAACCAAATGTATAACCATCTGGACCGGTTTTTCAAAAAGAAAGATTATCAGGAATTTGAAAGAAAACAAAAGATCGAGGAAAAAATGGGTCTTTTAAAGGAGCCGGCAGGAGGACAGCTCCCCGGTGTGAAAGCCTCCCATGACCGGGAATGGGTTATGAATCACGGCTATCAGGGACAGGCGGAAGCGGACGCTAAAATCGCTCTCAACGACTATCGTGCCGACAAGCTGGAGCAGAGCGCCACCACATCGGGGGAGGCTTACTTCAATCAACTGACCAAAAAAGGATTTGATTTGGAAAGGGGTATTCGGAACCTTCTGGATGATCCAGAGGACGACGTGTTCGGCGTCAAAAAGGTGGAGGACGCCAGGGCGCAGCGCCGGGAGCGGGCGGAAGAGGAGCATCCTGGGGCGACGCTGGCCGGCAAAGCGACCAACGTAGTTCTTGAAGCGGTCTACGGCAAGGTCTTGAGCCCGAAGGTTTTGTTTCAGCTGCCTTTTCAGTCCACGAAATATACCAAAACGTTTGAGAAAATTTATGACCGGATTCCCGAAAATGTGAAAGAGAATATAGAGGGTGTCGTAAGCGATCTGTATGAAACCGTTATCGATGCCGTAAAAGATAAGAAATCGCTGGACGAGGCGGCAATGCAGTTTGCGGAGAAAACGGCGGGACGATTCACCGCGCCTTCCAAAATAATGAAATCCGATACAAAGAAACCGGACGATTATTCCGATCCCTATGATGTGAAAAAGACGCTTCGGGATATGGGGGATCCGGAAAAAATAAAGTGGAAAGCAGCGGACAAGGGATATCAAAAAATAGTGAAAAACGCGTTCCGTTTACCGGAGAAAGAAAAAGAGATCACCCTGGAAAAAGAAAAGCAAGCTCCATTGACGGAAGAACAGCTTCGTTATTATAAAAAGAACTACGGTAAAATGGTTGATTTGGCTCTGAGTGAAGCCAAGGAAAATCCAAAATTTACATCCATGGATTCCACGGAAAAAATGCTCGCCCTGTACGACGCCAAGAAAAAAGCGGAGCAGGAGCTCCGGCGGCAGGCGCAGGCGCTGTAAGGAAAAGGAGGAAAACAATGAATCAGCAATACATAAAACTGTGTGCCGCGGCGGTATCGGCGGCGTTATCCTATCTGTTCGGAGGGCTGGACATGCTGCTTTTTGTCCTGCTCGTCCTGATGGGGATGGACTATCTGACCGGCGTGCTGTGCGGCATCGCCAAGCGGGAGCTGTCCTCCCGGATTGGATTTCGGGGAATCATCAAAAAGGTGTGCATTCTGTGCATTGTCGCGGTAGCCCATCTAGTGGGGGAGGCGGTCGGCATCTGTGAGGTGCGCTCCTTTGTCATCGGCTTTTACGCGGCAAACGAGGGCATCAGCATTCTGGAAAACGCGGGCACGCTGGGTGTTCCTCTGCCAAAAAAACTCACCAACGTACTGGAACAACTCAAAAACGACGGGGAATAGGAGGCTGCGAAATGGAACGGTGCTATCACATCACACTGGATCTCTATCAGGAAAAAAATTATTCCAATCTGGTGTTCTGCCAGCACGACACGGGAAACCGGATTGTGATACAGTTCGAGGAGAAAGGGGTTCCCATCCCGCTGGCGGACAAGTCCGCAGTGGTCAAGCTAAACGACGCCTATAAGCTTCAGACGAATATCCAGGGGGATACCTTGTGCGTTCCGCTGGACGGGAGCGCGGTTTCTCAGATTGGGAAGAACCAGCTGATTGTCGCCCTGTATGACGGGGAAAGCGCCCTGACGGTGCAGAAGGTCTATTACCAGGTCAAGGAGGGCATCGGGGACATGGACAATATTCCCGGACAGCCCCAGGATGAAACCGTTATGGATACGGTGATAAACGATCTGACCGCTGCGAACACCAGGCTCACGGCGCTGGAGACGGGAAAGGCGGACAAGGCCGACACCTACACCAAAACAGAGGTGGATGAAAGAATCATCAACTATGAAGCGGATATGCAGTCGATGCTGACGACCGCCGAAGCGTATCAAAGCCAAACAGCTGACAGCGCACAAGAGGCAAAAAGCAGTGCGGACAACGCCAAGCAGAGCGAGCTGGAAGCGGCAAGGCAGGCGGTCGCCGCAAGCAGTGCCAAGGATTTGGCACTGGAAGCACAAAATGGAAGTGAAATCAGTGAGGACAACGCCCTGAGCGCGGCACAGTCCGCATCCGCGGCACAGGCGGCCTGCAATGAGCTCTATCTGAAAATGATGGACAACGTCACAAAATTCCCGCGCATATACTATAAAAATTCCGTAGCGGAGATGACGGCAATCACCGATCAAAAGACGGATGACTGGTGCTTTATCACGGATTTTAACAGCGGCGAAACCCAGTGGTATATCTACGACACGGTGGACAAGGACGGCAATCATGTGCCCAACGAGTGGCTGTTGATCGGGAAAATTCCCTATTCGGTCTTTGACAAACAGACGCTTTCCAGTATTCTGGATTTGGCGGAGGTTGCCTATTCCGGTTCTTACCGGGATCTTTCCGGACGCTATATTGCCCCGCTGGTACTGGACGGCACGGCGGAGGTAATCGCGTACGATTTCTCACAGAATGAAAACGCTATGGTCGCTATCGGTTCGGATAAACCGATCAACATAACCAATATGCCCAACGGGGCGGAGCTTTCCATCTATGTCAGCGGCGGCGGGCTTCTGCAGATTCCGGAGGAGGAGCGGAGCGCGGCCTTCGGTCTGCTGGAGCCGGTGGGAAACCAGGCCATGGTCTACACCGCAAAGAAATTTGCTGACAAGATGGTTTGGAATTGCATGCCCTACGGCAAAGCCTAGGAGGGAAGAGGATGTTTACAGAACAGAACCGCGTTTTATACACAACGGCCGCCGCGCAATCACCCGGGCTTTATCCGGATTTGCTGTTTTCCGCAGCGGATGGAAGCTATACCTGTCTCCCTCCTGTTGCCGCCGGCAAATACCAGGTATCTCTGGACGGCACGGATTGGCTTCTTTTTCTTCCCTCCGACTTGACGGAGGGAAGCCTGAACGCCGATCCGGCGGCAGGCAAAGCCTGGACAGAAAGAGACGGAGTGGTTTCCTACCTCGATTTCAGAACGATTACACCGGACGAGAGAAGCGGATTGGTTTTGGAGAATACCGTCAACGCACCTTATGAGACGCTGAAGGTGTTCGGAAAAAGCGGGCAGAAGGCAAAATGGAATCAGGCGGAGGGGGTGACAACACAAATACAGGAAACAGGATACAATCTCTTAGACTGTGAAGCAGAATGGCTTCCGGCAGGCAGTGACGATGAAAAAGGAATCACCAATATAGTGACCGGAAAAGGGAGCGTATCATTTGATTTTGCTGACAACGACAACTACAACTCGTTTCTTGAAAATCAGAAAGCGATCCATTTAAAAGCAGGCTCTTATTATGTAAGCGGAAATCTTGAGAGCGGAACGCTTGATAGTGTTGGTTTTTCCGGCATATCAGAACCGATTTGGGGAAATTGTAACGGGGTTATAACAGTACCGGAGGAAGGGGATTATAAATTTTATATCTATCCGTTTTGTCTGAGTCAAACATTAACAATAAGCAATCTGATGATTGTGGAAGGCGACACATCAAAAACGTATCAGGAGTATGAATACAGCAAACCTTCTCCTGCTTATCCCTCTGAATTAACCTCCCACATCTCCGCTGGAAGCTATCAGATACCCACGGAAAACGGGATTTATGAGGTGACATTGACAGAGGATTTGCGGGGATTGGATGATACATACCGGGATTTTATCCGATTTGACAGCGTGAGCGGAACAGGATATTTGGAGCAAAACACGCAAGAACATCACTTAAAGGATAATTCTACAGCAAGCTTTAGTGTTCTGACGGACGATGCGCTCCATTTTGCACAAAGAGCCGACATCGACAAAGCGAAAATTAAAGCAAATCAGTTGGAGTGTAGCCATTTTAAGTTTGTCTCTTATTCCTATTATAACCGAGATAACATTCGGCTATATTTAGGAACGGACACACCACAAGTTTTATTTTTTGACATTTTGAAAGAACATCTGGATATCACAGACTTTAGCGATAGAGAGATATGCAGGCAGTCATGTTTAAGATGGCTGAATGAAAACGATCCTATAGCTATCCTTCCGCGGACAACCCCTTTAAAAACCGTCTTAACCTTTACAAAAGTCGAGTCAAGCACATTGCCTGTATTGCCGTGGACGGCTTACGGAAAGCAGTTAATACCTTTTGAACCGTACACGACAAATGGCACTGGGTCAACTACAAAGGACTGGCCAGCACCCCCTTTTGTGCTTGGGGAAACCTATTACTTTGGAGGAGGTGTTTGCGACGACGGAACTGCAATCAACAGTAATAACTCTGCATTTATCATCTTAAAAGACGGGGTACAGGTCTATAATAAATCTCCAAACAGAGCAATCACCATCACAGAGGATTTACTAGGAGCAGACACCGTTAGATTATACACGAACTCTAGTTTAGTGGGGAAAACAGTAACACAGTTTACAGGAGAATTAGGAAGCTCTTACAGTGGAAGCTATGAGCCTTTTAACCCCACACCGCCGGAATCAATCACACCATCGTCAGATTATCCGCAGAAATTCTATGACTTATCGAATGTGACAGTGACGAGCAGGGGGAAAAATCTGTTTTCCGGCGGGAATATCACGCTTAACCAGTATGCGAATAATGTGACAGAATATGTCGATATGACATGCCTAAAGGCTGGCAAAACCTACACATGGCGCTGTGATTATGAAGTTGTAAGCGGGACGGAGAATGACAACATCGGGAATCTGCTTTTATACAACAGCAGCCAAACAAAGTGGGTAAGATTTAGCATAGGCACAGCAAAACAAATCCCGGTCGATTGGGATTTTACAGAGAATACCTTTGTGCTGTACGGAACCGGCGGAAACGGACAGAGGATTACCAACATCACAAAATCCATGTTTGTGGAAGGTGACACGATACCGTTTGTCGACAAATACCGCTGCACCAGCGCGGAGATACCGCTCAGCCTGGGATCTATATCGGATGACAAGGATTATCTGATTTGCGATGGGAACGCGGTTAAAAAATATCAGCATATAAGACAATTTGAGCTTGACGCCAATTTAAACCGTTGTGTGCTTAATACGGTGGGTTCGGAAACACAGCAATATTGTTGGTACTTTATAAAGTTTAATGATAATTATGACACATGTAAATATGGTACAACGGGATTTACATCTCATGGATTCGATTTAACTATTTTAGGAGAAAGTTATAACTATAAATCATATATACGTGTTCCTTGGTCGGCACTTGGTTTTACAAGCACCCCTACCACAACCGAGGCGGGGGACGCAATGCGTAATTATTGCAGCAGTCAAAAGACTCTGGGAACTCCGGTTACTGTACAGTATGTCTTAAACACTCCGGTTGAGACGGATTACTCTGCCGAAACTTGGGCGCAGGAGCTTTTGAAACTCAAAACAGCACAATATTACACCTGCCTTTCCGCCGATAAACAGACGGGCGGAATGCGGGTTCTTTATCCCTCCCTCACGGAAAACAGCAGCGAGTTATCCGCAGATTATCTGCTCACTTCCGACGGGGAAAAGGTTGTGACAAACGATGGGAAAACAGTGATTCAATTTTAAGGAGGTTTAACATGGCAAATTATATTATGCAAAACAGCGGGCAGGATTTGGACAACGCGGTGACCGCATATAAAAACGGTACCATTGCAAAATCAAAGGTTGGGCTTGGAAACGTGGACAATACAAGCGATTTAAACAAGCCGATAAGCACACAGACACAAGCAGCTTTGAATGAAAAAGCTTATGTTTGTACAGCAGATGGTGGTTTTGAAGGCGGATCAAGCGCTAGTGCAGGATATGGTGGTGCAATAGGAAATCAAGCTTCTGCCACAGAAGGCGGCGCGGTCGGTGATAGCGCACATACAAATAGAGGCGGAGCTATTGGAAAAAATGCAAATTCAGAGTATGGAGGTTCAGTAGGGTATGGCGCTGTATCAACAAGCGGAGGAGCAATGGGCGATAATGCAACAACCACATCTGGTGGAGCGATTGGCGAATTTTCAATGGCGAACGCCGGCTGTGCAGTAGGTGCAGGCGCTTCAACGAGTGATGGCGTTGCATGTGGAAATGGAGCAAATTGTGTGACCATAAATGATGGAACACCGATCGACGCTATCCAACTTGGGACAGGTACGAACAACACGGCGAAAACCATGCAGGTATATGACAAGCGGATTGTGGAAGCGGACGGGAGCCTGACCGATGTGGGGGCGCTCTCCGGTCTTTTGACAACGGTGAAAACGTCGGTGGTAGCCGCAATCAATGAACTTCACGCAAACACAGGCGTGCCGGCAGGCACCGTTATCTATTATGCGGCGGCCACGCCTCCGGCCGGTTATCTGAAATGCGACGGAAGCGCTGTCAGCAGAACGGCATACAGCGCTTTGTTCGCAGTTATCGGGACGACTTACGGTGCCGGCGACGGAAGCACCACGTTCCAACTGCCGGATTTGCGGGCAGAGTTTCTCCGCGGCTATGACGATGGAAGAGGAATAGACTCGGGCAGGGTATTCGGAAACAGCCAGGAAGGAACACAGTTGTATTTAGGCTCATTCAATGCCACTTGGTATGGAACGGACGGCGAAGAAAATGCAGATAACGCTTCCTCTTCCAAAATATCGGGTACAAGCAGTTCCGCAGGTTCCAGCAGTTCTATCCGTGTCAGACCGCGAAACGTGGCCATGCTTGCATGCATCAAATATTAAAGAAAGGGGGAGCGGAATCATGAAAATCTGTATAGACGCGGGACACAATGATCGCGGCCACGATACCGGGGCAAACGGTAGAAAATCACGGGAGCAGGACATTACATACGGGATTGCCTCCGTCCTCCGGGATATTTTGACCGCCAACGGTTTTGAAGTAAAAATGACAAGGGAGAAACAAAGCGATTGTCTGGGGACAAGCTTACATTCCAGTTTGGCACAAAGAGCAAAAATATCGAATGCTTTTGGTGCAGAATATTTTATATCAATTCATTGTAATGCTTCCGAATCGGAAGAAGCAGAAGGTTCAGAGACATATGTATGCGCATTTGGAGGAAACGCAGAAAAACTGGCAAAGAAAGTTCAAGAAAAAATTATAACAAGAATGGGGACATCCGACAGAGACGTAAAAACAGGCAATTTGCAGGTACTTCGTGAAACCTACTGCCCTGCTATCCTTGTTGAAACTGCATTCATTAGCAATCCATCAGAGGAAGAATTGCTATTAAACAAGCAACAGGATTTTGCACAGGCAATTGCAGACGGACTGTTTGAACACGTTGGACACAAAAAGGAGAATGTAACTGTGAGTAAACCAAGAACCATTTATAAAATTACAGATACCTACAAGCAGGAAATTTATCCTCCTAATTTGGGGTTTTGTCAATGCGACTGTCCAAAGAATAATGTGGATGTAGACAATTATTTTAACGCCGGATTCTTTGCATGGACGGATAAAGGTACAATTCCTGTGGGGAACTTGGTTGACAGTGGAATCATCTATGCACAATCCAAGGACAATCCCAGTTGGATTAACGTGGCCGGAAAAGAATTGACTACCTTGTATGTGAAGAATGATGGAACTTTTGGTATATCTAAAATGGCTAATTTAGAGAATAAGAACATTAAGACTGCTATTTCCGGCATTCCGATTACTAGAAATCGAAAGCAGGTGTCAATGGACGAAATAAAATCCGAAGGATATGACGGATCTGAGTTATATAATACTTGGCACAACTTTTTAGGTATTTCGGGGAATGATATTTACCTTGTAGCAAAAAAATGTGCCTATGAAGAAATGCATTGGCTGATGGTTTCACTTGGGCTCACCGATGTTGTGAAATTAGATGGTGGAGGAAGTTTTGTTCTCAGCAATGGTGAGATTATTGAAACAACGGATGGTAATAGAAGAATCAACAATGTCGGAATGTGGCATTGATAGTAATCATTAAAATATTAATAAACGGAGGAAACGATTATGTATGAATTAATTCAGCAATACTTAAAACCGGAGCTTCTTGTTCTGATTCCTGTTCTCTATTTTATTGGAATGGCAATTAAAAAGTCTAGTATTTCCGATAACTTTATTCCGTTACTTCTCGGTGCATTCGGGATACTTTTATCCGTCATTTATTTAATTGCAACGGTTGATGTAAATACATATAAAGATGTAGCTATTATGATATTTACAGGAATCACTCAAGGAATTTTGTTAGCGGGTGGAAGCGTTTATGTGAATCAGGTAATAAAACAGAGCTCAAAGAATGATGAAGGCTGATAAGAGAAAAAATGGGGACTAGAAATTACTCTAGTCCCATTTTTTACAAGTTTTTGATAAATGAGATGTGATTGTTAGCTGTATTGGTTATCAGTTTTTCACGTATAGGTAAATACAGAGGAAAAGACAGGAGACGAATTTGATGTCTGACGACAGGTGACATTATTTTCGTACCCTGATCCAGTTTAACATATCCGAGGTGTTGTCAACTATATTCTATGGCCACAACTCCAGATTCTTGCCGTTAGTATTAATCCGATAATATCCTTTCCCTTCTGTAATTTTATAGAATACAATAAAATCGTTTATAATATTGATGTTAACTATATTTCCATCAATAATTTTAGTCCGTCCTGTTCCATCTATATTTATTTTATATATTGATGAATTTGTTTCTTGATTACGATAATATAAAACACCTTGATGTAAATTTAAGTTTCTACATATATCATCGCTTAAAATTATTTTTTCGGTACCATCCTCTTTCAGCTTATAAATTTTAGAATTATTAAATTCCCAATAATAGATCCATCCATCTGCAACATTAATATCTTTTGCATAATCATTACTTAACTTTTGAATATTTTCTCCTTCTAAATTAAATTTATATAAAGATTGCTCACTATAACTAGTAAAATAAATAAACTTATCACATATACTAAATTCTAATACATTATCCTTTAATTTCTTTTTATTTCGACCGTTAACATCCATTTTATACAATGAGCCTTCACTTATGTAAAAAATCTCATTTCCTAAAACGATAAGATTACTTGCACGTTTATCCTCAAGTTTTTTAGTTGTTCCCCCATTCTTATTAACTTTATATATAGGCCCCGGATCACCACTTATATAATATATAAAGTTCCCGACCACATTAATTTGATAAGCTATATTTTTACTCAAATTTTGAACGTTACTTCCATCAGTTCTTTTCTTGAACAAGCAATCTTTTAACTTATATTCACCATTTCCAGTTGGATCACAATAATAAAACCATCCCTCTCTTTCAACCACATACCCCATCTGTTTAATATTTCCATTTGAATTGCCTTGTTCTAATAGATTTTTGTCCGATATCATAGGCGAACAACAGCTAACTGTTGTAATGATTAAAATTATCACAAATAGTTTGATTATATTATTTTTCATGTCTATCTCCCTTGACTTGCCATTGCAGCACCATATTCAATTAAATTCCAATCTCTATCGCCTTTTTTATCATTCCATGGATGATATTCAGATGGTTCATATCCCATACTTTTCATAATATAACCTAATGCTAAATTTCCCATATCTGCTCCTGACAAGAACATTCCATCAAAATACATCCATGGCATCCAATTTTTAGGGTAGCTTCCTTCTCCAAACCACCCCCCTGAAGTATAAGCATTCATATCTGAGTCAGTACCATCTTCATTCCAGTTATACTTTGCATATGGTACTCTCCATTCACTTTTCCATTTATAATTCCAACCATCAGTTCCACCTGCATTGCTTTCACTGGGAGTATAGAATCTTTTTGTTAAGATTAGGTATCTATCATTTGCATCCATATATTCATTAAACATTGATTTTGCCCATTTAACTCCAGAATGAAGTTCATTCATAATTTTGTCCTGTGCATATTGAACAGGTGTTCCTTCTCTAGCCAATCTTCTTACTCTATTTGCTTCATAAGCATATGCAGAAGGATCTCCACCAGAATTTCTAACATAAGTCCATCGTTCACCCAAATCTTTAAGAATTTTATAAGTATCAGAATGCTCTCCAAATTCCCAAGCATCTGGATTTTCAATCCATTGACCATCAATCCACTGTCCTTCGCGTATTGTTCCAGTCGGATCCCACAAGTTCACCGGATTATTCCCACAATACACAAACCAATTCACACCGTCTTTTGCTGGATCCTCCGTAATAAATCGTCCCATGCTCGGATCATAATACCTTGCCCTGAGGTAGATAAATCCGGTTTCATTGTCGAAATATTCTCCACAGTAACGGAATGGGTTGGTGTCTTCTGACTGTTCCTGCTTCTGGTTCCCGAACGCATCATAGGTATAATCTTTTAATATGGTTCCGCTTGCGTTGACCAAGGCTGTTGTATCTCCGTGGGTATTGAAGGTATAATACTCCTTGCTTCCTCCGTTTACTGTTCGGGAGATAGGGGAGAGGCCTCTGACAAACACCTGCTTTTCCCCGGCCTTGTCGTCCATGACAATATTCTGCCCGTCATAGATATGGCTGGTGGTCACGCCGTTGGTGGTTTTGCTCTGGCGCAGGCCGTTGGCGTCATAGGTGTAGGTCGTTGTCACATTGTTTATGGTTGCTTTCGTCATCCGTCTTTTCGCTTTGCCAAGCGGGCGTCAGAACCAGAAAAAGCAAGAGCAGAAAAATGACCTTATATTTCATTTTTTATAACATAGGAAATTGCGCGGAATCGTGGGCAATTGCATGTTTCAAAAAACAGCGTGCGAAGCGCGTCTGTGTTTTTCGGAAGGAAAAACTTTTTTATTCTCAGGGCACCATAACCGCCCTGAGCCCTCCCTCAAAAATTTTCTTTCCAGGCAGGGCCAGTGCATACAGGTCGTTTTCTTTTTTGTCCAGCCGTGCCGTCTCATACTGGTAAAAATCCTTTTTGGCATAACCGTTGATAACCGGAAGATTTGCGGTCTCCTTCATCCGGTTCAAAAGTATTTGCCCCTTCCGGCTGAAGGCGAGCACACGGATAAATTCCGGCTTCTTCTCCCGCGTTTCACGGGGGATGTCCAGAAAGATATTGTAAAGAACCCGCCGGATACGGGTGTAGGAATACCGCTTGGACTTCACGGCGAGAATGATATCCTCGATGCGGTCATATTTCCGGCAGGCTTCATAAATTCGGTTTTCCAGCCCCTCGCTCACGTCGGCGTATCGTTTCAGCTGTTCCGGCGTTTTGATCCGCAGGGCATACAGCAGGGCAGGCTCCAATTCCTTTTCCACAGCCGCGGAGAAGGGAAGACGGTCATAGGGGAGAAGGCTTCCGATCTCTTCGCCCTTTGCGAAACGTTCCCGAACTGCGGTGGCGGAGGCGATGGTTCCGCTGGCTTCCCGGTCGTGGTAACCTGTCCCGATGCGCTGTATGGCATAGGGCTTGATACGGCTTTTCCGGCTTTCCAGCACCTTTAAGTATTCAATTCCCAGGATGTCGTTGGGCGAGGAGGGATAGCAGGGCAGCGCTTTCTGCATTGCCTGGTAAACGGGAATACCGCCTTTCATTTCATGATGGATCTTCTCCTGTATTTCCGAGGAGAGAAGAAGCCTTGCGGTTTGCTTCAGCTCCCGGAGATCTCCGCTTTCACTTCCAAAGCAGAGTGCGTCAACGATTCCTGTTGCTTCCAGAATGGAGACGGAGCCCCGGGCAAAATATTCCGCCGAGGCAACCGCGTTGGCAGGCGGAATCTCCAAAACCAGATCCACCCCGCATTTTACCGCCAGTTCGGCACGGGTAAATTTGTCGAACAGGGCGGGTTCGCCCCGCTGGACAAAATTTCCGCTCATCACGGCGACGCTGTACCCGCATCCCGTCCTTTTCTTTGCCTGCTTCAGGTGATAGAGATGCCCGTTGTGAAACGGGTTGTATTCCGCGACAATTCCTACGGTATCCAATTGAGCCACCGCCTTTCCAAGTCTTGAAAAACGCCGTATGAAGCGGCGTTTCTGTTTGATAGATTCATATTAATATAAATATCTGGAAAAATCAATATCCGGATAAGAAAAACATGAAAAAACAGCGCCCGGCGGAGCTATGGAAAGACCGTGTTTTCCATATTTCCGCCGGGCGCTGCCGGTTGACTCCCTAATGCTTATTGAATGGAGAGCAGGAGGATCGAGGAAAGGGAGAGAAGCGCTCCGACCCCTTTTTTTATCGTCAGACGATCTTGGTAGATCATCATTCCTGTCAAAAGATTCAGAATAAGAATCCCCGCGCTTTGAACCGTGAAACTCATGCCTGCGGTGAGGAATCTTCCCAGAAACAGGTTGCTGATGGTGACAACCGCCAGGCATATGCCTGACAGAAAGGAAGTTTTCGCCGCCGCCCGCATTTCTCCTTTTTCCATCCTTCCCTTTGGAAAGAGCGCAAGAAACAGGGAGAAAAGGCAGGCTGTCCCCAGCATAACTGCAGTATACTGCGTCAGTCCCGCCTCCGGGAAAAATACCGAGGGAATTTTCTGAAACAGCATAAAGGTTCCGTTCCCGGCCAGGCACAGGATGAGATAGAACAGATATGTTCTCTTATTTTTTACATTGAAATTCAGATCTACATTGGATATCAGCACAAGACCCGCAAGCTGCGCCGCGACGCCGAGAGCGGAGAACAGAGTAGCCTTTTCCCCCAGCAGCAGCGGTCCCGCCAGGCATGGAACGAGAAAGCCGGAGGACAGGAACAGCACGGTCAGGGACATGGGGCCTTGGTTCATCGCCTTTATCACAAAATAGGTGGTGAGGCTGATGACAATGCCTCCCGCAGTTCCGGCGGCCAGCGCGCGGAGAGGAAATTGTCCGGGAACGCCGGAAAACAGCGGAAGGATCAAGAAAAGGAGGGCGCCGAAAAAAGGCTTTCCGGCGCAGAAAAAAAGAATGGCTTTCTCTGTGTGCGGCGCTTGGGTGAACGTCTTGGAGACACAGCCGTCCGCCACGGTCGCCAGAATAGGAAGCAGGATCAGGGCGTACATAACAGCTCCAGATACGCCTCCCGGAAGGCTTGCCGGTTCCCTGTGAAGTCCTCGCTGATACATTTTCGGACGATTTGAAGGGCTTTTTCCCGGTCGGATATTTGGCTGAGCAGTTCAAAATCCTCAACCCCCGCGCGCTGCATTTCCAGCCGGACGCTTCCAAGCGGCTTTCCCTGATAAGGATAAATAATGTGAGTGTCTCCCGGGGGCAGAAACTGTTCCAAGCTGTCGTCAAATATTTTGAAGGGGATGGACGGCTCCTTCCACGGATCCTGTGCGTCGGGATTGAAACAAAAGCCCCAGTGCAGGTAACCGTCGCAGTCCAGCAGAAAATTCAGCCAGTGAATCAGCCTCACATCCAGCAGAGGCATATCCAAAAAGCGGTTTAAATAGGGGGCGGAAGGCCAGCAGCAGGTATAGAGCCACAGCGTTTTCCCATTTTTTCGGTATTGCTCAAACACTTCTCTGTTTAGCTGATAAAAGCGGGTGGTAGGGATCAGAATATCCGCCGCCTCTTCCGTATGAAGGGAAAGCACCGCGTCCATCGTTGGAATCCCCGGCATATATTGATGCACCAGCCCGCCCAGCTCCCGGTAAAAGGCCACGTTCTTCTCCCGCGGCTCATCGTAGATGTGCTGAAAGGTGATGGTCTCATAATGGTTTTTCTTCAGAAAAGCATACCACTGGGTGAGAAACTGCCTAAGAGGCGGGAGACATTCCGGCGCGCCGAACGCCGCCTTTTCCACCGGCATCACCAGATTCTCGTAAATTTGTTTGAGGGAAGGCCCCTCAATTTTTTCAAAGCCCAGGAAAAAACAGATGGAAAGAAACTTCTCCACCCGGGTGAAATCAAAGTGATAGCTTCCGTCATAACTGCACTGGAAATAGGCCGCTGACACATTGCAGAAATTCTGCCTTCCCATCCTGGCCAGCTTCAATATCTCGGTGAGCTTTTCCCAGTATTTCTGGGAAAAGGCGGTGCAGCCGTATTTGTTCGGATTCATCTCAATCCAGTTTATCATGTTGAACCGTCCCTTTTCCGGAACCGAGGCGGAGAACACCTTGACGTGACAGGGGACAAGGCAGGTCTCGCGGTCTGTCTTAAGACGGATTTCACCGCGGAAATCCCCCGCCTGCTGCCCGCTGGGCCATTTGAAATAAAGGGCAGTGTCTCCGTCCGCCAGGACGGACATGTCCTCCAGCGGAAGCATGGCGTCATACACTTCAAAGGGCGCTTTTTTTGTATAGTACTGCGGCAAATCCGCAAGGGAGGTGTGCTCGGTGTCCAGCTCCTCGATGAAAGACGAGTTTAAGTTGACGGTGACCGGAAGAAGCCGGAACACCTGCAGTCCCTCCAGGCCAGAGACGGATATCCGCACCGTTCCCTCAGCGCGCAGCATCATCTGCCAGCAGGCAAAGGAGTTGGAAGGGCAGCAGAGATCGACAGACTCCCTGCCGCCGGCGCTGTCGGGATAGAGCCACTCCTCCGCCGGAAAAATTTTTGCCTGTATCATGTCAGTCCTCCTTTTTCTGCCGGTATAAATAATCCAGCCAGGCGGGAACCTCAAGCTCCTCGCCTTTCAATTTGCAGTATTCGAACCATAGGGGGACAAACACGTTTTCCCCCTCCCGCAGATCGTCAATCACAAAGGGCTGCCTAAGAAGCCGGTCGCAGTCCTCAATCCGCTCCAGCTTGATGTAAGCATACAGCAGGAACAGCTTCATTCTGCCGGCTGCTTTCCGCTCTTCCGGCAGTTCCTCATATTTTTGAATCAGAAGCCGGTATTCGCCGAAATCAATGAGCATTTGGAAGGCTTCCCTTAAGAGGTGATAATCGTTTTTCGCCATGTCCAGCGCCTTGACGATAAGGGATACCGCCGCCGGATCCTTTCGCTCTGCTTTGCAGAAGGAAAGTCCGTACAGGTTCAGCGGATTCTCATACAGGGCGGCGGAACGGGTGAAACATTCCTCCGCATCCTTCTTTTGGCCCTGCGCCCATCTTCCCGCGCCCAGCAGATACTGAGCATACCAGTTTTCTTTTTGCTCGGTGAGCCGGTTTAAAAGCTCCTCCTCCTCGGTGAAGGAGACCGGCGCTTCCCGGTAATCCTTCGGACAGGGAAAGCTTCCTTCCAGCAAATCCAGCCAGATTTGTTCCTTCTGGCCGATGGAGCTGGGCGGGAAATCCGGAATTACCGATAAACCATTCCTCTTCCGAAGCTCGTTTTCCAGCGCGCCCCAGCCGGAAGCCGGAAGAACGGTTTCGCTGTCTGTGAGCTGTAAAACACGCGGTTCCTCTCTCTCTATCACATTCCCAAGCTGTTCCTTCGCACAGGCGACGGCTTCCTCCCAGTTCTGGCTGTGCAGCCGGTGCGGGTCGCCGCGGAAGGGGCCATAGGCTTCCGTCCACTCCCACACCGCGTCCTTTGGCATGGGAATGCACTCCATCTGCGTCTGGGCAAGCCCTGCCTGTATTTCAATATAAGGATCGCAGATTTCCGAGAGCAGGTTCTGCCAGTTGCGGTAACAGCGCCGCATGCCCCAGAGAAACAGTTTGCGCGACATCAGCCGCTTGGTGGACTGCTGCAGAAGCCCTTTTCCGTATTTGTCCGCCGTGGCGATAAATTTGGGTTCCTCCGGCGGAATGCGGAAGAAGTAGTCTCTGGAATTCAGCTCTCCGGTGGTGTATGTAAGATCCTTCCGGTCATAGTACGGGACGGGTACTTTGTGGACACAGCCGCTGTAATCGTTGGTATAGGCGCAGGTGCTGGGCACGATAACCCGGGTGTCCACCGTTTCGGGAACGGCAATGTTGGACCACCAGTACATGGGCACCTCCTGCCCCGCATAGTTGCTTAGCTTGACTTTGATGACCAAGTCCTCCCCCTGAGGCGGCAGATAGGCGTACAGTTCAAACTTTGTTTTCCGTTTGCGCTCCCATTCATAAAACTTGAGAACCGGAACGTTCATCCCGCTGTCATGGCAGATCTCACAGAACACCTTATCATAGGTAAAGGGAGAATGACCGCGGAATCCCATGTTCCACTCCACGCCGCCGGCGAACCATGCGTTGCGCACCGCCAGGTTGGAAGGGAGGAACACTCGGTTGCAGTGCAAAAGATCCCTGCCGTCTTTCTTGGAATACAGCGACCAGAGCCTTGCGCCGTAATCCGGAAGGAAGACCGCTTTCAGATTTTCGTTCTCCAGCACGGGGGTCCGCAGGGTTAAGGGAACCGTTTCGCGATCGTACTCATCCTGCAGGGTATAGGGCAGGGTGCTTGTGATTAGCCCGTAGTTGAGACGAAGCTCCTTTTTTACCGCATCCTCCGCCTCCGCGTGAACACGGCTCTCATAGGGGACTGCCATAAAAGGATAAGGGCTTTCCTCTTTTAATAAGGAACCTGTTATTCTCATTTTAGAAATGTAACATTTTTCCATTGATTTGACTCCTTTCTTTGTTTAAAATTTTATCAAAAAGGGAGCCGTCCCGTAAATAGACTGCTCCATAGAATCGGGCAAAGTATGCAAAAGTATATTTCTCCGTCAAAAGAGCCCGCAGCAGGGGATACAGGTGTTTTCAGGGGAACGGGAAGTATGAAATTGTATGTTGATTTATGGAATCGTTTATATCCTCCGAATGAAGTTTCCTTTATAATAAAAACACAAGCCGAGCCTGAAAGATTTTCACAAATCACACAGCCAAAAATGATTGTGAATCTTTTTTTCGGTTTTGTGATGCTTGAGAAAATCAATCAACGGAAGGAGGAAAAACAAATGAATCAATTGAAAATTTATCCCATTGCACCGGAGGAACCGAAATCGCAGATGTACACCGTGCGGGTCAACGGACTTGAAACAGGCGTTTACACCAGTTTTCGCTTTGATCCGAAGCAGGCAAGCGAAAGGATTCAGGGCAGACCGGTTTCTCCGGTTTCCTTTACAGCCTTTGATTTTGAGGGGGAAGCGGAGATTGAAATCCGTTTAAAACGCCTGCCCACCCACAAAGTGATGGTCAGGCCCCTGAGCCTTGGCATTCACCCCGAAACCGACGGCACGGTCATTCGTCTGAAAATCACGCAGAATGCCAACTTTTCGGTGGAACCCTTTGGGGAACAGGAGCCGTTACATATCTTCGCCAATCCGATGGAAACGGATATCCCCGACAAAACAGCACCGAATGTGCACTATTTTGAGGCGGGAACCCATCGGATCGACCCTATTCGCCTGAAGGACAACGACATTGTGTATCTGGAGGGAGGCGCGTTCGTATACGCCAAGCCGCAGCCGCCGGAAAAGCGGAAGCCCTTTGGTCTGGTCAACGCCATTGAAATGTGGTGGACGGATTTTACCCTCATGGCGGAGGGGGTTAAAAATGTCCGGATTGCGGGGCGGGGGGTGCTGTGCGGCAGAAAAACACTGGAGGCCTGCCAGCGCCACCGCCTGCTGGGGATTATGCGCAGCACCGATGTCACCGTGGAGGGAATTGTTTTCCGGGAGGGAACCTCCTGGTCTATTCACACCGAGGAGGCCTCGCAGGTGCTCATCGACAACGTCAAGGTGCTGGGACATTTCGCCAACAACGACGGCATCGACGTCTGCGATTCCCACGACGTGCTGGTTCGGAACAGCTTCGCCCACAACGCGGACGACTCGTTTCTGGTCAAGGCGTTCAAACCGGTGTCCAATGTGGTGTTTGAGAACTGCGTAGCCTGGAACGACGTTTCCACCTCCTTCGGCGCGGTCTGTGAGATCGCCGCGGAGACAAAAAATATCGTGTTCCGCAGCTGCACGGTGACGCACTCCACCTTTCCTTTGTGGGATCACGACGCCGGAGGAGTCATCGGCGTCTGGAACGCATACGGCGGCACGGCGGAAAACTTCCTGTTTGAGGATATCACCATCGAGAAGGCGGCTGCCGGCAAGGAGCCAATCAAGGTCAGCGTCGTCTGGCTGGACAGTGGACGGGTGCGGAACGTCACCTTCCGGAATATTGATGTTCTGGACAGCGGGGACGAGCGGATCGCCGTTTACGGACAGCAAGAAAAGATGGTGGACGGGGTTCATTTTGAGAACATCTGCATAAACGGCAGATATCTGCGGGATCCCGCGGATCCCAGAATTGTGAACAGCTGTAATGCGGACATTACAGTACAATAAAAAAAGGAGCGTGAAAGGAATGAAACGAATCTTATCAACGGCGCTGGCGGCAGCGCTGTGCTGCGGAATGCTCGCGTCCTGCGGCGGGGATACCGGTGAAAATACCGGTGTTGCAAACAAAAATTATGATCCGATGGGGAAATATGAAACGCCGGTGACGGTCAACTGCGTGCTTGGATACGGCGATCCAACGGACAAGAACGTGCCCAAGAGCACCACACCGGAAAACCAGGCGTTTAACCGGCTTCTGAAGGATGAGCTGAACATTGAGATAAACTATCTGTGGACCGTGCCGGAATCCCAGTTTGAGCAGAAGTTTTCCACGGCGATCGCCTCCAACTCCCTGCCGGACATCATGGCATTGGATCAGAAAAACTTCGAGTATCTGAAAGAAAACGATATGCTGGCGGATTTGACGGAGGCATACAAGTATGCCAGCCCCCAGCTCAAAGAGATGATTGAACGGGATCCGGCGGTGCTGGAAAGTGTCACCCAGGATGGAAAGCTGCTGGCAATCCCGCGCTATTCCGATGTCCGCGGCGCGGCTCCGCTTTTGTGGCTGCGGAAGGACTGGATGGATAAGCTGAATCTGGAAATGCCGAAAACCTGGGCGGACGTGGAAAACATCGCAAAACAGTTTGCACAGAACGATCCCGACGGAAACGGCAAGAAAGATACATACGGCTTCGGCGCTTCGGCAAAAAGCCTGTCGCCATGGGGCTTCGGCATCAAACCCATGTTTATGCCCTACGGATCCTTTGTGGACAAATGGATCGACGACGGAACCGGCAAGCTGGTTTCCGGCAATATCCAGCCCGAGACAAAGAAGGCGCTTACCGAGCTTTCGCGCATGTATCAGGAAGGCCTGTTCGATCGGGAGCTGTTCACCAAAAACGAGGATCAGGTCAGCGAGGACATTATCAGCGGTAAAATCGGTCTGATTCTGTCCGAATGGTGGTTTGCGGAATTTCCGGTTCCGGAATCCATCACCGCCAACGAAAAGGCGAAATGGGTCTGCGTGGAGATTCCCCCGCTTCAGGAGGGCGGTCAGCCGACCATCACGCTGGACCGTCAGCAGGTGCTCAGCTATTACGTAGTGAATAAAAACTTCAAGAATCCGGAAGTGCTCTTAAAAGGGATGAATATGTTCATTCAGTCGGAGACGACTTACAAGGATGTGCTGACCGCTGAGAACGGTCATGTTTGGAGCTGGTGCCCCATGATCTATCTGGATCCCTATGAGATTGACACGACTTATAAAAATGTAAACGAGGCTTATGAAAACGGAACGCCTGTCACAAGCGGGCAGGAACAGGAAAAGCTGGAACGGATGGCGGATTACGAGGCTTACAAAAAGGGAAATATGGCCTGGGACAGCAAGAAGATGTTCGGCGGACTCTTCGCCCGCGTGGACAAACAGGGCGGCTGGGCCACGGCGATGAAAGCGGTGAGCGATTCCAAGGTGGTATACAATGAATTCACCGGCGCTTCCACCCGCACCATGATTGACAACGGCGCGACGCTGGAGAAGCTGACGGAGGAAACCTTCATCAAAATCATTGCCGGAGAAAAATCCGTCGATGAGTTTGACAAGTACGTGGAAACCTGGAAAAATCTTGGGGGAGACAAGATCACAGAGGAAGTCAACGAATGGTATAAACAATAAGGAGTCGAATCACTTTGAAACGCTTTCAAATCAAAAAGGACAACACAATCTATCATCTGATGCTTCTGCCCGGCGTGATCATCTGCCTTATTTTTGCCTACGGTCCCATGTGCGGACTTATCATGGCTTTCCAGGAATACAATCCGTTCAAGGGATTTTTCGGTTCCCGCTTTGTGGGGCTGGACAATTTCAGGTACCTGTTCCATATGCCGGATTTCGGCACGGCTTTTTTCAACACCCTGTACATCGCCGCGGCGAAAGCGGTTCTGTTTTTGGCGGTACCCTTGCTGCTCGCCCTTCTTATCAATGAGGTGCGCTCCAAGCGGTATGTGAAGACGGTGCAGACCAGTATTTTTCTGCCCTATTTCTTGTCCTGGGCTATCTTAGGTGGTATAATATTAGAGATATTTTCATTGGACGGCATCGTCAATCAGATTCTTGGCTTTTTCGGACAGGATGCCGTTTCCTTTCTGGGCAGCAACAAGTATGCGCGGCATATCATCATCTGGACCGACGTGTGGAAATCAATGGGCTACAACATGATTGTGTTCCTGGCGGCGATCACCAATATCGATCCCAGCCTGTACGAGGCCGCCTCCATCGACGGGGCGGGAAGGCTGAAGCAGGCGATCCATATCACCATTCCCGCCATGGCGCCCATGATATTCCTGCTCACCGTGCTGAGTTTGGGCAACCTTTTAAACGCGGGCTTTGACCAGATTCTGATGCTCTACAACCCTCTCACCTACGAGACGACCGACGTGCTGGATACCCTGGTTTACCGGATCGGGATATACAACCAGCAATACGGTATCGCGACGGCGATGGGATTGTTCAAATCCGTTATATCGGTAACCCTGGTGGCCGTCTCCAACTGGATTGCATACAAGTTCACCGATTACCGGATTTTCTAGAAAGGCGGCGTGACAATGAAAATGAGAAGAAGTCTGGGAGAGAGAATCTTCCAGCCGGTCAATATTGTATTTCTGCTACTGGTAACCCTGCTGTGCGTGCTGCCTTTTGTCTATCTTCTCAGCGTTTCGCTGAGCTCAAAGACGGCGGTTTCCACAGGGCAGGTGTTTCTCTGGCCAAAGGATTTTACCTTTGAGGCCTATAAATTTCTGTATGAAAAACCGGAGTTTCTGCGCTCCTTCCTCGTCTCGGTGGTGAGGGTGGTGCTGGGGACTTCCATCAACATGCTGCTGGTTGTGCTGACCGCTTATCCGCTGAGCAAGCCTGCCTCCAAGTTCCGGGCGAAAAATGTCTACACCTGGTTCTTTGTGGTGACCATGTTTCTAAGCGGCGGTATGGTGCCGACCTACATCCTGATAAAGGAGCTCGGCCTGCTGGATTCCATCTGGGCACTGATTCTTCCGGGGGCGCTGAACGTCTGGAACATGGTGCTTTTGATGAATTTTTTCAGGCAGGTTCCGGTGGAGCTGGAGGAATCCGCTCTGCTGGACGGCGCGGGTCATCTGACGATTCTGTTCAAGGTTTATCTGCCGGTATCTCTGCCGGCGCTGGCCACCATATTGCTCTTTACCATTGTCGGGCATTGGAATGCCTGGTTTGACGGGATTCTCTATATCAATTCGCCAAGCAAATATCCCCTGCAAACTTACCTGGCGACCATTGTGCAGGATGCGAACATGAGCAATATGCGGAATCTTTCGGAGGAAAAGCTGCAGCAGCTTGCGGTTTTAAGTGATAAATCCGTGCGGATCGCCCAGATCTTTTTGGGGGCGCTTCCGATTATGCTGGTTTATCCTTTCTTACAGAAATACTTTATAAAAGGTTTGGTAGTAGGCAGTGTGAAAGGATAGGGAAAAGATGAAAATTCGGTTCATTGCGGTTCTGACAATTGTGCTGGTGCTGTTTTCCGGCTGCAAAACGGCAAAGCGGGAGGAAATCCCCTCGCTGCGTGTTTTGGCGGGCGATCTTGAGATGCCGGGCGAGAATGCGGTGGTCTCCAAAAAGCTGGAGGAAAAGCTGGGGATCCGCCTTGACTACATCGAGAGTATCTGGGAAAAACGGCATGACAAATTGGAGGTTCTGACCTCGGCGGGAAACACGCCGGATTTATTTTCCTATGGGTATACCTATGGGGACAAGGTGGAGCGTCTGGTCAATCAGAACATCGTGCTGGACTTAAGCCCTTATCTGAACGACTATCCCAATATCAAAAAGCGGATCAACGAGTTTGAGTTCATCAAATCGTCAAACGACGGAAGGGTTTATTTCATCCCCATCAAAATCAACGATTCCGACGAGTATATCCTGGCGGAGCACGCCTGGTTTTACCGCAAGGATATCATTGACAGCCTGGGGCTGGAACTGCCGCGCAATGCGGAGGAATTTTACCTTTTCTTAAAACAGATCCGCGAAAAACGTCCGGACAGCTATCCCTTCACCATCGAGAGCAAATATTTCCTGTACGCTGTTTTTGACCTGTTTGATGCCAGGCTGACCGACTATGAAATGGTTGACGGCAAATGGCGGGCCACGGCAATCAACGACAACATGAAGCAGGCAGTGCGCTTCTTAAAAAGGCTGTGGGACGAGGGGCTTCTGGACAGGGAATTCATGCTGACTCCAAACTGGGACAATATGTTTGAAAAGTTTTTGACGGGGGCTTCCCCGGTCATTTACACCAACTATAAATACGACAAGATGGCAAAGCTGTATGCACAGAGGTATCCCGGCTCCTCCCCGCTGGACGCCATCGCGTACATTCCCGTTATGACCAACACAAGCGGGGAGAAGCGGGTGAGCGGAACCTATAACTTTTACGGGGGCCTGTACTTAAAGGACGACGGGAACGAAGCCCTTATCCGGAAACGCCTGGAGCTTGCGGACTATATGCTGAGTCCCGAGGGGATGCTTTTGATGCGCTACGGCGTGGAGGGTGTCCACTATGAAATGCGGGACGGAAAGCCATACTCCCTGCTGGGGCAGGGCAGTGACGGCAGCACCGTGCGGATCCGGGACATTGACGGCAGCGCGACCATCAAGGCGCTGGTCAATTATGACAACCTTTACGTGGATGATCAGACCCTTTACAAGGATTTTATCACCCAGATGAAGGCGGAGTATCACAGATACGCTTATGTTTCTAAAAATTACAATAACTATCTTCCCAGCGGCGGAAAGGGAATCGACGTGATGCAGCTGGAGGACTTTGCCATTGACACCATCATCCGGCTGATCTCGGAATCCGGGGATTTCGACGCGGAGTGGGAGGAATTCAAACGGCAGTATAATGAAAAGGGCGGGAATAAGATTGCACAGTATTTGACGGAAAACAACTAGATTCCTGCAAAAAAGAAAGGAATGAAGGTTTTATGGGAAAGAAAATGCTGGCCTCCGTTCTGGCGGCAGTTCTGCTTTTCAGCCTTTTAGGCTTTGCGGGCCTCGCGGAGGAAACGGATTTCAATATTGGTTACTACGCGGAGGTTTCCGTGACCAATAAAGACGGCGCTCCTGCCAGTGCCGGATACAACGGCGAGAACCATTGGAGAACCTACTGGAATACGGTCAACGATTACAGTATTGCGGCAAATCAGCATTACTGGGGCACAAACTATACCTTTTCAGCGGAACGGAGCGGCGGGCTGCCGGTCTATGTCGATTTTGACTACGGCGGCAAGGCGGCCGCAATCCATCAGATTCGTCTGGTGGAAACCCTGCGGAATTTTGACGGCAAAACCGACTTGGGGCGGTATACCAGAGTAAAGTTGTACAATAAGGTTGGATCCGAGTGGCAGGTTATCGTGCCAGCCGCCGCCGCCAACGGGGAATACGCGCTGATGGACGACAACAGCATCGCGCTGGACTGGTCGAAGCCCAGCCTGACCGAGAACCTGACCGTCAGTGCATGGAACAATGACTACGCCAAAGCGGATTTTATCCATGTTCCGCTGGGAGAATACATTGTATCCCACGATTTCCGGATTGAAATCCTCGAGATCGGCGAACCCAACGGCGACGCCTGGGGTGAAATCGGCATCGATGAGATCATGATGGACGGTCACTATGCAGCCGATTCGGAACTGGCGGACTGCGCTCCCGATTTTCTGGACGGCTATGCAAAAAAAGCCGTTTCCGTCATGAAAAAAATGGGCACGGCGGAAAATGCGGAGCAGGCAAGAACACTGCTGAAATACATCGCCGACGACGCCGAGAAGGAAACGCTGACCGCACAGGTAAACAAGGCTGTTCTGCAGCCCTGGAGAAACCTTGCGCTGGAGGCGTCCCTGTCGGGTGACGGGAGCGAACAGCTCGGGCAGCTGAACGATGAAAACGCCAACGGCCTGTCCTACTGGAGCTCCGATCCCATGGGCAGCTTTACCTATGACTACGGAAAAACCGTCACCGTAAACGCAATTGAACTGGGCGGCTGCAACGCGGACAACGCCCCGAAGAAGGTTGCCGTCTATGCCACCTCCGGCGGTGCGGAAACATTGGTCGGCGAGTTTGACGTCCATATCGGCAGAGTGCCGGAGCACCATGAGTTTAATTTGGAAACCGCGTTCGGCAGCGACGCTTATGCGGAATTTGAAAAAGCCGGACAGATTGCCCAGGGGGAAGTACACTATTCCGACTTTTACACCATTGTCCTGCCCAATGCCGCGGTCTGTGAAAAATTGAGGGTTCAGACCACCGCGGTCAGAGATTCCGGCCGGACGGGCGTCATTCTGACGGAGGCGCGCACCTTCGGCACCGACGGCGCAAACGTGGAGTATCATTACAATGCGGAGAATATGGCGTTCCGCCAGCCGGTATCGGTCACCGACGGGCAGGGCAATCCGCTGCGTATGATCGATCCCAACAATCCGCAGAGATCCAGCTGGGATTACCTGACGGATTACAACATCACAGGGGATGGGTGGTATAAGACCGCTCTGCCCTATGATGAAGCGAGAATCCCGTTCTATATCACCATTGATTTCCAGGGCAGGCTGGTGGAACTGGAGAAGCTTACTCTGGGAGAGGGAAGGGAAGCGACCGGACAGATAAAAAGGATCGAAATGCAGGTGCACGACGGAAAGGATTGGGTTACCGTTCCGCCAAGCCATACGCAGACCGGCGGCGTGACAGCTGACGGAAATCAGGCTGTGCTGGACTGGAACAATTTATCCCGAGCGGAGAGCGACGAAACCAAGATTGCCCGCTTTATGGATGTGGAATTTGATCAGCCGCAGCTGGGCTATCAGTTCCGCGTTAAAGTGACGGAAGCCTCGAACTATTGGGGAGCAATCCTTCTGGACGAGGTGATGGCCTGGGGCTGGGAGCCCATGGCGGCCGATATTGAAACCCGGGACAACGCGGCGGAGATCAAAGCGAAAAAAGCGGATTATCTCCTCGGATATGCGGCTGAGAAGCCCACACAGAAAAATATCAGCCTTCTCAAAGATGCGGTCAGCGGCATGAGCGGCGAAGAAAAAGAAAAATACCTGTCCGCCTCCCAAAAAATCGCTGTGCGGGATGTGATTTCAAACACCACGGCAAGCGCGGGAGTGAATCCGGAGAAGGCATATGGATTAAACGACAGTCTGTGGGCGGATATAACGAACTACTGGAATTCGGATACCACCAACTGTGACGACAATCTCTGGGCACAGCTCAGCTTTGACGGTTTGAAGGATGTGGATTCCATCCGTCTTTCCACCAGATATTATCCCTGTGCAATCAACAGCCTGGATGTCTATGCCCAAATCAACGGAACAATGGAAAAAATCATGGACGATGTACCCGTATACCAGGCGCACACACCGGAGCTGGGATCCTACTTCTCCTCTACCATTCCCTTTGACGCGGAGGGGAAGAAAGCCTATGCGGACAAGGGGCTGCTCCGCAGCGACGGTGTGGAAATCAACTGCGTGTCCTGGTATCAGATCGATCTGCCCCGCACGGTACAGTGCACGGCGATCAAGATTGAAATTGAAGCCTGCGGCGGATGGGGCGCAAGCGTCAGCGAGATGGAAGTGATCGGCGGCGATCCGGTCACCGACAGTCCGTCGGTCCTCTCCTGCAGTGCGGATTTCAGCTCGCTGGAAGCGCTGAAAGCCGCCGGCGCCGGCACCGTGAACGCAAGAATTTCCAACCAGCGTTCCGAGAGCAGAACAGCCACCGTTGTGGTGTTCTTCTATCAGGACGACAAGCTGTTAAGCTCCTACTGCAAGGGGGCGGTAATTCAGGCCGGAACCACCCAGGATATTTCCTTCGCGGTTCCCCACGTTCCGCAGAACGCGACCAAAATGGTTTATACCATCTGGGGAGATTGGAAGGATACGGATCTGCGGCCATTGATGGAACAAATTGAGGTGATATGATGAGACGGATAATTGCGCTTCTGCTGGCGGCGTGCCTGCTTCCGGTATTCGGGACAGCCGCGGCGGCAGAGGAGGAGCCGGTGTTTCTCACCAATCTGAACGGCCTTCTTTCAAGCCTCACCTCGACTGTCTCCGGTGGTGTGGAGGATACCACACCGGATCGGATGCTGGACGGTCATTATGACACCATGTTCAAGGTGAATACCAAGGAGAAGATGCCGGTGGAGATCACCGCGGATTTCGGGGATATCCCCGTCGCCCTCTCCAAAATTTCCGTCTCCTGTCTTGCGCCCCTCAACAGCGGCGTGACCAAGATGGACGCGGATTATCTGGACGGGGAGGGAAACTGGCAGCCCCTTCGCAGAAACATTGTGTTTCAGTGGAACTATGCGGATACTTCCGAACAGCGTTTTATGGAATTCAGGGAGATCCGCACCAGGGCAGTGAAGCTGCGGGTGCTGGAGGCCAACGGAAAACCCGGCTATTTCGGCATCAGTGAACTGAAATTTCTCGGCAAGGACGAGGGAAGGTTTCAGCCGGTGCCGGAGGCGGAGAGAAGCTTCGCCGACGCCGGAGATCTGAAAAGCGAGGCAAGCCTGCTTTCCCATTACGGCCTCTTTGGGGAGACGCAGACGGAGATAAAACCGTCGGAGCCATTGACGAGAGAAACGGCGGCAGGCTATCTTTACAATACCCTGTCCGCCGATCATGAATATCTGCCGGAACGGCTGGATTTAACCAAACAGAAAATCTTTTCGGATACCGAGGCGTCCGATGCCAATGAGCTGGCCGCTCTCGGGCTGATTGAGAGAACAGATACCTTTGATGGAAGCAAGGTCATGACCATGCAGGAGGTCGGGAAGTGGATTGTAAAGGCGTATCTGTTTGAAACCGATCAGAAAGACACGGCTGTCACCGATGTTCCGGCACAGCTTGCGGAATACGGCTTGATTGACAGTGCGGCAAACTTTGACGGCAGCAAAACAGCCACCAACGGCGACATGCTGCGGCTGCTTTTCAATCTGATAAAGGCGGCGCAGAAGGTTGTGACCTATCCCATGCCGGACAGTGAGGATGTTCCGCCGATGCCGGATTACACCGTTCGGGTAAACGGGCAGGAGGTTGCCGTCTACCAGTCTTACGCCTTTCCCGGTCAGGGGGTTCAGGAGGGTGCAATCATCGGTCGCCCTGTTTCCCCGGTGGGAATCGCCTACTTTGACTTCTTCGGTCCTGCGGAGGTCGAGATCGAACTGCACAACACGGATTTGGGCGTAGATCCGACCATGGCGATTCGTCCTCTGTCCGAGGACATCAAGCCGATCGTAAAGGGCAACACCATCCGCTTTACCATATACCAGCCGGCAAACCTGAGCGTGGAGCCTTGGGGAACCCAGCGCCCCCTGCACCTGTTTGCCAATCCTCTGGAGAAAAATAAGCCCGATCTGGAAGATCCGAACGTCATCTATTTCGGCCCTGGCGTCCACTACATTGACCCTCTGTATCTGAAGGGCAATGAGACCGTGTATGTGGACGGAGGCGCGGTGGTCTACACCAATACCCAGACAAAGACCACACCGGGCGGTACTTACTACGGCTATGAACTGCAGACAATGGACGCGCTGATATATGCCCACAGGGACAATCCCGGGCCGGGCAACTATCTCGAAAACATCACGGTTCGCGGCAGGGGAATCATCTCCGCGCGCAAACCACTGGAAAAGCTTCAGCGGCATAAGCTGATGGAGATTTTCGGCTGTTCCAACGTCAACGTGGACGGAATCATCCTGATGGAGAGCTCCGGATGGAACGTGTTCATCGCACAGTGTGACGGGGTAAACTACAACAATATCAAAATGGTGGGCTTCTTTGCCAACAACGACGGAATCGACTTCTGCGATTCCAGCAACGGCATGATCACCAACTGCTTCGCCCATAACGCGGACGACAGCTTTATCCTCAAATCCTGGGGACCGGTGGACAATGTCACCTTCCGCAACTGTGTGGCGTGGAACGACGTGTCCTCCTCTCTGGGCGGCATCTGCGAACTGTATCAGGATGTCACCAATGCGGGGTGGTACGACTGTACGGTCATTCATTCCATGAACCCGCTCTGGAGCCCGGGCACCGGCCCTGTTGTCGGTATCTGGAACAATGCCGGAGCCGATATCGACGGCGTGCGGTTTGAAAATATCGTGGTGGAGGACAGCGTTGCAGGCAAAGAGGTCATCAAAATTTTGGTCAACGCAGGGGAGAAAACCCATGCGGAGACCAAAAATGTGGTATTCAAAAATATTCAGATACTGGACACCCGCGAGGAATCGATCCTGCTGTCCACTCCTTTTGCGGACGGCATTCACGACATCACCTTTGAGAATGTAAGCTATAACGGAAAGGTACTGACCTCCGTAAACGATCAGTTTGTGATGGAAAACACCAAGGATATTGTCGTCACAGCCGGCGGCGGGGATTCTGAACCGGATCCCACCCCCACACCGGATCCCACACCGTCGCCAACGCCCACCTCAACTCCAACGTCAAAACCCGGCGGCAGTTCCGGTGGCGGATCGGGCGGAGGCTCCGGTTCAAGACCGACCTCAACCCCGGCGCCAACACCAACACAAACACCTGCCCAGACGCCGGTTCCTACTTGGAAGCCGGAGTTAAAGCCTTTCCTGGATCAGGCGTCCATTCCCGATTATGCGGCGGCGTATCTGCCGGAGCTGCGGGAAGCAGGGATCATAAGCGGGGATACGGAAGGTTTCTTCCATCCGGACAGCAACATCACAAGAGCGGAGCTCTGTAAAATTCTGACTTCCGCGTTCTCCTTCGGCGAGAGGGAAGCCGTGCCGGCATTCAGCGATGTGACCGCCGAAGACTGGTATTTTGACGCCGTGCAGAGCGCGGTGAAATCCGGCTTCTTCAAGGGAGTATCCGGCGATTATTTCGGCGCCAGCGAACCAGTCACACGTCAGGACATGGCGGTTGTCATGGCAAGAATCTGCACCATGAGGGGCATCACGGTTCCCGCAGGACCGGCGGAGCCTTATCAGGATGAAGCGCAGATTGCCGATTATGCCCGCTCTGCCGTGGCGGATATGTGTCTGCTTGGTTTGATGAACGGATATGACAGCCGTTTCGCACCGGAGGAATGCCTGACCCGGGCCCAGACAGTAAAAGTGATCGGAAAGCTGCTCTATGAGCTGCCTTGGAAGGGAGCGGAGCAATGAAAGGATATCAAAACAGGGGAGGAGTGGTTTTTTTGAAAAGGAAAAGTTTTCTTTTATGCTTGGTTTTTACAATGACGATCCTGTTTTCCGCCTTCGCGGAGACAGGGCTTACCGTAAATTATGACAAAACCTCCGAGGTACTCACCATAGGGGGCGGCGCGGTCTATGCGCCCGGGAGCAGCGTCAGCCTGCTGGTGCTCAGCCCGGGAAAAGGCCTCGGCGATGTCAAAAACGACGGGCAGGCCAACGATGACAAAACGGTCTGGTTTGCCCAACAGAAATCCGCGGATCGTTTTGGAGGGATCTCCTTTTCGGTCAGCATGAAGGACGCCCCGAAAGGGATCTATACCATTTACGTGGCTTCCGACGACGGTTCAGACACCTTCACAACAACCTATTCCATGGTACCGGGGACGTTTGAAGCGGAGTTTCTGAACCAGATCAACGCGGTTTCCAAGAGTGAGGACATGGAGACGCTTCTTACCGGAGAGGACGCAAAGATTTTCCTGAAGGAGCCCGGCTATCCAAGCCCGTCCGATAAAACGGCGGTCTATGATTACATGGTGAAAAACAGGCCCTACACCTCCTTCGCAGAAATCAATGCCACATACGGGGAAGCCTATCTCGCCGCACTGTTTGCACAGACCAAAACGGCTGACGAGGTTGCCGCGTTTGTCGAAGCTTACGGGGTAAGCGGCATCGGACTTGACAGAAACCCGCAGATGTACACGCTTTACAGCCAGGGCAAGCTGAAAACACAGATTAACGCCAATGCGGCCGGATTCAAAGCGGACAGCTTGGAAGCCCTGCGCGGCAAAATTTATGACGAAACCATTCTGACTACGGTGGAAAAAACGGATAACTGGAGCAGTCTGACTTCGGTCATCAACGGTGCGGATACCTATCTCAAGGATGTGGATTACACCCGCTACCGCAAATATGCAGACAAAATAAACAAGCAGATCGGCGGAAAGCAGTATGAGACCATTGCAATGCTGCAGACTGCCATCAATACGGTGGATGTCAGCTCCGGAACCGGCGGAAGCGGCAACGGCGGCAACAGCGGCAATTCCAGCACGGGAAGCAGTACGCCGGTGGTGAAACCGGGTACGATTGTCGTGCCGCCCAGCGAGCAATTGCCCGGCGGCGGTACGGAGCAGGAGATCATTCTGTTTCAGGATCAGGCATCCATTCCCGCCTATGCAAAGGCATATCTGCCCTCTCTGAAGATGAACAACATTATAACCGGGGATACGGAAGGCAATTTCAATCCGGACAACAACCTCACAAGGGCGGAGCTGGCAAAGGTTCTGGTCTGCGCGCTGAATCCGGAGACGGAGGCGGAGAATATGGACTTCTCCGACGTGAAAGCGGACGACTGGTTCTATCCCTATGTCTCCAAAGCGATAGCGGCAGGCTATTTCAAGGGAATGGACGAGAGTTATTTCGGCGCCAACGAGCCCATCAGCCGCCAGGACATGGCGGTGGTGATGGAGCGCATCTGCCAGATGAGAGGAGTTGAGGTTCCGCCGGCGGAGCCGCTCAGCTATCTGGACGGTGACGCCATTGCGGACTATGCTTCCGCCGCGGTGGAAACCATGGGAAAACTGGAACTGATGATTGGCTCGGATTCCTGGTTTGGCCCGAGGGACAACTTAACCAGAGCACAGGCGGTCAAAATTATCGGTAAATTGTTGTATGAACTGTCATAAAAGGAGGAGAATCAGATGAAAAAGGGTATCAGCATTTTGGTGATTCTCACCTTGCTGCTCTCCCTCGCAAGCACGGCCTTTGCGAAACCGGAGGTTCTTGTGGGACTTGGTATCGCTGAGAAAATGCCGCAGGAGGGCGAGTATATCACACGGGAGGAGTTCGCGGTTCTGCTGTCGAACATTGCCGGATTTTTGGGAGATGAAACCGCGCGCTATCCGGACACCGGAAAATCGAAAAATAACAATGCGATCAACTCAGCGGTGGCGCAGGAGCTGATGTTTCCATATGAGGACGGTACCTTCCGTCCTTATCTGGAGCTGACCTATGCCAGCGCGATCCGCTCCGCCGTCTGCCTGACGGGCTACGGTCCGCTGGTCAGCCGGCAGGGGGACGTGGACGGCAATTTCCGGATTCAGGCCTCCGCCCTGGGACTGTTGAAGGGAATTTCGCAGGAAGGGGATTACATCACAAAAGCGCAGGCCTACAAGCTGATCTATAACACCCTTGCGCAGGAGTATATGTCCTATGCGTATCTGGGCAACGGCCTGACCCCTGCCCGGACCGGCAAGAGCGTGCTGAGCTATTTTAAAAAGGTGGAGCGGATTGACGCCGTTCTTCAGGCGGTAGGCGACACCGCGCTTTCCGGCGTGACGGCTCCGGGCGGACATCGGGCGGTTGCCGGCGGCGAAGTGATGAACGTGTCGGATAAACTGGATTTAACCGGTTTTTTCGGCTATAAATGTGAGATCTACTACGACGTATCGGACGGGGAAAAGACCATTGTCTTTGTGACAGCCGAGATGGAAAAACAGCAGATGGTGAAGCTCTATCCCTCCGACAATATCAGCTATAATGAAACGGAACGCAAGCTCGTATATCAGCCGGATCCGGCCGAAAAGGAATTCTATGTCAAGCTGAACATTGCCACGGATATTTTCGTCAACGGCAGTCTCAATACCGAGCAGCCTCTTAGTGAGGTGTTTGATCTGTCGGCGGGCAGTATCACCGTGATTGACTACAACACCGACGGACAGGCGGATGTGGTGCTGGTCAGCAAGATGGACACCTATGTGATCAACTCCGTCAATACCAAGGATCAGAAGCTGACGGTAAAGGTGTGGCCCTCCCACGATTCGGCTTGGAAGACGGAAGTGATTGATTTAAGCGACATTGACGATCTGAAGGTCATCGACATGCAGGGCTATGCCCGTGAGCTGAGCGAGATAAAGGAGTGGGATGTGGTTTCGGTGATGCTGAACCGCGATCTGGATCAGGCCGTGCTGTACTGCGCCTTTGAGAGCGTTATGGGCACCATCGACGGAATCACCGAGGGGAATGATACACTGGTGACGGTGAACGGGAAGGAGTATTCCGTCGCCAAGGAATACTACGGTGCGTACGGACAGGGAACTGCGTTCGATCTGGGCGCGACGGTGACGCTGAAGCTGGATATTGACGGGAACGTCTTCTGTCAGATCAAAAACCTGGCGGGGAGCGGCACCCTCGGATACGTCATCGGCTATTATCAGGAGGACAGCCTGCTGGAGGGCAATGTCCGCATGCGGATTCTCTGCGAGGACGGCGTCATCCGGGATTATGACGTGGAGGACGCAACGGTGAACGATCTGCGCTGCAAGGACAGCACTTCCGTCAAAAACGCGCTGGATGCGAATTTCGATGCTCTGAACAGCGCGGCAGGCGCAAAAATCGCCAAGATTATTCTGTTTGAAACCAAAGGCGAAAACGAGATAAGAAAGATCACCATTCCCACGGTTGGCGGCGACGAGGAGGCATTGCGTCCCTTCCCGCTGCGGGGAACATACGGGTACCGGGATTTCATGCGCAGAAGCGAAACGCTGGAAGGGATCTATACCATTGCTTCGGACGCGAAGGTTTTTGTTCTTCCGGTGGGCAGCGAGGAGACCATCGCGTCCGCGGATCCGAGCGAATTCAGCGTAAAGCAGGCGCTGGGCTTTCTGGCGGATTCCCAGAACTCCTATCTTCAGGCCTTCAAGCTGAGCCGGGGCTCTTACGGCGTGGATATTTTGGTCACCCAGAAGGGCGGCGACGCTTCCATCACCTCGGATACCCCCATGCAGCTGATTCAGGCGGTGAATCAGGCGGTCAATGCGGCGGGGGATCCGGTTCATTCGGTCAGGGTTCTCACGATTGATCCTTACGGAAACAAAAAAGAAAACCAGTATTACACTAAGGATGAATCGGTGTTAAGCGGCTATGAAACCGGCGATGTGGCTCAGTTTATCATCAATGAAAAAGGGGAAATCACCTATGCCTACCCCGTGTTCTATGTAACCGAGCCCGGCACCGGCAACCGCTTTGTTCTGAAAAAGAGAATGTGGGACGACGGACAGTGGAATAACTATTCGGAATCCTCCAAGGTGCTGTTTGCCAGCGTCTACGCGAAAGAAAACACAACCTTGATTGTCAACAAGGGAGCAAAGGTGCTGAAATCCGGTTCCACCACGCCGGCGGTCAGTATGGAAAGCTTTGCGGCCGGCGAGGCGGCAGGTTCGGCAACCTTCTTTGACAATATGTTTGTCTACAACACCTCGGCGGTGCCAAATATTCTCCTGTTCGACAGCCAGGGGAAAAAGCAGTTTGTCAATGCGTCAGACGGGGATATCATCGATTATAAAACCGACAGCGAAAATTATTCCAAGGCGCTGATATATCAATGGTGGGGCGGCTGCCGCTTTATCATTCTCTACCGGTAAAAAAGAAAAGGGAGGAAATCTTATGCACTGGAAAAACAAATTTCTGACGTCTCTTTTGATGTCTTACTTTATCATCATCCTGATCTCGGCTATTTTATCCATCAGCGTGCTGGTTTCCTCCCTGAACCTTCATTTGGGAGAGATTGAACAGAATAAAAAATCCATGTTCCAGATGGTGCAGCAGAAGATGGACACCGTTTTTGAAAACCTGCAGAATATCTTTCTCTCCTACGAGAAAAGCCAGACTATCCGGGATTATATCGCCCTGCCCGAGCCGGGCTCTCTTCAGCAGAACCAGGTGGTGGAGCTGTTTCGGAATTCCACCATCAACACAGTGTCCTACAATGTGACCGACAGCATTTTCATCTATAACAAGGGAAATGATTATCTGCTGAATAATTTCGGAAAATACAGCCTGCAGAAATATTATCAGGATTTCTACAGCGGAGGAACCGCCACCTATGAAGAGTGGCTCGCGCTTCTGAACGGGGACTATGTCAACCGCTATATTGCCTTCGGGGAGGATATTTACTATGTCAATACCTTCCGGGTGAGCGACCGGGAAGCCAACATCTGCGTTGTCATCAAAAAGGCCAGTCTGGATGAACAAATGCAGCCGGTCTGGAACGGGCAGAAAATCAAAATTTCCATCTGGAATCAGGACAATGCGGAAATTTACTGCTATGAAGCGGATGACATCCGAAAAAGTTATACGGAATTCCGTATTCCGTCTACCATCACCATGCTGAAGTATGTGTTCTCCTATGAGAAGTACGGCGCGTTTGACGCCTACGGGGGCATCTATATTCTGCTCGGAATCACCGTTCTTTTGCTGATTGTCATCTCTGTCTATGCCAGTATCCGGTATGCCCAAAAAAATTATGGTTCGGTCAGCCGCATCACCGAGCTTCTGAACCGCAATATGGCCGCGAATATCAACATGGATGAAAAGGTTTATTCCCGGCTGGAAGAGAGCCTCACCGGACTTTTCTCCCAGACAAAGGATATGCGCCGGGAGCTGGACAGCCAGAAGGATCAGCTCAAATCCGTGTTCGTCAGCAATCTGCTGACAAACAAATATATGAACCCTCAGAGCATCCGGATCAATCTGGAGAAGTTCCATATCCGCCCTGTGGGCGAAAACTATTATGTGGCGCTCTTCTATGTGGACAATATCGACAACCTCTTTTTTGAGAAGAACGAGGGGGAGTACGAGGAGCAGATCGGCCTGGCCAATTTTATTATTGAAAACATTTCCACCGAAATGCTCAGTGAAAATTGTATGGTGCTGTCCAATACCATCGACGATATCTATGTGGCTGTCATCAACTTTGACCATATCACCAAGGAGGAGCTGAGCAGCATCGTGATGCGGTGCGCCCAGGTGGTTTCCAACCATTTTGGCTTCACCTTCAAGGCGGCGTTCAGCGCGGTGACAAAAGATATTGCGGACATCAATTCGGCTTACCGTGATGCGGTCTACACGCTGGACTACCAGCTAACCCTGCTGCCGAAAGAGATTCTGTTCTATGATGAGATCAATAAGGATACCCTTTTTGATGATACGGATATCACAGCCATACAGGAAAAGTATATCCACCTTCTGCAGAGCGGAAACTATCCGGCGGCGATCCATCTGACAGAGCCTGTCTTTGAACAGATCGAAAAGAGTTCTCTGAACTTAAGCGCTGTCAAATGCAAGATGTACGCCCTGATCAACATGATCACCGAGGGCTTGAAGAGCCTGCTGAAAGCGGGCACGGGCGTGCGGAAGGAGGAGGTGGAAGGGTGGACGGCCAGACTGCTGGAGACGAAAACCTTCCATGAACTGCAGAAGCTTCACAATGAAATTCTCACCGGCTTGGCGGAGCGGACGGAAGCGGAATTCGAGGATAAAAACGCCAAGCTGATCCGCGAAGCCAGAGCCTATGTGGATGAAAATTTCCACGATCTCAACCTGAGCGTATCGGCGGTGGCGGACCGTTTCCACCTCAATTCCCTGTATTTTTCCAGGCTTTGGACCAAATATACCGGCGTATACATCAGTGATTATATCACCGAAAAGAGGATGGAGCGCGCCAAGCAGCTTTTGCTTCAAACCGATATGACAGTGAGCAGCATCGCACAGAAGGTCGGATATTACAGTGATGTGGTCTTCATCCGAAACTTTAAAAAGAATGTGGGAATGACCCCCGGGAAATTCCGAAGCGATAAATAACCCCGTCTCTGCAAGGGGAGGGACCCCTTGTTGAATCGGAGGAAGACAAGATCCGCCTGATGAGCCGTGAATGGACAGCTCACCGGGCGGCTCTTTTTTTGCGGTTCCCCTGAAAACCATTTGTCTTGCATCAGGAAAAAAGGATAGATAATTTATTAAAAAATATTGACAAAATGAATTTTATATGATATACTGCAAATAATAAAAGCGGGAACGGTTTTCTAAATTGTAAAGATGATGGAAGCACCGTTTGAGTCAAAAATATTTTTTTGAAAAAAGAAAAAAGAAATTTCAAAAAAATGTTGACAAGCTTTTGAAACTGTGTTATAATCCCTAAAGTAACACGCTGGTGTAGCTCAATTGGTAGAGCAGCTGATTTGTAATCAGCAGGTCGCGGGTTCGAGTCCCATCACCAGCTCCATACATATGGAGGAGTTCCCGAGTGGCCAAAGGGGGCAGACTGTAAATCTGTTGCGTCTCGCTTCGGTGGTTCGAATCCACCCTCCTCCACCATTAAAAGCGGCAAGTTTTGACTTGCCGCTTTTTTGTTCTAAAATTACCTTGTTATTCATAAAACTCTATGTTTCAAAATAACGCATCCGATTATACTCAGCACAAATTATCGGGAAAAACAGTTCGCCATCTGATAGAATAAACATAGACAAGGAGGAATAATATGGATTGGATCGTTGGATTGCAAAAGGCTGTAGACTATATCGAAGACAATTTAACGGAAACGATTGACTACGAAAAAGTCGCAGCACGAAGCTTTTCATCAAGCTATCACTTTCAGCGTGTGTTCAGCATTCTTTGCGGATTCACTCTTGGCGAGTATATTCGCAACCGCAGGCTGTCTCTTGCTGGTGCGGAACTGGCTGCGAGTGATGGAAAAATCATTGATATTGCGCTGAAATACGGCTATGAGAGTCCGGATAGCTTTGCGAAAGCATTCCAAAAGTTCCACGGTGTACTGCCGTCACAGGCTCGGAATCACGGCAGCAGACTCAAGTCCTTTTCCCGTCTTGTACTAAAATTTTCGTTGGAAGGCGGTAGTACTATGAATTACAGGATTGAAGAAAAGCCCGAGATGGTTTTGACGGGGTATAAACGTCATTTTACAGGAATACCGGGTGAGCGCAAAGAACAGGAAAAAGATATGTATGTCAATACAAGACCATTGCAATACATTCTGCAAGGTCTTTCGGGATATCCAGATTTGAATTATGATGTCATCACCAATATTGGTGATGACGGCTATGATTTCTATATCACATATCAACTCCCTGAATTCTATCACAATAGCTTGCATAAGTCCGGAGTACTCGGAGAAGAGTTTGCGGGATATTATGAGAATATTGTCATACCAAAGCAAGTATATGCGATTTTCGAGACAGAACGATGCTTATATCCCACAACAGCATTCTTGGATCTCAGAAGGAGAATTGCTGCCGAGTGGCTTCCTGTTTCTGGGTATCAGCTTGCCAATGCACCTGAAATCGTAGCTACACATTGGTATAGAGGAGAAAGCAGCAAGAATCGTTATAGAGAGCTTTGGATACCTGTTGAAAAGGTAAAGTAAATTCCAACTATGCAGCAGAAATGGAAAACAATATTCCGTTAAAGTCAGGTCTTGGGTGATATCTCTTTTGATATATTTGATGTATATAAATAAAATAATTCCATGAACACGGGAAATAAGATAATGCTTATCTTCTCATTAACAGATAAGTATTATTTTTATAACATAGGAAATTGCGTGGAATCGTGTGCAATTACACATTTCAAAAAACAGCGTGCGAAGCGCGGTTGTGCTGTTCGGAATGAAAAGCTTTTTATGCTGAAACGGCTGTTTGCCAAAAAAAGCCAGTTGACGATGGGAGCGTGATGTTCTAACTGGCGGGTGCTGTTTTCATCATCGGCGGAGCGGTATATGGAGAATGAAAAAGGTAAGCGCAAAGCCCTTTGAACCTTGACAGCTTATCTGTAATATCGTATAATATAAATAAGAAAGAGTTTTCGGGGACGAAAGATATGCTTCTTTTCCTTTCGCGTTTCTGTGATCGATGGCAGAAGGGAAGTGGAAAAGAATGCGGTTCATTGACAAGCTGAGAAGCTTGTTTTTTTATGGGAATCCTCCGGTTGAAAGAAATAAATTGTATTGGAAAGGAGGGCGGAAATCTGTTTTCGGTATCCGTTTTTTCTTCAGCCCAAGATAAAAAATAATAAAGGAATTGTTGTATGTTAGGCAAATATGTAAGGGATTTAAAAGAAGAGTTTTCAGGCTATAATGCAAAAAAATTTACAAAAGATATCATGGCTGGACTGACTGTCGCTGCGGTTGCCCTTCCTCTGGCTTTGGCTTTTGGGGTGGGCAGCGGTGCGACGGCCGCATCTGGATTGCTGACGGCGATCATAGGCGGCTTTGTAATCTGCTTGTTCGGCGGTGCTTTCTATCAGATTTCAGGACCAACCGGTGCTATGGCGGCCATACTCATGTCCATCGTGGCACAATATGGCATGATTGGCGTTTTTGAAGCGACCCTGATGGCCGGCGTTCTGCTGGTGCTTGCGGGCATTTTCCGTCTTGGGCGGCTGACAGCCTTTATTCCTATGCCTGTGATAACAGGTTTTACCTCGGGGATTGCGGTGATTATTGCCCTGGGCCAGCTGGATAATTTTTTTGGAGTTACCTCGGCGGGAAGTTCCGCTGTCCAAAAGTTTTTCAGCTATTTTACAAATGGTTTTTCACCGGATTGGATCACCGTCCTCATCGGAGTGCTGGTGATTCTTTTGATGGTGTTTTACCCGAAAAAGTGGAATGCTGTTATTCCCGCGTCTCTGCTTTCCATTATAATGGCCACCGCGGCGTCTATTTTCTTTTCTCTGGATGTGGCGACGGTAGGCTCCATTCCCACAACGCTGGTTTTGGAGGAGCGCCTCACTTTCTCAGGAATAAATGTTGCTGAAATGGGCAATTTGCTGATTCCCGCGGTCAGCATCGCCATGCTGGGGATGGTGGAGAGTCTTCTGTGCGGCGCCAGCGCAGGGCGGATGACCGGCGTGCATCTGGACAACGACCGGGAGCTGGTAGCGCAGGGAATTGGGAATATTCTGGTTCCTTTCTTCGGCGGCATTCCCGCCACGGCGGCGATCGCCCGCACCAGTGTGGCTATCAAGTCCGGAGCGAAGACGAGAATCGCAGGGCTGATTCACGCAGCGGGCTTGCTGGTTTCCATGCTGGTTCTGGCGCCTGTTATGTCCAAAATACCGCTGAGCGCCCTTGCCGGTGTTCTGATGGTCACAGCGTGGCGGATGAATGAGTGGAATACCATACGTTATCTGTTTTCCAGAAAGTTTAAAGGGGCTATTCTGAAATTTTCGGTGACCATGCTGGCAACCATTCTTTTTGATCTGACGGTTGCTATCGTGATCGGGGTGGTGATTGCCTTGATTTTGCTGGCCGCCCGGCAATCCAATCTGGAAATCCACTATGATGAGGTGGATGCCTCCAGAATGCACCGACCCCAGGATATGCTGGAGGAGCGTTCCGAAAACGCTGCCGTGGTCTATATCAGCGGGGCGATCTTGTTTTCCAATGTTCAGGCTCTGGACGAAATGGCGAAAGAATTGGAACATCATGAAACAGTGTTTCTGTCCATGAGGGGTGTTTCCTATCTGGATATTTCAGGAGCGCAGGCATTTCTGGAGATGCTCCGACAGCTGAGAGCATCGAAAAAACAGATTTTCATCTGCGGTTTGGCGGAGAGTGTGGAGCAGATGATGATCCGAAGCGGAATTACCGAGTATGTCGGGGAAGATAACTTTTATTGGAGCGTGGAAAAGGCTCTTATCGGGGAATAGCGTGGAATTTATCGGTGCTTCTGCCTGTTCAAAAAATCCGTTTTTCTCCTTTCGGTAAGGAATCAACGTCACAACGCCGGGAGAGAAAAAAGGTCGTTCCAAATACATTGTAATGATTGACTGAAACCAAAAAAATATGCTATTATTATCCCATACAGGAATGTTTGTCCGACAGAAAGGGGTTTGACAGCCATGTCTGCACGGGATAAAATCGCATATCAGTATAGAAAAAGCTGTCTTTTTGCTCTTTTCGGTTTTTCAAAAAGGATGGAAAAACACGCCCTGCTTGCACAAGAAAGAATTTTGTGCAGGCTTGGGCGTGTTTTTTTCGTTTCACAGGCTTTTTCGGAAAGGGGAGAGAAGGTATGAAAGCCAAAAAGATTTCTGACATTGCCGGCGGCAATGCGCCTTTCACTGCTGACGGAACAGAAAACGGAGTCTCCGATTTGCAGGAAGCAAAATACATCACCGTCGTTTCCAACCGAAGAAAGATGGTGCTCCGAACCGGCGCGATCCTTTACGTCCTTGTGATAGGGAAGAATGCCGAGATACACGTTTCCGGAGGTAAGATATACGGGACAAGAATGACGCTCAGCGAGCTTGAAGGGAAGCTGGGCGAGGGGTTTATAAAGGTACACCGCGGGTGCCTCGTGTCCGCAATGGCGATCCATGATATCACCGATAAAATTAATCTCAGCAACGGTGAGTCTCTGGAATACACGAAACGAAAGAAGAACTGGATCATTGAACAGCTGCACACAAAGCAGAAGAGCATCATCAATAGCTTCGCCGGGGACGATGTTCCGCAAACGGAGAAGGAATACCGCAAGTATTACAGCAGTTTCGACAAACTGCCGTTCGCGTTCACGGATATCGAGATGATATTCAATGAGGAAAGCCACGCTGTGGACTGGATTTTCCGCTACGGCAATCCCGCGCTGGCAAAGCTTGAAAAGATACCGCTGGAGCGGCTTATCGGCAGCTCTTTCGGCAGTCTGTTTTCCAACATGGACTCCAAGTGGCTGCAGAGCTATGAGCGCGCGACGCTTTACGGCGAAATGCTGGAGATTATCGACTACAGCCCCGAGATAGATACCTATTTGAAAGTGATCTGTTTTCCGACTTTCAAAGGGCACTGCGGGTGCATTCTGTTCAATATCTCAGAGATAAAATTCACCAAAAACAGCAGCGATGCCGAAAAAGCCCTGATGTTCTATTTCGGAAACCTGCTGGAGAAGAACAGCTGAGCACTGCTTTTTTGTCGATTCACGCCGTTTTAACGTCGTTTTATGCCTCTTTTGTTGGCAAGATCTCCCTTTATCCTTTATAATATATTTGACACAAAAAGGATGAAAATGCCATAGCCAAAGGGGAAAATAGAAAGTCTGCTTTTGCAATGAAAGCAAACTTTGGCACATGCGGAATTTCTCATACACCGCGGGCATCCATCCGGAAAAAGAAAATAAATGTGATAGAACAGGGAGGTCAATATGAAAAAGTTTCTTATTCTTCTAATAACATCAGCTTTACTGCTTTCGTCCTGCGGCGTTCACGAGACCGGCACGGATTCTGACACTGCGTGGGAGCTGGTCAGCGAGGCATATACCTATGCCTTTCCGCTTGTCATCATGGACGCCACAAAAACTTCTTCCATAAACACTGAAACACCCGTCACCGGCCGCGCGCCGATCAATCAGCTCATCCATGCGAAGAAGCTGGCAGACGCACAGTCAAAGCTTGTTGTAACACCCAATGTGGACACCGTTTATACGCAGGCCTGGCTTGATCTGAGCGCCGAGCCTATGGTATATGTCATGCCCGAAGCCGACCGTTTCTTCAACGTGCAGGTTCTCGACGGCTGGACCAACACTGCCGCTGTGCTTGAGAAGGCAGGCACCTATGCTTTCACCGTTCCCGGATGGGAGGGGAAACTGCCGGACGGTGTTACCCGGGTGGAGGTCCCCACCTCTATGGTATGGCTCATCGCCCGTGTCGTGCTTTCCGGGCAGGAGGATTTTCCTAACGTGTATGTGATTCAGCGGAAGATGAATCTGATGCCGCTCTCAGCATATAGGCAGGGCGGCGATTACGTTGCTCCAAAGGGTGCTTATACGGCGGAGAACGATTTTGTTCCCGTGGAGAAAGTGCTTTCCATGGGCCCGAAGGAATTCTTTGACAAAGCCAATACGCTGATGCTGGCGAATCCTCCTGCCGCTGCTGACGCGGACGTGCTGAAAAGATTTTCCGCGATCAACATAGGCCCCGGGCTGGCTTTTGACACAAGTATTCTTCCCGGGGATATTGCCGCGCGCTGGACGGAGATGCTGCAGCAGCTGCGCGGAAAGCTGGTGGCCGGAGCTGCGAACTATTCGGTGAAGCTTGGACAATGGCAGTACTTTGACGCGCCTATCGGCGATTTTGGTACGGAATATACCTATCGTGCTCTGGTGGCTCTGGCGGGACTGGGCGCCAACACCGTGAATGTGGCAATCTATCCCAAAACCGGAACGGACAACACCGGTGCAGCGCTGACCGGCGAGAAAAAATATGTTCTGCATTTTGACACGATGCCGCCTATTCTGGAAGGGGGATTCTGGTCGGTGACCGCCTATGGCAGTGATGATTTTCTGATCGACAATCCCCTCAACCGCTATTGCGTGAATGACCGATCGGATTTCAGGTGTAACGGAGACGGCTCACTGGATATCATTCTGTCTAAGGAGCAGCCTGCGGATACCTCCAACTGGCTGCCGGTCTCCGGGGATGCATTTCATCTGTACATGCGGATATATACTCCGGACATGACTGCCCTTAAAAACTGGCAGCCGCCCGTTATAAAGGTCATGGAATGATTCAGAGAAAGGAGGTTCTCTCTATATGAAATACATTTTTTCTATCCTTCTTGCAGCGATGCTGCTTTTTTCCTGCACATCCTGCAACGGCACGCAGAACGGTGACCTGGGCTTGACGGCGGAGCCCAAGGGTGCCAGCCGATATACTGCGCAGAAGAACGCCGACGTCTATTCGCAGTTGGATTTTGATGACAATCAGGAGGCGGAGTTTGCTGTGCGCGGACGGCTTGATGCCCCGGAAGCATTGGAACTGACGGATGCGGACGGCGATGTGATCTGGAGTCAGAAAGCCTATTGTTTTCTGGAGGAATATGAGAAAGCGCCGGATACCGTAAACCCCAGCCTGTGGGAGAACACTAAGAACAACCACGCTTACGGTTTGTTTGAGGTATGCCGCGGCCTCTATCAGGTGCGCGGCTATGACATGGCTAATCTGACGGTGATCAAAGGGGATACCGGCTGGATCGTGTTCGATCCGCTGATGAGTGTAGAGTGCAGCCAGGCCGCCATGCAGCTGATAGAGAAAAATCTGGGAAGCTATCCCGTCAAGGCGGTGATCATTTCGCATCCTCATGTGGATCACTTTGGCGGTATTTTTGGCGTGATGCGTGCGGAGGAGAGAGCGGACGTCGGTCTGTCTCTCGCGGAGCAGCTCGCCGGCGGAAAAATTCCGATCATTGTTCCGGAGGGCTTTGCCGAGCATGCCATTGCGGAAAACGTCTATGCCGGAAAAGCCATGGGACGGCGATCCAATTATCAGTATGGTGTACTTCTGGAGCCGGGTGTAACCGGCAAGCTGGCACAGGGTATCGGTATGGGACAGTCCACCGGTACCGTGTCCTATCTCGCACCCACATATGAGGTGAAAGAGACCGGTGAGGTCATTACGATTGACGGAGTTGAAATGGAATTCCAAATGACTCCCGACACCGAGGCTCCGGCAGAAATGAATACCTGGTTCCCGCAATTCAAAGCGCTTTGGGTGGCGGAAAACTGCACCGGTACGCTGCACAATCTCTATACGCTCCGCGGCGCGCAGGTGCGTGACGGCGCTGCCTGGGCAGGCTATATCACAGAAGCCGTTACCCGATATGGCAAGAACGCAGAACTCACCTTTCAATCCCATAACTGGCCGCATTGGGGCAACCAGATCGTCAATGACTATCTGGTCAACACCGCCGCAGTGTATAAATTCATCAACGATCAGACGCTGACCTATATCAATCAGGGGTATACCTCCGACGAGATCTCCAACATGATCGAGCTGCCGGAGAAGCTGGCAAAGAACTGGTACACCCGCCAATATTACGGCACGGTGGCACACAATTCAAAAGCCGTGTATCAGAAGTATATGGGCTGGTACGATGCGAACCCGGTGAATCTCAATCCCCTCACGCCCACCGACAGAGCCAAAAAGTGGGTGGAATATCTGGGCGACGTGGATAAGGTTCTGCGCATGGCAAAGAAGGACTACGAGGCGGGGGAATATCAGTGGGTGGCAGAGGTTACCAACACCATTGTATTTGTCGATCCGGAGAATATCGATGCCCGTCTGCTGTGCGCCGACGCACTGGAGCAGCTGGGCTATCAGGCGGAGTCAGGCCCCTGGCGCAATGCCTATCTCACCGCCGCGCTGGAGCTGCGAAACGGAAACCGTGCCCAAAGCGTCAAGCAGGCGAAAAATACCGGCGCCATGGTGCTGGAAATGACTGCCTCCATGATGTTTGATTACATGGGGATCCTGCTGGATAAGCAGGCGCTGGCAGATTATGATTTCACAATGAACGTGAATCTGCCCGATGTGGGCGAACAGCACATACTGCGTATAAAAAACGGTGTGCTGCTGGTGTATGAAAACGCGCAGTCGGATGCGGCGGATGTGTCCATCACCTGTCCAAAGAATGCGCTGTTCTATCTGTTAACCAATAATCAGGAAAACATGGCAAAGGCCATGAAAGCGGAGGGCAAGGCAGAGCTTGTGACACTGCTGGCGGAGCATATGAATCAGGTTCCGGTCTCCGGGAAAAGCACCTTCCATATCATTGAACCCTGAGCGGAACAAGCTATTATACCAGACCCTATGTCATCTGCGCAGACGCCGAGGGAGATTATATCCAATACGGCGATCCGTTTTTTGTCGATTTGAGATAATTTTACCGCACAGGCGGTGCTGTTTCAAGCATAGTCATCGGTGCGGCGCATTATCCCTCTGTGCTTTCCGTGTAATCCGGCAGGGCGTGACAAAACTCCGTTCTGACGGAGAAAACTTTTCAAACAACCTAAAAAATCCGAGATTCCCAGTTTGGAGGAACCTCGGATTTTTTGTGTCAGCTGAGCTTTATGTGTCCGTTTTCTTTCTCTCCTGTGAAACGGGATAGATGGTCAGCTCACAGGCTGCTGCTTCGGTATCTTTCGGTTCAGTTCGCGAAAGAAGCGGATCATAAAGGGAAAACAGCTCACAAAAGTAAAGACATCGGCCAGAGGCTGGGTCAGCTGAACACCGTTCAGGCCGAACAGGGCGGGCATCACGAAAATCAGCGGCAGAAAGAAGATCCCCTGTCTCGCCGCGGACAGAAACGTGGCCTGCCAGGATTTTCCCACCGACTGCAGCACCATGTTGCTGGTGACAATCAGGGGCTGCAGCGGAAGCGCCAGGCACTGCACGCGGAAAGCGTATATGCCGATGCGCATGACTTCCGGATCCTCCTTCTGGAACAATCCGATGGCCCAGGGAGCCGCAAAATATCCGGCGGCGGCCAACACGGTGAACACAAGAATCCCCACTTTTAATGCAAACCAATAGGCCTGTTTGACGCGGTCAAACCGTTTCGCGCCGTAATTATATCCTGCCACCGGCTGAAATCCCTGGCCGAAACCAATCATAAAGGAAAGCATAAACAGAAAGATTCTGCCGATGATAGACATGGCGGCTACCGCCGCGTCCCCGTATACGGCCGCATTGACGTTGAGAGCAACGGTGGAGGCGCTGGCCAGTCCCTGCCGGCAGAAGGAGGGCATGCCGGTTTTCAGGATAGTCAGATAGGTTTTGAGATGACGGGATATGTTTTTGTAATGCAGCTGAATAATGGTCTTTTTGCTTAAAAAGCAGAACAGGAGGATACAGAAGCTGATGCATTGGCTTAGCAGAGTGGCGACAGCGGCTCCCGCAATGCCCATGTTCAAAAGAAAAATAAATATGGGGTCCAGGATGATGTTGAAAACGCCCCCCAAGGTTAGGCCAACCATGGAGAGCACCGCCTTGCCCTCCGCCCGCAAAAGATTGTTGAGCACAAAGGAGGCGCACATCACCGGGGCGCCCATCAGAATAAAGCGGGCATAATCCCTGGCAAAAGGCAGGATGGTTTCAGTGGCGCCCAGCAGTTCCATCAGTCCGTCAATAAATAACAGACCGAAGACGGTCAGGAGCAGTCCGAACGCAATCGCGGTGAAGAATGCGGTGGAACCGGCCTCGTTTGCCTTCTGATTTTCCTGCTGTCCCAGCAGGCGGGAACTGAAACTGCCGGAACCCATCCCCAGAGTGAAGCCGATCGCCTGAATGATTGCCATCAGGGAGAACACGATGCCCACAGCGCCGGTGGCGCTGGTGCCCAGCTTGGATACAAAAAAGGTATCCGCCATATTGTAAATGGCAGTGGTCAGCATGCTGATGATGGTCGGAACCGCCAGTGTGGTAATCAGTCTTGGGATAGGAGATTGGGTCATTTTGATAAATTGCTGCTGGCTTTGTTCCATTGTCATTTCATTTCCTTTCCGGTCAGATTGTGATACATTCTGCAGAGATAAGATTCAAAGCTTCTCCGCTCTTCTTCCGAGAAGTTTTCCAGGGCTTTTCTCTCCACTTGGGAGCAGGCGAGGGAGATCTCCTTCTGAAGCCGGCTTCCTTTTGGAGTGATAGAAATTTCTACCGCCCGTTTGTTTCCGGGAACCGTGCCGCGGGTGATTAGGTGATTCTCCTCCATATTGTTTAAGAGCTTGGATACTGTGGCGGGTTCAATGTCGCAGGCTTCCGCCAGATCTTTTTGCAGGCATTCACCCCGCATGGTCAGGATATTCAGAATTTTCGGCTGGCCCGGGGACAGCCCCAAACCGGCCATTCGCGGGCGGATGGTATTGCGCTGGGCGCTGAAGGCCTTTAATATCATCAGATGAAAAGGTGTGTTCAAGATACTCCCTCCTATTTATTAGAAAGCTAACTGTTAGTAAGCTAATTATAACAAGATAACAATACTTTTGCAAGGAAAAAGTTACCATGAAAATATTCCGGCCTTGCAGGTCAAAGGATGTTACGTTCTGTACTTACAGAAGAGGGGAATATGTTCAGCAAGATTATCCTAAAGTTTTTCCGCTTTGTCCAATTTCTTTTTCCACTGTGAACATTCTGTGAACTGGGTTGACAAAGGAAAGGAAAAAGCATAAAATAGTAACAAATATTACGGTAACAATTGTTGCTATTTTGCAGGGAGGAATGTTTCATGTCACAGCGCGGACTGTTGGAGGATATGATTTTTATCCAGTATCTCATTAAAAAGCTATATAAGGAGTTTGAAATCCAAGGGTTGGGAAAAAAGCTGAACACCACTCAGCTGTGGGTTTTGGCCATCATGTCACAGCATGATAAGATGACCATGAGTGAGATTTGCAAGCTGGTGGTTCTGGAGAAGGGTTCCTTTAAAACGACCATCGATCTGCTGTCGGATTACGGCTACATCCAGAGCGAAAAGGCGGCGGACGACAAACGGAAAATCTATTTAAGCCTGACAACGGATGGCGCGCAGGTGGCACAGAAGGTGAATAACTGTCTGGAGGATTACCTGCACCGGCGTTTCAACGGGCTGGATGATTTTACAAGGCAGAATATTCTGAATGCGATCCATGTTTTGGCCGAGTATGCGAAGGAATTGATTTGACGGGGAGGGGATTTACACCATGTTTCACAATATCGGAAGAATTTTTATGGAAGATCTACGGAAGATTGCAAAAAACTGGGTAGCCATCGTCATTGTGGCCGGTTTGGCTATTTTGCCTTCCCTGTACGCTTGGATCAACATTTATGCCTCCTGGGATCCATATGGGAGCACCGGCGGCGTCAAGGTGGCGGTGGTCAATCTGGATGAGGGCTCCTCCATCGCGGGCAATGCCATGAACATCGGTGCTGAGGTTTCAGACTCCTTGCGGGAGAATGACAAACTGGGTTGGACGTTCTATGACACGATAGAAGAGGGAATTCAAGTGGTGGACAGTGGAAAAGCTTATGCTGCGATTATTATCCCTAAGGATTTCTCACAGAAAATGGCTACGGTGCTGGATGAAACGCCTCAGAAACCAACTTTGGAATATTATGTGAACGAGAAGATCAATGCTATTGCGCCGAAAATGACCGACTCTGGCGCCTCCACCATTCAAAAGCAAATCACCGGCTCCTTTGTGAGTACAGTGACCGAGAAGGTTTTTGAGGTACTCAATCAGCTGGGCATCACGCTGGATGATGAGTATCCGAAAATAGAGAAATACAAAAATTTGATTTATATCTTAAACGACGCGGTTCCCAATATCGATGGAAAACTGGACGGTATGCTCGCCGCGGCAAAAGATGGCTTGGTGAAAATCGATGGAGCAGACGAAAATGTAGTTTACATCAGAGATACCCTCACCGACTTGATTGATTTTACCGATCACTTTTCACGTGATCTCAACTTATTCCGCGATAAAGTGGAGGAGGTCTCGCCCGAAGTGAAGGAGGATCTTCTGATGATGCAGAGCCTTTCAAAGGATATTGCCGCTTTGCTGGATGAAATTCAAAGAGATATCGCAGACAATAAGCCAGGAAATCTGGAATCCCTGCAAAGCGCCATCGACGATATGGACAGGGTGGAAAAGGATCTTCTGGATATGGCGGACAAAGTGGGACAGATCAGCGGCGACGGGAAGGAGAAACTGCTGGATATAAATGTGCGGCTGAAGGAAATCATTGCGGATATGAAGAGCTCCCTGCGAAGCGCCCAGGCGGATTTGCTGGACACACGTGTCCTTGCGAGCACACTGCACCAGATTGCTGGTTTGAACGATCAGCTGGCAGACTTGCTCAAGCAGGCTTCCGGGGCAGTGAATGAAGCATTCCGATCCATTGAAAAAAAGATAGATCGCTTGGAAAAGACAATCGAAAAAATAGAAGAATTTTTGGGAGCCGGTTCACAGGAAAAACGGGCAGCCGCCGTGGAGGCGGTATCCGAGGCTCAGAACACGCTGGAGGGCGATCTCCGTTTCAGCTTGGCGAACAGCATTCTTGGGGATATGGAACGGCAACTGAAAAACAATGCGCCGGAAGAAACGCTCAGAAATTCCTTGATTTCCCTGAAAACACAGCTGGAACTGCTCCGCAGCAAGATCTCCGCCCTGCACGGCGATGTGGGAAACCGCCTCTATGACATGGAGGTTCTTGCGGGAAAACTCTCACAGGTATGTGACAATATGGGAAGCTCTATCACAGGAACCCGCCGAAGCCTTACCGTGAAAATCGATAAAGCTTTAAAGGATCTGGAACAGATGAATAAAGATTTAAACAAAGTACAGGAAAAACTGGAAGAATCGGATCCCGCAAAACTGTCCTCCAAACTGGCGAATATGGCTCCGCGGGCCGCGGATTTCAAGGAAAAGCTGGAACAGCTGAAAAACGTGGTTGAGGATGATGGCCAGTTAAACCGGACGCTGGAGGATACACAGAGGGTTTTCATACAGCTGGATAACACGCTGGGAAGAGTGATTGTCAATACGGACGAAACCCTGATTCCAAAGCTCTTGAGCTACGTGCGCAGCACCTCATTGTTTGTCTCGGATGTCAATGGGCTTCTCTCCCGGTCAGAGGAGGATGTCGATGCCGCAAGGGAGGTTTTGAACAGTCTGAACAGCAAAGGTCAGCTGACGGTGGAGGAAATTCAGCGGCTGAAAGACAGCCTGCCCAATCTGAGCAGTCTTTTGAATCAGGTGACGGGCAAAATACGTGAAATTGATGCCAATCTGGATCTGAAAAGTCTCATCAGCCTGATGAGCAGGGATGGAAATGAGGAAGGGGATTTCGTTTCTTCCCCGGTACTGCTGAATACCCACAAACTCTATCCCATGGAAAACTACGGCGCAGGGCTCACTCCCTTTTATACCACTCTCTGTCTGTGGGTGGGGGCTTTGCTGCTGAGCGCCCTGCTTACCACAAAGGCGAAGAATATCGATTTTATTCCCACCGCAGTGGAAGAATTTCTTGGCAAATATCTGATCTATGGATCGCTTGCCGTCCTGCAGGGAGCAATCGCCTCTCTGGGAGACATTTTTGTCTTGGGGGTAAAACCAATGCATCCCATTTTGCTGGTGGTTCTGGCGGTCTATTACAGCTTGATTTTTTCCATGATTGTCTATACGCTGGCCTCCCTGTTCGGCAATGTGGGCAAAGCGATCGCGGTTGTGTTTCTGGTTCTGCAGCTGGCGGGGGCAGGGGGAACTTTCCCCATCCAGGTGACGCCTCCCTTTTTCCAGACCATTCACAAATTTCTGCCCTTTACCTATGCCATCGGAGGTATGCGGGAAGCCATCGCGGGGATCTATTATCCGGCACTGCTCAAAGATATTTTTCTTCTTATGTGGTATTTTGTGTTCTTTATGGCATTGGGATTATGCCTCAAAAAATGGGTTTCGCCCAGCCTTGCAAGGTTTGCCAAAAAGCTGGGGCAGTCCGGCGTTATCGAGCATTAGGAAAGCTAGGGTCAATGGAACTGCGCCGTAGTAGCCATAAAAGAGGATTGATTTCTAACGGTATTTTAATTATTCCAAAAAGCGCTTCACACCAAGTAAAGCGCTTTTTTATCATCCTTTCCTTTTTTGATATAAATTTCATACAGAGCAAACGGAAAGGATACCCTATCCAAAAAAACTCAAAAAAATTAATGAATTCTATTGACACCCCTTGATTTTCATGCTACAATAATGCAATACGTTTAAATGGGATAGTTTTGCCCTTTTTTAGGTTGTTAAAAGGCAAAACGCTTCAAAATCAAGTAAAATTCATATTTTTGTGTTTATAAAGAGATAGGTTTATGAATACAAAAGAAAGATTTTTAAAAATGCGTCGAGCATTTTTTTACAACGAGTCCCTATTAATTTTAATGAGGTGATATTTGTGGTGCATCCAGTTACTTACGGCCGAACGGAAAGAATGAACTTTTCCCGCATCGATGAGGTTGTGGCTCCGCCGAATCTGATCGCAGTGCAGAAAAATTCCTATGACTGGTTTATCGAGGATGGCTTGCAGGAAGTCTTTGAAAACATCTCCCCGATTGTCGATCATATGGATAAGTACGTTCTGGAATTTGTGGGCTACCGGTTTGATGAGGAACCGAAATACACGGTCGCGGAGGCAAAGGAAAGGGAGACGACCTATGCCGTCCCGCTGCGCGTAAAGGTGCGGCTTATCAACAAGGAAACCGGCGAGGCGAAGGAACAGGAGATCTTCATGGGCGATTTCCCGCTGATGACCGATTCCGGTACCTTTGTGATCAACGGCGCGGAGCGCGTCATTGTTTCCCAGCTGGTCCGCTCCCCCGGTATCTATTTCGGAATGGAGCGCGATAAGTCCGGTAAAGAGCTCTACAGTTCCACCATGATCCCGAACCGGGGCGCATGGCTGGAATTTGAGATGGATTCCAACGATACCTTCTATATCCGTATTGACCGGACCAGAAAGCTGCCGGCAACCGTATTTTTAAGAGCGCTGGGTTTCTCAACCAATGAACAGATTACAAGCCTGTTCGGAGAGGAGAGCCTGCTCACCTCCACATTTGAAAAAGACAGCACCACAAATTATGAGGAAGGCTTGCTTGAGGTTTACAAACGGCTCCGTCCTGGTGAGCCGCCGTCTGTGGAGAGCGCTCAGACGCTTCTGCACAATCTGTTTTTCGATAACAGAAGGTATGATCTGGCAAGGGTTGGAAGATACAAATACAATAAGAAATGCCTGTTTGTCAACCGCATTGTGGGAAGGACAGCGGCGGAGAATATTGTGTGCCCCTTCACCGGTGAAATGTTCGCGGCGGAAGGCGATACCATCACCAAAGAGATCGCATTGGAGCTGGACCGCAGCGCGGTAAATATGGTAAAAATCCGTCTGGATGACGGAAAAGAATTGGTTGTCCTCTCCAACGACATGTGCGACCTTTCCTACTTTATCGATTTTGATTACAATCATAAAACCATCAACGAACGGGTGAAATACTCGGTTCTGAAAGAGATACTCGAGCAGTATACAGAGGAAGATGAGATTAAGGAGGCGCTTTACGCGCGCAAAGAGGAACTGATCCCCAAATCCATCACCATTGATGATATTGTCTCCACCGTGAACTACCATGTTACCATCATGTACGGCGTGGGCAATGTGGATGATATTGACCATCTGGGCAATCGGAGAATCCGCAGTGTGGGCGAACTTCTGCAAAACCAGGTAAGAGTGGGACTGGCCAGGATGGAACGGGTCATCCGCGAGCGGATGACCATTCAGCAGGATATGGACATCGTATCCCCGCAGAACCTGATCAACATCCGTCCGGTTGTAGCGTCCATCAAGGAATTCTTCGGAAATTCCCAGTTGTCCCAGTTCATGGATCAAACCAATCCGCTGGCGGAGCTGACCCACAAGAGAAGGCTATCCGCATTGGGGCCGGGCGGTCTTTCCAGAGAACGCGCCGGATTCGAAGTGCGTGACGTGCATCATAGCCATTATGGACGTATGTGCCCGATTGAGACGCCGGAAGGTCCGAACATCGGTCTGATTGGTTCTCTCTCCACCTATGCAAAGGTCAACCAGTACGGATTTATTGAATCGCCGTACCGCCGTGTGCTCAAGCCGGAAGGCATTGTGACGGATGAGGTCATTTATATGACGGCGGACGTGGAGGATGAGTTCATCATCGCACAGGCAAATGAGCCGCTGAACGAGGATGGTACCTTCCAGAATGAGATCGTAACCGCCAGATGGATGTATGAGTTCCTGGAGATTGAATCCTCCAAAATAGATTATATGGACGTGTCGCCGAAGCAGGTGGTTTCCGTTGCAACCGCGATGATTCCCTTCCTGGAAAACGACGACGCGAACCGTGCGCTGATGGGATGTAACATGCAGCGTCAGGCTGTGCCGCTGCTGGTGCCGGAATCACCGATTGTGGCAACCGGTATGGAATACGGCGCGGCGCTGGACTCCGGCGTCTGTGTCGTCACCAAGGACGAGGGCGTTGTGGAGAAAGTAAGCGGCGACTCCATCGTCATCAAATCGGACGACGGTGTGAAGCATAAGTACGATATGATCAAATACAAGCGCTCCAACCAGAGTACCTGTATCAACCAGCGTCCCATTGTCACCAAAGGGGATCGGGTAAAAGCCGGCGAGATTATCGCGGACGGCCCTTCCACCAGTCAGGGGGAAGTCGCGCTGGGAAGAAATATTCTGATCGGCTTCATGACCTGGGAAGGTTACAACTACGAGGACGCTATCTTAATCAATGAAAGACTGGTGCGGAATGATGTGTTCACATCAATCCACATTGAAAAATATGAAATCGAAGCCCGCGACACCAAATTAGGGCCGGAAGAAATCACGAGAGATATTCCAAATGTGGGGGAAGACGCTCTGAAGGATCTGGACGACCGCGGCATTATCCGCATCGGTGCGGAAGTTCGGTCGGGAGATATCCTGGTCGGTAAGGTTTCCCCGAAAGGCGAAACCGAAATCACCTCCGAGGAGCGTTTGCTTCGCGCAATCTTCGGTGAGAAATCCCGTGAAGTCCGCGACACTTCCCTGAAAGTGCCTCATGGTGAATCCGGTATCATTGTGGACGTCAAGGTGTTTACCCGTGAAAACGGCGACGAGATGTCCCCCGGCGTCAACATGATTGTCCGCGTCAGCATCGCGCAGAAGAGAAAGATTTCGGTCGGCGATAAGATGGCGGGACGTCACGGAAACAAGGGTGTTATTTCCCGAATCCTGCCGGAGGAGGATATGCCTTATCTGCCCGACGGCACCACCCTGGATATCGTGCTGAATCCCTTGGGCGTTCCTTCCCGTATGAATATCGGGCAGGTGCTGGAAGTCCATCTGGGCTATGCGGCCAGAAAGCTGGGCTGGAAGATTGCCACTCCTGTCTTTGACGGCGCACAGGAGGAGGATATTTTGGAAACCCTCCAGAAAGCCGGAATGGATGAAGACGGGAAAACCGTCCTCTATGACGGAAGAACCGGCGAACCGTTTGATAACCGCGTTACCGTCGGTATCATGTATATGCTGAAACTCCATCATCTGGTCGATGATAAAATACATGCCCGTTCCACCGGGCCATACTCTCTGGTAACGCAGCAGCCTTTGGGTGGTAAAGCCCAGTTTGGCGGCCAGAGGTTCGGGGAAATGGAAGTATGGGCACTGGAAGCGTACGGTGCGGCTTACACCCTGCAGGAAATCCTGACGGTGAAATCCGACGATATCGTGGGACGTGTCAAAACCTACGAGGCAATCGTCAAGGGCGAAAATGTACCCCGTCCGGGCATTCCGGAATCCTTCAAGGTTCTGATAAAAGAGCTGCAAAGTCTTGGCTTGGATATGAAAGTGTTCGGTGAAAACGATGAGGAAATCAATCTCGGAGATACCTCCGATGACGATATCGCACCAATTCCGAGCGCGATCAAGGACGAGGATGAACTGATCGGCTATGCGGAAAGCGACAGTGCGATTGAGGAAGCGGACGAGGAGGAAGACGAGGACGATGCAATCGAACTGGATGACATCGAGCTTGTTTTTGATCCGGAAACGGAAGCGGATCCAGTGCTGGACGAAGAGGATGAAGAGGATATCGATATCGATACCATCCTGTCGGAAGATTTACCGGACGAGGAATAACAGATTCCCGCCTGTTTGGAAGGAGTATCATACATGATAGAATTCAATAGCTTTGAATCAATCAAAATCGGCCTTGCATCTCCGGAGAAAATCAGGGAATGGTCCTACGGGGAAGTCAAAAAGCCGGAAACCATAAATTACAGAACCCAGAAACCCGAAAAGGATGGTCTGTTCTGCGAAAAAATATTCGGGCCTCAGAGAGACTGGGAATGCCATTGCGGTAAATATAAAAGAATCCGCTATAAAGGGGTTGTCTGTGATCGATGCGGGGTCGAGGTAACCCGCTCCAAGGTCAGAAGGGAACGGATGGGTCACATTGAGCTGGCAACTCCCGTTTCCCATATCTGGTACTTCAAGGGCGTGCCCAGCCGGATGGGTCTGCTTCTGGACCTGACGCCCAGAGTGCTGGAAAAAGTATTGTATTTTGCCGCGTACATTGTTACGGATCCGGGCAAAACATCTCTGATGGAAAAGCAGATCCTGACCGAGAAGGAATACCGGGAAGCAAAAGAAAAATACGGCGATAAGTTCCAGGCTTCCATGGGAGCTTCCGCCATCAAGGAATTGCTGCAGAAAATTGATCTGGACGCGCTTTCCGCTCAGCTGAAAGAGGAGATGGAAACCGCTACCGGACAGAAAAAAATCAAACTGATCAAAACGCTGGAGGCGGTGGAAGCGTTCCGCCTCTCCGGCAATAAACCGGAATGGATGATCATGGATGTCGTCCCTGTCATTCCCCCGGATCTTCGCCCGATGGTGCAGCTGGACGGCGGCAGGTTCGCGGCCAGCGATCTGAACGACTTATACCGGAGGGTAATCAACCGGAACAACCGTCTGAAAAAACTGTTGGAGCTCCACGCACCCGACATCATTGTCCGCAATGAGAAGAGAATGCTGCAGGAAGCGGTAGACGCCCTCATCGACAACGGAAGAAGGGGGAAACCGGTTACCGGCCCCGGCAACCGGCCGCTGAAATCTTTGTCCGACCTGCTCAAAGGAAAACAGGGGCGTTTCCGGCAGAACCTGCTGGGAAAACGTGTGGACTACTCCGGCCGTTCGGTTATCGTTGTCGGCCCGTCCCTGAAAATTTACCAGTGCGGTCTGCCTAAGGAGATGGCGCTGGAACTGTTCAAACCTTTTGTGATGAAAAAGCTGGTGGAAACCGGCAAAGCGCATAACATCAAATCCGCCAAGAGGATGGTAGAACGCGTCCGCGATGAGGTCTGGGATATTCTGGAGGATGTCATCAAGGAACATCCGGTTCTGCTGAACCGTGCGCCTACTCTGCATCGATTGGGGATTCAGGCCTTTGAACCGGTGCTGGTGGAAGGCCGCGCTCTGAAGCTACATCCTCTGGTTTGTACCGCTTACAATGCCGACTTCGACGGTGACCAGATGGCGGTGCATGTACCTCTGTCCGCGGAGGCGCAGGCGGAAGCAAGGTTCCTGATGCTGTCCGCGAACAACCTGTTGAAACCGCAGGATGGAAAACCGGTTGTTGTGCCCACACAGGATATGATTCTAGGAAGCTATTATCTGACCAATCTGAATGAGGAAGAGCCAGGTGCAGGAAAGGTATTCTCCGACTTTGATGAAGCCATTCTGGCTTATCAGAACAAAGCGGTCGGCCTGCATGCCCCCATCAAGGTGCGGACCTCCAAAACGATTGACGGCAAGGAGATAACGGGTATTATCGACGCGACGGTCGGGCGGATTATATTCAATGAAAATATCCCGCAGGATCTGGGCTTTGTAGACCGTTCGAAACCGGAGAACCAGCTGGTGCTGGAGATCGCTTTCCTGGTAGACAAGAAAGCGCTTGGAAAAATCATTGACAAATGTATCAAAATCCACGGCGGGACAAAAACCGCTGAGGTTCTGGATAAAATCAAAGAGATGGGCTTTAAGTATTCTACTTTGGGTGCGGTAACCATCTCCACCTCCGACATGGTGGTGCCGAAAGAGAAAAAAGGCATGATCGAGGAAGCGGAAAAAGAGATCGCCAAAATCACAAGAAGCTTCAAGCGCGGTCTGATATCCGATGAAGAGCGCTATGAGCTGGTCATCAAACAGTGGGAAAAAACCATCGATCAGGTTACCAATGCATTGATGGACAGCTTGGATCGCTTCAATCCAATCTTCATGATGGCGGATTCCGGAGCCCGTGGTAGCGTCAACCAGATTCGTCAGCTGGCCGGTATGCGCGGTCTGATGGCGAACACAACCGGTAAAGCCATCGAAATCCCGATCCGCGCGAACTTCCGGGAAGGTCTGAACATCCTGGAATACTTTATCTCTACCCGTGGTGCGAGAAAAGGTCTGGCGGATACCGCGCTGCGTACCGCTGACTCCGGTTATCTAACCAGAAGGCTGGTTGACGTCAGCCAGGATATCATTATCCGGGAAGAGGACTGCGGCTCTCAGGAAGGGCTTATCGTCATGGATATCGATGAGAACAAGAGCGTTTTGGAATCCTTTGAAGAACGGATCATGGGACGGTATCCCGTCCACGATGTGCTCCATCCGGAAACCGGCGAACTTCTGGCGAGAGGCGGTGAAATCATCACCGAAAAAGAGGTCAGCGCCATCAGCAAGGCGGGTATCAAGTCGCTTGAAATCCGCTCCGTATTGAACTGTAAGTGCAAACATGGTGTCTGCGCAAAATGTTACGGCGCGAACCTTGCAAACGGCAAAAAAGTGGATATCGGCGAGTCGGTCGGCGTCATCGCGGCGCAGTCTATCGGCGAACCGGGTACCCAGCTGACCATGAGAACCTTCCACACCGGCGGTGTCGCCGGTGACGATATCACCCAGGGTCTTCCCAGGGTTGAGGAGCTGTTTGAGGCAAGAAAACCGAAACGGCTTGCCATTATGGCGGAGATCGGCGGTAAGGTCACCCTTTCCGAAACCAAAAAGAAAAGGGAAGTTATCGTCACCAACGACAACGGCGAAGCGGAAACCTATCAGATTCCTTACGGCTTCGGCATCAAGGTAAACGAAGGGGATATTATCGAGCCGGGCGACGAGCTGACCGGCGGTTCCCTGTACCCGCATGACATCCTCCGCATCAAAGGCCCGCAGGCGGTTTGGAACTATCTGATCAAAGAGGTTCAGAAGGTTTATCGGATGCAGGGTGTTGACATCAACGACAAGCATATTGAAGTTATCGTGCGGCAGATGATGCGTAAGATTAAGATAGAGGATTCCGGAGACACCAACATGCTGACCGGTACGCTGGTGGATTCCATCGAGTTTGACGAACAGAACCGGATGATGGAAGCTAAGGGACTGCGCCCGGCAGAAGGAAACGTGGTGCTTCTGGGTATCACCAAGGCTTCTCTGGCAACCGATTCCTTCCTCTCCGCGGCTTCCTTCCAGGAAACCACAAGAGTTCTGACCGAAGCGGCCATCAAAGGAAAACGCGATCCGCTCATCGGCCTGAAGGAAAATGTCATCATCGGCAAGCTGATTCCGGCCGGAACCGGTATGATGAAATATCGGAGCATTGATGTTCAGCCGAAAAGTGATATGATCGAGTAGGCAGTAAATCCTTGACAATATAGAGCAGTAGGTGTATGGCAGGGCGCGTCAATGCGCCCTGTCCACGCCTTACATTATGGGAAATGTATGTGTGTACAAGTGTAATTTTACGCAAAAAGCTTGACACAACAGGCATTTGGTGGTAGAATATTGCAGATAGTTTAAATTCCTAAAATGATACAGCGTATCTTCCTTTCAAACAAATATGGAGGAATAAGCAGAATGCTGGAAGATTTAAAAACACAGGCAAATAGAGTGGTCGGCGTGAAGCAGAGCACCAAGGCTGTGGAGTCCGGGCAGGCAAGAAAAGCCTATGTTGCGGATGAAGCGTCTCCTTCCGTCACCGAACCCTTTTTGAAATTGTGTGAAAGACAGGGAGTTCCCTGTGAACATGTGGACACTTTAAAAAATCTTGGAAAAGCCTGCGGCATCAGTGTCGGTGCGTCCGTCGCTGTGTTGCTTTGCGATTGATTTAAAGGAAACTTTAAATATATATTCTAAATAACAGGGGGTGAATACAAAGAATGCCAACCTTTAACCAGTTAGTCAAAAACGGCAGAAAGACACACAAAAAGAAATCGACTGCTCCGGCTCTGCAGAAAGGCTTTAACACACTGAAAAAAGCACCGACGGATCAGAGCTCTCCGCAGAAGAGAGGGGTTTGCACATCCGTTAAGACCACGACACCGAAAAAGCCAAACTCTGCTCTGCGTAAAATTGCCAGGGTAAAACTGACCAACGGAATCGAAGTTTCTTCTTACATTCCGGGGATCGGCCATAACCTGCAGGAGCATAGCGTCGTCTTAATCAGAGGCGGCAGGGTCAAGGACCTTCCTGGTGTACGTTACCACATCATCCGGGGTACATTGGATACCTCCGGCGTTGCAAACCGGAACCAGGCCAGATCCAAATACGGCGCGAAACGGCCGAAAGCTGCGAAATAGTACAAACGTACAAAAAAATTTCGCAAATTATAGGTATCATGTCTTTGTGCGAGTTTATTATATAGATTTTTGCGCATACTATAGTCAGCTGTTTCCTTAAAATGGCTGCTTTGGTTGCGTTTCCATATGAAACAAGCACTGACAGTGATGAATCATTGAGTACCTGTGATAAACATTTATCGCGAAAGGGGGAAGTAAAGTGCCAAGAAGAGGTAATATTGCAAAACGTGACGTTTTACCTGATCCGCTTTACAATGAAAAGATCGTTACAAAACTGATCAATAACATCATGCTGGACGGCAAGAAGGGTATTGCTCAGAAAATTGTATATGATGCATTTGATATTGTAAAAGAAAAATCAGGCAAAGACGCTATGGAAGTTTTTACAGATGCTATGAATAATATCATGCCTCAGTTAGAAGTAAAAGCAAGACGTGTCGGCGGTGCAACCTATCAGGTTCCGATCGAAGTGCGTCCTGACAGAAAGCAGACTCTGGGCTTAAGATGGCTGACCACTTATTCCAGAGCCAGAGGCGAAAGAACCATGCGCGAAAGACTGGCTGGCGAGATTCTCGATGCAGCAAATGGAACAGGCGGCTCTGTAAAAAAACGGGAAGATATGCATAAGATGGCGGAAGCGAACAAAGCTTTTGCCCATTACAGATGGTAAGTCGCTTGATTTGCTGAGAGGAGGATTTTTGTGCCAAGAGCATTTTCTCTTGAAAAGACCAGAAATATTGGTATCATGGCGCATATTGACGCAGGGAAAACCACCACGACCGAGAGAATTCTGTACTACACCGGCCGGGTTCACAAGATCGGTGAAACCCATGAAGGTGCAGCTACTATGGACTGGATGGAACAGGAGCAGGAAAGAGGTATCACCATTACCTCCGCTGCTACCACTGCGCAGTGGAAAGGTCATCGTATCAATATCATAGATACACCTGGGCACGTTGACTTCACGGTTGAAGTGGAACGTTCCCTGCGTGTTCTGGACGGCTCTGTTACGGTATTCTGTGCAAAAGGCGGCGTTGAGCCCCAGTCTGAAACCGTATGGAGACAGGCAGACACTTACGGGGTTCCCCGTATGGCGTATGTCAATAAAATGGACATCATGGGCGCTGACTTCTACAACGTTGTCAATATGATGAAAGACCGTCTGAACTGTAATGCAGTTCCGATTCAGCTGCCGATCGGTGCAGAAGACACCTTTGTCGGCTTGGTTGACTTGGTGGAGATGAAACAGTATATCTACTGTGACGATCTGGGCGTTGACATCAAGGTAGAAGAGATTCAGGACGACATGAAAGAAATCTCGGAAAAGTACAGAAATGAGCTTTTGGAGCACGTTGCTGAGCTGGACGAAGATTTGATGATGAAATATCTGGAAGGCGAAGAGCTGACCATTGATGAAATCAAAAAAGCAATCCGTATGGGAACGATTCAGAACAAATTTGTTCCGGTTCTCTGCGGAACTTCTTATCGTAACAAAGGTGTACAGAAGATGCTGGACGCGGTTGTCGACTACATGCCTTCTCCCATCGACATTCCGGCGATCAAGGGTGTAAACCCGGATACCGGGGAAGAGGATGCAAGACATGCCAGCGACGACGAACCATTTTCTGCACTGGCCTTTAAGATCGCTACCGATCCTTATGTCGGTAAGCTCTGTTTCTTCCGTGTCTATTCCGGTACGCTGAAAGCAGGTTCCGGCGTTCTGAACTCTACCAAGGGCAACAAGGAAAGAATCGGAAGAATCCTGATGATGCACGCAAACCACAGGGAGGATATCGAACAGGTGTATGCCGGCGATATCGCTGCTGCGGTTGGTTTGAAAAATACGACAACCGGTGATACACTCTGTGTAGACAGCCATCCGATTATTCTGGAATCCATGGAATTCCCGGATCCGGTTATTCGTGTCGCGATCGAACCGAAAACAAAAGCAGGTCAGGAAAAGATGGGCATCGCTTTGGCGAAGCTGGCGGAAGAAGATCCGACCTTTAAGACTTATACAGACGAAGAAACCGGACAAACCATCATTGCCGGTATGGGTGAGCTCCATCTGGAAATCATCGTAGACCGTCTGCTCCGCGAGTTTAAAGTGGAAGCAAATGTTGGTAAACCGCAGGTTTCCTACAAAGAAACCATCACAAAACCGGTTAAAATCGAACACAAATATGCAAGACAGTCCGGCGGACGTGGTCAGTACGGTCATGTATTCCTGGAACTGGAACCCAGACAACCGGGAGAGGGATACGAATTCGTCAACAAAATTGTCGGCGGCGTTATCCCGAAAGAATACATTCCTGCTGTTGACGCCGGTGTTCAGGGTGCGATGCAGACCGGTGTGCTTGCCGGTTATAATGTCGTGGACGTTAGAGTTACCCTGTACGATGGTTCTTACCATGATGTCGACTCCTCTGAAATGGCGTTTAAGATTGCCGGTTCTATGGCTTTCAAGGAAGGCTGCAGAAAAGGCGCTCCCGTTCTTCTGGAGCCAATCATGAAAGTGGTTGTCACTGTTCCGGAAGAATATATGGGCGACGTTATCGGCGACATCAATTCCCGCCGCGGACAGATGCAGGGAATGGAATCCATCGCCGGTGCACAGAGAATCAACGCGTTTATCCCGCTTTCTGAAATGTTCGGTTACGCGACCGACCTCCGTTCCAGAACGCAGGGCCGCGGACAGTATTCCATGGAACCGAGCCACTATGAGGAAGTTCCGAAATCGGTTGCAGAAAAAATCATTGCTGCAAGAACCAAGAAAGAAGACTAATAAATTTTGTCTTTTTGCTTGAAATATCCGTAAAAGAAAGCTATAATAAATATGTATTATTTATTTAAAACAAGGGAGGAAATTTAAAATGGCAAAAGCTAAATTTGAAAGAAATAAGCCTCACGTTAACATTGGTACAATCGGCCATGTTGACCATGGTAAAACTTCTTTGACCGCTGCAATTACCAAAGTCCTGGCTATGGACGGGAAAGCACAGTACGAAGCATATGACATGATCGACAAAGCTCCGGAAGAAAGAGAAAGAGGTATCACCATCTCTACTGCTCACGTTGAGTATGAGACAGACAAACGTCACTACGCTCACGTTGACTGCCCAGGACATGCTGACTATGTTAAAAACATGATCACCGGTGCTGCACAGATGGACGGAGCAATTCTGGTTGTTTCTGCTGCTGACGGCCCGATGCCTCAGACAAGAGAACATATCCTCCTGTCCAGACAGGTTGGTGTTCCTTATATCGTTGTATTCATGAACAAAGCTGACCAGGTTGACGATCCGGAATTGCTGGAACTCGTTGAAATGGAAATCAGAGAACTGTTGAATGAATATGATTTCCCGGGAGACGATACTCCGATTATCGTTGGTTCCGCTCTGGTTGCTCTAGAATCTACTTCCACCGACCCGAACGCTCCGGAATACGAATGCATCCACAAATTGATGGACGCTGTTGACGAATATATCCCGACTCCTGAAAGAAAAGCAGACCTGCCTTTCCTGATGCCTGTTGAGGACGTATTCTCCATCACCGGTCGTGGTACAGTTGCTACCGGTAGAGTAGAAAGAGGCGTTCTGAAAATGTCCGACGAAGTTGAAATCGTTGGTCTGGTAGAAGAATCCAGAAAAGTTGTTGTTACCGGTATCGAAATGTTCCGGAAACTTCTGGACTATGCAGAAGCAGGCGACAACATCGGCGTACTGCTGAGAGGCGTTCAGAGAGATGAAATCGAAAGAGGTCAGGTTTTAGCAAAACCCGGCACCATTCATCCTCACAAAAAATTCAACGCAGAAGTTTACGTTCTGACCAAAGAAGAGGGTGGACGTCACACTCCTTTCATGAACCAGTACAGACCTCAGTTCTATTTCAGAACAACTGACGTTACCGGCATCATCACTCTGCCGGAAGGCACTGAAATGTGCATGCCTGGCGATAACGTTACCATGTCTGTTGAACTGATCAGCCACATCGCTATCGAAGAGGGTCTGCGTTTCGCTATCCGTGAAGGCGGAAGAACCGTAGGTTCCGGCGTTGTTTCTTCTATCATCGAATAATTATTTTCTTCAAATGGCTTACCCATACGGTTTTCGTGTGGGTAGGTCATTTTTTAATTTCTTCTAAAAATAGCATTTAACTAATATTTTTCAAAAGATTCATTCAATTTGTTAGCTACTATGCTATTATTTCTTTCAAGAGTTGTATCTAAATTCAATGTGATCCAAATATCTTTATGACCAAGTAAATATTGGGAAGTTTTCACATCGATTCCCCTATAATATATTGTGGTATTTTCATTGCAATCCTGATAAAATAGGGTATGGAAATCAGAACTAGGAAATTCGCTTTGAAAAATTGCTGTATGACAAGGAAAGGTAGATGTCGGTAACCAAGACAGAAGGCAGTTTTCTGTTCCTAGCTCTAAGCAACAATGGAAAGATTGACAATATTATGAAATGAGAGTATAATGTGGTTGGAAATATAGGGTAACCAGACCACGAAGACCATCACGGCCATGGGCGAAGCAACAGGCAACCAGTCGGTCACCATCGGGGAGGGGCCCAACGGAATCCAGCTGTTTGAACACGCTCCGCTGAACCGGATGACGAAATCTACCGTCAACAATGTGACAACAACTTACACATACGATGCCAATGGTTTGCGCCAGAGCAAAACCACCAACGGCTTGACCACCAGCCATATCTATGACGGACAGAATATTGTCATGGATGACAAGGACGGCGAAAAGCAGGTCTTCCACAGAGGGATTTCCCTGATTTCCAGAACCGTGAACGGAGGAAGCAAAGAATATTATTCCTTCAATACGCATGGAGATACCACCGTCCTGGTCAACGCAACGGCACTGTCCTGAAAGATTATACCTACCATGCATTCGGGAACCAGAAACAGAAACAGGCAGAAGACAATAATCCGTTCCGTTACTGAGGAGAATATTTCGACAATGAAATCGGATTCATCTACCTCAGAGCGAGGTATTATGACAGTTCTATCGGGAGGTTCACGTCGGAGGAGCCGGAAAAGAATGGGCTGAATTGGTTTGTTTATTGTGCGAATAATCCAATTAATTTAGTGGATCCAAGTGGTTTGAAAATTGAAATTTCTGAGTCTAATAAGAGGAAACGTGAAGCATATTTGAAGTTCTTGCGGAATCAAATTATAAAAATGACCGGATATAGTGGTTATGAAATAGAAGGCAATAACATAGTTTGGAAAGAAGACGGTGAAATAAATGGTGGTTCAGCGTTAGCTAGAGCTGTAATGAAAGAAATTGTGACTAATGACAAGACTATTTATATAATGGTATTGGTCGACACAAATTCAACGTGGCTAAAATCAAATTATAACAATGGTACATTAACATTAGGAGAAATTGCTGATACTGAAGATACTACTACCACATTGTTCCATGAATTTTTACACGCATTTACTGAAATGACAGGGATAGATGATCGATTAATTATAAATATTGAAAGTGGAGTTGGAACAGAAGATGCGGGAGCTATTGATATGGCTGTAAGAAGAAAACTTAAAGAAGCTACTGCCATTATTATGGAGGAGTATGTTAGAATCAAAATGGGATATAAGCCTAAAGACAAAAGTATTGGATATATAGGTGTTAATGACTTAGGTCAATTTCCATTTCAACTTCCTACGTCAGATAAAGAATGCTTCACTTACACAAATACAGACAAAGAAAAACGTACAATTATTTTAAAGGAAAAGTACATGCCGCTGTTCTTAGAGCCTATGGCCCGGATATAGTTAGACATATCCTTGAAAATTATACGCAATAAATGGAGGTCGTGATGAAAAAAAATATTATATGTTTATTTATTATATTTATATTAACAATACATATAGGTTTTGCTTCACAAAATAATTTATCACCAATAAACGAGAATCATGCTTTTAATGTCTTAATAAATTGTAAATTGATTGACGAACTTATTGAAGAAAGCAAAGAAAATTATGTATCTAGAAGAAATGCTTTGTATTTAATTAGTGCTATTCAAATAAATGGTATAATGGAGATTGACAGTGAATCTTATTTTAAACAAGAAAAAATCGAATTCATAGATGTAGATTTAGGTACAAACGATAGTAAATTAGTTGCTACTACACATATGAACGGTATATTAAAAGGAAGATGTGATACAAATGGGAATTTGGTAGCTGATTTAGATTCATACATAACCTATAAAGAAAGTATTACTATTTTATTAAGAATGTTTGAAATGGGAAATCTGTTTTTATCTTCAAAGGGGGATGACTGGTTCTCGTCTTTTGATGGATGGGGATTAATTCCATCAATAAGTAATGAATTCCAATTAAAACACGAGCAAGAAAACCAATATATTGAAACAGGAGATTTTCTTTATTTAGTATATGATATTTTACACACACCGTTTCAATCCTATCAATATGGTGGGGTTTTAACAAAACGGTATATTGATCAGTATGTGGGTGAAATTATAGAAGAAAATCCATATGGAAAATTTCCGAATTACAAAAATTAAAATATGCACATATTAAAGGGACGGTTCTATTGATAGCATCTAGTGGATGTTAGATTAGATCATGTTTTGGAGTTGATTTCAAGTGATAAGCATTTCGGAGATAATTATAATGGCACATAAAAATATGTAGCAACGATGAAGTAAATTCAGACAGAGATAACTCCAATTCATACGAGAAAGAATTATTAAGAGCTGCCGGGATAGGCGCACCAAGTTTATTAGGATGGTTTCACGGTTAGAATAAACCTATATTGGAGGTTAGAAATGGAAGGTAAATAAAAATGAAAAAATTTATTTTAAAGATAATATGGTTTACAATCATTTTTATTATCGTTCTTCTTTTTGCTTTCTGTTATTTTTATTTTTTTCATAATAACAAAATTGTAGATCAAGAGCCTGTGAATATAAAGAAATTTAAAATGAGCGAGATTCAACCGCTGAAAAAGAATGAATTCTGGGAAGTCACAGGAGACGGATATCATGTATTTTTAACCAAAAGATCTGAGCATTATTTAGAATTAGCTTTTTATAAATCCAGCACAGGAGCGAAAAAATATTATGTGAGACACCCAAGTGTCGGAGAACGAATATCAGGAAGATATTTGTATGATGTGCAGGAAAATCACATCATAAAAGAGGCTTTCTTCATAGAGAGTATGCTATATGTAATCGGCGACTTGGTTGAGAATGCAGATCATTATTCTCCCAAAATATATGGATATGGAGGCGAGGATGAGATGGTGGAAATCAATCAGTTAGAAGACAGCAAAACATATGGCACTTGCTTTTACAAGGGCGGGCTCATCGTTATTACAAATAAAAGGATTCTGTATTACAAAGATATAAAAGGAGAGCCTGAGGTTTTATGGAAAGGTATTTGGTATGAAAATTCTTGGGATGGGTATACCCCTTTTACTTGTGCAGTAAAGAATGATACCCTTTATATCGGTGGTACTCCATATATTTGTAAATTTGATTTGAAAGATAAAACGATGAAATTCTTATACCCAGCGCAATAAAAAATGTCAAAGAGATGTAAATATTAAAAACTAAGACAGGAAGCAGTCACATCTCAATAGATAAAACCGTCTACGCTCTATTAAAACCTTGTAAGTCATAACCATCGGATTTGTGTGTGCCGGTGGTTATGACTCTCTTATCAACCTTCATCATTTTTTGAATATCTTATGTTGGCAGTATAGATGTGTCAATACAAAATTTTTTCGAAAATCAGTGAGAAAAAATAAAAATATTTCTTTCGCCCCTTTTCAAACCAAACAAAATGGTATAAAATAAAAAGAAAACCGATGAAGGAAAGAGTAGAAGTGCAAAATGAAAGAAGTGACAGGCATGTTTCAATGGATAAAAAAACAAATGTGTTATAAGAATTTAAGGCGGCTCCGAACGCTTGTCATCGCTCTTGTCTGTATTGTTGTCTACAGCTGTGTGGGATTTACCGCAATGGAAAGTGACGAGCACATCACAGCGCAGGAAATACAGGGAGGCCAGGTTTCCTTTCTGGACAACCGGCTTTCGCTGAACGAACCCCTTTACTTTGTGGCGGGCCGGATTTTTCTGCCAATGAAGGAGTTTGTCAGCCAGATGGGCGGCAGTGTCATCCGTACCAAAAACACCTTCCGAATTTCCTGGAATGGCAGTGAGATTGTCTTGGAGGGAATGCAGGATGAAAGACTAAACCGGCCGATCTATTATTTTGACAAGGTAGCTTACCTTTCCCTGTATGACGCGGCGGAACTGTTTCATCTTGCGGTTGTGTTTGACTCCCCGCAAAAAAAAATTAATCTATATCACAAAAAGGCATCACCGGTTGTACCGGTCGATACAGACAATGTAAAAAAAGGTCTGCTGCGGCTGGAAGACATCTATTTTGACAATGGTGCGTCCGGCAATTTTTCCAATGAAACCAATGAGAAACTGCGGGCGGTAGCGGATTATCTCTATACCCACGGACAATCGTTTTATATTGCTTGGATTCCTTTTTACAAGTATCCCGAAATGGGAATTGAAAATGATATGACGCAGAATTTCAGCTTCTACAATGCGGATTTTCTGTATACTCTGGATTACATGGTAGGTCACAACGGACATATTGTACTACATGGCTACACCCATCAGGAAAAGAATACCCAGAGCGGTGTTGGCACCGAATTCGGAGCCAATACCCCGTTCTCGGCAAAAGAGATCGATCAGAGAATGCAAAAGGCCAAGCAGATGGCAAACGCTTTGGGATTTGAAGATCATATCTTCGAATTTCCTCATTACGCCTTTACGGAAGATCAGCTGCGAATCGCCGAAAAAAATTTTGATGTCATCTATCAGCAATATACCAAAGCGAAGAAGGTTGGCAGAGCAGAATGGGTTCGAAAAGGGGGAAGGGAAATTTTGTTTCTGCCCACTCCCTTGGGATATGTCCCCTCCATGGAAGAATTGCCGGGTGTTTTGGAAAAAATAGATACACTGCCCGAGGATCAGCTCCGAAGCATTTTCTTTCATCCGTTTATGGACTTCACAAAAATACACTTGACCACAACGACGAAGGGGGAGAGAACGTATACATATGACAGTGATTCCGTTCTTGTCCAGCTGGTTGAAAAGATGACGCGCAGCGGATATGCTTTTTCGGATATTGAACATTTGGAAGAATAAAAAGGTACGGAAGGGAGACGCTTCGTAAGGAGATTGCCTCCCTTTGGTTTTTCTAATCAAAATGATTGGAATGATGGAAAAATCGATCCTATTGATGAATTACCATTGATCTACAAAAAATTTCTATCATGTGATAAAATCGCTAAAATGGTTTATTGACTTTTCGGAGGATTAAAATGAGAGCAGCATTCCAAATACTTGTAATACCTTATCGAATAATGGACAATTCTCCTCTTTACTGCGTGTTTCATCGTGCCGATTTAGATCAATGGCAATTCATAGCTGGAGGGGGCGAAGAGGATGAAACCCCATTAGAAGCGGCAAAGCGAGAAACCTTTGAAGAAAGTGGAGTGCAGCCAGATAAATGGGTTGCACTTAAAAGCCTATCCTATATCCCTGCTGCGGCTGTTTCTGAAAAGTATCGTCAGCATTGGAGTCAGGACACTTATGTAATACCTGAGTATGCGTTTGGTTTTGAGTGCCAAGAAGATATAAGATTATCTCGCGAACATACCGAGTGCGTTTGGCTGCCTTATGATGAAGCAATCAAAAAGCTTAAATGGGACTCAAATCGCACGGCTGTATATGAGCTTAACTGTCGTTTGGAGGTTAAGCATTAGAGAGTCGAACACGATATGGTTTTCACAGGCAAATTTCCCGCAATCCTGCGTCAAAATGCTCGTCAATCCGTCAGGATGATCTGCGCTTTTTCCTTGTCTTACAAAAAATTTGCTCTGTGGAAACTCTGCGACCCTGCATGCAGGAATCTTTCGAGCAATTCGTTTTTTTGGTGCGTAAGGGTGCAGCAAGGCTGACGCCTTGCAAGACCGACAATCCGAAAAGGCGGAAATTTAACAAGTGCAGGGCATATGGGATTCAACTCCCTAATGCTTAAGGAATGATTGGATTAAAACGGGGAACGGTAAAACTGTGTGAACACGAAAAAGAATGGGAAATGGAAGCTCAGAATATAATTTCTCGTTTGAAGCAGATATTGGGTAATGTCATAAAAGACATTCAGCATGTGGGAAGCCCCTCTATCCTTTCCATAAAGGCAAAACCGATAATCGATATTGCAGTCGCAGTTGATGATTTCAATGATATTCTTCGTTTTGAAAAAGAATTAAGTAGGTGTATGACGGTACGGTAGGGTTTATTTTGGCGAAAAGCAAGCAATGCCAATGGCTCCTCGATGGAACCATTGGCATTTTTAATAGTGGTTTTCATTCAATACATTTCTTTTCTTTCTGCCTTTTCTCAGTTATTGCTTGTGGTAGACCGAGTTTTTCGACAGTCTGGGGGCACTTTCCTTATGGATAGAGTCCCAACAGTGTCTTTTTTTCTTTTACCAAGCATAAGGATAATAGGATAGACAAAAAAGAAAGCGCTCATAAAAGGGAGCAGTGCCGCAAGGCAGGTGATATTTGCCGCTGGGGAACAATGCAGCGATTCAGCGGGGAGGGGATTTTTGTCTATTCAATGCTGAGGTGAAAGGTGGAAGCACGATGCGAGCGAAAAAAGTGCTGTTATTTATTTTTGCGGCAGTTCTGGGGCTGAGCCTCCTATCCTATGCACGGAGAGAAATCCCTGTAGACGGACGGCTTGTGCTCCTTGATGTCCTGCCAATGTTCGGAAGAAAATCAATTCCGGTTCCCACCGGGGAGAAACGGACAGCCGGAGAGACGGAAAACGCGGATTTGCCGATCGAGCGGCCAGCCAGAAGGCGGATAGCTATGAACTTGCAGGGAAAAGAAATTTATACCGGTCAGAAAATAGAACAGCTTCGTCAGATCTTTGGAGAACCAGATCGGATAGAAATGGGGATTTATGGCCTGCAATGGTATATTTACCATAAAGATTACAGCTGTTTTCTGATGGCGGCCGTCAGCGACGGGGTTGTCTGCGGATATTATACCAATTCAGCAGGTTTTGAAATTGACGGAAGGGCAAAGGCGGATACCTGCTGCGGGGACTGGGATCCCGATATCAAACTATACCGGGACAAACTGGATGGTGACAAGGTTTATGCCGTTTTTGTTGTTTGGGAGGAATCGAAACAGAGTATAGACACGACCGAGCGGGAGTTTCTTGGGATACAGGCCAGAGAGAATTTTGATGTCACCAATGCATTTCGCGTGAAGAAAGGGCTAAATCCTCTTCTTTGGGACGAAATCGCTGCAGAGGCCGCCCGTCTTCATGCGATTGATATGGGAAAAAAAGATTATTTTTCGCATATCTCGCTGGACGGGAGAACGCCGATTGACCGCTATCTGCGCCTTTGCCCGGTCGCATGGCGTGCGTGGGGGGAAAATATATCTGCCGGAAGGGAGTTTGGAATCGATCATTTTGACGCCTGGCTCAATTCCGAAGGGCATCGGGAAAATCTGCTCAGCGACAAGTTCAAATATCTGGGGGTGGGAGCGGCTTATTGCGAAGAGTCCACCTACCGATATTATTTTGGCCAGACATTTATCACCTATTAGATACCTGAAAACCAAAAAAGCCGGGTTTCCAGAAGAAAATACCGACATGAAAAAATCGTCATGGAATCATCTCAATTCCATGACGATTGCTTGCTTTCCGCCAAAATAAATCCTGTTATTTTACGGCGAACAATCTTTTGGCGTATTTGTAAAGCAATACCGTTATCGCCGTTGTAATAATCCACTCGAAAATCATATAGGAAGCGTTGTAGCCCATGGAATACAGCCACGGGTTCTGCCCCTCCGGCGCATAGGAGGCGAAAATGGTTGCCCCGCTTAACAGGTGGCATACAAAACGAAGAAAGATTGTCAGCGTCATACCAAGCGCAATTTTCGGCAGGGAACCTTTGAAGAACCCTGCAATTCCCAGAACGCCGTAAGCCAGCAGATAGTCCAACAGGATGGACAGGGGATGAGCAGCCTGCCCTGTCGTGATAAACTGCAGAAGGCCGGATAAGACGCCGGTAAGGATCCCCCATCCGGCTCCGCGCCGCAGTGCCACAATCATGATGGGAACCATAGCACCCAAAGTGATAGAACCGCCTTGGGGCATCTTGAATACAATAATGAAATTCAGTATCAGCGAAAGAGCCGCCATAACAGCGGATTCCGTCATGGCAACCAGTCTTTGTTTTTTCATATCTCATTCTCCTTTTTCAGCGGGGCTATTCGTATCAAGACGTTGATTTTTATGAATATAACTGTGGGCAAAATGTCTCCCGCCTTGAAAGAAGGCGGGGTTTCATATCCGCAGTCAGCAGGAGTGCAGTGTCCTTGTTGAATGACGGGACAAGCCCTTATTGAATCTCCATAATTCTGTATCAGAATGCTATGATGCATATAAAATATATCATAAAAAAGTTTTTCATTCTGAAAAGCGCAATCGCGCTTCGCACGCTGTTTTTTTGCGCATGATTCCGCGCAATTTCCTATGTTATAAAAAAAGCATATTCCGCGCAGGAATACACTTATTGTTTTTCTCTTTGTGTTTTCCCTACGCCGGCATTATCCGAACAGGTTTTTACGGTCGGAATCAAATTCCCTCTCAGCCTTCAAAAGCTCCCGTTTTTTCTTTTAGTATAAAGCGTTTCAAAGCACTTGTCAAGAAAACCATAAGTATTTCTTTCAAATAATTTCTTTGTGTTCCACATAATTACCGTAATGATATCACCTGAATTTGTGAATACTAAAAGCGGGTGATAACATGAAAAAAATAAAAGAAAATTTAACCATATATACCATCGGATCCGTGGGGTACAGTTTCCTTGAAATTCTCTGGCGGGGCTTCACCCATTGGACAATGGGGGTAACCGGAGGGATCTGTTTCTTATGCCTGTATAAAACGAATCTGAAAATGAACTGCCAGCCGCTCTGGAAGCGCTGCCTGGCAGGATCCGCCATCGTGACGGGAATTGAGTTTGTTGTTGGCTGCATCGTCAATGTAAAACTAAAATGGAATGTGTGGGATTATTCCAAAATGCATTTTAACCTGGGAGGACAAGTGTGCCTTCTATACTCTGTGCTATGGTTTTTCCTTTGTATGCCGCTTTCTTTTTTGAGCAGGGTGCTGCACAATAAAATGTTTCGCTGAATAGAAAAATTCCATCTGGTTTTCATTTTGCTTTCATCATTCTATCACATTTGTAATGTAATATATAAAACAGAAAATAAATTGCGCAGAAAGGAGAAGTCAATCACTTTTTGTTGCAAAATATTTCACAGAATACAGGGAAGCCGAAGCGCATCGGTTTCCCTCACCTTTCCTATTCACTAGGAATATTTTTTTCATAAACTCCTTCAAAAGCTCTTCGGAGCTTAAGCATAGAGTACCGTATACGAACCCGTTTTTTTGAACGCTTTTCCGCCATTACGTCGTCAAAATGCTCGCGCATACACTAGTATACCCTGCGCTTTTTTCTCGTCCTGACGAAAAAACGAATCAAAAAAATTGCAAACCGAAAGCAATCATAAAACGAGAAGTTTTCAAGGCGAAAGGGTGCAGGCATACCGACGTATGCCAAGCCCGACAACACAGAAAAATTCCGTTTTTGGTTGGTTGCGGCGGATTCGGATACGGTATTCTATGCTTAAGCATTTGGAAGTTCAACTCCCTAATGCTTTCAGGGCGGAACATCACACACACATGTTCCGCCCTGTTTTTTGTTGGAAATTTGTATCTTTTGCTGGCAAATTGTTTTCATTTTCACAAAACTATCATAAACCTACCACCGCCTTATCAAGCAAATTTTCTATAATAAAAAAACAACGGCGCAAGAGTGCGCATTTCATGAAAAAGCAATTGATTTGGAAGGAGTATCGGAAAATATGTTCATGAAAACAAAAAAAGCGGACGGCACGGGGAAAAAGCAGCGCAAATTCGGTAAACTCAGCAAAAAGCAGCGCAATATCCTGATTGCTGTCCTGGTTGCTGCCATCGGAGGAGGCTCCTATTTTGGATATACAAAAATTTTTCAAAAGGATGCGTCGGCATCCGAGAAAGTCGCGAGAGTGACCAGGGGCGATATCACCAAGTCGATTGAGGGAACCGGAACCATCGCGGCAATCAATCAATATGAGGTTACCTCCCTGGTAAAAGGCGAGATTTTGAACGACTATTTCAGCGAGGGGCAGGAAATCAATCAGGGAGACCTGATGTATACCATCGACTCCGAGGAGATGACCAACAGCATTGAAAAGGCCAAGGCTTCCCTGGAAAAGGCACAGGATTCTTACCAGCAGGCTTTGGAGACGAGCCGGAAGACAACCGCCAATGAGACGGTGACGGCTCCTATCTCCGGCGTTATCACCAATGTTTACGTGGCGGACGGCGATACGGTTCAAAACGGCGCTAAGGTGATGGACATTGTCAATACGGACGACATGGTTTTGAAAATTAAGTTCAATGCCAATGACGCACAGAACATTCATGTGGGGGACAGCGCCACCGTCAATATGGAAAACTCTTTTACCTCGCTCTTTGGCAGAGTGACAAGCGTCAGCACCGGTTCGATTGCGAATGACGCGGGTGTCAGTGTCACCAATCTGGAGATTACGGTCTCCAATCCCGGAGGCATTGTTCCGAACAATAAGGCAACTGCCGTGGTTGGGCCATATGCCTGCAATGAAGCGGGAACCTTTTCCTATTCCGCTTCCAAGACGGTTGTCACCAAGACGTCGGGCGAAATTTATGGTTTCAATTATAAAGAAGGCGACTACATAAACAGCGGCGCAACCATTTTAAGGCTGGATAACGACAGCAATTCCAGCAACAACCTGAAGCAGAGCCAGCTCTCTGTCAAGGATGCCCAGCTTGCACTGGACAATCTGTATCAGCAGCTGGAAAATTACAGTATCACGGCGCCGATTTCCGGCAAGGTCATCCAAAAGACCTCCAAGGCGGGTGAGAAATTAGATAACTCCAACAGCAATACCGTTATGGCAATCATTGCCGACCTGTCCACACTGACCTTTGAAATCAGCGTGGATGAATTGGATATCAGCAGTATTCAGGTGGGGCAAAGCGTGGAGATCACGGCGGACGCCGTCACCGGAAAAACCTTCGGGGGTTATGTGGAAAATATCAGCATTGTCGGAACCTCATCCAATGGCGTCACCTCCTATCCGGTCAAGGTTTACGTCAATGAAGGAGAAGGGGAAGAACTGATTCCCGGCATGAACGTCAGTGCGAAAATCGTGACCGATTCCCGGGAAAATGTGTTGACCGTGCCTCTTTCCGCGGTAAACCGGGGGAATACCGTGCTGGTAAAACGCGCGTCCGGAACAGCGGATTCCAAGGATGCTCCATCCTCAGAACGCTCTCAGAACCAGCAGAGACAGCTTCCGGAAGGAGTCCAGCCGCCCAGTGACGGGGAAATGCCCCAGGGTATGCCGGACGCTGACGCGCAGGCAGGCGGAAGCCGCCAGAGGGGAAGCGGTGACAGTAAAGCCGGAAAGACCACAGGGGCTTCCCAGGCAAAAACACCAGGCAGCTCCAACATTCCGGAAGGCTACGAGCGGGTATCAGTTGAAATCGGCTTGAATGACGATACCAATGTGGAAATTATCAGCGGATTGAATGAAGGGGATACCGTTTTATTGAATGAGACCACCTCGACTGCCGCCCAGAGCAACAATAATCAGAACCAGCAAGGTATGGGCGGAATGCCCGGCGGCGGAGGTATGCCAAGTGGGGGAGGTATGCCTTCCGGCGGCGGAGGAATGCCCGGCGGTGGCGGCGGTATGGGCCGATAAAGCGGTAAAGGAGTAATCTTTCATGATAGAATTAAAGGACATCTATAAGATCTATTTGGATGGGGACAGCGAGATCCATGCGCTGGACGGTGTCTCCTTCCAGGTGGAGAAGGGCGAATTTGTCGCGATCGTCGGTTCCTCTGGTTCCGGAAAATCCACTTGCATGAATATCATTGGCTGTCTGGACATTCCGACCTCCGGATCCTATTATTTAAACGGCACCGATGTCAGCACGATGAATGAAAAGCAACTGGCAACCATACGTAACAGGGAGCTGGGATTCATCTTTCAGCAGTACAATCTGATCAGTAAGCTCAATGTGCTGGAGAATGTGGAGCTGCCGCTGGTTTATCGGGGAATCCGCCATGACAAACGAAAAGAAATGGCGATGGCGGCTCTGGAGCGGGTTGGACTTGCCGACCGGCACAGCAAATTTCCGGCGCAGCTTTCCGGAGGGCAGCAGCAAAGGGTATCCATTGCCCGCGCCCTGGCGGGAGAGCCGCCGGTGATTCTTGCCGATGAGCCCACCGGAGCGCTGGATTCCAAAACAGGAAAGGAAGTTCTGGAATTTTTGAAAAAGCTTAACCGGGAGGGGACCACCATCGTCCTGATCACCCACGACAATTCCATTGCGGCACAGATTAAGAGGGTGGTTCGGATTCAGGATGGGAAAATCATATCGGACGAGGTGAAGGAGGAGACGTATGAATATTAAGCAGGCGTTTACTCTTGCACTGAAAAGCCTGATGGGCAGCAAGATGCGTTCCTTTCTGACCATGCTCGGCATCATCATCGGCGTGGCTTCGGTGATTGTATTGGTCAGCATTGTGCAGGGGATGAGCGACGAGATGGTTTCCACCTTCGAGAGCATGGGGACGAACCTGATTTCCGTCTCCATCCGTGGCAGGGGAGGAAACCGCACGGTGACTGCGGATCAGATGCAGCAGCTGGTGGATGACAATCCGGATGTGATCGGAGCGATGAGCCCGATGATATCAGTGGCGGGTGTCATAATCAAAAACGGCGATACCAATCTGGATTCCACCACCTGTACCGGCGTCAATGAATGTTATAAGGATGTCAAAAATTCCAATGTGCAGGCAGGGCGCTTTCTCACCTACATGGATGTGGAAACCAAACAGAACAACTGCGTCATTGGCACGTATCTGGCGAACACTCTGTTCGAGGGGGAGAATCCTCTGGAGCAGACCTTGAAAATCAACGGTTACAGCTTCAAAGTGGTCGGCGTGCTGGAAGAAAAGCAGAACGGAACGGAGGGTTCCTCCGACGATACGGTCTTGATTCCTTATACCGTTGCGCAAAAGCTGGCGCGGATGTTTATGGTCAGCAGCTATAATTTCAGCGCGGCCAGCAAGGACACGGTGGATCAGGCCATGGATGTGATCGACAATTTCCTTTTGAGCGTTTATTCCAGCTCCAACGCATACAGCGTCTATAATCAGGCGGAAGCCCTGGAGCAGGTAAACGAGATGACAGGCATGATGACCATGGTGCTGGTCGGCGTTGCCGGTATCTCTCTGCTGGTCGGCGGTATCGGCATCATGAATATTATGCTGGTTTCGGTGACGGAGCGGACGAGGGAGATCGGTATCCGAAAATCCCTTGGCGCCCAGCCCTGGGATATTATGAGCCAGTTTGTGGTGGAGGCGATCACCACCAGCGCCATAGGCGGCATTCTCGGCATCCTTTTGGGAATCGCCGCCTCGTATGCAACCACGTTCTTTGATTTGAGCGTATTGATTTCCATGACGGCAATTTTCATTGCCTTTTCCGTTTCGGTGGTGATTGGAGTCACCTTTGGATATTTTCCCGCCAAGAAAGCTTCCCGGCTCAATCCGATTGAAGCTTTGCGGTATGACTAGGAGGAGTTTGCATGAGAAAAAAAATAATCAGTCTTCTTTTGATTCTGCTGATGACAGCGGGCTGTCTGCCCGCGGCGGCAGAGGAACCAAGCGATTTGACCTGGCTGGTATCCGCGCTGGATATCATGAAGGGAGATCCGGACGGGAATTTTCGTCTGTATGACAATGTGACAAGGGCGGAGTTCACGAAAATCGCCATTGCCGCGTCGGATTACCGGAACGCGGTAGCGGCGGGCATGACGGTTTCCCCCTTTTACGATGTCTCTTACAGCCATTGGGCGGCGCCCTATATTCAACTGGCGGTGTCCAACAAGCTGGTGAACGGCTATGAGGATTCCACCTTCCGTCCGGAAAACAATGTGACTTATGAGGAAGCGGTCACCATATTCCTAAAGCTTTTGGGCTATACCAATGATGATTTCGGATCCTCCTGGCCTTACGGACAGGTTGGGCTTGCCAACAACCTGAAGCTGACGCAGGGCGTGGGCAAGAATATCGGTGATGTGCTCACCCGAAGCGATGTGATGAACCTGGTATACAATCTCTTGAACACGAAGAAAAAGGGCAGTTCTGAAAAATATATTTCGGTTTTCGACTGCGAAATCATTGAGAATGTCACTCTGATTGCAACAACCTGGCAGGATCCCTCCATCAATGGCGGAAAGATCTACACCTCCAGCGGGACCTATGACATTGACGCAAATTTCGATACCTCTCATGTGGGCGAGAAGGGGGATATCGTCTTGAAAAACAAGGAGGATCTCCTCTATTTCAGTCCCTATTCCCAGAATGTGCAAAGCTATAGCGTCACGGGAACCATCGGTTCCGATATGGTACTGGACGGCAAAATATTGAACATTGACGAGAACCTGACCACCTACTATAAATCTCAGAAGGCGACTTACAAGGATCTGGTCGCCAGCGCCAAGAGCGGTTATACGCTGAAAACCTATGCCAATTCTGCCGGAACGGTGGAATACGCTTTTCTCTATGCAGGCGGGAGCGGAAGCACCGAAATCGATGTGAACCGTCTGGAGCAATACATTGTTTATTCCAGATTGGACAATACCGTGATCACATACAAGAACGGCACCATGAGTGAACTGAATATCCTGGACAGCGACACCGCCTACAAGGAGAATCAGAAATCGACTTTCGGCGCACTGAAATCCTCCCTCTCGCTGGGAGATATCATTTATGTGCGAAGAGATTTAAACGGCGAAATTGAATATGTCAGCATCGAGGACGGCAATGTGCAGGGCCCTGTCACGGTGAGAGGGGATAACTGGGCGGATTCCTTCCGCGCTTCCTCGCCGGCCGTCACCCGGGACGGGGAAAAATCCTCTTTAAGCGAGATTCAGCCCTATGACATTGCTTACTATGCCAAAGATTTAAATATGGTTCTGGCATACTCCAAAAAGATTACCGGCATCTATGAGAAGGCAACCCCCAACAAGGATCTGCCCACCAGTGTGGTTGTCTCGGGCGTGACCTATGAGCTGGAAGGGGTATCTGCATTTAACGCCCTTTCCTCCAACGGAAGCTTTAAATATGGCGACACGGTCACGCTTCTGATCGGAAAAACCGGACAAATCGCGGATGTCGTCTCCCCCTCCGTTCTGGACAAGGATATTTACGGCTATATGACGGCCAGCGGGAAGAAGAGCTTCACCAACACCAACGGGGAGACCTATTCCTCCAATTATATCAGTCTGGTGGCACCGGACGGTTCCGCCTATGAGCTGGTGACCAAAACCGATTATTCCAGCTATAAGAACAGTGTGGTGAAAGCGGTCTATGAGAACGGAACAGCAGCCGTGAGCAAGCTGGAGGATTCCGCGTCGGTTTCCGGCACGGTGGATGCGGACGGGATGAAAATCGGAAATTTTACCCTGGCCGGTAATGTCAGTATTCTGGATGTCAGCACCACGGACAGTTCCGCCGTTTCCGCTTATGTCACTGTGTTTCCGCAGAGACTGGACGGGGTACAGTTAAGTTCTTCCTCCGTGCTGTATGCTGAGAGGGACGCCCAAGGGAGAATTGTGTCCATGATTCTGAAGGATGTTACCGGCGATATGTATGAGTATGGCATGATTACCTATGCCAAAAGCAATCTGTCCGGAAATTCGGTCAGCGGGAGCTATACGTATGATATCGGCGGAACCTCCACCACGCTGAACACCTCCAATATGGCTTACTCTATCCGCTCCGGCCAGGCGGCAAAGTTTGTGTTAAGCGGCGGCAGGGTGGAGAGTATGACCAATCTTTCCGGCGTTAAGGGAACGATCGGCAAACTGACGGAAACCTATCTGGAAACCTTAGACGGCGAGCGGCTGAAGCTGGCTTCCGACGTGGTGGTATATCAGGTTGATAGTTATTTGAAGTATATGGTGCTGCCGCTGAGCGAAGCGGTTCAGGTCACTGGAAAATCTATTTATGCCTATTACGATAAGGCGGAAAAAAACGGCGGAAGGGTCCGAGTCGTAGTGATCGGAAGATGAGAAAAAAGAGAAATCCATTGAACCTGGATTTCTCTTTTTTGCGTTCAGTTAAATTCCCGAAAGGTTTCGGGTGTTATCTTTTCGTATTTTTTAAACAGCATTCCAAAATAACTCGCTGAACTGTAGCCGACGATTCGACTGATTTCGCTTATGGAAAGCTCGCGGTTCGCGGTTAAAAGTTCTTTGGCCTTTTGAATGCGCAGAAGGGTGATATATTCAAAAGGACGGACCTTATAGGTGCTTTTAAAGCTTCTGCAAAAACTCTGGGGTGTAAGGTTGGCAATGCGAGCTAATTCCGGAAGGGTTATTTGTCGGTTATAATTTTCCTCCATGTATTTTATCACTTCATTTGTTTTTTCTTTTCTGGTCCCTTTTGACAAAATATCTTTTTTGAGCTGAAGCAAGAGGGGATACAAAAGACCTGAGGATTTATAGATAAAATCCTCCTTGTTTTTACATTCTAAAATATTGAAAAACATCGTTTCATATAAATCAAAATTGGCAAGGCGGAATACACCGGTTTCATTTTTTAAAATATGCTGGGCGGCAATCCCGTTGAAGGTGATACAGTATGTTTTCCACGGATTGACTTTTCCCCTGTAATTATGGGCGGTGTTGGGGGGGATGAGAAAGACCGAATGTTCCTTTGCGGATAGGACGCCCTGCTGCGTCACAGCCGTTCCTTCCCCTGATTTTGTGAATAAAAGCTGATAGTGCTCAATGCCTTTGGGCCTGAAAATACCGTTTTCCTTTTCGATGACCCCGATCACCGCAATATAGAGGGGCAATTCTTTTGCCTCATCCAGAACAAGCGGATAATAAGCATTATAACGGAAAGCAAGAGATTCCCCATCTTGTGGGGAGGGATTCGTTTTTCCGCCGTTGCTGTTCGCTACCTTGGAAACGCTGTATTCCGGATCAGGATCTTTTGTTGTATTTTTCATAGCGCATCCCCTTTCTCTTTTTAAAATATTTTAACATAGCAGTGTTTTTAATACAAGCTAAAATGTTAATATTCTTATATGTGTGAAAATAATAAGATTGCGTCACGGATGGGGGTGTGCTAGAATAACGGTGAGGTGATTATCATGAGGAAAGAATGGAAAAACTGCTATCTGGAACTGGATAAAAATATCCTTTTGATAGGTAATAATCTTATAGAACGAAAATTTGAATGTAGGGATAACATTCTGTGCGGTATCTGGCTTTTGGACAAAAAACACAATAAAAAGTGGAAAAATGAAAAAAATCAAAAAGAGGATTGGAATGCTTTTTCGGATTTCCCGTATGAGAAGAGCCAGTGCAAGATATCTTTCTCTCTGTGTCCCGAAGACAGTCTCTCCGAAGGGCGGCTGAAAGCGCTTGTGCAGTGGGAGGCAGACGGGAAAGGAATCCTTCTTGAGATAAGCGTCAGTGACAATTCCCCCTTTCTCACTTTCCAGTATCGGATAAAAGGGGAACTGAAAAATGGAGGAGCTTATCTTGATAAGCTTGACATTCCCGCTTGTGAACTGAAAATAAAGAGCGCGGCCTTGAATACTGTCACCGATTATGACTGCAATACGGTCACCGAAAACGAGTATATGGTTTTGACCCGAAAAAGCATTTCAGGCAATGTATTTGTCCTCAGCAATCCTGCGGAGGATCCATGTATTTGTATTGTAAAAGATTCCCCCTCTCTCGCTGACAGTGTGGAAGAAACAAATGGAACCATTGAAATCGTAAGGGACTGCTTTATCGGAATCAATGCGCCGGATTTGGAAGCGCTTGTGAGGCAACCGGAAGAGTATACCAGCCTGTACGGCTATACCATAGGGGTTGGCAGGCAGGAATCCATTCTCAAATATTATAAAGAATATTATAAGAAAAACTGTAAAAGTATATCTTCGCTGTACATCATGTCAAATACATGGGGAGACTGCAACAATGATAAAGTGGTGAGCGAGAAGCTCTTAAAAAGTGAGATAGAGACAGGGGAAAAGCTGGGTGTCGACGTGATTCAACTGGATGACGGCTGGCAGACAGGGACCACAAAAAATTCCATGGTCAAAAAAAGTAGCCTGTGGGGAAGCGGATATTACGGCGTAGACTTTGATTTCTGGGAGCTGAACAGAGAAAAGTTTCCAAATGGACTGAAAGCTTTGGAAAACACCTCCATTGAGGTTGGGCTCTGGTTTTCGCCTGATTTGGCGGATAATTATAAAAATTGGGAAAAGGATGTACAAACCATAACCGGTCTTTATCAAAAATACGGAACAAGATATTTTAAACTGGACGGAATCCGTCTGGAAAACAAGATAACCGAAACCCGTCTGCTCAAAATGATCGAAACAGTCTATGAAAGAACCGGCGGTGAGATCACTTTCAATTTTGATATCACGAACGGCAAACGGCTGGGCTATTTCTACTATAAAAAATACGGGAATCTTTTTCTGGAAAACCGATACACGGATTGGGGAACCTACTATCCGCATTTGACGCTCAGAAGCGTATGGCAGCTTTCGGAATATATCCCTACCCAGAAACTTCAGATTGAAGTGCTCAATAATAAGCGCAATCAAGATAAGTATCAGACCATTCTCGCGCCTTGCAGCTATGATATTGAATATCTTTTCGCTATCGCGATGGTTGGAAACCCTTTGATGTGGATGGAAATGAGTCGGCTTTCGGAAGCGGATGTGACATCGCTGTCCGAGTTGATTGCGGTTTACAAAAGGGAACGCGGACAGATTGCGAAGTGTATTGTAAATCGAGCGGGTCATGAGCCGGACGGATTTTCTTTTACTGGGTTTCAACTGGAGGGGGAAGATGGCGGCTATTACATTCTGTTCCGGGAAATGACAAAGGAAGATACCTGCACTTACGCCTTAACCTTTCAGCCGCTTAAGGAATTATACAGCAACGCGGAATGCAAATGGGAAGACGATCACGGCAAATTAAAGGTTACTTTTTCAAAAAAGGCTAGCTTTGTCTTTTTAAAGACTGTGTAGCTGCTGAAAAACCATATATTTTGAAAGTGCAAGCTGCCGGTTGCCGGCAGCTTGCACTTTCTACTGTTTTGTATGAAGCGCTGTCATTGTATGCTTGTTATCAGAAAAACCATCCGCGCCTGCAGCAGCAACGATTGCAGCAACATCTGTTCCGGCAGCAGCATCTGTTCTGACAGCAGCATCTGTTACAGCAACGATTTGATGAATCTCTGTCAAAATTCATCTGATTGACTGCGGCGCAGGTGGGAGTAGGCAATGAGGTATCGTTTGATTCATTGGAAACCGCGCGGGTTTCACAGTGGCTAAAACGGCAATTTCCACAGCAGCGGGAGAAGCAATTTTGTTCTAATGTCCGGGAATCCACTTGCTCATTCATCAAAACGGCCTCGCCATTCATACAGTTAAAGATATTCATAGACATTTGGCTCACTCCAAAATGAGATTAAAAACGGACGGAATCGTATTCCGCCCGTTCCATAATCAGTATATGTATTTCTTTTGGAAATGTCCCAAACGAGTGTTCTGTAAAAGATCAACCGTATGTAGCCATGTAATAGGCAATTTTCATGCTTTTTTCGTTTGCGTAGGCACTGCGTATTGTCTGGAGGATAGAGGTATCCGCGCCGATTTCTTTCAGCTCTCTTTCCAAAGAGGAAAGAACACTGTTTACCTCCGTGTCGCAGGCGCTTTCCAGACCAGCCATCTGCCCCATGTATTTGGACATGATAGAGCGCTTGGACGCGCTGGTATGTTCTTCTTTGGGGAGGGATTTATACTCCGAGATCGCCTGTGCAATACAGGCGTCCAGCTGTCCGACATATTTGCTTTTCAAGCCGTACATTTTTGCGATGTATTTATCTGTGATCGCTTTTGCCGGAGAGACAGGCGGGACAGGGTTTCCATCACTCTGTTCCGGCTGGGAAGGATTGTCCTTTTCCAGATTCTCCCGTTCTGCCTGATTGATTTCATTCAGAATTTTTTCGTAAACCTCTTCATAAGTGGTTTCTCCGCGTTCTATCTGCGCCTGCTCTTCCTCTGAGAGTTCACGCAGGGGAGCGCCGCCTGTGTACTTCGCAATCTCTGCTTTCAGTTTCTGATCATTTTCCTGAATTTTCTGCGTCAGTTCTTCTTTTGTATAATTTTGGTACTGCAGTGAATTGACCGCCGCGATAATGGTGTCTCCCTTCCAGATTGCCAGAGCAGTCACGCCAACGGTTAGAAACATGGTGAATATCATAAGTGCTTTCAAAAATTTTTTCATTACTGGCTCCTTTTGCGACAATAAAAATGAATTATTTTTCCGAGTCATTCCATATTTCAGCAAAAAAGAAATATTTGATTCTATTATACCTGTTTTTCAATGAAATAGCAATGAAAAAATTGTTAATATTTATCATATTAGAAAAAATTCCGTAAATTTGATACGGTACAAAACAAAATCTGTTTTGATATAGAAAAAACGATGAATGACTTCTGATGGAATCATGGAAGGATAGAAAAAGAGCCCTGCAGCCTGCCATGAATTGCCTTTTACGGGCGTTTCATCAGCGCAAAGCCGTAAGATTCCAAATACAGCATATGTTCCTTTTTTTCGGCGGCTTGCAGATAAACCGGGCGCAGATATCCGGTTTCCATATGGCAGCCGCTGCTTTTCGGATTGCAGATCACCGTGTAATCTCCGCGATGAAAGACAACACACTGCTCCTGGGGTTCTTCCCAAAAACGGATTTCCGCCAACGGGGGAAGAAGCCGATGCAGACGAATCATCTGCCTGTAAAAATCAAAAATTTCCGGATGCATTTCATTCCATGGAAAGTATCCCCGGTTGAAGGGATCTTCAAAGCCTTCCATGCCCGCCTCCTCCCCATAATAGATACAGGGGATGCCGGGCAGCAAAAACTGTAGAAAAACAGCGGCTTTCATTCGTTTTACAGCAAGGGAAAAGGACTCTTTGTCCAGCCGGAAGACCGCTTTCTCATCCCTCGTCATACGGGAAGCGTCCTGCCCCAGCAGGCTGAGGAGACGTGGCGTATCATGGGTGGAAAGGCTGTTCATCAGGCCGTGCAGCACGGGCTTTGGATAGTTTTCGGCGATGGACAGAATCTGTTTTTGGAAAGACAACGGTGTTTCACGCCCGGTGATCACACCAATGACAGCGTCTCGGAAGGGATAATTCATCACCGAGTCCAGCTCCACACCGGATGGAGCGGAAAAGTAAGTTCTGCGTTTGCCGTAGCTGATTTTGTTGGAGGCGTCCTCCCACACTTCGCCGATGATAACAGCCTCCGGGTTCAGTTCCTTTGCTCTTTTGGTCAGAGCCTGTATAAAGCCGTCAGGCAATTCGTCGGCCACATCCAGCCGGAACCCGTCGGCGCCGCATTCCAGCCAATGGGCGATGACGCTGTCCTTCCTGCCGATGATAAAATCCATATAGCCGGGATTCTCCTCCGCAACACAGGGGAGGGTCTCGATCCCCCACCAGCTGGTGTACTTTTCCGGGTAGATTTGAAAGTCAAACCATTCCCGGTAAGGGGAGTTGGGGTTATGGTAAGCGCCGTTTCCGAAAACGCCCTCCTTATCAAAATAGACACTGTTGCTTCCCGTGTGGGAAAAAACACCGTCTAAAATAATTTTGACATCGTTTTTATGTGCTTCCCTGCAAAGTTTTCTGAAATCCGCTTCCGTCCCCAGAAGAGGATCGATGCGCAGATAGTCCGCCGTGTCATAGCGGTGGTTGGAGTAAGCCATAAAGATGGGATTGAGATATAGGATATCAATTCCCAGCTCCTTCAAATAAGGGATTTTTTTTCGGATTCCCTCCAGATTTCCGCCATAGAAATCGTTGTTCTGAATGACACCCTTCTCATCCGGAAGGTAGCAGGGACACTCCGAAACACTTTGATGGAGGGTGAAAGGCCTCAGCTTTTCCGATGTATCGCATGGTGTTTCGTGATAGAAACGGTCGGGGAAAATTTGATACATAACAGAACCGGCCAGCCCTTTGGGGGGCTGGTAATCCTTTGAAAAGCAGGTGAGCTGCCATTTTTCCCCCTCACTGATATTGGTTTCGGTCTTCTTGTGACGGTACAGGAAATAGCGGTTATCCGGTTCTTCGATCTCAAAATAATAAAAGTAAAGTCCGCAGCCGGGAAGGGAAAAGGTGGCCGCATACCGATCATAGCCCTCCTCGTCCAGATCGATCCATGCCATGGAAATCCGGCTGGGCGGAGCACCGTCAGACTCCAGAAGCAGGGAGACTGTCATTGCGGCGCAACGCCTCGGTACTCTGATTTCGATGCGGCAGGATTCCTCCTGACGCACAGCGCCAAAGGGCGTTTTGAACGCCCTTTTCCAGCTGTTATACAGAATTCTCATAAGTGCCAAATCCCATCACAGTATTCCCTGACGGCTCGGTCAGCAGAAAAAATGCCGGCCTTTGCAATGTTCATCAGGGACATGTTGGTAAATTTCCGCTTATCTCGGTAAGTCTCCCCGACTCTTTGCTGCGCCTTGGCATAAGCATCGAAATCCGCCAGCGTCATATAGGCGTCTGCTGCGCCGAAGGTGTTTGTGAGCAGGGATTTGGCGATATCGTCAAACCGTGCGCCCAGCCGATCCGACATCAGCATATCCAGTACCTCTTTGAGCGCCGGATTGCTCTGCACGTAATGAAGAGGCTGGTACCCTTTCTTCCAGAGGGCTTCCACCTCCTCCGCTTTCAGACCGAAGAGGAAAATATGATCCTCTCCCACCTGTTCAAAGATTTCCACATTTGCGCCGTCCAGTGTGCCCAGTGTGACCGCGCCGTTGATCATCAGCTTCATATTTCCAGTGCCGGAGGCTTCCTTGCCCGCCACCGAGATCTGTTCCGAGATCTCTGCGCCGGGGATGATAAGTTCCGCCAGGGATACCTTGTAATCCTCCAGAAAAACCACCCTGATTTTGTCCCGCACAGCCGGATCGGAATTGACCAGGTTGCCGATGGCGGAGATCAGGCGGATAACCTGCTTTGCCAGATAATATCCGGCCGACGCCTTTGCGGCAAAGAGAAAGGTGCGGGGCTGGAAGTCTGCCGAGGGATTCGACTTGATTTGATTGTACAGATACAGAATGTGCAGCGCGTTTAACAGCTGCCGTTTATACTCGTGCAGACGTTTGATCTGCACGTCGAATATGGAGGCGGGATCCACGTTGATGCCGTTTGCCTGTGAAATATAGCGCGCCAGAGCGATCTTATTATCCCGCTTGATCTTCTGCAGCCGTTTTAAAACACTGGCGTCGTCATAATATTTTGTCAACTCCTCAAGGGCGGCGGAATCTTTCTTGAATTTCGGGCCGATCAGCTCCTCCAGAAGGGCGGTCAGTTTCGGATTTGACTGGCATAGCCAGCGTCGGTATGCAATCCCGTTGGTCACGTTGGTAAATTTGTCGGGCATGATAACGTAATAGTCATGGAATATGCTGCTGGTCAAAATATCGCTGTGCAGCTTGGAAACACCGTTTACCTTGTGACATGCGGCAAGGCAAAGGTTTGCCATACGGATCTCGCCGTGGGCGATCACTGCCATATAATCAATTTTTGGGATGTCCCCGCCGTACACCTCGTTTAACTGAATCAGCAGACGGCGGTTGATCTCGCACACAATCTGATGGATCCGCGGAAGCTGGGCGGAAAACATCCCCTCGTTCCAGCGCTCCAACGCTTCACTCATCACCGTGTGGTTGGTGTAGCTCAGTGTATCTTTGGTGATGTTCCAGGCATCATCCCAGCCATAGCTGTATTCGTCCATCAGCAAACGCATCAGTTCCGGAACACAGAGAGCGGGATGGGTGTCATTGATGTGCACGGCGGCCTTATCCGACAGATTATCAAGGGTTCCATACTGCTCCATATGTTTTGCCAGAATACTCTGCAGGGAAGCACTGACGAAAAAGTACTGCTGTTTTAAGCGCAGAATTTTTCCTTCCATATGATCGTCCGCCGGATACAGCACCTTGGAGATGGTTTCCGCCAGAGTGTTCTGCTCTAAAGATTTGACGTATTCCCCACGGGAGAAAGCCGACATGTCAAAAGCGTTGGAAGATTTTGCGCTCCACAGAACCAGCTTGTTCACCGCTTTGGAATCGTAACCGGAAATCAGCATGTCATAGGGGATGGCGATTACCTCGTCATAGTCATAATGATGCGCCTGATATTTCCTGTTTTCAAAGCTTTCGGCAATTTTTCCGCCGAAACGCACCTTCACCGCGTCATCCGGCCGTGCGTTCAGCCAAACGTCCCCCATGTCCAGCCAGTTGTCGGGAAACTCCATCTGCCATCCGTCGATGATTTTCTGTTTAAAAATGCCGAACTCATAACGGATGGAGAAACCGGTTGCACATACGCCCAGTGAGGACGCGGAATCCATATAGCAGGATGCCAGACGGCCCAAACCGCCGTTTCCAAGACCGGCGTCCGGTTCCATCTCATAAAGATCTTTGATATCTATTTTCTGTTCCTTCAAAATATCTGCAAAAACAGCTTCCGCATTGAGATTGTAGAGATTGTTTTTCAGGGAGGTTCCCACCAGGAACTCCATGGACATGTAATAGACCTGTTTCTTTTCCTTTTTTTCGATATCGCGCTCAAAATTTCTGCGCATTTTCTGCAGCAGTTCCCGCACCACACTGCACACGGTTCTATAAATCTGTTTGTCTGTGGCTTCCGCCATATAGCATCCGAATAAATTCAGACATTCTTCATTTAATTTCTTTTTCAGCTCTTCCTGATTGAATTTCATATTTGTCAGCCCCTTCATCTTTTTGATACACACTAATATTAAAGAATCTCCATCCATTTTGCAATCGGAAAATATATGGTTTATAACCATATCATTCCTTTCAAGCATTAGAGAGTGGATCACAATAGGGTTTCCGCAGGCAAATTTTTCGCAATCCTGCGTCAAAATGCTCGTCAATCCGTCAGGATTATCTGCACTTTTTCCTTGTCTTACAAAAAATTTGCTCTGCGACCCTGCATATAGGGTTCGACTCCCTAACTTGACAGGGAAAAGCAGAATTTTGCTCCGCAACCGGGCATAACTCTGCTTTTTGGAATCTCTTTTTATTATATGTCATCAACGTTATCTTTGGATTATGTCCCTATGAAATCAACTGGCGAAACATTTCATGGTATTTTTCAGCAGATTGCCGCCAGCTCAGATCAATGCTCATAATATTTTTCACGACCTGTTGGTGCTTCCAAGTATCATGGCAGAACTCTGCGCCGCGCCGCACCGCGTCCAGCATATCATCCGCATTGAAGGTTTTAAAGGTAAAACCCTGTCCCTCAAGGGTTTGGGTATTGAGCGGCCTGACGGAGTCGACCAGTCCGCCGGTTTCCCGCACAATGGGAATGGTGCCGTAGCGCATGGAGATCATCTGGGATAATCCGCAGGGTTCGCTCTTGGAGGGCATCAGAAACAGATCGGATCCGGCGTAAACCTGGCTTGCCAGCGCCGAATCGAAGGTGATGTTCGCGGATACACGCCCGGGATAAGAGGCGGCCAGGGAACGGAACAGATTTTCGTAACGCTCGTCTCCGGTACCGATGACCACAAGCTGGATATCCAGTTCCATCAGGCGGTGATTTACATATTCCAAAAGCTCCAGCCCCTTGTGGGCAACCAGGCGGGTAATCATGCCAACCACCGGCACATCGTTTCTCAAATGCAGTCCCAGCTTTTCCTGCAGAAATTTTTTGTTGTCGGCTTTTTTCTCTGTCTCACCAGCTTTATAGTTGGCGTAGAGATTGGGATCGGTTTCCGGATTGTAGAGCTGCGTATCGATTCCGTTTCGAATGCCGAGAATTTTATATTCATTCTCCCGCAGAATCGGATCCAAACCGTGGGAGTAATAGGCATGCCGGATTTCATGGGAGTAAGTCTCGGAGACAGTGGAAATCCGGTCGCACAGGACAATGGCCCCCTTCATGAAATTGATGCATCCGTCATAGCTGAGGGCGGATCTCCACTCTTCTCCCACGCCGATGACCTCGGACAGAAAGTCATCCGACACTTTTCCCTGGTATTCAATATTATGTATTGTGAATACCGTCTTTATATTGCAGTACGCTGGCAGAGCGGAAAAAAAGGCTTTCAGATACAGAGGGATCAAAGCGGTCTGCCAGTCGTTGGCCTCGATCACGTCGGGATAAAAATCAAGATATTGCAAAGATTCCAGAACCGCCTTGGAAAAATAGGCAAAGCGTTCTCCGTCATCGTAGTCACCGTAGACAGCGTCCCGGTAAAAATAATATTCATTATCAATAAAATAGTAGGTCACACGGTCAACGACCGCGCGGAAAAGACCCACATAGGTATTTCGCCAGGCAAGAGGCATGGAAAAATGCGTGATATATTCCAGCGGATAGGCGGGATTGTCCTTGATTGCCTTATAGCAGGGCAAAAAGACGCAGATCTCCGTATCCTCCCGCTGGGACAGCGCCTGGGGAAGCGCATAAGCAACATCGCCCAGTCCGCCTGTTTTGACAAATGGTGCGGCTTCACTTGCCGCATATAATATTTTCATTGGTCTTAAACCCTCTCCTCTTTATTGATGATAAGCGGTGTGGCTTCGGAACCCATCAGCGTTCTTCCGGGAGTGATGAGTACCTCTTTGTCCAGAATGGTATAATAGATATCCGCCCCCTCGCAGATACAGGAGCTCTGCATCACGATGGAGTCTTTGACCACGGCGCCCTTTTCAATGGTCACATCCCGAAATAAGATGGAATTTTCCACCGTCCCATTGATTGTGCAGCCGTCTGCGATCAGGCAGTTGTTGACAACGGCATCCTCACCGTAAAAGGTGGGAACCTCGTCGCGGACTTTTGTGTAGATCGGGGCGTCCTCGCGGAAAATATCTTTGCGAACCTCCTGATACATAAGCAGCCTGTTGTTCCGGAAATAAGTGGAAACATCGCGGTTTCGGAGAACCGTTCGCTCAAAGGGATACACGTTGATGGTAATGCGGTGTGCCAGAAACTGGCGCTGCAAGTAATCTTTTTCAAAGTGGAAAAGACCGTGTGCAACCGAATCGTAAATCGCCTTTAAAAGCATTTTTCGTTCAATCACAAACATTCCCATGCCGCAGAATACCGACTCATCGTATTCATCGTTGACGGTCAGATCAACGACCTTATTGTCCTCGGTTTTCAGGACTAAATCCTGTCTGTCACGGCTTGACTCAGGTTTTTCATGGTTGGCAATGACGGTGACATCCGCACCGGATTTTATATGTGCGGTTAGCACTTTTTCGAAGTTAATGTTACACAGAACCGTGGAGTCGCTCATCACTACATAATCTTCGTTGGCTTTCTCCAAAAAGGTGACAGCACCGTACAGGGCTTCCAGCTTGCCTCGGTAGATGCTGGTGTGTCCGGTTCCATAGGGCGGCAGAATATACAGCCCGCCGTTTTTTCGGTTCAAATCCCACTCGGAACAGGAACCCAGGTGATCCATCAGGGATTGATAATTATATTTTGTGATAACGCCGATCCGTGCAATATTTGAATTTACCATATTGGACAGAACAAAGTCAATCTGCCGGTATCTTCCGCCAAAGGGGAGGGAAGCCATTGTCCGGTGCTTTGTCAGATCCCCCATGGTCGCGTCATATATATTTGAAAAAATAATGCCGATTGCTTTCATCGTAACACCACTCCTGTCTATATGATTTCATTCGCGTTGATGATCTTGCCTTCTTCCACTTCTTTTCCGGCACCCACAACGCTGATGCCCCAGCCTTTTTCCGTTTCCTCCGGGCTTGCTCCTATTCTGACGTTCTTATGAATCACACAGTTTTCCCCGATGATGGCATACTGCACTACCGCGCCTTCTTCAATGACGGTATTGCCCATAATCACGCTGTCAGTCACCGTCGCGTTCCTGGCAATCCTGCAGCCGGTTGAAATGATAGAATGCTCAATTTTTCCATAAATATTGCACCCTTCCGCAATCAGAGAGTTATGCACCTCCGAGGCGGAAAAGACAAAGGTGGAGGGCTGCGCATAGTTTCTGGCATAAATCTTAAAATTCGGATCCTTGATTTGAAAAGGAACTTCCGGGTTCAGCAGATCCATGTTGGCTTCCCAAAGGCTTTCAATGGTCCCCACATCCTTCCAGTAACCCGAAAAGGAGTAAGCAAAAAGGTTTCTGTGATCCGCCAGCAGATTGGGAATGATATTTTTCCCGAAATCATTGGAGGAGCCGGCGTTTTTTTCATCTTCTATCAGATACTGCTTCAAAATATCCCAGTTGAAGATATAAATCCCCATGGACGCCTTGGTGCTTTTGGGGTGCTCCGGCTTTTCCTCAAACTCATAGATGCTGCCGTCTTCTTTTGTATTCATGATGCCGAAGCGGGAGGCCTCCCTAAGCGGAACATCCAGAACAGCAATGGTGCACTCGGAGTTTTTTTCCTTGTGGTAGTCCAGCATTTTGGAATAGTCCATTTTATAGATATGGTCACCGGATAACACCAGAACATATTCCGGATGGAACAGATCGATAAAATGCATATTCTGATAGATGGCGTTGGCCGTACCCTTATACCATTCCGATTTTTTGCTCTTCGCGTACGGGGGCAGAATGTGTGCGCCGCCAAAATTGCGGTTTAAACCCCAGGATTGTCCATTTCCGATATAATCATTTAATTCAAGAGGCTGATACTGGGTTAAAATACCGACCGTATCGATGCCGGAGTTGACACAGTTGGAAAGGGGAAAGTCTATGATACGATATTTCCCGCCAAAGGGAACCGCAGGCTTGGCCGTGTGTTCGGTCAGCACCTTTAAGCGGCTGCCCTGTCCTCCCGCCAGAAGCATCGCGATACATTCTTTTCTTCTCATCTCTAACATGGGGGTGAGCCTCCTTATTTTTTTCTTTTTTTGATTCTTTCATAATAGACAGCGGACACGGGAGGAATGGTCAGTTCCACGCTTTGGCTGTATCCGTGCATGGGAATGTCGTCGCTTTGGACGGTAACCAGCTCTGTCCCGGTGCCGCCGAATTCCTCCGCGTCGCTGGAAAACACGGGACAGTAATCCCCCGGGACAGGAACGCCAATCCGGTAATGCTCCCGCTTTACCGGACAGAAGTTGCAGACGGCAATCAATTCATTCTTCTTTTTGTCAATCCGCCGGAAAGCGATGATACTCTGTTCATTATCGTCGTTGGATATCCAGTCAAAGCCCTCCCAATCGGTGTCATTCTGCCACAGAGCCGCATGCTCCAGATAGAAAAAATTCAACTGCCGGACAAATTCCTGCATCTGTCTGTGCCGGTCGAATTCGAGCAGATTCCAATCCAGTTCCTTGGAAAAATCCCACTCGATAAACTGTGCAAATTCATTTCCCATAAAATTCAGTTTCTTGCCGGGATGCGCCATCATATAGCCGTAAAAAGCACGCAGCTGATGAAATTTTTCGTCGTAATCCCCCGGCATTTTTCCGATCATAGAACACTTTCCGTGGACCACCTCATCGTGGGAAAGCGGAAGAATATAATTTTCCGAAAAGGCATAGGTCAGGGAAAACGTAATGTTTTTATGCTTGTTTTTCCGAAACAGAGGATCCAGAGACATGTATTCCAGCATGTCGTTCATCCATCCCATATTCCATTTGAAGTTAAAGCCGAGCCCGCCGTCATAACCAGGTTTGGTCACCATAGGAAACGCTGTGGATTCCTCGGCGATCATCAGAACGGATTTGCTGGCTTCAAAGACAGCCGTGTTGAGCTTCCGCAGGAATGCGATGGCTTCGATATTTTCATTGGAACCATGGATGTTGGCGCGCCATTGTCCGTCCCGTTTTCCGTAATCCAGATAGAGCATGGACGCGACGGCGTCCACCCTGAGTCCGTCAATATGATATTTTTCAATCCAGTAAACCGCGTTGGATATCAGAAAGCAGATGACCTCGTTTTTCCCGTAGTCGAAGATACGGGTATTCCAATCCGGATGCTCCTTTTTTAAAGGGTCCGCATATTCATACAGACATTGGCCGTCAAATTCATACAGACCGTTTTCATCCTTCGGAAAGTGGGCGGCCACCCAGTCCAGAATCACGCCGATACCCGCTTGATGACAGCGGTCGATAAATTTCATAAAGTCTAGGGGTGTCCCATAGCGGGAGGTAGGGGCATAATAGCCTGTCACCTGATAGCCCCAGGAAGGATCGAAAGGATATTCCGAAATGGGCATCAGCTCAATGTGGGTATAGCCCATTTTCTTGACATAGGGAATTAAGCGGTCGGCCATCTCCAGATAGCTGAAAAGACTGCCGTCCTCGTGACGCTTCCAGGACCCAAAATGAAGTTCATAGATATTCACGGGATTCTGTAAGTATTTTTTGTTGCTCTTTCCGCTGCGGTAGGCGCTGTCTTTCCAGCGGTATCCTTCCAGCGGATAGACTTTGCTGGCGTTGGCCGGACGGGTTTCCATATGAAAGGCATAGGGATCGCTTTTATAGACAAAGGAGCCGTCCGCCCTCTCAATATAATATTTGTAACAATCATAGATTTCCGGCTTTGCGGAAAAATATTCCCATATACCTCCGGAAAGCTTTTCCATTGGCTTCGCGTCCGTGTCCCAGCCGTTAAAATCGCCGACAACACGAACGCTTTTTGCATGAGGCGCCCATACCCGGAACACAAAACCGTCCTTTTCATCCCGTGTGTGACGGTGACAGCCTAAAAACTCATATGCCTTAAAATTCTGCCCCTTTAAAAAAAGGGAGAGCGGGGTTTCCTTTTTCGGGGGCTTTTTGTTTCTTTTGTCCATGATAACCACCTCTGCTTTTCTTTTACTATTGTGCATTTTTGAAATTTTTCCTTTTTCGAGTCGTTCGCCAAAACAGAAAAAAGAATGAAATTTTCCGGGTGAAATACAAAACTTTATTTTGATGTAATTTTTTATGCTGCAGAAAATTCTATCTTTATTATACACAGTTTTATTTATAATTGCCATAAAATCTCTGTAAAAATTCTGTTTTTTTAGATAGAATGATACATAATTCAGTCGAAAAAGAAAGACTTTAAAATAAGACACTCTTTATTGTATGATATTTCTTTCAATTTATGTTATCATTTTAAAAGGAGAAAAGCGCTCCCGAAGGAAAATGCTGGAATGGTCGTTTTTGAACAATTGATAATAACATATGTGATGATAGGAGAACAAAATGTATGGTATAATAACCTCACGAACCTCTAGCGCATTAAAAATGCTGAGAGCTTCGGAGAAAATTGAAAAGGAAAACCGGTTATCACAATATTGCTTGCTGCTGCCCTATAGTATGCCTTATTTTTATACAAAAAATACCATCCAAATTTTTTAGTTTCTGTGATAAAATAAATATACCAAAGGAGGCGGGGAGCCGGCAGAATCATTTCAGCTTGCTATGACCGGGACAGGGAACCTTGTGGGTGGAAGAATCACTTTTGTTTGAAACAAAAAAAGCATTTTTTGAGCGCAATATCGGGCTAAAATTGGGCAATATATGTGCTTTACTTTAAAATAGTCCTTATTTATAATGAAAATGTAGAAAAATAAAAGGGAGGAATAACTATGAGAAACAAAATTATGGCTCTTTTCATTGTACTTATTCTGGTGATTTCAGCCTTTCCATGCGGCATTATTGCGGCGGAAGGGGAAACTTCGTCAGAGCAGTATGCCAACGAGATTTCGTTTCTGCAAAAAATCGGAGTGATGGACGCAAAATTTGATCCGCAAAAGACGGTGACGAAAGCGGAGTTTACGAAAATTATTCTGAGTGTTTTACAGCCAAACGGTGATTTTTCCGTCACGGATTCCTATGAACCGATCTTTGTGGATGTGGGGCCGGAAAATATGTATTATCCTTACATAAAGACCTGTAAAGATCTGAGGATTATCACTGGGGATAACGCAAATTATTTTCATCCTGACAGTGAACTGACCATGATTGACACGATTACGATTCTGACAAATGCCCTGGGGTATACGCCCTATGCAAAAGCGTACGGCGGTTATCCCACGGGATATTACAGAGTTGCAACCGAAACTGGGATGACAAAGAATGTGGATCTCTCCCAAAGGGATGCTATCAGCGGTGCGGTGATGGCCAAATTGGTATACAATTCACTGTTTGCCGATCTGGTTGTTATCTCCAGTGTTGTCTCGCCGGATATTCAGGTTGAAATTGATAAAAATTCCAATCTGCTGCTTTCCAGACTGAATATCCGGGAATACGATGCACAGGTCGTGGATAACGGCATCACTTCTCTTCTGTCGGATCCGACAGGGGATGCAGAACGCATTGTGCTCAAGCTGTACAAAGAGGGTACAACCCTGACCGTATATAAAGGGGAAACCGATATTGACAACTATATTGGCAGCCGGCTTAAGGTCTATGTCCGTGCAAACGAGGAGACCGGAAGGGATGAGGTTGTCCATTATTATGTGCACAGCAGTTCCAATGAGGTAACGCTGGACGCTTCCAAGGTGATTTCCGTCACCGACTCCTATCTGGAATACGAAAAGGAAAAGGATTCCGGAAAATATCAAAAATATAGCTTCAGCGCCCCTCTTGTTATTTTCAACGGGGTTCATCTGACCTCTTACACCAATGATATGCTGCGGTTTACAGATGGCACCATTCGGTTGATCGATACCGACAACGACAATCGTTTTGACGTTTTGGATGTTATCAGTTTTAACTATTATGATGAGACCAACTTTTCCGGATCGGCGAGAAATATTTTTGTGGACAGTGTAGGGGATATGCTCAACTGTAAATTCAATCCCGCCATGTCCATCGATGTGTCCGAGGAGAATGCGGATTATAAATTTATTTGGACAACCGAGTATGAGACCATTGCGGATTTGAGTACAGATATTGTTGTCTCGGTGGCAAAGGCGCCGGGAAAAATTGACAGCAAAGATTTTTATTTCCTTGCAGTCCGAGAGGAATCCGCTGCCGGAACCGTGGAGTCTGTTGCACAGTCCGATTCTTCTGTCACGGTTAACGGAACGGCTTATGAGCTGTCTTCCAGTATTTTAAGCGTGAAACCGAATTACCTTTCCATGATCCGTTTGGGAGCGGAAGTAACCTTGCATCTGGATGCGACAGGCAAGGTTGCCTATGTGGAGACGCAGGGTGCTTCCAAAAATTATGCTTACTTGATTGCGGCGGAACGGGATGACGGACTGAACGACGAGGTCAGGGCGAAAATTTTTGTTCCGGATACCGGCGTCGGGGAGTATGCGTTAAGAGGAAAAGTGAAAATCGACGGCGTTACCTGTGACACACCGGAAAAACAGATGGCAGCTTTGGTAAAACGTCCCTCTCAATTTGCAAGATATGAGGAAACGGATACCAGCGGGAATAAGATATACGGGCCTGCACCGGAAGAATATCTGTCAAAACCGATCGTTGTAAAAATCAGCTCGGATGGTTATGTAACGGAGATCGAGACGGAGAATCCCAACTATCCGGAAGATAGCAGCGCGAAAGGCAATGTCTTAAATACATACAGAAGTCTGACGCCAATTCCATACAGTGAGGATGAAATGTCGGACGACAACACGTTAAAAGCGGCTCTTAGGACGCCAAGAACAGCAGGCTACAGCACAAGAACCAACTGTGTGGACGGAAGATATTTCGTCACAGGCTCCACCCGCATTATCAGTGTGCCGGATATTGATACCTTTGGCTTGAAGGAATACGCCAACAAATATGGTTCAAGCGGGAAACAGTTTACATTCAAGCTGGATCTGATAAAAGCCTATGAAAATGATATGCTTGACGAAAATTATAAGGTTCTGTCCTCCGGACAGTTTAACAGCGACGGCCGTTATGATCTGCAGGCATACGATATCGATCCCAGCACGGGTGTTGCCGGTCTGCTGGTCGTGCGGGGAAGAACCGATATTCTCTCCACCTTCAGCTGGGATACCGCCAATCCCATGTGTGCGGTGGTGCGGATGACAGATGTTTATGACGAGGCATCCGGGGAGACAGTAAAGAAGATCTATTACACCAAGGACGGTGTGACCGAGATGGATGCGGTTATGAATTTCGATGAGCTTCCTTTCTACTACCGTTATCTGGTTGAGGGACACAAGGAAGGAGATACCTCCTATACCGCAAACATTCCCCCGCTGAAAAAAGGCGATATTGTGCGGATCGGGAAAACAAACGGAAAATTGACCCATATTGAACGGGTTGCCAATCTGGGAGACTTGGATTCCAACCTGCCGATGGCATGGTATCCCTCCGGGATGACTTACCCGTATACAACCGAGGGCGGCAAAACCAGTAAAACCTTCCCATTCTATATGTCAACCTATGCGGCGGATTTGGAATCAACTTATGTCGTCGGGATTGGTCTGATCAAAGAGAGAGTCGGAAACAATCTGATCAGCTATACTCCGAAAACGACCATTTCCGATATCACGCCAATGGATGCCGGTACCTACATGGAGAGTTATATCAAGGCGGGGTCCGTTCCGATTCTGACGATCACCACGAAGGCTTCCACCGGAGAGGTTACCATTAAGAAGGGCTCCATGGACGACATCAAAACAGTAGCGGCTGACGGAAAGGACAAGGCCAGTCAGGTTCTGTTCTTCCACCGTCTGCTCACCTACAGCCAGCTAATCATATTTAACACGGAACAATAGAAAGGGGAGAGAACCATGAAAAAGAGCTTAAGTATTTTTCTTTCCATCCTGATGCTGCTAAGCGCTGTGGTACTGCCCGGCTTTGCTTCGGATTATGACAGCCATTGGGCAAAGGATACCATTGAACTTTTGATAAAAAACGGTATTGTTTCCGGGGATGAAAGCGGCAATGTGAATCCAGACGCAGCTATCTCCAGAGCGGAATTCATCAAAGTGATCAACAAAACCTTTCGCTATACCGAAAAGGGAGCGGAGAACTTCCCGGATGTGGACGCTTCCGATTGGTATGCGGATGAAATGGCAATCGCCAAGAAGAAAGGATACATTCAGGGAGACGCGGAGGGAAACGGAAATCCCCAGGACAATATCACCAGAACAGAGGTGTGCGTGATTCTGGCGCGCGTTCTCAACCTGGACACGGCGGATACTTCCTTAACGTTCACTGATGCGGACCAGATTGCCGATTGGGGCAAAGGAGCTGTGGCTGCCCTGGTAAAAGCAGAATATCTTTCCGGCTATCCGGACGGAAGCTTTCAGGGGGAGAACAGCATTACAAGAGCGGAAGCTTTCTCGGTTGTAGGGAGGCATCTGAAAAAGACAGCGGATTTTGAAAATCCATCCGAGAACAACACAGGAGATATCTCCAGTATGGGAGGGAACTCTTCCATCAGTACCGGCGGGAGCGGTTCCGGCTCCGGCAGCGGCGGAAGTGGAAGCACAAACGGCGGCAAGCTTTCCGCGCCGTCTGTCAGCAAGATGGATCCGGAGACGGAAGTGATTCAGTGGAGCAAGGTTTCCAATGCGTCCGCTTATGAATTGGAGCTCACAGTTCACGGTATTACAAAGACGGTTTCGGTCAGCGGTACCTCTTATGATTTGACAGACACGGTGGATACGGTTACCGCTGAATCGGAAGAATCTTCCTTTGAGGTGTCCGTCAGAGTGCGGGCAATTGCCTCCAAATCAGGATATACCTCCTCTGATTTTTCCAAGCGGGTAAGCTACACGAAGAAGTATCCCTCCGTGGATGCACCTGTATTGCATGTTGCAAACAAAATTGTAAATAAGAAAAACCGCGTGGTTATTTCTATGGATCCGCAAGAAAACATCGCCGGATATGCCGGACGTTTTTTGGTGAATGGCGCGGAAAACAGCAGTATGGTTTACGATGAATCCGCGAAGGTATTCATCATTCCCGACACCTCGGTGATCGGTTCCGGCAAAGGGGCAGTGGAGATCAAAGCGGTCAGCGGCCAGAAGCCCCAGTACAGGGATTCGGCATACACGAAAGCGGAAATTACGGATACGGCGGTTCCGGATGACACAAAACAGGGAACGGGAACGAAAGAGGATCCCTACCTTCTGCGCACCAAAGAGGATTTTGAACTGGTGCGGAACAATCCGGATAAACATTTTGTTTTGATGAACGATGTGGATTTGGGCAGCTTTGAACCTCTGCCGGAGTTTACCGGCACGTTCCGCTCTGACAGCGGACAGCATACGGTAACAGTTGATATCAATGTCAACGGCGGCGATAGAGTCGGTTTGTTCTACAAGCTGGAAGGAGGCGCCGTTGTCTCGGATATTATCTTAAGCGGAAGCGTTTCCGGCAAATCGGCTGTAGGCGGTATCGTCGGCTGGATGCACAATGGAACCATTCGCAACTGTATCAATAATGCGACAATCAACGGAACAACCTATGTGGGCGGTCTTGTCGGGTTTACTGGATATTTAACCGCCGAGGTTGGCAAGGGCAGCATTGAAAACTGTTTTAATCTGGGGGATGTCATCGGAGCGGGAAGCTCGGTAGGCGGGCTGATTGGCTACGGCCATGCATCCATCAAAGAATCTGCGAATCTCGGCAATGTATCAGGCGTGGGAAGCCATGTGGGCGGTCTTGCTGGTATGACCTACGCAACCATTGCCTCCAGTTATAATTCCGGACGGGTCAGCGCAACCAGTAAAGCAAACGTCGGCGGAATTGCCGGCGGTGTGCGGCAGTCCTCTTCACCGATAACTGATTGCTTCAACACCGGTGAGATTGTCTCCGGCGACGCAGCGGGCGGTATCGTAGGCGGTTTCTGGAACGCCAGCAGCCACGGCGCGCTCAACCGCTGCTATAACGCGGGAACGGTTACCGGCGCAGTGGGAAGAACAACTCCCCTTGGCTTTAATAATATTGAAGGGGCGGCCGGTTTTACCTATACCGATTGCTTCTATCTCAGCGAAACAGGGGAGGATGACGGCTTTGCAGGTTCCACGCCGCTCACCTCGAATCAGCTGGCGGATAAGACGACCGAAGGCCTTGACAAGTTAATGGGAACGGCCTATGAATATGTTGCCTTCCAATATCCTGTTCTGAAAGCAATTCCCTATTACGGGGCAGGAGAACTGAAGTTATTTGATTTTGATATGGGCTTAAAGGGAGTATACGAAAACGGGAATATGCTGCTTTCCTGGAATCCGGTGACCAATCCTGAAATTACAGGGATCGAGCTGACCGTTATCAATAACAATAACTTCCAGACGATTCTGGAAAGACAGCTTGTGGACGCGGCCGAAAATACCTTTGCGGTTCCCGGATGCAAAGAGCAGAATCCTTACGAAGTAATTGTACGGTTAAAATACGGTGAATCCCTCTATTCCACGGAAAAGATTTACGAGGTGATTCCTTATTCCGGCAACACGCTGGAAAAGCCGGTTCTCTCTCCCGTTCCGTCCGGCAGCACGGTTGTGAACTGGAATGCGGTGGAGAATGCAGGTTCCTATGCTTTGAAAGCGGTGCTGGGACAGATTCAGGAAGTGATTCCGGTAAACGGAACTTCCTATGATCTGGAAAGTTGGATTGCGGAAAAAACAGCCGGTTCTTCCCAGGCAGTAACACAGGTTACCGTTTCGGTCAAAGCCATCGCAGGAAGCACCGAGTACAGCGATTCCCCCTATTCCGATGAAATCACCGTTACGCGTACCCTTCCCACATTGGATACACCGCAGGCGGAACTGAGGAGCAGAGCGGTGGACGGCAAAAACCGTGTTGTCATCGCAGTGGCTAAGGATGAAAATGCTTCCGGTTATCAGGGGAAATTTGTAATAGGCTCTGCTGAGAACAGCACAATGCAGTATGATGCGGAAAAGAACCTGTTTATCATTCCGGACACGTCTGTGATCGGAGATGCGGAAGCTTACGTGGAGATCAAAGCAATCAGCGGGGACTCCCAGCTGCTGGATTCGGAGGCTTTGAAGGTGAAGGTCGTGCATACGCCTGTTCCGGCCGCGGGAGACAGCGGAGACGGCAGTGCGGAAAATCCCTTCCAGCTGCGCACAAAAGAGGATTTCGAGCAGGTTCGCAGCAATCCGGACAAACATTTTGTCGTGATGAATGATATCGATTTGGGTGACTATACACCGATCCCGGAATTTACGGGAACGATTACATCCGGTGGCGATAAGAAATATATCTTGACCGTTAATATCAATTCTACAACCGAAAACACAGGGCTCTTTGCAGTTCTCGGCTCAGCGGATGCAAAGGCCTCCGTCTCCAATCTGGTGATTGCTGGAAGCATTACAGCGACTCTTTCGAAAAACAACGTCACTGCAAATGTGGGTTCTGTTGCAGGAAAATTGATCAACGCTGATGTAAGCGGATGCATCAACATGGCTACAATCAAAGCAACAGGTATGTATATTGGCGGTATCATTGGAAATGCATATGATGGCGTTGTCACAGGGAGTACGGTATCCAACTGTTATAATACCGGAAATTTTGAGGTTACCGGAATGCAGGTCGGCGGCATCATCGGAAGAAGTAATATTGTAATCAATGCCTGCGGAAATACAGGAACCGTCAGAGCACAATCTGTTGTTGGCGGAATTGTTGGATTAAGCGGTGCGGATGTGATTGACTGCTACCATTCCGGAAAGGTTGTCGCACATACCGGTGGACAGGTAGGCGGTATTATAGGACAGTGGGCAGCTAATTTCACGGTATCCGGATGCTTCAGCACAGGACTTGTTCTTGGAGATCGTGATGGAAGAGGCGGCGGACTGATAGGTGCAGGATGGTCTCCGGGCAAGACATTGACCGTAAGCAACTGCTATTCCTCCAGCACTTTCAGCAAGCGTGCCGCAGGAGATACTGCAGGTGACGAGATTGCAATTCCGTTGGTGAATACGGTAACAAGCTGTACCTATATACTAACAAATTGTTATTATGTCAGTGAGGGAAGCGTAGACGATGGTCTTGAAGGAAGTACTTTGGTCGCACAGGAAGAGTTGAAGGATGCCGGAAACGCTTGTGTTCAGAGCTTACTGAGCGCAGGCTATATCTTTGACAATACAAACAATATTCCGGTTCTAAGCACACCGGAATACTATGCACCCGGTGGATTGACCTTTACCCCTTCGGTGCCTTTCTCACTGGAAATCACCGGAAGCTTTGAAGGGGGAAGCTTAAAATTGAATCTGGCGGCAGCGAGTGCAGATGAGATCACCGGGATAGAACTGACCATTTATGACGGCTATGATTTGACTCCGGTCACGCAGGAGGTCCTAGCTGCGGACGCGTCCTCCTATACGCTGGAGAATACCGAAGCAGGGCATACATACATCGTAGTGTGTAAGGCAGTGTTTGCGGATGACAGCAAGTCCGATGAGGTTTCTGCTGAATTTACAGCGGAGTGAAGTTTGTGTACAACCAATTTTTAATATGCTAAGCCGCTTAGCGGTGGGCGTGGTTCCGGATAGAAATTCTATCCGGAACCAAAAACCTATTTAAGGAGGATAACGATGAAGAAAAACAAAAAACTGATTTCTTTAACGATTCTTTTTTCCATGTGTCTGAGTTTTCTGCTTTTTCCCTTCACAGCGTCTGCGTCTTTGACAAGCAAATGGAACAGTCCGCCTTTTTATCCGGAGAAGGGCGCGCATCCAAGAGTGCTCATCAACCAGGCTGATATTCCCGTGATCAAAGCAAACCTGACCAAACCGCAGAATCAAAACGCATACAAAAAGTTTCAGGAACTGCTGACACAGGATACAACAGGGGGATTTCCGGACGAGAAGGAAGCCGGAAAAGGAAATATTTCCGCCAACGTGCAGCTGCTCACCGCCATCGAGGCAAAAGCCTTTGACTATGTCATCAATGGCAATGAGCAAAGCGGCGCCGACGCGGTTGCTTCCATTAAAAACGCAATTAAAACCATAAAATACCCGACGGTCGGGGATTACAGCCGTGACAGCGGAATGGTGCTTTATGTGATCTCCATCGTATACGACTGGTGCTATCCGCTTTTGAGTGATAAGGATAAGACACAGTTTATCGCGGACGGTCAAACCGCCAGCGCCAATATGGAGGTTGGCTGGCCGCCGGAACGATTCGGCGCGGTAATCGGACATGGGGCGGAGGCACAGTTTTTGAAAGAACTCATTGCTTTTGCCATTGCGACCTACGATGAATCTCCTGACATTTACGAGTATGTGGCAGGACGGTTTTTTGACGAGTACGTGCCTGCCAGAAATTATTGGTATAAGTCTCACTCTCTTCACCAGGGCTCCGGATACAATACGGTGCGCTATGCCTTTGATCTGTGGGCGCAGTGGCTTATGTATAAAATAAGCGGTCAAAGGGTGTTTGTTGACGATTGCCAGTATGTCAGCTATCAATGCCTCTATTATACCCGGCCGGACGAGCAGATCTTCCGGGAGGGAGATTACTCCAGCGAATCCCTTGGAAGAATTCCCAGCGCCAATTCCTATGCTATGCGGATGGGATTTCTGGCGTCCGGTTTTTACAAAGATCCTTATCTGAAAATGGAGCTTGCCCGTCTTTCGGATCAGTATTCCAAGTTTGAAAACAGCTTTCAATGGCTGACACCGGTCACTTTTTTGATTATGAATGATCCGGATTTGGAACCAAAATCCTACAAGGATCTTCCCAACACAAAATATTTCGGAGAGCCCAACGGGCTGATGATGGCAAGAACCGGCTGGGATTTGGGAGTGGAATCCCCTGTCGCCATCGCAATGATGAAAATCGGCGGTCTGTGGATGGCAAACCATAACCATTTGGATAACGGGACTTTTCAGATTTATTATAAGGGAAACCTAGCAAATGATTCCGGTCTTTATACAACTTATGGCGTTTCTCATGATGTCAATTGGCATAAAGAAACGATCGCCCATAACGGGCTTTTGATCTACGATCCTTCGGAGGTGCCCTCCGGGGGAGCTGTCAATTCCGGTGGTCAGCGCAGACCGGGCGGGGAGCAGGTGACCATCGACGGATATCTGGAAAATGATTATAAAATGGCGCAGGTGATTGGGCATGAATTCGGTCCGGATCCCTATCAGCCGGAATACTCCTACATCAGTGGGGATATCACAAAATCATACACCGACAAGGTTTCTGAGGTAACCCGTTCCATGATGTTTATGCCCAATGAAAACAAGGACGCTCCTGCAGTCTTCTTTGTGATGGATAAAATTGCGGCAAAGAAAGCAAACTTTAAAAAGACGTTTCTGCTGCACTCCCTCCAGGAACCGGAAGTGGATGGCAATGTGACAACCATCAAAAGAGACACCGACGGCTATAACGGAAAGCTGACGGTTCAGACCTTATACCCGCAGAATCCCACCATCGAAAAGATTGGCGGTGAGGGCAAGCAGTGGTACATCAATGGAACCAACTATGTGCCCAGCAAGGGAACTGCGGAGACAATGAATAAAGACCTCAGCAGCGGCTGGGGACGGGTGGAGATTTCTCCCACGGAGAAACAGAAAACCGACTATTTCTTAAATGCTATGTATGTCAGTGACGCGGATGGCAAGACGGAAGTCATTCCCGCGGAATTGATTGAAACCGATGAACTTCTGGGAGCAAAATTGGATCAGAAAGTGACGATGTTCAATAAAGAGCAGAAGAGAATTGCAGGCAACACGTCCTTTACCGTTCCGGGCAGCGGAACCTATGACATCGCAGTCTGCGGTCTGGAGAAAGGCGAATGGAGCATTCTGCTCAACGGCAAGGAGATCGGCACGCAGATCGCCTCGGAAGAAGGCGGTATGATTTATTTCAGCGGAGAGGCAGGAAACTATACCCTTCGGATGAAAGATGCCTCCAAAGTGAAGGAAACTCCTCAGGTTGAACCGGTTGAACATGAGAACATTTCAATCAAAATCGGAAAGGATTATCTGTATTCGGATGTTCCCGCAACGATAAAAGACGACAGAACCCTGGTTCCCATGCGGGCCATCTTTGAAAAATTCGGCGCGGAAGTGGAATGGGAGGACGCTACACAGACAGCGACAGCGACCAGAAGAGGAAAAACCATCCGCCTCACCGAGGACTCCCAAACCGTATATGTTGACGATCAGCCGGTTACCCTAGATGTTCCGGCACAGATTGTAGACGGAAGATTTCTGGTTCCGGTCCGCTTTATTGCCGAAACCTTTGGCTCGACGGTAACCTGGGATGACTTTGCGAAGATTGTGAATATCTCGGAACCGAAGGACAGCGGTGCAAGCAATAAAATCCCGGTCGTTAACGTCACCTGGAGCTCCGCCACAGCGGATGACAAGGGCGGTTATAATGCGGTGGACGGCGATTTGGATACCCGTTGGGCTGCCAATGGAATAGGCGAAAATCTGACGCTGGAGTTTGACGGGGTCAAAAAGATTTCCTCTTTCAGCACTGCGTTTAATGATCCCATTTCCAGAGGATATTTCTTTGAACTGGAGTATTCGGTTGACGGAAAAACCTTCACGAAATTTTTTGAAGGAAAATCCTCTCAGAAGCAGGATATAGATACCTTTAAACTGGATCAGCCAATTAATGCGAAGTATATTCGATATATCGGCAAAGGGGGCACCTACACCGATTATATTCTGCTTCAGGAAATCGAATTTTATGAATAACGCCTGTTTCTAACATTTTTTTGTTTTTCTCATAGCGAAAAGTCCGAACGGTTACGTTCGGACTTTTCGATAAGCTGAAGGGCGGATCGCTGATTCAGTCAGCGGTCTGCCCTTGTTATGTAAAATACTCATTTTTCAGTTAAATAGAAATCCACCAGCAAACACCATATTTGTCAATAACGGTTGCACAGCATTTACTCCAAGGGACTTCTTTTATTGGCTCAATCACAACGCCGCCATCGCTTAAAATATTGAAAGCTTTCTGTACGGCTTCTTCCCTTCCCATTCCACAAACATTGAAAGTCATTGTCTGCCATTTTTCTTTGTGGATTATACTTACATCACAAGGATTTGCCGCTTCACTGGCAGCAAGAAACGGTTCTCCTTTTACTGACAATTCACAGTGTGCATAAGCGTCATTTGTTTCATTTTTTATTTCAAAGGTTATTTCTGCTCCAAAGGCATTGCAATACATTTCGACAGCTTCAATGCTGTTCTTGACATAGACCTGCGTATAATTCTTCATACATTCCTCCCATTTATTGTATAAAAAATCTTTAAGTATAGTGGCATAGAGATTACAAACATAGCAGGATACGTCAATGTGTGACAATCTTGTTGGGAGATATCACAAACCTTAAAAGAAAAAGCGGTAACCATAAATGAATTCTAGTTACCGCCAATATTCTTATTTTAAAAATTATTTGCTTGCTTCTTCAATCGCGACCGCAACTGCAACGGACGCGCCAACCATCGGGTTGTTGCCCATTCCAATCAGTCCCATCATTTCCACGTGGGCCGGAACGGAGGAAGAACCTGCGAACTGTGCGTCGGAGTGCATTCTTCCCATGGTGTCGGTCAGACCGTAAGAAGCCGGACCGGCTGCCATATTGTCAGGATGCAGGGTTCTGCCGGTACCGCCGCCGGAAGCAACCGAGAAATAGCTTTTGCCCATTGCGATCCGTTCTTTTTTATAAGTGCCGGATACAGGGTGCTGGAAACGGGTCGGATTGGTGGAGTTTCCGGTGATGCCGACACCCGCGTCTTCTTTGTGCATGATAGCAACGCCCTCACGGACATCGTCCGCACCATAGCAGCGAACTTTTGCACGTTCCCCATCGGAATAAGCAATTTCGTTTACAACCTTCAATTCGCCGGTTGCATAGTCAAATTTTGTCTGTACATAGGTAAAGCCGTTGATTCTGGAAATAATCATAGCCGCATCTTTTCCAAGGCCGTTCAAGATAACTTTCAGCGGAACCTTTCTAACCTTGTTCGCACTTCTCGCAATACCGATAGCGCCTTCCGCAGCAGCGAAGGACTCATGGCCTGCAACAAAGGCAAAGCAGGTGGTTTCTTCTCTTAACAGCATTGCTGCCAGATTACCGTGGCCTAAACCAACTTTTCTGTCATCGGCAACCGAGCCGGGAATACAGAAAGCCTGAAGTCCCTCGCCGATTGCTTCCGCAGCTTCCGCAGCGCTGGTGCAACCTTTTTTAATTGCGTTTGCAGCGCCTACAATGTAAGCCCAGCATGCATTTTCAAAACAGATCGGCTGAATGCCTTTCACCAGATTATATACATCGATTCCTTTGTCATCGCAGACTTTTTTTGCTTCTTCGATGGAGGAGATACCGATGCCTTTTAAAAACTCATTGATTTTGTCAATTCTTCTTTCGTAACCTTCAAATAATGCCATAGTCGCGCACCTCCTATTCTTCTCTCGGATCGATATATTTTTCGGCGTCTTCAAATCTGCCGTAGTGGTTGGTTGCTTTTTTCATCGCTTCTTCCGGGGAATCGCCTTTTTTGATAAAGTCCATCATTTTACCGAAATGAATAAATTCATAGCCGATGATCAGACCGTCCTTATCCACGCCGAGACGGGTAACATAACCTTCCGCCATTTCCAGATATCTGGGGCCTTTTTCCTTTGTGGAGTACATGGTACCTACCTGGGAACGCAGACCTTTCCCCAGGTCCTCCAGTCCGGCACCGATCGGCAGTCCGCCTTCGGAGAATGCTGTCTGGGTCCTTCCGTAGATGATCTGCAGGAACAGTTCCCTCATTGCCGTGTTGATAGCGTCACATACCAAATCGGTATTGACTGCTTCCAGAAGGGTTTTTCCGGTCAGAATTTCAGCAGCCATCGCCGCGGAATGAGTCATGCCGGAACAGCCGATGGTCTCGACCAATGCTTCCTCTATGATGCCGTCTTTTACGTTCAGTGTAAGCTTACAGGCTCCCTGCTGCGGTGCGCACCAGCCCACACCGTGTGTCAGACCGGAGATATCTTTGATTTCTTTTGCCTGTACCCATTTTCCCTCTTCGGGAATCGGAGCCGGTCCGTGGTTTGGACCTTTAGCAATGCAAGTCATTTTTTCTACTTCATGTGTAAATTGACTCATATGAATCCTCCTTGTGAAATTTATCACATTTATTATAAACACAAAAGGGAAACTTGTCCATAGTTTTTTTGAATAATTCCCAGTTTTCCCGTATTTTTGTGTATTTTATCTACTGTACTGTTCTGATTATTTTTGGCAAAAATCCACTTGATTATTCTACCTATTTAAGATAAGATAAAAAGTGAGGTGATCGCTTTGGAAATGATGGAGTTATTAAAAAAAGTAAAAGATCAGGAAATAGATATTGAAAAGGCATACCAGATGCTGAAAGATCTTCCGTATGAAGAGCTTGGATATGCCAAGGTGGATCATCACAGAAAAATCCGGAATGGATACTGTGAGGTTATCTTCTCGGAGGGAAAGGAACTCTCCCATATCCGGGGTATTGTGGAGTCTATGACGGCCAAAACAAATGGAACCATCCTTTTAACCAGAGCGGATACAGCGGTGTTTCAGGTCTGCCTTGAAGTGACGCAGCGGGCAGAATATTTTGAGCAGGCCCGCATTGTAGTGATAAACGGTTTTCCCGAGGAAAAGACAGAAACAACAGTTGCGGTTCTTACGGCCGGGACAGCGGATATCAAAGTAGCCGAGGAGGCGGCAATCGTTTTGGAGGCGACGGGCAACCGGGTTGACCGGATTTATGATGTGGGGGTGGCGGGTATCCACCGTTTGCTTGCCCAGCGGGAAAGAATGGATGCGGCACGGGTTTTGGTGGTAGTCGCCGGAATGGAAGGCGCTTTGGCCAGTGTTGTAGGGGGGCTGACAGACAAACCGGTGATCGCGGTTCCCACCAGCGTTGGATATGGCGCAAATTTCGGCGGTTTGTCTGCCCTGCTGACCATGCTCAACAGCTGTGCTTCCGGTGTGGGCGTGGTGAATATCGATAACGGCTTTGGAGCGGCAATGCTGGCCTCTATGATCAACAAGCTGTAATACTGAAATGGTTGAATAACAGGGCTGTGCCCTTTTGGAAAGGAATATACATGAAGATACTCTATTTTGATTGCTTTTCCGGCATCAGCGGCGATATGGTGCTGGGAGCTCTAACCGATTTGATTGGAGACGCGCAATATCTGGTTTGGGAAATGGAAAAGCTGAAGACCACGGTGCCTTTCCGGCTTCAAATCGGCGGAGCGGAAAAGTCCGGAATACACGGAAAAACGGTGAAAGTGATATCGGACGAAAAACAGCCGCACAGAAATTTTCAAATGATTTGTGAGCTGATAGACAGCAGCGCTTTTTCCGAACCGATCAAGCAAATGTCAAAAAATATTTTCCGCCGGGTAGCGGAAGCGGAAGCAAGCGTACACAATAAACCGGTGGATGAGGTGCATTTTCACGAGGTGGGAGCTGTGGATTCCATTGTGGACATTATCGGAGCGGCTGTTTTGCTCGACGCTGTCCGTCCTGACAAAATTGTGAGTTCTATTTTGTGTGACGGCAGGGGATTTGTGGACTGCCGCCATGGAAGGATTCCGGTTCCGGTTCCTGCTACAATGGAAATTGTGAAAAGGCGGGGAGCTCTTCTGCAACTGACAGACGAGCAGGGAGAGATGGTCACACCGACCGGTGCGGCAATTATCTGCGAGGCGGCGGAGTCGTTCGGGGAAAATCTGTGCGGCTCTGTTTTAAAAACCGGCTATGGATGCGGTGAAAGAGAATTCAAACGGCCAAATATTCTGCGGGTTATGCTTGCGGAAAGCAATGGGACGGCGGAAGAAAAAATCGTGAAATTGGAAACCAATATTGACGACTGCTCCGGCGAAGCACTTGGGTATACAATGGAGAAGCTGATGAATGGCGGGGCAAGGGATGTTTTCTATACGCCCGTCTATATGAAGAAGAACCGTCCGGCTTATCTGCTCACGGTAATCTGTGATTCCAGCTGCAAAGAAAAGTTGAAGAAGATTATCTTTTCGGAGACCACCAGCATAGGCATTCGGGAGAACGCTGTGAGCCGTACAAAAATGGACAGAACATTTGAAACCGTCTTGACCAAATGGGGCGCGTTAACAATCAAACGGGTATCCTATGAGGGGATAGAAAAATGCTATCCGGAATACGAGTCGGCAAAATCTTTGGCACAGCAAAATGGAATTCCTTTGTCTGATGTTTTGAATCATTGGTAAAAATAACTTTTTGAAACGCTGTATTCCTTTGGCTATAAGGGGTGCAGCGTTTTTGATTTAATTTAATGATTAAAATAATAAGAAAAAAAGAGGGTTTTTCATTTTTTTGTCGAAATTATATATAGAAGCAAAAAAAGCAGGAGAAAAAGAACAGTCAAACGGCACATCGATGGATGTATTTGACAGGCGGATTCCTGAACGCTTCTGAAAATAGAGGAAAAGTGAGAAGAGGTGATTCCGATGTTCTTAGATGATTCACAGTTTAAGTCATGCGGGATGGCTGAAAAATTGAAATAGCATTCGTTCTTTTGGGCAGATGCCACTTTTGGCAGTTGTGGATGAATGAGTTCTGATTAGAGAGAAAGAACGGGCTGTTCCGTGTGAATGGTTTTCAGAAAGACGGTTACATCAATGGTTCATAGGAGTGGAGATCATGCCGCCAGAAAACTTTGCGTTTATGAAAAACAAATCTTGATTGGAACAAATAATATGCAGGTGTTTGTTCCCAAAGAGGAAGCAGGAAAGGAAATTCATTTGTAAGGTATTGAATTTTGACTGGAAATAAAATCTTTCCGGAAGTTGAAGTTTTGTATTGTGAAATGTTTGCTTCCCGATAAATTTGAACAGACGCTTTGCGCAAACCGTTCATTTTGCGTGATGAGCAACAGGGCAGGATTTCAGGTTTGCTTTTTCGTGTTCCTGGCAAATTGCTTCACGGTTATGAATTCAGAAGGATCCATAAAAAGAAAAGCGAAGGTCTTGCAAAGTGTGAAAGAACGATAAAATTGCAGATAAGTTATTTGGGTGAAAAATATTTTATAGTATCCTATTTTAAATAACCGTGAAGCAGTTTTATTGATGCATGCAAAATGATACAAAATTTAATTTGTTATAATTACAGGAATGAAACGCTTTTATTGTACAAAAATTCCTGAAAAGCGTTTCAGCCTCGCATTGGTTACGATTTCGTTCCTCCGCATGCCGGAAATTTTGTATGGATTGTGTGCAGAGACGGGATATATAGAAGCGAGGCTATAAAAATAGATTGCTGTGATTGGAGTGATTGAGACAGTTCATAAGGAAAAATAAGAACAGAGGTTGATTCCATTGGGCAATTTATCCATTCAAAAAACATAAATTTATCGATAAAAGGGTATGCTTAAAGCATACCCTTCATTTTTTCATAACATAGGAAATTGCGGGGAATCGTCCGCAATTGCATGTTTCAAAAAACAACGTGCGAAGCGCAGCTGCGCTTTTCAGAATGAAAAGCTTTTTTATAACATAGGAAATTGCGGGGGATCGTCCGCAATTGCATGTTTCAAAAAACAGCGTGCAAAGCGCGGCTGCGCTTTTCAGAATGAAAAGCTTTTTTATAACTGCGGGCAAGATGTCCCCCGCCTTTTAAGGCGGCGGGATTCATATCCGAGATAACCGGAAGTGCAATCTCCCGCTGATCTCGGCACTGCTATGCAGTACCCTTGTCCTCGTTGAATGACGGGGCAAGCCCTTATTGAAATGACTTTGTTGGCTCCTATTAAAATACTACGATTGCTGAAACGGAGGTTTTCAAATGTGCACTGCAGCAACTTATAAAACAAGAGATCACTATTTTGGACGAACGCTTGACTATGAATATTCCTACATCGAGACCGTGACGGTAACACCGCGCAATTTCCCGTTCCGGTTCCGAAAAACGGAAAATCTTGAAAAACACTATGCGCTCATCGGCATGGCGTTTGTGAACGAGAATTTTCCGCTTTATTATGATGCAACCAATGAAAAAGGGCTGAGTATGGCGGGACTGAATTTTCCAGGGAATGCGGCTTACAAACCGTTCGAAGAGGGGAAGGATAATGTGGCGCCCTTTGAATTTATTCCGTGGATTTTGGGGCAGTGCGCGTCCGTTGACGAGGCGCTTAAGCGGCTGAAACAACTGAATTTGGTTGATATTTCCTTCAGCGAGGATCTTCCTGTGGCACCCTTGCACTGGATTCTTTCAGACAGAGAGAAATCCCTCACGGTAGAACCGGTGAAGGACGGATTGAAGATTTATGAAAATCCGGTTGGAATTCTGACCAACAATCCGCCTTTTGATGTGCAGCTGTTTCATCTGAACAATTATATGAACCTGTCGGCGGAAGTTCCGGCCAATCGATTTTCGGACAAGCTGGATCTAACGGCTTATAGCCGGGGAATGGGCGCTATGGGGCTGCCCGGCGATCTGTCGTCGGCCTCTCGTTTTGTGAAAGCCGCTTTCACAAAACTGCATTCCATTTCGGGCGAATCGGAGTCGGAAAGCATAAGCCAGTTTTTTCATATTCTGGGATCTGTGGAGCAGCAGCGAGGCTGTGTGCATCTCGGCGGCGGGCAGTATGAAATTACCATCTATACCTCCTGCTGCAACACCGACAAGGGCATTTATTATTACCGGACTTATGAGAACAGTCAGATAAGCGGCGTTGACATGCACAGGGAAAATCTAGAGAGCTCTGAACTCATATCCTATCCTCTGATTACAGGACAGCAAATTAGAATGCAAAATTGAATCAGGCGATCAATCCGAAAGCGGCGTAAAGAAATAAAACGGCCGCTTTTCTTTTTCCTGCCGGTGGGGCTGAACGTGAAATACCTTCTGCAGCAGACCGCTCTGAAAAAGGGTGTCGGGCGTGCCGCAGGAAACGATTTTTCCCGACTGCATCAGCACGATATGATGGCTGTATCGCAGCGCCTGTCCCAGATCATGCAGCACCATGACGATGGTCTTCCTCTGTTTTTGCAGCTGTTCAATCAGCTTAAGAATTTCAAATTGATGATTGATATCCAGATAGGTGGTCGGTTCGTCCAACAGCAGCCAGTCCGCATTCTGCGCAATGGTCATGGCGAGATAGGCTTTTTGCCGCTCGCCGCCGGAAAGGGAACGCAGACTGCGTGTCCGGTAATTCCAGACGCCGGTCTGCCGCATGGCCTGATCTGCAAGCTCCCGATCCTCCGGACGGGGCTGACGGCTCCAGCCTAGATAGGGAAAACGCCCGTGAAGAACCAATGCATTCACGGATATGTCGGGGACATCACGCGTTTGGGGCAGAACAGCGATCCGCCGTGCCAGCTCACGTCTTGTGAAAGCAGCGGTATTCTGTCCGTGCAGAAGAATTTCCCCTTCCTTTACCGGCAAAAGCCGCGCTGCGGTTTTGAGCAAAGTCGTTTTGCCGCAGCCGTTTGGGCCTATCAGTGAAATAATACGGCCAGCAGGAAGAGACAGGTTCACATTTTGCAGGACAGGTTCTCCGCCGTATCCCGCTGTAACATTACGCCATTCCATCATGAATCCGCCTCCGTTTCGTGCGCAGCAATAAAAAGAGGAAAAACGGGCCGCCGAGAAAGGACATCACAATACCAACCGGCAGTTCATAGGGAGCGAAGACGACACGGCTGAACACATCACAGAGCAGAACAAAGATGCCGCCCATCATCCCAGCTGACGGCAGCAGCAAACGGTTGTCGTTCCCTGTCAGCCGCCGGGCAATATGAGGAATCAAAAGTCCTACAAATCCCAGCAATCCGCTGAAGCTGACTGCCGCTCCGGCCAAAACGGAGGCTACAGCCAAGAGAAAAAGCCTTACAAGCGTCACACGCATTCCCAGACTTCTGGCGATATCTTCCCCCAGCGAGAGAACGTTGAGCTCGTTGCCTGCCGGCAATGCCAGCAGCAGACCAATCAAAATGTACCAGCCCGCTGGAAAGACTTTCTTTAAGGAGATTCCCGAAAAGCCGCCGATCATAAAATTGGATGCTCCTACGGCCAGATCGGGATCCAGCAGAGTGACCGCATCAATTCCGGCTGACAGAATACTGCTGACAGCCACACCTGCCAACACGATGGTCAGCCTGCCGGCTCCCGTCCGCACGGCGAGAAGAAAGATGAGAAGTCCGGTCAGTAAGGCTCCGAGAAAAGCGCCGGCGGGAATCAGATCCGGCATAGCAGGGAAGAGGGCCGCCGCCAGCAATGCGGCGAAGCCAGCGCCTGCATTGACACCGATAATGTTCGGACCTGCCAGCGCATTGTTCAGTACAGCCTGGATAAGCACACCGCTGACTGCTAAAGCAATGCCGGACAGCATTGCGGCCAATGTCCGTGGAAACCGTACATAGACAAGGATACGGTAGTCTGCCGCTGCTATATCACCTGTCTGAACAGCTTTGAAAGCCTGGGGTACTGACAGTGATGTGGAACCGATACACAGGCTTAAAACGGCGCACAAAAACAGCCCTGCCGCCAGCAACAGTAGCAAGGCCAGCTTGTATTTCCAAGATTTCTCAATCCATTGCCTCAGGGTAAAGGATCCTGGCCAGATACGCATAGCTTTCTCCCCATTTCGCATTGGGCTTATAGTGGAATAACTCCTTTGGCAGAACAATATATCGGTCATTTTTGACCGCTTTCAGATCCTGCCATGCGGGATTGGACTGGAGGTCTTTTTTCAGTGCGTCCAAAGCCTTTTCATCGTCCGCTCCCATGACAGACACAAAGATAAAATCAGGATCCTCCTTTATGATCTCCTCCAGGCTCAGATCCTCCAGCAGAGATTCATGCCGCTGTACAATGTTATCTGTATTGAGATCGTCCAGAATTACTCCGGCCAGATTATCCTTCCCCTTGGCCTTTGCTCCGGTTGAAAAAGCACGGATCAGCAGAACCGTTGGCCTTTTCTCCATCTTTGGAATTTTTTGTAGAATCTCATGGATTTGCCGTTCCACCGCGGCTCCGTTTTTTTCATACAGATCATCGCGGCCGGTTAAACGGCAGAACCCATTCAGCATATCTAGGTAATCCTGATAAGTATCCACACGGAAATAGGCGTGGGGAATCTGCATATCTGTCAGCATATCGTCCATCTGTACATGGCTGGCAATATCAGCCGACAGAATCACAAAATCCGGATTCAGTGCAGCCATGCGCTCCGTATCAGGTGTTTTTACCGTGCCGATAATCTGTGTGCTGCCGGGCAATTCCATGTTCCGTTCCTCAACCGCATCCGCGGTGGTGCCCGCCAGTTCCCCGCCTGCCAGAACCCATGTCTCGGCAAAGGAGCCATACAGGGATACCACTGTTTTGGGTGGCTGGATGGTCAGGGAACGATTCAGCGCATCGGTGAAGGACCAGGCCTGTCCTTGCAGCGGAGACTCGCCGGAAGGAGAAGCGCCGTTTTTTTCGTTTTTATGATTTTGACAGCCAACCATGCCCACAGTCAAAAGCAGTGCGCAGGCAAGCGCTGTGAAACGTTTTTGAATTGTCATGGAGACCTCCTTAGCGTATAAGGATATCCGCGGAGAGAATCTCGTCCTTGCGGTTCAAAAGATCATCGCTGAACAACGCTTTTTCCAGCGTTTCCTCGCCGATGCGGTCAATGGTCTCGCCCAGCCGCTCTTTGTGGTAAGCGTTCTCCTTAAACCAAAGCAAGGTTTTTTCGAGAAGCGGGAAGATTTCCTCCTTTGTCACAAAACGGGAAAGAGGGGTTCCCATGCGGGTGCGTTTTCCCCAGGTACCTCCGACGTAGATCTGATAAACAGTCTCCGACTCGTGAGCGAACGCTTTAAACGGGCATTTGCCAACACAAACGCCGCATTTCTTGCAGACTGACTCGTCGATCGACGCTTTTCCGTCCGTCAGCTCCACCGCTTTCACCGGACATTTCGCTGCGATCTGGCAGATTTTGCAGCCACGGCATTTCTCCGCGTCGTACTGCGGAACGCGACGCCCCTCTATGCCGAAATCATTTAAGCTCGGCCTCATGCAGCTGTTAGGGCAGCCGCCCACTGCAATCTTGAACTTGTGGGGGAGCTTGACATCCGCCCAGCCGCAATAGTATTTTTCATAGATTTCCTCAGCCATTGCCTGGGTGTCGAAATTTCCGTAAACGCAGGTGGTTCCCTTGCAGGCTGTCACCGGACGGATTTTTGCGCCGGTTCCGCCGAAAATTAATCCCGCCTGTTCCATAAAAGCGATTGCATTGTCGATCTCCTCATAAGGAATGCCGACAACCTCCGCGGTCAAACGGCTTGTGAAGGCGATTTTGCCGTTTCCGTACCGCTTGGCGCACTCGGCCACGGCTGCCAGCTCGTCGGCGGTGAACACCGCTCCTTTTGGCAGAATCCGTCCCGAGAAATTTTGGGTTCCGCGGTTGTGAAGAAAGCCCATTCCTTTTACCCGGGCGATATCAGCCGCTTTCAATTGTTCCATTGTTTTCCCTCTTTCTTAAGCCATAATTTTCTTATCTTGCAACGGTTATAGGATACAGAGCAGCCTATTCCATTCCTTGCGGATTTGCAAGCTTATTATGTTTTCATTATACGTTATTTATCCATCATTGTAAAGTATGTTTCACGGAGGTATAACCTTACTTTCAAGAAATCTAAGACAGATTAATGGACAGACGGAGGAATAGAATTCCACTGCATCAGGGAAAAAGGTTTTTGGATCAGCATTGCCAAAGTATTTCCTCCTGTTATAAATATTCGATAACTTTATCGGTGAAAACAATTCCGTCCAGATGATCCATTTCATGGCATAAACATTTTGCGAGCAAGCCGGTTCCTCTTATTTTGCGCTCTTTTCCGTTTTCATCCAAAGCGCGCACCACAACCTGCCAGGGGCGTTTTACTTTTCCCCAAAAACCGGGAAAACTTAAACAGCCCTCCGTACTGATCTGTGTACCTTTTGCGCTGACGATTTCCGGATTTACCAATTTTAAAAGTCCGGTTCCAATATCTATGACCACTGCACGTTTTAAAATGCCAATCTGGCAGGCGGCCAATCCTCCGCCGTTCGGCTCATGGTACATCGTCTGTGCCATATCGTCCAGAAGCATGCGGATTCTGTCATCTACTACCTCCACCGGTCTGCATTTCTGACGCAAAACGGGATCTTCAAACGTACGGATCTCACGCAGAGCCATATTGTTCATCTCCTTTTATGTAAGATTCAGTTTACATAAATTGTAACATGATTTCGATAGAAAGTCAAACTGGATCCTTTTAAGCAGTATCCGAACATGTTTTTTGAACCATACAATTATATTAGCATACTCTGCGCTTTTTCCTTGCGCTAACGAAAAATAAACAAGCCGAAAGCAATCATAATTTTCCGGTTGGAAGGTCCGGCGCTTATATTACCCTTATAAAAATTTTTGTCATATTAAGAAAAAATCGTATTTTTCGATTGACATTCCATGATATATAGCTATAATAAATCATATAAATCATACTATTCATATTATTCGTATTTTGGAGGATTCAAATGATAAAAAAACAGGATAAATTTGCGTGGACAGTCAAGATTGGAGAGAAAGGGCAGTTTGTTATTCCAAAAGAGGCGCGGGACATTTTTGGAATGCATCCGGGGGACACCATTATCGTATTAGCCGACAAAAAGAAGGGGATAGCCATTCCGCCGAAAGAGATGTTTGCAAAACTTGCAGATGCTATTTTTAATGGAGACCCCGCGGGAAAGGAAACGGATGATGAGTAGAATCCTGTTTTTTGGTATTCCTGCGCACGGGCATACCAATCCCACCATTGAGGTGGTGCGCGAGCTGACCTCTAGAGGGCATGAGGTCTGGTACTGTTCTTTTGATGCGTTTCGGCATAAAATAGAGGCGGCCGGCGGTCAATTCCTTTCCTGTGACAAATACCTTCCACCCGCTCCGGCGGATATCCAGAAAAAGGTGGGGAGAGATTTCGCTTCCCTGATTGAGATGACTGTGGATACAACCCTGCGGATGGAACAAGCGGTTTTTGAAATGCTGAAAAGATGGAAACCGGACTGCATTGTTTCCGATTCCATGTGTACATGGGGAAAGCTGTTTGCCCGTAAACATAATATTCCATTTGTGTGTTCAACGACTACGTTTGCCTTTAACCGTTACACAGCAAGATTAATGAAGCCGGGAATTGGGGAAGTCTTCCGAACGGCGGCAGGCATGCCGCGAATCCATACCAAAATGAAACGGCTGCAGGAACACGGCTATGCCGTGAGCAATGTGCAACAGCTTATAGAAAACGACAATGACACCCATACCATTGTCTATACTTCAAGGGAATTTCAACCGATGGCGGAAACTTTTTCTGAGAAATACCTCTTTGTAGGACCATCTGTCGCAGATATCACAGTGAAAAAAAGACCGGCGCAAAAACCGCTTTTGTATATTTCCATGGGAACGGTTCTAAATAAAAACGATACATTTTACCGCAATTGTATCAAAGCGTTTTCCGGCTGTGAGATAGATGTGATTCTGTCAGTAGGAGAGAAAACGAAGATTTCCGCGCTCGGAAAGATTCCGTCTCATATTACGGTGCGTTCAAGCGTAAATCAACTTGAAATTCTACAGCGGGCGGATGTATTTCTTACTCACTGCGGTATGAACAGTGTAAATGAAAGCATTTATTACGGAGTGCCTATGGTGCTTTTTCCGCAGCATTCTGAGGAGGGATTGGTGGCAATGCGCGCGGAACAGACCGGGACCGGCCTACGTCTGAAAAGCATTCGGCCCTCCCGTCTCCGCAAAGCTGTTTTTAAAGTGCTGGAAACGGAGGCTTACCGGCAAAATGCCCAGCGGATATCCCATACCTTCCACAATGCGGGCGGGGCTCCAAAAGCCGCGGATATGATTGAAAAAGTCAGCGGATGTTAGGAGAGAAAACGACGTAATATACGTTTCGGAAAATAAATTCTATTCAAAAACAGTAGTATCCGCATTTTGAAATGCGCAGAATTGTAGAAATTTCCATGTTTCAAATAACAATGTACGAAGTGCGATTACGCTTTTCAGAATGAAAAGTTTTGTTAAGTAATGTTCTCCCCTTGCCGCAACAGCGGAATCCATCCTCATGAGGACGCAGGACATATATTTTAGAATATTTAGAATATATTATTCAATGCCTCCGGATTTAAATAGGAGGAGCATCTGGCTGTTAGTTAACTTCTTTGTCAGCAATTCGCGAAAGTGAACGGTTTTGGTCTTGTCCACTGCCCTTAATTTTTCCAGTTCAGAAAGTGTAAGTTACTGGCTTTTCACAAGATTTTCAAATATATTCTCAAATTGGGCCAGACGATTGACCGCCTCACCTGTGTAAGAATTTTCTTCATGTATGATGCTTTCTTCTGCAACAGCGTAAGTATCTTTCTGTCTTTCTGTAAAACGTTTCATTCCAGCCTCCATCGTTCTGTTTATCACAGAAAATTACGTATTGTGTCCGCCACCTGTTTCCCCAAAATGCGGAAGCCCTCCTGCGTATAGTGGCAGTAATCCTTGTAGAATGCGGCGGACTTGTCTTTCATCACGGAAAACAGATCGTTGACGGGAATTTGAAGCTTTTTCATCACTTGTTTGGCGGTTTCATTGTAGAGCATAATTTCTTCGGTAGTACGGGGATTAACGGCCGGGCTTCCGTTTGGATTCATCGGGGTTGTGGTAGCGAAAACAATTTTTGCGTTCGAAAAAAGCTCGTGCAGTCTGTTTGCCACCATTTCCAGCATGAAGGCATACTGCTCTTTGCTGTTGAGGGAGGGGGCATTTTTCCCGTAATGGGCGATGTCCCAGTGGCCGTTATTCCAGTGAATCAGATCGATTTTTTGAGGTTCGCCCGTCAAAGCCGCGATTTCCATAAGGGAAACCAAGGTGTATTGGGTACATCTGCCGTTGTCATCCGAATAATAGGCCTTGGCGGTATCTTTTAATGCTTCCTGTACAAATTCATCATATCCAATGCGAATGGAATCCCCTAAAAGAAGTGCATTTTTCATTGAAATCTTCTCCTGTATGATAATCTGTTTTTTACATCCGGCTTTCGTCCCAGTATAGAGGAACATTACGCCGTATGAGAGAGTTTTGAAAATCAGTGCATTTTGTTCTGCTATAATAGATACTGCGAGGTGTCATTTTATGTTCCATGCAGTAGGCCGCCAGCCATCCGGCTGTCTCGCCGATATTCCATTCTACCGGATGAAGACGGTATGCGCCGTTGGTGATATGAGTCGTGCCGATATTTTTGCAGGAGGGGATTAGATTGTCAAACCGCCGCTCTATCATTGCGCCCAATGGGATAGTAAACGGTAAGGTAGGCACATAGATATAGTTTCGTCCTCCGGTGCTGGGATGCAGATCGATAAAGTAAGCGCCGATACCTACACTGTCAGGATAGCGCTGTGCTTTCTTTCCGGGATTCCACTCCGCGCTGATATCCTGTTCCAATATGGTATATTCCGCTTTGATTCTTCTGGACTCCCGAATATAGGGACGCATGGCAAGCCCGTCCTTCGTTCCGTTTACATCTCCCCGAAGCCGGAACCCTGGATAGCCGGATTTCCCGTCGTGGGTTGGAGCTTCCGTTTGAAGCCAATACAGCAGAGAAAGGCTGAGCGAACGAGCGCCGTCCATGTGCTTTTTGACCGTTTTCTCCGGTTCGTCATAAAGATTTCCCAGCCAGTAATCATTCATCGGCCAGTTTACGGAAGTGATGTCGCTTTGATAGAAGCCGCTGCGGAATAATTTCTTGTCCAGTATCTTTCGGTAATTCCAGAGAAATCCGCTGTCTTCCTCATCGAATACAGTGAGCCTGCGGGGCTTGCAGTTGCGGCTGTCGCAAGTGTCAAAACTCAAAAGAGACCCCACCCAGAAATCCGCCCGGTAGTTTTTCCAAAAATCATAGTCCTCGGGTTTGGATATGGTAAAATCTTCGTCTTTGACATAGTCCATTGCAAAGCACCAGGTCGTGGCTTGCATATCTTTTGGATTTGCCGCTCCCGCCAGGGCATGCGGTTCTCCTGTCTGGGAAATACTCTCGCTGCCCGTTACATAGTCAGCACCGATAAGGGGAAGAAGATCGCCGCAGTCTGTAGCATCCAAAAAATATTCCGCCGTGATTTCACAGGTATCTCCGGAAAGCTTTTCTTTCACTGTGACACTTTGGATACAGTTGCCATCCGTTCTTGCGCTAAATGGAACCGTGTCAGTAAAAATGGAAAGCAAACCGTTGGAGATATAGGGCAAAAGAAGCTGGCGAAGCGCTTCGTGTGCAACGATAGGCTCGTGGCAGATAGGGCTGACGAAACCGCCGCCCGGATTTAGATATTCTATGTTTCGCGCCTCATCGGTCAAAGGATAATGATTTTTATAATAATTTCGAATATTCTGCCGCAGACGGTGGTAGCTTTCGGTCCCGCACAAGTTCTCAATCCACTGGTTTTCATCGGGGGGAACCGCCTGTGAGGTGAGCTGGCCTCCAATCCATAGGCTTTCCTCTGTCATAATAACCTTTTTGCCGTATTCGCAGGCAGAGAGCGCAGCGGCGCAGCCGCCCAGACTGCCTCCGATAATCGCAATATCAAAGTTATATTCTCTCATAATACATCCCCTAATATTGAAACAGTTTATTTGTGTGGATAATGAAAAGCCCTGAATGCTTCAGCATTCAGGACTCTTGGAGCGGATAGCGGGAATCGAACCCGCATATTCAGCTTGGGAAGCTGACATTTTACCACTAAATTATACCCGCATATGTTTTATATGTTAATATTATGCCACTGTTTTTTCATTTTGTCAATATCATTCTGTAAAAATCTTATAATCGGATGAAAAATACTCTTTGTTTTTCAATAAGGGATTTATACCCACATGCAATCTCCTATTGAAAAAAGAAAGCGGTTTTCGTTCTCTGAAAGCATAGGATAACAGAACAATTCCCATCGCTGGACAGGAGAAAGAAACGCTTCTGTCCCTGTGTGCCGTTGCGATATATATCTTTATGGAAGAGAAATGAAAAAGGATAGAAGATAAACGAAAATGACATACTAATGATAACCTTGTTTCAATAAGGGCTTGTCCCGTCATTCAACGAGGACAAGGGCACTGCATAGCAGTGCCGCGATCAGCGGGAGATTACACTCCCGCTGATCGCGGATATGAATCCCGCCGCCTTAAGAGGCGGGGGACATCTTGCCCGCAGTTATATGTTTCCGCTTTGCAAAGTTGAAACGCTGCATAACGGAGCAACACTTCTTAATGAAAAAGTATTACGATCTTTTTGAATAAATGTTCAAAATCGCTCATAAAATGAGCAAAAAAAGAGAATAATTTAGGAAGAATGATTCATAAATATTCAAAATAGTGCAATATGCTGAAAAATGATGAATGAATTTGGATGATATTTTGAGTGAAAATGATTGACTTTGACTGTATATGGTGGTATCATGATGTCAGATGAAAGACACAACACAGGAAGAGGAAGGGGATTGTTCATGCTGACGGAGGAAAGGCATGCGGCTATTTTGCGTCTGCTGGAAACCAAAAAAGCGGTGACTGTAGTGGAATTGACACATTTGCTGGACACATCAGAATCCACAATACGCCGGGATCTGGTAAGTCTTGACCGGATTGGAAAACTTAATAAGGTACATGGCGGTGCAACGGCGATTGCGGATAGCTACGGAGCGGAAGAGGCGGAAGTAGAGCTGAAGTATACCTTGAATATGGAGGAAAAGCGCAAAATTGCGTCCCGGGCGGCACAGTTGGTCAGCAAAAATGATTTTGTCTATTTCGATGCCGGAACCACAACAGAGATGGTTGCGGACTATTTGAGCAATCACAACGCGGTTTATGTCACCAATGGAATTGTGCTGGCCAGGAAACTGGCAAAGGCAGGCTTTCAGGTCTATATTCTTCCAGGAAAAGTTAAGGCTAGGACGGAGGCGGTTATTGGCGCGGAGGCGATGGAAGGTCTGAAAAAATATCATTTTACAATCGGATTCTTTGGAACAAACGGAGTCAGCCTCAAAGAGGGATATTCGACTCCCGATATTGAGGAGGCCATGGTGAAGCGGGAAGCGTTATCACGCTGCCGAAGGGGATACATTTTAACCGATCCCACCAAAGTTGGGAAAGTCTCGTCGGTTTCTTTCGGCAAGCTTTCTGACGCCTCTATCATAACAACCTGCCTTTCCGATAAGCAATTCAAATCGCACACGAATGTAGTGGAGGTGGAAGGATGATTTATACCGTAACGTTTAATCCCGCGCTGGACTATGTGGTCAGGATGAAGGAGTTAACGCTGGGTCAGGTGAACCGGACGCAGCATGAGGAAATCTATCCGGGTGGAAAAGGGATCAATGTTTCCGTTGTTCTGAAAAACCTTGGATTCGGCAGCCGGGCACTGGGATTTACAGCCGGCTTTACCGGAAAGCAAATCCAGCGGATGGTCGAGGCATTTGGATGTGAAACGGACTTTATAGACATTCCAAACGGTCTTTCGCGTATCAATGTAAAGATGAAAGCGGAAAAAGAAACCGAGATCAACGGACAGGGCCCGGAGATTACACAGAATGATATCTGTATTCTATATGAAAAATTGGAACAGCTGCGCGGGGACGATATTCTGGTGCTGGCCGGAAGCATTCCCAACACACTTCCGGCAGATATCTATGAGATTATTTTAAAAAGGCTGTCCGATAAAAAAATCCGCTCGGTGGTAGACGCTACAGGGGATTTGCTGTTAAATGTTTTAAAATACCGGCCTTTTTTAATAAAACCAAACAATCATGAACTGGGAGAAATATTTGACACGGAGCTGTACAGCAAGGATGAAATTGTGTTTTACGCAAAAAAATTGCAGCAGCTGGGGGCACGCAACGTATTGATCTCCATGGCGGGAGAGGGCGCCGTTTTGCTGGATGAAACGGGCGGCGTCCATCACAGCCTTCCGCCGGAGGGAAAGGTGGTTAATTCGGTGGGCGCCGGAGATTCCATGGTGGCAGGTTTTCTTGCGGGATACCTGGAGAAACAGGATTATGAATACGCTTTTCAAATGGGACTGTGCACAGGAAGCGCTTCGGCATTTTCCGAGTGGCTGGCCGTTCGGGAAGACGTATTGAAATTAATGAAAAAATACGAAAAAGAGAGGGAGGAAAAATCATGAAAATTACAGATTTGCTAAACAAATCCGCTATGCAGCTGAACGGAAAAGCTTCCAATAAAATGGAAGCCATCGACAAGCTGGTTGACTTGATGGCGGCAGCAGGCAACATCTCGGATAAGAAGGTTTATAAAGAGTGTATTCTCGCCCGTGAAAAAGAGGGAACCACTGGTATCGGCGAAGGCGTCGCCATCCCACATGCAAAGACAGATGTGGTGAAAAAGGCGGGGCTGAGTGTTATGGTATTGCCCCAAGGGGTCGATTTTGAATCCATGGATGGAGAGCCGGCAAAGCTGATATTTATGATTGCGGCACCAAATACAGAAGAAAACATTCATTTGGATGTTTTGGGAAGGCTTTCCATTCTGCTCATGGATGATAATTTCCGCAGAAAATTGATTTCTGCCGGCAGCAAAGAGCAATTTTTAAGTCTGGTGGATCAGGCGGAAAAAGAAAAATTTGAAGAAGAGAAAAAGGAAGAAAAACCCCGGGACGGCTTCCGGCTGATCGCGGTGACTGCCTGTCCGACCGGGATCGCCCACACTTATATGGCGGCGGAAAATTTGGAGAACACCGCCGAGGAAATGGGCATTTCCATTAAAGTGGAGACCGATGGATCCGGGGGTGCAAAAAATGTACCGACACGGAAACAGATCGAGGAGGCAGACTGTATTATCATTGCGGCGGACAAAAATGTGGAAACCGCACGTTTTGACGGAAAACCGGTTCTGTTTGCGAAGGTTGCCGACGGCATTCACAAGCCGAAAGAACTGATACAGGAAGCTTTAAGCGGAAACGTTCCGGTTTATCATTCCGGTGAAAAGCAGAGAGAAAACGCAGGTTCCCATGAGGATAAGGAAGGTGCGGCACATAAAATTTACAAGCATCTGATGAACGGCGTCTCCCATATGCTGCCCTTTGTCATCGGCGGAGGCATTTTGATTGCACTGGCGTTTTTGTTTGATAATTATGAGATAGACCCAAGTAATTTTGGTTCTAATCTACCCTTTCCGGCATTTCTAAAATCGGTCGGCGATGCTGCTTTTGGCTTTATGCTGCCGATTTTGGCGGGCTTTATCGCTATGAGCATCGGGGATCGTCCCGCTCTGGCAGTCGGTTTTGTCGGCGGACTGCTGGCGAAGGACGGCGGATCCGGATTCCTCGGCGCGTTGCTTGCCGGTTTCATTGCTGGTTACCTGATTGTAGGTCTCAGAAAGCTGTGCGACAAGCTACCGAAGAGCCTGGAAGGAATCAAGCCGGTTTTGATCTATCCTCTCGTGGGGATTCTCGCCATTGGAGCCATTATCACGTTTGTCGTCAACCCTCCGGTCGGCGCTTTCAACAACTGGCTGACCGGCGCGCTCAACAGCATGGGAGAGAGCAGCAAGATTATCCTGGGCTTTGTTCTGGGTGGAATGATGTCTATTGATTTCGGCGGTCCGCTGAACAAGGCGGCTTATGTGTTCGGAACCGCCTCCATTGCAACGGGACAGCTGGATATCATGGCGGCGGTCATGGTTGGCGGTATGGTTCCGCCGATTGCCATCGCACTGTGCACCACCTTCTTTAAAAATCGGTTTACCAGGAAAGAAAGGCAGTCTGGACTGACCAACTATATTATGGGGCTGGCGTTCATCACGGAGGGAGCTATTCCTTTTGCGGCATCGGATCCTCTGCGTGTCATCCCTGCCACGGCAATCGGCTCCGCGGTTGCGGGAGCACTGTCCATGCTGTTTGGGTGCACGCTGAGAGCCCCTCACGGCGGTGTGTTTGTCTTCCCCGTGGTGGGCAATCCCCTGTGGTATGTTGTGGCTCTGCTGGCAGGCTCCGTTGTAGGGATGATTCTGCTTGCACTATTTAAAAAGCCAATTCAAGAAGAACAATCATTGTCTTAAAATAAAATCGGAGAAAGGAAGTTTACCATGAAAGAATTTGACTATATTATCACGGATCCGGAGGGAATCCATGCAAGACCGGCCGGTTTGCTTGTAAAAGAAGCAGGCAAATTTCAGAGTAATATTCAGATAAAAAAAGGAGACAAAGCCGGAGACGCGAAGCGGATTTTTGCAGTGATGGCTTTGGCTGCCAAGAAAGGTGAAACCATCTCCGTGACCGCGGAAGGGGAAGACGAGGCGGAAGCGATCGCCGCGATGGAGGCATTTCTAAAAGAAAATCTTTAAATAGGCTGGATGACTGTTCGTATCTGGAGAACTGGACGGATTTCCTATCCGTCCGTTTTCCGTACGGAAGGGGAGCGTTCCCTTCACACAGCGAAAAGAGGTGGAGACAATGGAAAAATTCAGAGGAAAAGGTGTATTCGGCGGTATTGCCATTGGCAGAATATCGCTCTATAAACGCAAAGAGCAAAAGATAAAACGCTATCATATTGAAGATGTTCAGGCGGAGACAGAGCGGTTTCATGCGGCGCGGGATGAGGCGGTACGCCAGCTGAAAAACCTGTTTGAAAAGGCGGTTTCTGAAGTCGGCGAAGCCAATGCCATGATTTTTGATATTCACCAAATGATGTTGACCGATCTGGACTATTGTGAGTCGATCGAAAATATTATTCACACCCAGCAGGTGAATGCGGAGTATGCGGTTGGAACCACGGGCGACAACTTTTCCCAGATGTTTGCATCCATGGAGGACGCTTATATGAAAGAACGGGCGGCAGATGTCCGGGACGTGTCGGAACGGCTGATTGGCATACTGAGCGGCTCGGAGGATTCCGCTCTTTCTTCCGGGGAGCCGGTTATTATTATGGCGGATGACTTGGTTCCCAGTGAAACTGTCCAGCTTGACAAGAATATGGTGCTGGGCTTTGTGACGGTTCACGGATCGGCGAATTCCCACACGGCAATTCTGGCACGGACCATGAATATTCCTGCGATTATCAATACCGATATTGCGCTGAAGCCGGAGTATAACGGCATGACAGCGATTCTGGACGGATTTGAGGGAACTCTGGTGCTTGAGCCGGACGAGGAAACGCTTCGAAAAGCCCAGGAAAAACAGAAAAATGAAATAGAGAAGAAACAACTGCTGGAACAGCTCAAAGGGCAGGAGAATATCACACAGGATGGCAGAAAGATAGAGGTGTATGCGAATATCGGAAATCTTTCCGATGTGGGAAGTGTGCTCAAAAACGACGCCGGCGGAATCGGTTTGTTCCGCAGTGAATTTCTGTATTTGGAAAACAGTGACTATCCAACCGAAGAACAGCAGTTCTCCGTCTATAAAACGGTGGCGGAAAATATGGCGGGGAAAAAAGTGATTATCCGTACGCTGGACATCGGCGCCGACAAACAGGCGGATTACTTTCAGCTCCCGCCGGAGGAAAACCCCGCGATGGGATTCCGCGCGATACGCATCTGCCTGGAACGTCAGGAAATCTTTAAAACCCAGCTTCGGGCTCTGTTCCGCGCTTCCGCTTTTTCACGCATAGCGGTGATGTTTCCCATGATCACTTCGGTATCTGAAATAAAGGAAATCAAAAAGATCGTGGAACAGGTGAAGAGAGAATTAAAGGCGGAGAACCTGCCCTTTGATGAAAAGCTGGAGATGGGAATCATGATAGAGACCCCTGCGGCTGCTCTCGTAAGCGATCAGCTTGCCAAGGAGGTCGATTTCTTCAGCGTCGGCACCAATGATCTGACCCAGTATACCCTGGCGGTTGACCGCCAGAATCCCCAGCTGGATCGCTTTTATGACGCGCACCATCCAGCGGTTCTGCACATGCTGAAGCTGGTTGCGGACAACGCTCATAAAAACGGTATCTGGGCGGGTATCTGCGGAGAGCTGGCAGCGGATTTGGAACTGACCGAGGCGTTTCTTGCAATGGGGTTTGATGAGCTCTCCGTCTCCCCGCCGTTTGTTCTGAGACTCAGAAAGAAAATCCGGGAAACCAATTTGGATGCATGCCGTAAAACGATTCTTGAAAAGATAGAAAAGGGGGAGAGGCTGTGAGCAATATCTGGCATGACATCAGTCCAAAGCGGATCAGTCCTACGGATTTTATAACCGTGATTGAGATTCCGAAAGGCAGCAAAAAGAAGTATGAATTGGACAAGGAAACCGGAATGCTGGTGCTGGACAGAATTTTGTATACTTCCACCCACTATCCCGCCAATTATGGTTTTATTCCCAGAACCTATGCGGATGATTTGGATCCGCTGGACGTGCTTCTGCTGTGCTCGGAGGAAATTCATCCGCTGACACTGGTGAGAAGCTATCCGATCGGCGTCATTTCGATGATTGACAATGGAAGGAAGGATGAGAAGATCATTGCTATCCCCTATAATGATCCTACCTATAAACAGTATACCAGTATCGAACAGCTTCCACAGCATATTTTTGATGAGATGAGCCATTTCTTTTCCGTATATAAAGCGCTGGAGGGAAAAGAAACTGCCGTCAATGAAGTCAGCGGACCTGTCGAAGCTGTCAAAATTATTGAGCAGGCAATTGAAAACTATATTGCATATTACTGTAAATGATTTGAAAACGCTTATTGTCCTGAAACAGCAGTGCTCTTTGCCGGAGCACTGCTTTCTTTTTCGGATATAGGCGCTGCCGAAAGCAGGTATGAAATTCTGAAAAGAAGGAAAAGATCGAAAAAATTTAATTTGTTCTTCTTTGATGTTTGAAAAATCAGTATCGTTTTTGAAGTTTACATAAAATTCACATTTTATTTTGAGAAATCAAATGAAAAAAAGAGAAATCGTGTAAAAAGATAAGAAAAACGTATAAAATTTCTCTGTTTTTCAGAAAATAAGAGAAAACCTTGGAAACGAGTTAAAATTAGGATTTTACTTTCTGAAACTTTCTGCGTATAATAAAGCTATGAAAGTCAAAGAAAGTCAAAGTCAAAAGAGGGGCGGTAAAAATGAGAATATCTGATATTATTGAAGAATATATAAAAAGTGAGATGACAGACAATGAACTGGAAATCCGGCGTGCCGATTTAGCCAATAAATTCGGCTGTGTGCCCTCCCAAATCAACTATGTGATCAGCACCCGCTTCACTGCGGAAAACGGATTTATCGTGGAATCCCGCAGGGGAGGCGGCGGTTATATCCGAATCCGGAGGCTTGCGATGGATAAAAATTCTTATCTGATGAATCTGATTCATTCGATAGGTGGCGCTATCAAGCAGCAGGAGGCGTACCAGTATATCGGTACGCTCTATGACAATGATATCGTTGAGCGCAGGGAGGCGGAATTGATGATATCCGCTTTAAGCGATATTACACTGGCTCCGGCAGGAGAGGTCCGCGATCTGGTAAGGGCGAATATTTTAAAAAATATGCTGATTAAACTGATGTAGAATCGTCAAGGATAGAGTTAACAGAGAATTTAAAGGAGGTAATCTTTATGTTGTGTCAAAAATGTCAAAAGAATCCTGCCAATGTGAAAATCATCAAAAATATTAACGGAAACGTCATGGAACTGCATTTGTGCAGCGACTGTGCGGCCAGTGAAAACATTAAATTTCCATCTTTTCCGGCCGATGAGCTTTTTTCCGCTTTCTTTAAGGACTTCACTCCGCAGTTGGATACCGATGAAATGCGCTGTCCCACCTGTGATATGACTTACCGTGAATTTAAAAATCTGGGCAAATTCGGCTGCAGTGACTGCTTCACTGCCTTTGATAAATATATCGATGCGATGCTGAAATCCATTCACGGCAATATCGAGCATGTGGGAAAACTGCCGCAGCGTTCCGCAGCGCCTTTGAAAGTAAAACGCGAGATTGACGACTTAAAATATGAGCTCAGAAAGGCGGTCGAGGAAGAAAACTTTGAACAGGCCGCTCAGCTTCGCGATAGAATTAGGGAATTGGAGAAAGGAGAATCCACCAATGACAAATAAGGAGAGTGTTGTAATAAGCACAAGGATAAGGCTGGCCAGGAACTATAAAAAGTTTCCCTTTCTTCCGAAAATCAGTGACAAGCAGGCAACCGAAGTGATAGAAACAGCAAAAGGCTGTATGCTGACAGCCAGCTCGGCGGCGGAAGAGGAATTCCGGTTTGTCGACAGAGAGGGATTAAAAAGAGAGGGCGGCTCCCTTCTGGAAAAGCATTTGCTAAGCCCCAATATGCTGAATCTGGAGCATCCCTGCGGCGTGATTGTCAGCAGGGATGAGACCATCAGTGTTATGCTCAACGAGGAGGATCACATTCGTATTCAGGTCATTGAGCCGGGGTATGATTTAAGGAAAGCTTATATGCAGGCAGACAAGCTGGATAATCTGCTGGAGGAAGGCGCTGAATATGCCTTTCATGAGCATTACGGTTATCTGACCAGCTGTCCCACCAATATTGGTACAGGCCTTCGGGCTTCCGTTATGCTTCATTTACCGGCCATCGTGATGGCGAACCGAATGAATGAGCTGATTTCCACGGTAAGCAAGTTTGGCATCACGGTGCGGGGAATTTATGGCGAAGGTTCGGAAGCATTGGGAAATATCTTTCAATTTTCCAATCAGGTCACCCTCGGCTTGTCGGAAAAAGAAACCATAGACAAGCTGGAAAATGTAGTAAATCAAATTATCGACCAGGAGATCAGCTTCCGCCAGAAGCTGAAAAATGACAACCTGATTGATAAGATTTCCAGGAGCTATGGTATCCTAAAATACGCCTATCTCATATCCTATAAAGAGTTTATGAATCTTTGGAGCTATGTCCGGCTGGGCGTGTCCATGGGAATCTTGCCGGATATGAGCTGGAAAACATTAAACGATCTGCTCTATCGGTGCGGTCCGTACACGATCCTGTACAGTTCAAAGGAGAATATGGATGCCGCCAGAAGGGACAAAGCGAGAGCGGAGATATTGAAAAAAACACTGCAGTAAAAGGATTACTGCCGATTCAAAGGAGGTTTGAAAACCATGATGGAAAAAAGATTTACCCAAAAAGCGGCCGCCGCAATCAATTTGGCGGAAAACTCGGCTGCTCAGTTCGGGCATAACTATATTGGATCCGAGCATCTGCTGCTGGGTCTCATCCGTGAGGGCAGCGGAATCGCTTATAATATCCTGGAGAAAAATGAAGTGACGGAGGAAAAGGTGGCCCAGCAGATCAGTCAGATGATTGGAACCGGTACAGCCGGGGAGGGATATCAGAGAGCACTGACTCCCCGTACAAAACGAATCATCGAAATGAGCTTCGAGATTGCCCGATCTTTAAACCATAGTTTTATCGGTACCGAGCATATGCTGATGGCAATTTTGGAGGAGACCGACTGCGTCGCCTGCCAGATCATAGAAAGCTTAGGGAAAAGCCCTGACCGTATCAAACGGGAGATTGTGGACTTAATAGAGGATTCGGATAACCTTGGCGCAACGCCTGCCAAGGGAACCGGTTCTTCGAAAAGTGCCAAGACACCTACGATTGACCAATATGGGAAAGATTTGAATCAAAGTGTCCGTGACGGCAAAACCGACCCGATTATCGGCCGTGATGCGGAGATCCAGCGCGTGATTGAAATTTTGTCCAGAAGGACGAAAAACAATCCCTGCCTAATCGGGGAACCGGGCGTTGGAAAGACAGCTATCGTCGAAGGCTTGGCACAGAAAATCGTGGAGGGCAAAGTGCCTGAAACACTGAAGAATAAAAGGGTTGTCACCCTTGATTTGACGTCCATGCTGGCTGGGGCGAAATACCGCGGTGAGTTCGAGGAACGGATCAAGAAAGTGCTGGAGGAAGTGGTCAGCGCCAAAAATGTTATTCTGTTTTTGGATGAGATTCATACGATTGTCGGCGCAGGAGCTGCGGAAGGAGCAATCGATGCGGCGAATATTCTAAAGCCGTCTCTCGCCAGAGGCGAGATTCAGATTGTCGGCGCTACCACGCTGGACGAATACCGCAAATATATCGAAAAAGATGCTGCTTTGGAGAGAAGATTTCAGCCGGTCACGGTGGAGGAACCCAGTGTGGAGGAGACGATTCAGATTTTAAAAGGCATCCGTGACAAATATGAAGCGCATCACAAAGCAAAAATCACAGATGAGGCGCTGAAAGCGGCGGCAAATTTATCCGCGCGTTATATCACCGACCGGTTTCTGCCGGATAAAGCGATCGACTTGATCGATGAAGCGGCGTCTAAAATCCGCATCAAAAATCTGACAGCTCCGCCGGATTTGAAGAGTCTGGAAGATAAACTGGAAACGCTGAAAAACGAAAAAAACGAAGCCATTACAGCACAGGACTTTGAACGTGCCGCGAAACTGCGGGATGAAGAGACTTCATTAAAAACGGAATTGGAAGAGAAGAAAAAAGACTGGAGCGATCAGAACGGAAAGAATTATCCGACCGTTACGGAGGAAAGCATTGCTGAGGTACTGTCCAGCTGGACAAAGATTCCGGTTGCACGCTTGACGCAGGAGGAGAGCGAACGCCTTCTTCACCTGGAGGATACCCTTCATAAAAGGGTGGTTGGCCAGAGTGAAGCGGTCAGCGCCGTGGCCAGAGCGATCCGGCGCTCAAGAGCCGGTTTAAAGGATCCGAAACGGCCGATCGGTTCGTTCCTGTTTCTGGGGCCGACCGGTGTTGGAAAAACGGAACTGTCCAAAGCATTGGCGGAAGTACTGTTTGACAATGAAGATTCCATCATCCGTATTGATATGTCAGAATATATGGAGAAGCACTCCGTGTCCCGTCTGATTGGATCGCCTCCCGGCTATGTCGGTCACGAGGAGGGAGGACAGCTGACCAAGAAGGTTCGGCAAAATCCCTATTCCGTTATCCTGTTCGATGAAATCGAGAAAGCACATCCGGATGTTTTCAATGCCCTTCTGCAGATTCTGGAGGACGGCATTTTGACGGATTCTCAAGGACGCAGGGTAGACTTTAAGAATACGGTTATCATCATGACATCAAACGTGGGGGCAAGGCTGATTACCAACGAGAGCAAGAGTCTTGGGTTTGCAGCGGAAACAGAGGAAAATAAAAAGGAACGGGATTATGAAACCATCAAAGCGGATGTGCTGGGAGAACTGAAAAAGATGTTCCGTCCGGAATTCCTGAACCGGATTGACGAGATCATTGTATTCCGCCAGCTGACGGGCGATGAGATCAAAGAGATCGCCAAGATTATGGTAAGAGAGCTTGTAAACCGTGTGAAATCTCAAGGGATTGATGTGGATGTGGATGATTCTGTCTATGAATACCTGAGAAAAGAAGGCTTTGACATAACCTATGGCGCAAGGCCGCTGAGACGGGCAATTCAGTCCAAAATGGAGGATATGCTCTCCGAGGAACTGCTGTCCGGTGAGGTGAAGAAAGGGGACCGCATTAAATTGATTGCCAAGGATGATAAAATAGCGGTCGAGAAATAAAAGAGTTTTTAGGAAAAGTATTTTATTCAACGATTGGAATAAAAAGGGAAAGAGCCGTATCATGCGAATGATACGGCTTTTTCCTATTTTTTGCAGTCTGGAAAATTGTATGGAAAAGTTGTGCTTTCAAAATGAAAATTTTTTCAATAAGGTGGAACTCTTTCTTTCATTACAACATAGGTAACTGCACCGATTTGTGCGCGATTGCATGTATCAAAAAATAGTGCAGACAGCAGACTTGTATTTTTATGAGTGTTCTGCTTCCTCCGCATCCGCTTTTGTTCGGTGAACCGTTCCCTTCGGATGCTGCGGGGGAGCGTAAATGGAGTAAAGTTTCAAAGGCCTGCTGCCTGTATTGATCAAATTATGCCAAGTGCCGGCGGGAATAACAATCCCAAATCCTTCATGTACATATTGTTGGAAATTTAAATTATTTTTATTGCTGCCCATTCGGAGCATACCATTGCCTGATTCTACCCGAAGAAATTGATCAACATCGGGATGAAGCTCCAATCCGATATCTTCTCCTGGATTTAAACTCATCAGTGTAACCTGCAGATGATTTCCGGTCCACAGGGCACGGCGGAATGCATCATTTCTTCTCGCAGCCATGGAAATATTGAGTGCGAACGGATTTGGGCCGTAATCATTAAAATTCTGTTCCGGAGCATTTCTGTATTGCATGGGGAATACCTCCTTTCCTGTTATTATCATATGAACTCATCTGGGAAAAGTGATCTCTTCCAATGAATCGCTGCATTGAGGGCAATGCCATCATGGAAAAGGCGCGGCGGAAATCTACGGAACGGGAACCTTGCATATGGTATGGAACTATTTTATAATAGAATCAAATAAAGGTGTCATCCGTGTCAGACAGTGAATTTTCTCTTAAGCATTAGGGCGTCGAATCCAATATAGTTTCCACAGGAAAATTTTGCGCAATCCTGCGTCAAAATGCTCGTCAATCCGTCAGGATTATCTGCGCTTTTTCCTTGTTTTACGAAAAAATTTGCTCTGTGGAAACTCTGCGACCCTGCACATAGGCAAATTTTCGTTTTTTGGTGCGTAAGGGTGCAGCAAGGCTGACGCCTTACAAGACCGACAATCCGAAAAGGCGGAAATTTAACAAGTGCAGGGCATATGGGGTTTGACTCCCTAATGCTTAATTGTCTCAAAAAATAACGAACAGCGTATTTGCGATTATATCGGCGAATCCATGGAATAAAATGGATTCGATACGGTGCTTATTCTTTCGAAGCTGTTTTTGTCAGAAGAGTAAAAGGTTTTATCTCATACTTTATTCATCTTTAAACCCCGATATGTGTGCGGAGAATTGTGAAAACAATATGCAGATTCCAGCGTTCGATGTAATTGAAAAAACTAAAAAATGGAAGTGCCAAAAAATATCGATTCACGGATGCGGAGGAGAACGACAGGGAAAGGAGGTGTCCAATGTTTTTGCTTGAAAATGAGATGTTTGAGCGGAAGGAGGACATGTTGCTGTATGCATTGGAGGAGGGAATACTCAAAGAAATGGATGTGCTTGAGGAATTGCAGGGTATGATTCCGGAGGATATGGTGCAGCTTGTTATGGACTACGGTAATATGGATGAAATTTGTGCCTCTCTTTTGGAATTTGATGAAGAGGAAAGATGGGAGTGAGCAACAGTGAAATGCTGCAGAAAAATAAAACGCTGTAAGAACAGAACGTTTTCCGCGTTGAGAAGACAGGACATCATTCCATGCGGCTGCAAAAAAATGTGCACGAGCCTAGGAAATCCTGCAGAGATCAAAAAGAATATGGAATTGCTGAAACTCTATCAGAGAGTCTATGGAACAAATATCACACAGTAAAAAATAACCCGCTATATCAATAACAGCGGGTTAATTCTTTATTTAGATAAAAGGCGTCAGCTCCAACCGGATAAAATAGCCGCGGTCGTGTTCACAGACCGGACAGACAGCAGGGGCTTCTTTTCCGTGAAAGACATAGCCGCAGTTTAAGCACATCCAGCCGGTTTCCACGTCCGAGACAAACAGTTTGTTTTCCTTGAGCATCTGCGCAAGCCTTCCAAAGCGGTCGCTGTGCGTCTTCTCAATGACCGAGATATTATGGAAAATGGCTGCTGTCCGGGAAAATCCTTCCTCCTTCGCCTTATCGCCAAAGGCCTTGTAAACCGGATCATATTCCTCATATTCATTGTGCTGTGCTGCTTTGAGAACGTCGTACATACTGTCGTACAGATCGATGGGATAAGCCCCGTCAATCGTGATATTTTCACCAGCCAGTTCTTTCATCTGATGATAAAAAATCTCAGCATGTTCTTTCTCCTGGGCCGCCGTGAAGGTAAAGACCGCTTCAATGACATGAAGATGTTCTTTTTTTGCCTGGGAGGCGGCAAAGACATAGCGGTTTCTGGCCTGACTTTCGCCGGCAAAAGCGCGCATCAGGTTTGTTTTGGTTTCGCTGTTTCTAAAATCCATCTGAAAATCCTCCTTGTCCGAAAAATATTTCAATATCTCTGATAGGATTTCCAGTTTCGAAAAAATTATGATGAACTGTATTTCAAAAAATTATTTTTAAGATTATTTTTTGCAGCGTTGTTAAGCATTAGAGAGTCGAACACAATATGGTTTCCACAGGCAAATTTTCCGCAATCCTGCGTCAAAATGCTCGTCAATCCGTCAGGATGATCTGCGCTTTTTCCTTGTCTTACAAAAAATTTGCTCCGTGGAAACTCTGCGACCCTGCACATAGGAATCTTTCGATCAATTCGTTTTTTTGGTGCGTAAGGGTGCAGCAAGGCTGACAATCCGAAAAGGCGGAAATTTAACATGTGCAGGGCATATGGGGTTCAACTCCCTAATGCTTATGGAAAAGGTTTCTAAAAGAACCGTAATTGCTGGGGACCGGCTGCGTCTTGGCTTGCCTTTTCTTCCTTTAGTAAATGGAGTGGAATTTCTTTCAGAAAACGGGAAGGGCTTCCGTTTGTCAGAAGGATTAGCTTCTCCTGTGCCCTTGTCATTCCAACATAGAAAAGCCTTCTCTCCTCCTCGGTATCCGCTGTATTTTTTGCGGTTTTAAGGGGCAGAAACGGCTGTTTCAGCCCGCACAGAAATACCACGGGAAATTCCAAGCCCTTTGCTCCATGCAATGTCATCAGAGAAACAGAGTCGGAGGAGTGAAATCCAGTTCCGCTGCGGATGAGATCACTTTCCCGTCCCAGTTTCAAATTGAGCAAAAAATCTGCCGGATCTTCAAAAAAACAAGCCATATTTATCAGGCGGACGACAGAGGGGTTCTCATCTATTGCAAGCTCCGCAGCAAAACCCGCTATCAGCTTCTGCGTTCTTTCCTGTTCCAGCATGGGCAGATAACGTATTGCCAGCCGATGCCATTTCTCAACGGCGCGATCCTCCTGGAAGGATAAAGGAAGTTTTTGATAGCATTCCTCCGCTGTCTGAACCTCTCGAAAGACATGAATGGGGAAACGTTGTATCATATCCTCTGAACCATCCATAAGCGTTTTCAGACATACTTTCAGGGAAAGAACATCCTCCGGATGAAGCAGGTGAGAAAAGAAACTTAAAATACCTCTAACGGATTCTTCCTCCAGAAAATCTTCTCTGCCGGATACCGTATACGGAATGCCTTCTTTTTTTAAACATTTTTCCAGGACAGACGCCTGACGGTGAGTGCGGTACAGCACGGCAAAATCGGAAAAGCCATAGCGGTGTCCGTTGTCACTGTGTCGGGAAGAATCCAGCATGTCAACCCCGCCCACCATTCGGTTGATTTCTTTGGCAATATAGATTGCCTCGGAAAAATCGCTTTCCGATGTGACGAGCCGGACGGGTTCACCAGGATTGTTGCGGGCAGTAAGAAAACGTTCATATCCGGATGCAGGATTTTTCTGGATAACCGGAAGGGCACAGGACAAAATTTCAGGTGTGGAGCGGTAGTTTTCAAGAAGGCAAATTTGTTGCGTTTGAGGGTGCTCTTCCAAAAAACGCTTGAAAAATTCGGTATCCGATCCACGGAATCCATAGACAGACTGATCCGGATCTCCTATCAGAAAGATATTCTGTTTTCCCCAGGCACAGATCAAACGATATTGCAGTTCGTTGATATCCTGAAATTCATCCACTAACAGATAGCGGCACGAAGGCATTTCTCCTTCTTCTGTCAAGCGCAGTGCATGAAGCAGTACATCGTCGTAATCCATGACTCCATATTGTGAAAGTTTCTGCTGATAAAGCGAACAAGCCTTATCCAACGGCTCTGTAACCGAATCGGTCAAACCGTTTTTCATCCGAGAAATTTTATCCAGAAGCTTTTGTGCGGAGCCTTTTTGTGAAAGCGCCTGCAGCACCTCTCCCGCCACAGCTTGCGCGCAGTATGGTTCGATAAGAGGCAATGCCTTATCATGCTGTGCTAGAAATTTCAGACAGATGCTGTGAAAGGTTCCGATGGTGATTTCATCCGCGGTTTCTTTCCCAAGTGTCTGATTCAAACGTTTCCTCATCTCTTCGGCAGCCTTGTTTGTGAAGGTTACCGCAATGATTTCAGAGGGGAGCACACCTCTTTCCCGGATACAGAAAACGATGCGGGAAACAAGTGTTTTTGTCTTTCCGGTTCCTGGTCCGGCAATGACAGCAATGGAGGAAGTCTCCGATTGAACGGCAAGTCTTTGCCGATCATTTAGCCCTTCTGTCTGTGAAGGCTGGCTTTTCGGCTCCGGCGAAAGGGCGGAAGCAAATTCGGTTTTTCCAATGGCCTTTCCCTTCCTCTTTTTTCTCTCAGAGTTGCCGGCCGTTTCCGGCGCAAAGCTGATTTGTCCTGACAGAAGATTGATTTCATCCTGATTCAGCAGCTTAATTTTTCCGTATTCCCCGTCATATCCTGGTTCCAGAACCACTTTGCCCAGCCGCATGCGCAGAATTCCCTCCGCAATCAGAGGACCGGCGGCTTGCCGGATATCCTCTGTTGGAATCCGGCGCAGAATATCAAATTCGGAACCCAATTTTTCCAGCATGGTTTCATATTGTGCGAGAACCTTTTTGGAAGCGGCTCCAACCCCAAAGCAGGACGCGATGATCTCCGGAAGAGGAATGATGCTTTCAAAATGCCCGGCACTCTGCGGGCGGAAGCCCTCCCGGCGGTCTGCCAGCTGCTCGACGCGGTGAAGAACTCCCACCGTAATCTTTTTGCCGCAGACAGGGCATTTTCCGTTGTTTTCCTCCGTTTCCCCAGGCGTGAGGCAGAGATTGCATTTCCGATGACCGTCCAGATGATATTTTCCCTCTTCGGGAAAAAATTCCAGAGTTCCCGCATATCCCTTTCCCGATCCGTTCAGAGCCTGATAAAGTCCGGTATAAGAGAGCTCGCAGTCCAGAAGGGTAGCTTCCCGTCCGAGCTTGGAGGGGGAATGGGCATCGGAATTGGATACCAGCCGGTAACCGTCCAGTGCGGAAAGCCGCCAGTTCATCGGTGGATCGGAAGAAAGACCGGTTTCCAGAGCGTGAATATGGGGTGTTAAATCTTCAAAGCATTCCTCGATGGTGTCAAATCCGGAAAAGGCACCGAAAAGGGAAAAGTGGGGGGTCCAGATGTGTGCTGGAATGAATATGGCATTTGGACATGCTTCCAGAGTGATTTCCAAAAGATCACGGCTGTCCAGTCCAAGGATCGGTCTGCCATCGGAATGTATATTTCCAATCGCTTCCAGACGGACTGCAAGTGTTTCCGCTTCTTCCAGACCGGGCAGCAAAATCAGGTTGTGCACTTTGCGCACTTTTCCGTTCTTTTTATAAATGAAACTAATTTCTCCGGATATCACAAAACGAGGTTGTTTCCCGTCCGTTCCGATTCGATAAGGAGCTTTCAGGCAATAGAGCCCTTCCTCGGCGGGCTGGAGTTTTTCTCTCAGTTCTTCCCGCCAGGCTGGATGGGTAAAATCGCCGGTTCCTACCAAATCGATCCCTTTCCGTCTGGCCCAGACATCCAAATGCTCCGGTATACAGTCTTTGCTGGTGGCTCTTGAATATTTGGAATGGATATGCAAATCAGCAATCAGCATGGTATTTCCTCCTTTCAATGGAATCCTAAAATCGTTTTCGGAATGAATTTATTATAACAAGATGAAACGCTTTTGGCAACAAAATCCATATGAAAAGCATTTCCATTTCGCAAAAAGACAACCTTTCCATCTTTTCTTCAAAAGATTTGCTACTTCAGGTGAGATTATGGTATAATATGCGCAGGGCATATTATACAGCTATGTCCAAGCTTCTCGTCCGGAACAAGTCCGGACAACCGAAGCTCATGGACAATTATACCATAAAAAGTGTTGCTTTTATGGTATAATAACCTCACAAACCTCTAGAACATTGAAAATGTTAAGAGGTTTGGAGAACGATTGAATCACAATACTGCGGCGACATTCCGCCGCCTTCGTTGTTGTGGTATAATAACCTAAAATGAAAAAGATAATGCGGGAGGTATATAGAAATGCATAAAATCGCAGTGCTTTTATTCTCGGTTTGCGTGCTGTTTACGGGATGTTCCAGTTCAAGCATTGGAATCATCGGCGGTGCAGATGGGCCTACGCAGGTTTATGTATCCTCAGATGGCGCGCAGGAGAACAAAGAAAACACAGGGCAAGGCGTACGGATGGTTAATGTGAACGGAGAGCTGTATTATGACACCGGAAAAGAGAGTGAAACAGAAGCCCGCTGCGGTGTTATGGACGGTCAGATAACCGCTGAAACAGAGTTGCCCAAGATTCCAGCAGAGGAGAATACATCTAACTTCGGGACGGAATTTGGCTATCAGCTGGGCACAGGAGATACGATTGAAATACCGGTCGACGGCAAATGGTATTTGTTCCGTAAGCTGTCAGCCGACAGGGATATCAGCTATTATAAATACTGCGTTGCATTAAAGGGTACTTTGCCAAACGCAGAGAGGGAAAGCAGCTATATTGTCCTGACAAACGACAGAAATCTAACCTTTGAGAAAGCTTCCAAATCAATTTATAGTTCCTCCACCGCTGATCAGCTGGATCTGTACTTTGTATCGATGGAGTAAGCTTTTTTAAGGAATAAACCAAAACAGACAGAAGAAAACAAGGAGGACGTTTCGGATGAAAGGAAAAACAGTACTTTTGGGAGTGACCGGCTCCATCGCCGCATATAAAACGGCGAATTTAGCCAGCATGCTGGTAAAACAGGGATGTGACGTCCATGTGCTGATGACGAAAAACGCCGCCCATTTTATCAACCCGATTACCTTTGAAACATTGACTTCAAATAAATGCCTGATAGACACGTTTGACCGGAATTTTCAGTATAATGTGGAACATGTAGCCCTGGCAAAGCGGGCGGACGCGGTTATGATTGCCCCGGCCTCCGCCAATGTGATTGCCAAGCTTGCCCATGGCATCTGTGACGATATGCTGACAACCACTGTCTTGGCGTGTACCTGCAAAAAGATGGTGTCTCCGGCAATGAATACGAATATGTTTCAGAATCCCATTACCCAGGATAATCTGCAGCTTCTGATAAAATACGGTTTTGAGGTGATTGAGCCGGCGGTCGGCAGGCTGGCCTGCAATGACGTGGGGGCAGGTAAAATGCCTTCGGAGGAAACCCTGTTTTCCTATATAGAACGGGAGATTTCCCATGAAAAGGATATGGACGGACTCAAGGTATTGGTAACGGCAGGCGCGACTTGTGAAGCCATCGATCCGGTACGCTATATCACCAATCACTCCAGCGGAAAGATGGGCTATGCGCTGGCGAAGAACTGCATGCTGCGGGGGGCGGAAGTGACGCTGATAACCGGAAATGCCTCGGTTGCGCCGCCGCCTTTTGTGAAGGTCATTCAAACAGTACGTGCAAAAGAGATGTTTGAAGCGGTAAAAGACCATTACAGCGGGCAGGATATCATCTTAAAAGCAGCGGCTGTGGCGGATTTTCGTCCCAAAAATGCCGCACAGGAAAAGATCAAAAAGGCGGGAGCTTCCATGGAAATCCTTCTGGAAAAGACCGATGATATTTTGCAGTGGCTGGGAGAAAACCGGAAGCCGGGACAGTATATCTGCGGCTTTTCGATGGAAACCGAAAAACTTGTTGAAAATTCACGGCTGAAATTGGAAAAGAAAAAGCTGGATATGATTGCCGCCAATAACCTGAAGGTGGAAGGGGCTGGCTTTCAGGGGGACACCAACGTGGTTACTCTGATCACCGAGGCGGAAGAACATGCTTTGCCGTTGATGAGCAAAGAGGAGACTGCGGAGAAGCTTTTGGATTTTCTGCTTTGTCAAAGAGAAAAAAAGATCTGAGCAAGGATCGGAAAAGATAAAATCTGCACATCCTCTTACCAGACCGCATATGCTGATACCGGAAGAAAGATGGAAGAAGGGATCGGTATGTGGGTTAAGCTTCTGCTCTCGGCAGCTATCATCGCTCTGGGTGTGTACACGGCATATCAGATGATAAAATATACATAGAAGGACAGCTCTTGCCGGCTGTCCTTTTTTGCGTATGAAAGGGAAATAAGATACTTTCAGAGCAATTCATAGCTGTTTTTCGGTACCCATCCCAGTTTGAGATCTCCGTTTCTTACAAGAGCATATCCCGCGCAGGTGCCGTCGACAACCGAGATGATGTCGCCTTTCCGAAGGGGGACAAAGTCTGAAAAACTGCGATAGGAATAAAGAACATTTCCTTCTTTCTGAATGGATTCATTTTTGCACCAGCCGGTTTTGCCGGTTCTTGAAAAACGGCATTTGGAAAAATATTTTCCCGGTTCCACGATCTCTATTTCCGGATATTCATAATTGACCAGCGAGAAATCAGACAAATTCCCGCGGACAGAACGGATAACCTTCGCTTTTCGGTAACTGTCCTCCCATTCAAAGGAAAAGGAATCTTTCCCATCGATGATAAGCGCGTTCAGCTGCCCTCCGTTTTTTGTCTCATTCCCTCCGTCTATGGAAATGATTTTTTTCTTCCAATCGATAAGGGGAGAACAGGAGAGGGCAGACTGAGGATAATTGTAGGTGGGAAAATGCCCGGCAATCACCCACTTTCCGGTGGGATTTTGCTGTGTATGGAACCAGGGTATACGGAGAAAACTGTCCTCACAGCTGTTTTGCCAGTCGCTGCGGTTTTCCATCCCAGCATGGACAAAAACAAAATGTTCTGTCTCGAACGCCAGAGGCAGACCGGAAAGCCATGCAATGTCCTCCTCATAGCATCTTTCAATCTCTGCGGCGATATCCCTGTAATTCTGCAAAGTCACAGCGGGAAGCTGAAGGGATGCAGCCATTTGCGACAGAATATTAAAAGGCTTCCGGGCGATATAATCCAAAGCGTTTTTTCGCGAAGGGGGATTGAGCAGATAATTCAGTACGCCGTCATTGTTTCCGCGAAGAGCATACACGTTTCCGGATTTGGAAAGGCGGCGGATAAACTGCAGGGTTTCCAACCCCTGTTTTCCCTTTTCGATAAAATCGCCAAGCAGAAAGAGATAGTCCGGCTGGCGGCGTTCCACTTTTCTCAAAAGCCGACGAAGCAGAGAAAGACTGCCGTGAATATCGCTTATGACAGCCAGCCTGCATGTGTCCGGCAGAAAAACATTTACTATTTTATCCATTGCAGCCCCCTATTTTAATGAACTCTCTAATGCTTATCCATTTATGATACTTATATTATACTAAAAATGTTCCCGTGTTACAACAGAAAAAGATTGTGAAAAAGCTTTGCATTTATTCCGGTATGTTGTATAATAAAAAAAACGACAAGAACGGAGGCAGAGCCATGATTTTCACACTGCGTGACTGGAGAAGGAGCGATGTGGAAAGCCTTGCAGAAAATGCGGACAATCCGAAAATTGCACAGAAACTCAGAGATGTTTTTCCATCGCCCTACACGAAAAAAGACGCGGAATTTTTCATCAATGTCTGCAAAGAGTCAATTTCGGAAGACCAGATTACAAAAGCCATTGACGTCTCGGGGGAGGCAGTCGGCTGTATCGGGCTCACGTTTGGAAAGGACGTTTACCGCAAATCCGCGGAACTGGGCTTCTGGCTCGGAGAGGATTACTGGGGCAACGGTATCATGACGGCCGCTGTGAAGGAACTGAGCGGCTGGGCATTTCAAAACAGGGATATTGTCCGGATTTATGCGGAAGTCTTTGAGGGAAATTTTGCCTCTGAAAAAGTTCTTTTGAAAGCCGGATTTTTCAAGGAGGCCATCCATAGGAAAGCGGTTGTGAAAGACGGCGTTTTGCTGGACAGTCAAATGTTTGCGCTGCTGAAAGAAGAATATGACAAATTGGAGAAAGACAAATGAAACGAATCTTAGTATTATTTTTGACATTGATTATGCTTACGGCAATGGCTTCCTGCGGAAAACAGGAATTTGCCTTTGAGGAAGAAAAACTCAGGAACCTGAGCCAGGATTGTATGAATCGGTTTATCCAAAAAGACTTTGCGGGTGTGGAAAATATGGTCAAGCGTTCCAGCCGTTCTAAACTGAGCGCGGCAAACCTGCAGCAGGCTTGGGAACAAACCGGTGAAAAGCTGGGTGACTTTGTCCGTTTTGTATCCGCCGATGTGGAATCAAACGGGAAAAACGCCACGGTTCTATTGGTTTCCGAGTTTGAGCAGAACGGTATGACAGCGACCTTTTCCTTCGATACCAATTACGAGATTAAAGCATTATATATGAACTATAAATCCATCGTCGGGAACTTAAATACGGAAACGCAGACGTATACCCAGCAGGAGATTAAAGTCGGGGACAGCGGGGAACCGCTTACCGGTGCGTTAACGCTTCCGAAAGGAATACAGAATCCTCCGGTTGTGCTGTTTGTTCATGGTTCCGGCGCTACGGATCTGAATGAAAGCGTCGGTGCGGCGGACAACAGGCCTTTCGAGGATCTGGCCCATGGGCTGGCGGAACAGGGCATTGCTTCCATCCGCTACGACAAGCGCAATTATGCCTATCCGGAAACCTTCCGGCAGTTGGGCAAACAGGTTACCATTCAGGATGAGGTGCTCAATGACGTGAATGCCGCGGTTGCCTATGCGCAAACGCTCACCTCTGTGGACACCAGCCGTATTTATGTTTTGGGGCACAGCCTGGGCGGCATGCTGGCGCCCAAAATTGCGCAGGACAACCCCGCTGTCGCAGGATTGGTGATCATGGCAGGCTCTCCCCGCCGTTTGGAGGACATCGTCTTTGATCAAAATAAAATGCTGTTGGATCAGACCCAGCAGTCCCAGTCACAGAAGGATAGAACACTGCGCGAAATTGAAGCGGAAGTGCAGAAAATTAAGGAACTGAAAAAAGGCGCCTCCGCCGATATGATTTTCAATATGCCGGCCGCTTATTGGTTAAGCCTGAATGAAATTGATACCGAGAGCATAGCAAAATCGCTTTCCATCCCCATCTTAATCCAGCAGGGAAGCGCAGATTTTCAGGTTTATGCGGATAAGGATTACCCGCTTTGGCAGCAGGTTTTGGCTGGAAAAGACAATGTGCAGTTTCGTTTATATGACGGATTAAACCATCTGTTCATGCCGAATAACGGAAAGCAGGATACTACCGAGTACGATATCAAAGGACATGTGGAGCAGAAAGTGATTGATGACATTGCAGCTTTTATTCGCCAACACTAACTCTTTTTCACACGGAAAAAACAGCCGTTAAGGAGGAGAAGCGATGCGGATTATGAAGGAGCTCAAAAATGTAATCAATTTCTTTGAACTTCAGATGGATCCTTTGTTTCCGGTGGATTATCGGGAATATGAGCAGATGCTGTCCGATTCGGATATCTACCATTTTCACAATGTGCTGGAAATCGGCCTGTGCCTTTCTGGAAACGGAATCTTTCATGTGGAGGACAGGGATTACCGGTTTAACGCGGGGGATGTGTCTTTTGTCTTAAAGGGGGAACCGCACGTGGCACAAAGCCCGGATGACAGTCCCAGCCAGTGGGTGTATATCGGCGTGGATGTGGAAAGGCTGTTTTCTTCCATCGATATCAGCTTGGATCCGCATATCAGCCGGCTGTTTTATTTTAACAGCAGTGTTCCCAATATCATCAGCCGAAAGGAATATGGAGATGCGTCCGAGCTGATGAAGATGATTGTGGAGGAAATGCAAAGACAGAAGCAGGATTACCAGGCGGTTGTGAAGTCTTTGCTCTGGGTGCTGTTTTTAAAGATTGCCCGTATCGATGCGGAGAAAGACGGCAGAGAGATCAAAGAGGGGAGCGATAAGCAATATCAGATGATTGCCCCGGCGCTTACCCACATCTGTCACAATTATGGGGAGGAAATCACAATCGAACAGCTGGCTTCTCTCTGTTTTCTAAGTCCCACCCATTTCAGAAGGGTATTTCGGGAAGTGATGAATCTGACTCCCTATGAATATTTAAGCCAGATACGGATACGTATGGCGGCGGTGATGCTCAAATCAACCGAATTGCCGGTTATGCAGATTGTGTTTCAGACAGGTCATAATTCCGCAACATCTTTTGACCGGAATTTCAAAAAGCTTTATCATATGACGCCCAGCGAATACCGCAGAAGGGCGCAGTTTAAAATGGATGTTTTCGGAAGGGAAAGCGTGCAGTAAGAATGGACAGCAAGTAGGTGCTTACCAAGTTTTTAGAAAAATTGACGCCAGAGAGCAATATGCTCTCTGGCGTTTCGTGTTTTAATATATTAATTTCTGGTTTTCTAATAATTATATTTCATATACTAAATTCGCTCTATATGCGAGATATTTTATCTGATCTTCTATATTATTTGATACATTATCTATTAAACAAAACTCGTTGCAGTCATGATATAATCTCTCTCTACCATTCAATGAAAATTTCAGATTTGCGTCTGAGCAAACCAACTCAATTCGGAGCTTATACCCTTTTTTCTTTAATTGTTTTAGAATTTGAAGTATTAAAATGTCTGTTGAATTTTTTGCATAACAGATAAAATACAAATAACCTTGTTGAATGAGTCGTTCACATATTTTTCTTGCTTCTTGTTCTGAGATTGGACTATGCGTTAAAAAGAAAACTTTTTTCAATTTTTTTCCTCCTTATTGTTAAATATTTATTTGTCTCAAAATGCATAATAAAAATATGCCTCTTTGTGATACTACATAGTATCTAATTATACATCTTTTTGCTGATACAATCAAGAAAAAGATACTAATTGGTATCTTGATGGAGGGGTTAATCATGCAAAAATTCTTACAGGACGTTAATATTGGTGCTAATTTAAAGAAATTGAGAGAAAAGAAAAATTTATCCCAAAACGATATGGCGGTTAAATTACAGTTAGCAGGCCGTTCTATGTCACGTGCTCAATATGCTCATATTGAACAAGGCAGAAGAAATATTTTTGTCAGTGACCTCATATTGTTTAAACAAATTCTTAACGTCAATTATGAAGACTTCTTCAGGGGACTTTCGCCTAGTCCTAGAGAAGAGTAATGTATTTACAGCAAAAAAGATATTTATTACTGTAACAAAAATGTAATGCAGAAATAGAAAAATTTTCTTGACATGGAAAGCATATCTATGTTAGAATAGCCACACGTTCTTGATAGAAAAAGATACAAATTTGGAAAGAAAGGAGGCAGGCAAAATGAAAAAGAGAATGAATCACGGTAATTTTTATGGCAATAGCCAGATACCATTCAGAGGGATTTTGCCTGCGTCCAGATAGACGGGCTTCTTTGCCGTCCAAAGAAAGGGTACAGACAGCGCCTCTGAAGGTTCGGGGGCGCTTTTTTCGTTGTGAAAAACGCCTCTTCTCCGTCCGCCTCTCTGTCCTCCGCGGCAGACAGAAGAAGACAATGGGGAGGGGCATTTTTTTCAAAGGGAAAAAGGTCAAGTCAAAACAGGAAAAAGATTCTATCAGGAGCATAACGTTTTTCAACAAAGGAGGGGACAAAAATGATTCAGCAGAAATTTCCGCGTGTCGGTTTGCTTCTGCGGTTTTCCAAAGGAAAAATACACTATTTTGTGATTGCGTTTATCGCCTCTATGTTTGGCACAGTGTTTGATTTTCTAACGCCTCAGGTCATCCGGATTACGGTTGACTCGGTGATAGGCGACAAACCGTTTTCCCTGCCGGCGTTCTTTGCGGAAAAAGTGGATCTCAACGCTGTGCGGGAGCTGTTCCGGACGAATCTTCTATGGTGTGCAGGATTTATCCTGCTGTTTTCGATTCTGTCGGGGCTTTGCACATACATCCGGATCACCATCAACGCGAAAGGTGCGGAAGGCATGATCCGCAGGATGCGGGACGCGCTTTACAGCCATATTCAGAAGCTGCCGTTTCGGTGGCATGTGCGGCATCAGACGGGGGATATCATCCAGCGGTGCACGATGGATGTGGATCTAATCCGCAACTTTATTGCCAATCAATTTTTGGATATCATACGCACCATTTTTTTGATTGTGTTTGCCCTTAGCATCATGTTCACCATGAACGTGAAAATGTCTTTGACGGCGCTGGTATTCATTCCCATTATCATCGCGTATTCCGGCATTTTTTACGCCAAAATTGGCAAGAAGTTCAAGGTGGCGGACGAGGCGGAGGGGGAGCTCTCCGCAGGGGTACAGGAGAATTTGACGGGCGTTCGGGTAGTAAGGGCCTTTGGGCGGGAAAAATATGAAATTGATCGGTTTGATGAGAAGAATAACCGGTTTTCCAACCTGTGGATTAAGCTGGGCTATGTGCTGGGCTCTTACTGGGGCATCGGCGATTTGATCACCGGCCTGCAGATTCTCACCATCATTGCCCTGGGCACGGTGGAGACGGTTCACGGGAATATCACGCTGGGAGAATTCCTGGTTTTCATCTCTTACAATACGACTCTTATCTGGCCGATCCGCGGTCTGGGACGGATTCTTTCCGAGATGAGTAAAACAGGGGTATCCCTGTCCCGTATCAACTATATCTTTCAGGCGGAGGAGGAACGGGACAATCCGGACGATATCACCCCGCCGCTCACCGAGGATATCGTTTTCGAGCATGTCAGCTATACCTATGAGGGGGCTAAGCCAGTCCTTAAAAATATTGATTTTACCATCAGGAAGGGCTCAACCTTTGCCATTCTGGGCGGCACAGGTTCTGGAAAGTCCACTTTGATGCATCTGCTGAACCGGCTCTATGATTTGCCGGACGGCTGCGGAAGGATCACCATCGGCGGTGTGGACATCCGGCATATCCGCCGGGATTGGCTGCGCGGCAATATCGGGATGGTGCTTCAGGAGCCGTTCCTGTTCTCCAAAACCATTCGGGAGAATATTGCCGTCTGCTGTCCGGAAGCCTCCGAGGAGGATATCCGGCGGATGGCACGGGTTGCCTGTGTGGATCGCTCCATTCTGAATTTCGCCAACGGCTACGACACCATTGTCGGGGAGCGGGGGGTCACCCTGTCCGGCGGCCAGAAGCAGAGGGTAGCCATCGCCCGCATGCTGATGCAGAAAGCCCCCATCATGATATTTGACGATTCCCTGTCCGCAGTGGATACCGAGACGGATTCCCAGATCCGCCGCGCCCTGCAGGATAATCTGGGCGATTCCACCGTGATCCTGATATCACACCGCATCACCACCTTGATGCAGGCGGATCAGATTCTGGTCATGGAAAACGGACAGATCGAGGAAATGGGCACCCATGAGCAATTGGTGAAACAGGATGGAATCTATAAAAAGATTTATGATATTCAGATGAACCAGCAGGATAAGCTGCTGACAGAAAAGGAGGGAGAATAATGGCGTTCTATGAGGAAACGCAGTCAAAAAAATCCCTTGACATAAAAATTTGGGCAAAAATGCTGCCGTTTTTCAAGCCTTACCGCTGGCTGTTGCTGTCCATTGTGCTTCTGATGCTGGGGTCGGCGGGGATTGATGTCATTTTCCCGTTGTTTCAGCGGTATGCGGTGGACCGCTTTATCATGGAGGGGAGCCTTTCACAGCTTGGCTTCTTTATCGCGTTCTATGCCGCGCTGGTACTGATACAGACGGGGATCGTCATTGTCTTCTCCCGCCAGGCGATGAGCGTGGAGATGCAGGTGGGGCGGGATCTGAAGCGGGCGAGCTTTGTCCATCTGCAAAAGCTTTCCCTTTCCTTCTACAATGTAAATTCGGTTGGCTACCTGCTGGCGAGGGTGATGAGCGATACCGGGCGGATCGGCAGTATGATTGCCTGGGGCTTGGTGGACATTTTGTGGGCGTTGGCCTATGTGGTCGGCGTATTCATCTCCATGTTCCTGCTCAATGGGAAGCTGGCGCTTCTGATTGCTGTTGTGGTGCCTTTGATCGCAATCCTCACGGTGTTCTTTCAGAATAAACTGCTCAACAATAACCGCCGGATCCGGAAAATGAATTCCCGGATCTCCGGCGCGTACAATGAGGGAATCGTGGGGGCGAAAACCTCCAAAACGCTGGTTATCGAGGAAAAGAACCTGAGGGAATTTCAGAAGGAATCCAAGGAAATGTATCAAACCATGCTCCATGGCTATAAGCTGAGCGCTATCTACATTCCCTCCATCCTGTTTTTCAGCTCCATCGCCACGGCGCTGGTGCTGGCAAGAGGAGGATATCTGGTGATGAATCAGGCGCTTCAATTCGGCACCTTCTCCGCTTTTATCTCCTATGCGGTGGGTATCTTTGAGCCGATTCAACAGCTGGCGAGAACCTTCTCCAATGTCATCGCGACCCAGGCGAATATCGAGCGGGTTTCCGGTCTGCTGGAAAAGCCCGAGGAGATCACCGACACACCGGAGGTGATCGAAAAATACGGGGATTCCTTTCATCCCAAAAAGGAGAACTGGGAACCCATCAAGGGCGATATCGAATTTGAAGATGTTTCCTTCAAGTATCCGGACGGCAACGAGTATGTGCTGGAGCACTTTAACCTGAAAATTCCGGCGGGAACCAATGTGGCTATCGTGGGGGAGACCGGCGCGGGAAAGAGTACTCTGGTGAATCTGGCTTGCCGTTTCTTTGAACCAACCAGCGGACGCGTGCTGATTGACGGCAGGGATTACCGGGAGCGCTCCCAGCTTTGGCTTCACAGCAACATCGGTTATGTTCTCCAGAATCCCCATCTGTTTTCCGGTACCCTGCGGGAAAATATCCGCTATGGGAACCTGGAAGCAACCGATGAGGATATCGAACGGGTTGCCAAAAGCGTCTCTGCCGATACGGTGGTGGCGAACCTGGAAAACGGCTATGACAGCGATGTAGGCGAGGGGGGAGACTGTCTTTCCACCGGCGAAAAGCAGCTTGTGTCCTTTGCCAGAGCGGTGCTGGCGGATCCGCGGATCTTTGTGCTCGACGAGGCCACTTCCTCCATCGACACGCAGACCGAACAGCTGATCCAAAACGCCATCGGAAACCTTCTGAAAAACCGTACCTCTTTCCTGATCGCTCACCGTCTTTCCACCATCCGCCAAGCGGATTTGATTCTGGTGGTGAAGGACGGCAGAATTGTCGAACAGGGAACGCATATGGAGCTGATGAAAAAACGGGGCGCCTACTTTGAGCTGTATTCCAAACAGTTTGCGGAGGAAGCGGCGATGCAGGTGCTGCGGTAAAAACAGAGACGTAACATGCAGAATGTCCAAGGTATTGATACCTTGGACATTCTATGTATTCGGAACCCGCCGAGCTGAAAAGAAAAGATTTTACAGCTCGCTGGTTGCCGTCAATTGAACACCGTGATTTGAATCCGGGAACTTTCTATAAAGTTCAAATAAGGATGATAATACCGTTCCTTATTTTGAAAATCGACGGAAAGCTGACTTCCATCGGGGGCTTCCACCCGCCATTCCTCATTCCATTCTTCCGTTTCGGGAAGATGATACAGAGTTTCAAAGGATCCCCTTTCCGGAAACATTACTTTCAAAAAATCGGTTATTTGCCCGCATGCTTCCGCCCAGTCCTCCTCGCGATAGAAAAAGCTGGTGTACCATCCGCCGGACAGAGAATCCTCCGTCTGTGATTTCGCTTTGCCGTTTTCCAGGTTGACGGAGGTATCCATCCAGTAATTTTCGGAGAAGAAAAAAGGAAAACAGGGGAAAATGTCAAGAATTTTGCTGCGAAACATATCGCTAAAGGGGGCAAGAGCGTCTCTCCCGTATCCCTTTTCTTCAAAAGAGGCGGCCAGCGCCTCATAGGTTTGTCCCGATTCGGTACCGCAGAAGCGGAAATTGCCCTCCGAGTTAACCAGAGCCTGATAAAATTCCTGGTAATCTTTTGTGAAAGATTCCGTAAGCTTGCGGTAGGAAACCTCCAGCCGGATAAAACCGCAGGGAGGAATCTGGGATACCATATGCTTTTTGTTATTCGACTGAGGAGAAATTTTATTCTGAAAGGTGACCAGAAGCTGGCTGCCGTCCCTTGCCTCCGCCTGCCATTGGGGGGCGGAGATGAATTGTTTCGGTTCCGGGATTTGCTCCAGGGCTTCAAAGGAAGTTCCCTTTGGAAAATGCTCTTTCAGAAAGGCAGTGATTTGTCCGCACGCCGCCGTAAACTCCTCCTGCTGTTCAAAAAAGGCGGTATAGCTTCCGCTTGTCATGGAACTGTTATATCTAAAATCATCTACAGTGGAAGGCGTATGAAGCGGCGTCCGGTAATCCCGATACAGATCGAACGAAAAGCAGGGGAACTGTACCGGCTGGTAACAGTAGAAAAGGCCGGTGCTGTCCATAATACTGACATCCTCATCTATCGTGCCGCTGAGCCCTTCTGCCTGAAAAATGCTGTCCTGGCTGTCCCCCGGATTCGTGCCCCGAAAACGGAAATTTCCGTCTTTATTCACAAGGCTGTCATAAAAAGCCCGGTATTCCCCGTCCACCTTTCCGCATCCCGAGAGGGAAAGGCAGGAGAAAAGCAATGTGACAATCAAAAGAAAAGATAGGGATGCTCTGCGCATAATGCGAACACTCCTTCCGTTAAAATCACGGTTTGAAGACAATGCCGTTCTTATCCTTATATGAACTGTTTCTATCTGTAAAGTCAATGAAAAGTACAGCGCACTATGAAATTTTCGCTTCATAGTACGCTGTAAGCCGTTAATTCATATTACGGTAATATACTGTGATCATGATAGAGCATGTGGACGGCGCTTTATTCAGAGGATGATCCATATTTTTATTTTGAAAGGTAACGCTAATCTTGCTTCCATCGGCTCCTTCTATTTCCCATTGCGGAGACATTAATTTTTCAGGATCCGGTGTGTGTTCCAATTCTTCGAAGGAAACTCCTCCCGGAAATTTTGCTTTCAGAAAGGTAATGATCTGCCGGCATGCCGCAATCCAGTCCTCTTCCCGATAGAAACTGGAAAGATACGATCCTCCCGTCAAAGAATCCTTCGTCGTCCAATCTGTTTTACCATTTATGGAGTTGGAAGATTCATCCATATGATATCTTTTATATAGAGAAAAGTCAAAGCAAGGGAAGCTGTCCGGAACGGTGCAGCTGACAAAAAGATCGAAGGGGGTAAGCACATCTTTTCCATACCCCTCTTTTTCAAAGGAAGCGATCAGTTCTTCATAGGTCTGTCCCGGTTCTGTTCCACGGAAACGGAAATTACCCTCCCGATTGCTTAAAGCCTGATAAAATTCCTGATAGTCTTCCATCGATGACTCTGCGAGGTTTTGATAGGAAACCTCTATCCGAATGGAGCAGAAAGCAGGAGCACGGTTGGGATTTATCGGCGAAACCCTGTTTTGAAAGGTGACCAGAAGCCGGCTGCCGTCCTCCGCCTCCGTCTGCCATTGAGGAGAGAGGATCCGCTGCTCCGGCTCCGGGATTTGATCCAGCCCTTCAAAGGAAGTTCCCGTTGGAAAATGCTCTTTCAGAAAGGCGGAAATCTGCCGGCATGCCGCCGTGAAATCCTCTTCCTGTTCAAAAAAGGCAAGGTAGCTGCCGCTTGTCAAAAATCCGTCCAATCTTCCGCCGTCCCGTGAGGGGATATGAGTTGCCGTTTTGTAATCCCGATACAGATCAAAAGAAAAGCAGGGGAACTGTACCGGAACGAGACAGCGAAAAAGACCAGTGCTGTCTTTGGAGGTGATATCCTCGCCTTCTATCCCGTCGATGCCCTCCATTTGAATGATATCCTTCTGACTGGTTCCAGGCTCCATTCCCCGAAAACGGAAATTTCCGTCTTTATTGACAAGGCTGTTATAAAAAGCCCGGTATTCCCTATCTACCTTTCCGCAGCCGGAGAGGGATAGGCAAGATGTAACCAGTGTGACAATCAAAAGAAAAGATAGGGATGATCTGCGCATAATGCGAACACTCCTTCCGTTAAAATCACGGTTTGAAGACAATGCCGTTCTTATCCTTATATGAACTGTTTCTATCTGTAAAATCAATGCGAAATAGACAAACAATAAAGTGCCGCAAGAATAAAAGTTTTTGCGGCACTCTTTGAATTCGGCTGCGGAATATCCATCCATAAACATCAATGCATCCAGAGGATGCTACTGAAAAATGACCCGTATGGAGGCCGCTGCATCTGCTGTTCTGTCCTGCATCAGAATCGACAGACGGTTGCCTGACGGATCGGTATCCTCCCACTGGGGCGCGCTGAGCAGCTTGCCCTCCCTTGGAATCGTCAGTCCCATTGAGCCGTTCGATGGATTCTTGGGAAGCCATCTCTCCGCAAAGCGGATGATGTGGCTGCAGGCTTCCTGAAAGCTCTCTTCCTTGTCGAAGGAAGCGGAATATTCAACCATTACCAAATAATCGCTTTTTAAATAGTAAATACAGTAAAAAGCGGTGTTCAGGCTCTCAAAATAGATGGGAACCATGTATTGAATGTAGGTTGGAGGATGTTCGGCATTTTTTTCCGGCCAGTACAACAAGCGCTCCCGGTCAAGCTGTTCGCTTTGGATGATCTCTTCCAGGCTCATCCCCATCTTTAGACTGCGAAAATGATAGTTGCCCTTACCGTCCGTTACAGTCTCGGCAAAGTCCTGATAAGAATTAAGAGACCGATGGATGACGGTCAGGAGCGCCGCCGCTGTTATAAGGCAGACAGCGATTATCGTGATTCGCAGGAAACGGCGCTTATTCATTCTATCCCCTTCTTTCTGTTCCGTTATCGCACATTGCGGTAAGATACGGTGAGCGCGATGGAGCATGTGGACGGCGCTTTATTCATTATATCTTAGAGTATAACGTCCACATTTGTCTTTTGAACGGTTGCATCTTTCCATCTACTGCATAGTTTACTTCTATATATTGGATCCCTTTATGACGAAAGGCATCGGTAAGTACCACACCTTCATCACTCGCCATTTGATGTTCCCAATCGCTATACAGTGTTCCGGCCACAGGAGCAACTTCAAAAATTTTACTGACTTTATTAAGTTCTATATTTGAAATTACACCTGTATTAAAGTTTGTTTTTATACCATTTGTTTCATACCCAACTTCTAAGTTGTCTATATATACTCTTGGACTAGATGATACCCATCTAGCGGTTATACCTATATGATGATAAACATTAGACGGATTATTTTGTGTCCATACCCTATGCTGCCAATATGCTGTAGAAAAAATAGTAGCATCGACTAAACTGATATTTCCATCAAAACTAATATCGGGTGACCTTGAGATCAATTCAAAACTGTTTACTAGTGTACCATCTTCATCAATTTTATATGGAATAATATAATCAGATTTTATTATATTATCTTCCACTGTTTCAATTTTTAAAGCCGCATCCTCAATCAAAGGACTTTCCGTACTCGTACTATACAGACTGGCTTGCTGGGCGCTGCTTCCGGAAATAATCTCCGCGGTTGCCATCTCTTCGTCAGAGTAACCGCCCTGCTCCTTAATCTCGTTTAAAATTGCTTGTAAATATTCATTTTCCAAGTTTGCTGTATCCGCTGTATCCACAGCAAAGACTGCCGAGGTGAAACACATTGTAAAAATGAGAACCAGGCCTAACGATTTTTTCATGTTTTTCATGATAACCATCCTTTCATTTGTTGCAGGTTGTAAAATGTTGGGGTTTATGAAATATAATTGAAACATGTTTCACCTATATATTAACAGGGGATTATTTGAAAATCAACAGTGATTTTACCACTTTTTTCGACATATTTTCAGACCATTTCGATGCTTTGTTCTTTGGAAAATCAGAAAAAGCATTCCGAATTATACAATTTGCACAAAACATAATGTAACCATTTGTGAAATATTATCTATAATATTTGTAGGAAAACGCTTGATAAATAATTAACAATCTGGTATAATACAATTGTTAATAAGTTAACAAACTTACTTTGTAATACAATTTAAGAAATATGTGATTTTCAAAATTGGAGGAATTATTATGGCGAACAAAGAGTTGAAAGGTGTAGTGGACAATCTGGACGCTTTGATTGCAAAAATTGAAGAAGTCCGGGAAGCGCAGAGAATTTTCGCAACCTATACACAGGAACAGGTTGATAAAATTTTCTTCGAAGCGGCAATGGCTGCCAACAAGCAGAGAATCCCGCTGGCAAAGATGGCAGTAGCAGAGACAGGCATGGGCGTTGTGGAAGATAAGGTTATTAAAAACCATTATGCATCCGAGTATATTTACAACGCGTATAAAAATACACAGACTTGCGGCGTTTTGGAAGAGGATACCGCTGCAGGGTATAAAAGAATTGCGGAGCCGATCGGTGTGGTTGCGGCGGTTATCCCGACCACAAACCCAACCTCGACGGCAATCTTCAAATCTTTGATTTGCTTGAAGACCAGAAACGGTATTATTATAAGCCCTCATCCCCGTGCGAAGGGCTGTACGATTGAGGCGGCAAAGGTTGTTCTGGAAGCGGCAGTCAAAGCCGGTGCGCCCAAAGGAATCATCGGATGGATTGACGTTCCCTCTCTGGAGATGACCAATGAACTGATGAAGAGCGCGGACATCATCCTGGCAACCGGTGGCCCCGGCATGGTGAAGGCAGCTTATTCTTCCGGCAAACCGGCGGTGGGCGTCGGCGCGGGCAACACACCGGCGATTATTGACGATACGGCTGACATCACCATGGCTGTTAACTCGATTGTTCATTCCAAAACATTTGACAACGGTATGATCTGTGCTTCCGAGCAGTCTGTTATTGTTCTGGATAAAGTATATGTACAGGCGAAAAAAGAATTCGCTGACCGCGGATGCTATTTCCTGAAAAAAGATGAGACGGAAAAAGTCAGAAAAACGATTTTGATAAATGGCGCTCTGAATGCGAAAATCGTAGGTCAGTCTGCTTATACCATTGCCAGCTTGGCAGGGGTAAAGGTGCCTGAAGATACAAAGATTTTAATTGGCGAAGTGGAAAGCGTAGAGCTGGAAGAAGAATTCGCTCATGAAAAACTGTCTCCTGTTTTGGCGATGTACAAGGCGAAAAACTTTGAGGATGCACTTGCAAAAGCGGATAAACTGGTTTCCGACGGGGGCTATGGACATACTTCCTCCCTGTATGTCAACGCGGTAACGGAAAGCGAAAAAATTGAAAAATTCCAGGCGATGATGAAAACCTGCCGTATTCTTATCAATACTCCATCCTCTCACGGTGGTATCGGTGATCTGTACAACTTCCGTTTAAAACCGTCTCTGACACTGGGCTGCGGTTCCTGGGGGGGCAATTCTGTCTCCGAGAACGTAGGAGTAAAACATTTGTTAAATGTCAAAACAGTCGCTGAGAGGAGAGAGAATATGCTTTGGTTCAGAGCACCTCAGAAAGTATACTTTAAAAAAGGCTGCATTCCGGTAGCTTTGGATGAGCTGAAAAACGTGATGGGCAAAAAGAAAGCCTTCATCGTTACCGACTCTTTCCTATATAATAACGGTTATACGAAAAATATTACAGATAAACTGGATGCAATGGGCATCACCCACACCACTTTCTTCGATGTTGCACCGGATCCGACACTGGCCTGTGCAAAAGAAGGAGCAGCTGCTATGCGTGCTTTCCAGCCTGACTGTATCATTGCAATCGGTGGCGGTTCCGCAATGGATGCCGGAAAAATTATGTGGGTAATGTATGAGCATCCGGAAGTGGACTTCATGGATCTGGCAATGCGTTTCATGGATATCCGCAAAAGGGTTTATACGTTCCCTAAAATGGGTGAGAAAGCATATTTTATCGCAATCCCGACCTCTGCAGGTACCGGTTCCGAGTGTACGCCTTTTGCCGTTATTACCGATGAAAAAAGCGGTGTGAAGTATCCGTTGGCTGACTATGAGCTGATGCCGAACATGGCAATTATTGACGCGGATATGATGATGTCTATGCCCAAAGGCTTAACCTCCGCATCGGGGATTGATGCGATGACCCACGCACTGGAAGCATATGCTTCTATGATGGCAACCGACTACACGGATGGTCTTGCTTTAAAAGCCCTGAAAAATATCTTCGCATATCTGCCGGCCGCTTATGAAAACGGTGCGAACGATCCGAAAGCGAGAGAGAAAATGGCGGATGCCTCCACTATGGCTGGTATGGCTTTTGCAAATGCGTTCCTGGGTGTTTGCCACTCCATGGCACATAAGCTGGGCGCTTTCCATCACCTGCCCCACGGTGTTGCCAATGCACTGCTTATCACCGAGGTGATGAAGTTCAATGCAAATCCCTGTCCGAAAAAGATGGGTACTTTCCCGCAGTACCAGTATCCCCATACCTTGGAAAGATACTGTGAATGTGCTGATTTCTTAGGCATCCAGGGAAAGAATGATGAAGAAAAGTTCAACAACCTGTTAAAAGCGATCGAAGATTTGAAAGCGAAAGTCGGTATCAAAAAGACAATCAAGGAATACGGCATCGATGAGAAAGATTTCCTGGCAACGCTGGATGAGATGGTGGAGCAGGCGTTTGATGACCAGTGCACAGGTGCGAATCCGAGATATCCTCTGATGAGTGAGATTAAGGAAATGTATCTGAAGGTATACTACGGAAAATAAGAACAAGCTTGCTTTCCGCTTTGTGTTCTTTTCAGGCAACTTTAGTTAGTTAACCGAAAGCATTTCATTCGTTATATGCCAATCACATATTTTCTTATATAGAAAACCCGGCACACAGTTTAAGCTGATGCCGGGTTTTTCTTTTTTAAAAAAGTTTTTCATTCTGAAAAACGCAGCCGCGCTTCGCACGCTGTTTTTTGAAACATGCAATTGCGCACGATTTCGCGCAATTTCCTATGTTATAAAAAAGTCTTATTATCTGATAAGGGGAATAGCCCCGGAATGGAATTTTTCCGCGGCGGATTGTATCATCACGGAAAAATGAAGAGGAATCCGCCGTCTAAGGGGGGAACATCTTCCTTTTGTTCTAATTTTATATCAAAAAAGCAATTCTTATTGACAATAAGTGAAAAAGGGTGTATTATTCGTACCTATGGGGGGAGAATGTATGAAAAAAGAGGTTGACATTTTAGAGGGATCGATTTTCAAAAATTTGCTGCTGTTTACCCTGCCGATTGCGTTGACAGGAATTTTACAGCTTTTATATAATGCTGCAGACATCATTGTTGTCGGAAGATTTGCCGGAAGCAATTCGCTGGCGGCGGTTGGTTCCACCTCCGCTCTTACCAATTTGCTGGTCAATTTGTTTGTCGGTTTGTCTGTCGGCACCAATGTGTGTGTTGCACAGTTTACAGGAATGGGCGGCGAACGGGCAAAGCAGCTGATACATAAAGCAGTTCATACATCCATTTGTCTTGCATTGGCCGGAGGAATTTTTCTCACAGTTGTTGGGATTGTTTTTTCCCATAGTTTGCTTCAGATGATGGAAACGCCGCAGGATATTATAGGGGAAGCGACCCTTTATATGCGGATTATTTTTGCCGGTATGCCGGCAATGCTGGTTTACAATTTCGGTTCAGCGATTTTAAGAGCTTCCGGTGATGCGAAAACACCTTTGCTTTTTCTCTCGGTTTCCGGTATTGTCAATGTGATTCTGAATCTGGTCTTTGTGATTGTATTTCACATGGGCGCAGAAGGGGTAGGCATAGCCACCGTTACCTCACAATTCCTGTCTGCATTTTTGATTTTGCGTTTCCTGATGTCTCGGGATTCCAATTATAAGTTGATTCTGCGCAATATTGGGATTGACCGCAGCATGTTAAAAAGAATTGTGCGGATCGGGGTGCCGGCGGGTTTGCAGGGGATTGTCTTTTCCATTTCCAATGTGCAGATTCAATCCTCTGTCAACAGCTTTGGATCGGCGGCGATTGCGGGAAATTCAGCGGCGGGAAATCTGGAAGGCTTCGCCTATATCACGATGAATGCAACCCACCACGCGCTGATGACCTTTGTCGGACAGAATCTTGGCGCAGGAAAGAAACATCGGCTGAAGAAAACCATCGCATTGGGATGTCTGCAGGTAACGGTAATGGGTGTATGCATCAGTGCCCTTTTGCTGCTCTTTTCCCGGCCTCTGCTTGGTTTGTATACGCCGCAGGACGCTGAGGTTATCAGCTATGGAGTCAGAAGAATGGATATTATCGTGTCCACCTATTTTCTGTGCGGTCTGATGGAGGCGATTGTCGGTGCGACAAGGGGCTTGGGCTCCTCATTTGTTCCAATGTGTGTCTCCGTTTTTGGTGTCTGCGGCATACGGGCAGGATGGCTGCTCACTGTATTCAGACAGTTCAGAACACTGGAATGCCTTTATATTTCGTATCCGGTTTCCTGGCTTGTGACAGCTTCTGTTCAATTAGTCTTTTGCCTTATTATTTTGAAAAAACGGCTGGATACCAGCAAGATTTGATAAAAATTTGTTTTCATACATTTGTACTTCTTTCAGCGCAATATAGAGCCAAAACAAAGCAAAATTCGTCCTTTACTTTTCAGGACAGCTTTGTATAATGAAATAGAAATAATATTCATGTTCAGAAAGGAAATAAAAAGATGAAAATTTCGGTGAGTTCTTATAGTTTTGCAAAATGGATGAAAAACAGAAGCCAATTGGGGACCATAAAGCTGGCAAAGGATTTGGGGTTTGACGCAATTGAATTTTCGGACATTCTTCCGCACAACAGTTCCTCTCAGGAAATATATGCGGAAGAACTGCGTCAGGAATGTGAAAAATATGAAATGACGGTTTCCAATTTCGTATTTCCGGCTGATTTTATCAACGGAAGCGGCGGAGATACCCAGAAGGAGATTGAACGGGTCAAAAAAATGGTTGATATTGCTGAGATATTGGGGGCGAAAAGTATCCGTCATGATGCAACCGGGGGGATAAACTGTAAATCCTTCGATTCTGTTTTGCCAATTATAGCGGATGCCTGCCGGATTGTTACGGAATATGCACAGCAAAAGGGAATTCGCACAATGGTAGAGAATCACGGATATTTTTGTCAGGACTCCCTGCGGGTTGAACAGCTTTTTAACGCAGTAAATCATCCGAATTTCGGTCTTTTGTGCGATATGGGCAATTTCTTATGTGTGGATGAAAATCCTGTGACAGCCGTCAGCAGGGTTGCATCTTATGCTTTCCATGTACACGCAAAGGATTTTTATATGAAATCGGGAAACGAACCCGATCCGGGAGAAGGATTTTTCCGTACAAGGGGAGGAAATTATCTGAAGGGTGCGATCATTGGTCAGGGGACCGTACCGGTCGTACAGTGCCTATCTATACTAAAACGTGCAAATTATGACGGATATGTCGGGATCGAGTATGAGGGCCATGAGGACAATCTGGACGGAGTCCGAATTGGTCTTGCCAATCTCAAACGGTTTATGGGGATGATAGAAGGATAATAAAAACCCAAATTTCATAAAGAATGCCAGATTTCTTGTATCTAAGAAATCTGGCATTTCTATTTGTTAACGATTGGACATGACGTTTAAACAGCGGCGCATAATTTTGCCTGAACCCCGAATACGCGGAATAACCTCATCATCTCAAGTGCTGCACATATTTTGTCCGCACAGCCTACAATAAAGCTTTCTCTGTACTTTGGCAGCTTTTTGGTAACAGGCCACATATGCTTGACAATACAGTCTTTTTCTTTATCCGTCAGTTCAAATTGTTCGGAAGCGTTTTTTAAGGCAATTTTGGGATGGTTGAATAAGTGGTGGCCCTCATGTTCCTTATCCCGCCAGTTGTATAGAAATAAATCGTGCAGAAGTCCGCCTCTGGCACCCGCTTTATAATCCAGATGAAACCGCCGGCAAATTAAGAAACTGAGATAAGCGACAAAGATGCTGTGATCCAAACAGGATATGTTTTTTGTGTGCTGGGGAATATGCCGCATTTCCTGTACAGAGGAATCGGCTAAAAGATCTTTGATGCATTCTTCAAATGCGTCTTTATTTTTAAATTTCCACATAAATAATATGCTCCTATAAAAAGAAATAAATTGTCTCAACGTTTCATTTGATTTTATGATACCACAACAACGAAGGCGGCGGAATGTCGCCGCAGTATTGTGATTCAATCGTTCTCCAAACCTCTTAACATTTTCAATGTTTTAGAGGTTTGTGAGGTTATTATACCACAATCATTTCATTTTCCAAGTAATTTAATCAAATCTTAAGATGTTTTTAAGAATTCTTATTCACATTTCATTCTTTTTTATCCTATGCATTTTCCAGAAAAATATTGACAAAGAGAAATTTTTCTTATAAAATAATAATATATGAACAGTTTCACCGCTGTATAAGAAACAGGTTTTCCTCTTTATTAGAGAGAGTTGTGTTATAAAACAGCAGTCTGTTTGTGCTTCTATCGATGATGGGGCGGGAGTGTAAATTTCATAAATGTGCGGAGATTTGGAGTCACATGAAAACAAGGTGTGGAAAGACCTTTGTTTTTTTGTGGCTTTTTTTATAACATAGGAAATTGCGCGGAATCGTGGGCAATTGCATGTTTCAAAAAACAGCAGACGCGCAGTTTTTCATTGCGGTGCAATTTTCGCATCTTCATGTGAGGAGGAACCGATTTCAGGACAAACGGAAGAAAGATATTACCTGTTTCGTGAGGCGAAAACACTTTCATGGCAGCTTTTGTGCATGATGTGCGGCAAAATATTTCATCTTATTATGACGAGGGAGGAAAAAATGAAAAAACAGCTTGAGGCAATCAAATATTTTATTTTGGACATGGATGGGACCATCTATCTGGGGGATCAACTTTTGGAAGGCACTCACTCATTTTTTGACGATCTTAAAAAAAGCGGGAAGGACTTTTTATTTTTCACCAACAATTCATCCAAAAATAATAAGATTTATCAAGAAAAATTAAAGGGAATGGGAATCAAAGTGCCAAGAGAAAAAATTGTCACTTCCGGGATGGTTACGATTGATTATCTTAAGAAAACATACGGTGATCCAACGGTTTATCTGTTGGGAACGCCTATGCTGGAAATGGATTTTAAGGAAGCCGGCATTCTGCTTACAAGGGAGAATCCGGATGTGGTAGTGGCTGGATTTGATACAACTATCACTTATGAAAAACTGGCGGATGCCTGCCGTTTTATCCGTGCGGGAAAACCGTTTGTTGCAACCCATCTGGATTATAATTGTCCGACTGAGGACGGCTTTATCCCGGACTGCGGCGCAATCTGTGCTTTTATTACTGCTTCAACCGGAGTAAATCCCAAGTTTATCGGCAAGCCATTTGTGGAGACGGCAGAATATTTATGCCGGTATCTGAACTGTGCAAAGGAAGAAATCGCTTTTGTCGGCGATCGCCTTTATACGGACATCCGAATCGGAGCAGAGCACGGCATGCTGAGTATATTGGTAATGACAGGGGAAACCCGACAGGAAGATTTGGAACATGCGGAGTTTAAACCTGATATCGTGGCAGACAGGCTGGGCAATTTATTTAGGATGTATTCTGAAGTTTAAAATGGAGGTTATAAATTATGATATATGATGTGGCGGTAATCGGCGCCGGCGTCTGCGGCGCTCTTATTGCAAGGAATCTGTCCAGATTTTATCTGAATGTCTGCGTGCTGGAACAGGAGTCCGATGTGGCAATGGGGACAACCAGGGCAAACAGCGCCATCGTCCATGGCGGCTTTGACGCGAAACCAGGTACATTGAAGGCAAAGCTGAATGTTGAGGGATGCGGGATGATGCCTGAACTGTGCGGCGAACTGCATGTTCCATACCGGCAAAACGGTTCCCTTGTGCTGGCCTTTGATAAGGAAGATGTGAAGCATATCCATGCATTGTATGAGCGGGGGCTCGTCAATGGAGTAAAGAATCTGAAGCTTTTGAACCGGGAAGAGCTTCTAAAACAGGAACCAAATCTTTCTGAGAAGGTCTTGGAAGCGCTTTATGCGCCAAGTGCGGGGATTGTATGTCCCTATGAGCTGGCTTTGGCTGCGATAGGAAATGCTATGGATAATGGAGTTCATCTAAAGCTGTGTTTTAAAGTGACTGGCCTTTCCAAGGAGAAGGAGTATTTCTGTATTTCTTCGGAGAATGAGACGGTCAAAGCAAGGTACGTCGTCAATGCTGCCGGACTGTTCGCCGATGAGATCGCAAAAGCTGCAGGGGAAGACGGATTTTTCATAGCCCCGAGAAAAGGGGAGTATATGCTGCTGGACAAGGCGCAGGGCGGTTTGGTAAACAGCACGATATTTCAATGTCCATCAAAGATGGGAAAAGGTATTTTGGTTACGCCTACGGTTGACGGCAATCTGTTGATTGGCCCCACCTCGGAAAATATACTTGATAAGACGGATTCTTCCACCACACAGCAGGGATTGGAGAAGGTGGCTTCCACTGCTTTGAAATCCGTTCCCGGCATACAGCTTCGGACTGTGATTACCTCTTTTGCCGGGCTGCGCGCCTGCGCTGAAAAAGAGGATTTCATAATAGAGCCCTCCAAAAAGCTGAAGGGGTTGATTCATGTGGCAGGGATAGAATCTCCGGGTCTCTCCGCGTCCCCTGCTATCGCCCGGTATGTTATGGAACTGCTGAAACGGGAGGGAATTTCATTGAAGGCGAACCCCGCTTTTCAGGCCGAGCGCAGACCGCTGCACCACTGCAGACAAATGAGTATGGAAATGAGAAATCAGCTGATACAGAAAGAACCCCGGTTCGGCCGTGTTATATGCAGGTGTGAGGGAATCACAGAAGGAGAAATCATAGAAGCGATACATAAAAATCCCGGAGCAACCACGCTGGATGGCGTCAAACGGCGTACCCGTGCCGGAATGGGGCGGTGCCAGGGCGGATTTTGTACCCCTTCCGTCATAGAGATTTTGGCAAGAGAACTCGGGATTTCTATGGAACAGGTTACAAAGAGCGGCGGGGGCTCAAGGCTTTTGGCTGGAAAATGTAAAGCGGGAGAGTGTGTGAAATGAAAAAGGCGGATTTGGTGATTATCGGAGGAGGACCAGCTGGCCTTGCGGCAGCGCTGGGTGCTTATGATGCCGGTATAAAGGATATTATCCTATTGGAACGGGACGGAAAATTGGGCGGAATTTTAAATCAGTGTATTCACAATGGATTTGGTCTTCACCGATTTGGCGAGGAACTGACCGGACCGGAGTACGCATGGAAATACCAGCAGGAAATTTTCAAAAGAAATATTTCATTTCTGCTGGATACGATGGTTCTGAACCTGTCCCCGGATCGTATTGTCACTGCGGTCAACAGCAGCGACGGCGTTTTTCAGATCCAGGCAAAGGCTGTTATTCTTGCAATGGGATGCCGCGAGAGGAGCCGCGGTGCTTTGAATATTCCCGGAATGCGCCCTGCGGGAATATACAGTGCGGGAACAGCGCAGAAGCTTGTGAATGGGAAGGGATATCTGCCCGGAAAAAAGGTCGTGATATTGGGCTCCGGTGACATCGGATTGATTATGGCAAGAAGGATGACTCTGGAAGGCGCTCAGGTCAAAGCCGTATGTGAAATTATGCCGTATTCAGGGGGATTGAACCGCAATATTGTTCAGTGCCTGGAGGATTTTCAGATTCCCCTGAAACTCAGTCATACCATCACACAAATCCATGGGAAAGACCGCGTCTGCGGTGTAACCGTTGCAAAGGTAAACCGCTCAGGAAAGCCCATTCAAGGCACCGGGGAATTCATAGAGTGTGACACGGTTCTGTTTTCCGTAGGACTGATTCCTGAAAACGAGCTGGCCAAAGAGGCTGGCATCCGGTTGGATCCGGTCACGGGAGGGGCCGAGGTGTTTGAAAACAGAGAGACCTCTTTCAAAGGTATTTTTGCTTGCGGCAATGTGTTGCATGTACACGATCTTGTGGACTATGTATCGGAGGAGGCGGAATTGGCCGGACGTTCCGCTGCGAAATTTATTCTGGAAAAGTGGAAACGGGACGGGGAAACGGTTACATTGAAAAGAGGTGAGGGCATTCGTTATCTGGTACCTCAGAAGCTTCACCGGGAGTCCCATGAAGCACTCAAACTTTATTTTCGAGTAACCGACGTGAAGCGCAATGTTGAAATCGTCCTGCGGGATGGAAAAAGTCTGTTATACAGCAAAAGACACCCAAAAGTTGCGCCGGGAGAAATGGAATACGTAATCCTTACGCCGGAAATTGTTTCCCGGCTGACAAACAACTGTGTACTGGAAATGAGGGAGAAGGAACAATGAAAAGGCAGTTAACATGTATCATATGTCCCATAGGATGCTGTTTAACAGCGGAATTGGATGAGAACGGCGAGGTTTTAAACGTTACAGGAAACACTTGCGGACGTGGGAAAGCATATGCGGAAAGCGAATGTACCCATCCGGTCAGAACGCTTACGACTACCATGAGGGTAAGCGGCGGGACAGAGCCTTTGGTCAGTATAAAATCGGATATGCCTCTGCCCAAAGAATTACTGCTGCCTTGTATGGAGAAGATAAATCGTCTCCAGGTTGCAGCGCCGGTTCAGATTGGTGATATCCTTTTCAGAAATATTGAAAACACGGGAATCGATCTGGTCGCTACCGGCAACGTGAAAAAGGATCAGACTTGTGGCTGATGAATACCTCGGGTTCCTTTCAAAAGGAGACGCCCCGCACGAAATGCAGCGATTTTTATATCCATGCTGAAAAAAAGAAAGCGGTACCCCCACCGAAAAGAGGCAGGGGTACCTTGCTTTTTATCCATAAAAAGTTTTTCCGTGTGAAAAACAGAATCACCCTTTGTATGCTATTTGTGATAGCTTTCTCCGCTGATGATTTTGAAGCTGCGGTATATCTGCTCTAAGAGCATCAGACGCGCGAAATTATGAGGGAAAGTCATTTCGCTCATAGAAAGCAGGAGACCACATTGCTTTTTTACAGCGGCATCTATCCCGTGAGAAGAGCCGATCACGAAGACCATTTCAGAATATTGCAGAGAAGCTTTGGAAATTTGTTCCGCAAAAGCGGTGGAGGAATAGGATTTTCCTTCGATGCACAAAGCGATGTTCAACCCTCTTTGTGAGAGATGTTTTTCGATCTCACGGCCCTCTTTTTTGAGAACGGCGTCAATCTCTCCTTGGGAAGGCTTTTCCGGCAGAGCAAGATCCGCTAGTTCCACCATCGTCAGACTGCAATAGCGGGAAAGGCGCTTCTCATACTCTGCGGTCAGTTCCCGCATAGCTTTTTCTTTCAGTTTTCCAACCGATACAATTTTTATTTTCAGCACAATCTTTTTCTCCTACTGTGAAAAACAGGAGACGAAATCGTCCCCTGAATGAATTTCTTAAAAACAGACCGTTTCGCTCAGTGTCCCACGCATAGCTACACCGAGAAGAATATCTTCCCGTACTTTTATACCTCGGCGCTCCAGCGTTTCCGCCGCAGTGCGGTATGCAAGAGGGGGATTGTTCGCATCGCCGCTTAAATGCCCCAGCATCAAACGTTTTAAGCCTTTCAGCGCGAGGCCGGAGGCGAAATCGGCGCTGATTTGATTGCACAAATGGCCTTTTTCTCCTAAAATTCTTTTCTTCAGGGAATAAGGACGGTTTGTCTGGTTCAAAAGCGTGATGTCATGATTGGATTCCAAAAATAAAAAATCTCTGCCTTTTACCGTATGCTCAAAATTTTGTGGAATATGACCCAAATCGGTAGCGACGGAAGCGGTCTTTTCTCCGCAATAAAAGTTATATCCAAAAGGCTCTGCCGCGTCGTGAGGTGTCGCAAAAGGTTCCACGCCGATATCTCCGATATCAAATACCGTGTTTGCTTCCGCAATAATCCGGCGGTGTGGGTTCATATCAATTCCGCTTTTATAGATTGCCTTATGGGTTCCGTAAGAGGAATATATTTTCATATCTGTGTTTTTTACCAGTGTTTTCAATGCATTGATATGGTCAATGTGATCGTGGGTGATCAGCAAAGCAGAGATATCCTCTAAGCCCATATCAAGGGAGGTAAGCCTTTCCCGGATGGCCTTCATACTGCCGCCGCAGTCAATGAGTAAATTTGTTCTGCCATAGGCAAGCACAAGACAGTTTTTGTCACTTCCGGAATAGAGTGAAGTAAATTTTGCTTCCATTATTCTTCCACAGTCCTTTTGATGGTGCCGCCTACTCCTGAAATTTTTTCTATCACATTCTCATAGCCGCGATCAATGTGGTAGATATCCATAATTTCAGTGGTTCCTTTGGCGGCAACACCTGCCACCAGCATTGCGGCACCTGCGCGGAGATCCGTGGCAAAGACGGGAGCGCCGGACAATTCGTTTACCCCTTCCACAATCGCGGTGGTGCTGTTGACAGTGATATTAGCTCCCATTTTTTTCAGCTCTTCCACATATTTAAAACGGTTGTCCCAGATGCTTTCGGTGACCGTGCTTGTCCCATCCGCCAATGCGAGCAAAGTGGTAATCAGAGGCTGCATATCGGTAGGAAAACCGGGATAGGGAAGCGTTTTTACATTTGCTTTTTTCAGCAAACCTTTATAGAAAACGTGAATGGAATCTCCCAGTTCTTCTATGCCGACGCCCATTTCCTCCAGTTTCGCTGTGATGGGCTCCATATGTTTCGGGATCACATTTTTAATCATGAGGTCGCCTTTGCTTGCCGCGGCCATGATCATATAAGTACCAGCTTCAATTTGATCGGGGATAATCTGATAGCGGGAACCTTTTAAACGATCGACTCCCTTTATTTTTATAATGTCTGTTCCGGCGCCTTTAATGTTAGCACCCATCGAATTTAAAAAATTGGCAAGATCCACAATGTGCGGCTCCTTTGCCGCATTTTCAATAACCGTTACCCCTTTTGCCTTGACGGCAGCCAGCATGATGTTAATGGTTGCGCCTACCGAAACAATATCCAAAAACACAGAATCTCCGCTGAGCTGTTCCGCAGACGCAAGTACGCGGCCGCCTCTGATTTTCATGTCAGCGCCCAAAGCCTGAAATCCTTTGATATGCTGATCCATCGGTCTGGGACCAAGATCGCACCCGCCCGGCAGGGAAATCTCAGCAGAACCGTATTTGGAGACAAGCGCTCCCAGAAGATAATAGGACGCGCGCATCTTGCTGGTATACTCCGCAGAGCAGGAGGTGGTGTGCAGTTTTGTGCTGTCAATCCGCAGCGTGGTGGGTTCGATGAAGTCGATCTCAGCGCCCAGTTCTCTCAGAATTTTTATCATCAATTCCACATCCCTGATAAAAGGGACATTTTCAATAATACAAGGTTCATCGGCTAGGATGCAGGCCGGAATCATCGCCACAGCAACATTTTTTGCTCCGCTGATAACAATGTCACCAAAAAGCGGCTTTCCCCCATTTATCACATATTTCTCCAAAATTTTTCACTCCTAAATTTATCAATAAAATTCATTTCAGCCCGCTGGAAAACAACTGAAAAAGAAAAATGAATCGCATCGTTTCCAGCATAAATCTATTCAATGAAACGTTTTTCTTTGTGAAAAACACAAACACACTTCTCTGTATTTAAAAATTCAATATACATTTTAACTTAGATATTATAGCATTAAAACTGGATTCTGAAAAGGCTTTTTTGTAAAATTAACAAAGAAAGCGCATTTATTTCAACAAATTTTCAATATTTTATGAAATATAGCTTCCAATCTGCTGAAAAAAGTTTGATTTCTTTTCGGTTTCATACTATACTGAGGATAACAAAGTATAAGCATAGAGCACAGCATACGAACCCGTTTTTGGTTGGTTTCGGCGGGTTCGGATACTGCGTTCTATGCTTAAGGGAGTACATCATGAAACGAACGATTAACATACCTATTTTTGTCTCTCATCAAGGATGTCCGAATGATTGTGTTTTCTGTAATCAGAAACGCATTACAGGAATTCGGAATGAGGAGACGGAAGAACAAATCAGACAGAAGATAGAACGCTTTCTCTCCACCTGCCGGACAAGCGGAGCGGAGAAAGAAATCGCTTATTTCGGCGGCAGTTTCACCGGCATTGAAGAAGAAAAACAATTGATGTACCTTCGAATTGCCCAGGCGTATATACAAAGGGGTGAGGTGAAAGGGATTCGCGTTTCCACAAGGCCGGATTATATGGATCAAAAAATCTGTGAACGGTTGTACCGGAACCATGTCACAACCATCGAGCTGGGGGTACAGTCTGCCGATGACGAGGTGCTTCGGATGAACCGGCGGGGAATGAAGGCTTCCGCTGTCGAGACGGCTGTGGCGTATATCCGGAAATATCCATTTTCTCTGGGCCTTCAGATGATGACCGGGATGCTTGGTTCCGATGAGGAGAAGGATCTCTTTACCGCGCAAGAGTTAATTCGCCTGAAACCGGATTTTGTGCGGATTTATCCGACCGTAGTCTTGCGGGATACCGCGTTATATGATTTATATTTGCAGGGAAAATATGTCCCGATGGAATTGGAGGATTCCGTACGGCTTTCCGCAGAATTGCTTGAGCTGTTTGAATCCGCAGGCATTCCGGTGATCCGTTTGGGCTTGATGGCAGGTGAGGAGGTTCATGAAAAAGAGGTAGCGGGACCTTATCATTCTGCTTATCGGGAACTGGTGGAAAGCTACCGGATATGCAGAACCGTTGAACATGCTCTGGATGGCAAGCAGACTATGGGGAAAGAGCTGGAAATCGTCTGTGCTCCCTCTATGGTGTCAAAAGTGATTGGAAACCGGAGAAAAAATGTTCTGCTTTGGCAGGAAAAATACGGTGTTCGCGTCCATATCGTGCAGGATCGGGAAGAACAGAATTTCAGAATAAGGCTGCTTTGACCGAATCAAAACAGAACTGGAATGGAAAGGAAGAAACGATGCAAAACGATAAAATAATCCGGATAACTCCGGAATCCTATGCGAAATGTAATAATATTTGGAATATGGATAAGCAGCCGCAAACACAAAAATGGCTTGCGGAAATCAAAGCAGGGATAAGAATTCCATATACATATGTTGTCAACGACGAATTCTTAGGGGAAGGCGCATTGGTTATAGAAAACAGTGATCCTCATTATACGATTCCTAACAGGAGAGTGTATCTCTCGAGATTAATTGTAAAGAAAGAACACCGAAATCGTGGCATTGGCAAAATATTAGTTGATTATCTGTGCGATAAAGCTAAGCGAATGGGATTTTCTGAAATCAGCATAGGGGTAGACAAAGACAACGTTATTGCATTGCATTTATATCAGTCAAAGGGATTTAACGATATTCTGTTTGAAGGAGAAGACGAATACGGTTCCTATGTTAAACTATTAAAAATACTATGATGAATTATGCACTGCAGAAAACGTTAAAAAGGCGCACAGCTTATTGCGATGCGCCCTTCCTATAGCTCCTTTATTTCCCCACGCAGAATTTTGCGAAGATGTTCCCAATCACCTCTTCACTGACCGTCATTCCGGTAACCTCTCCCAACGATTGAACAGCGTTTTCCAATTCAATTGTGACAATGTCCGGGTAAATTCCTTTTTCCAAATCGGAAATGGCGGCTTCAAGATGGACGGCACATCCGGAAAGGGCTTCATAATGCCGCTGATTCGTCAGATACAAAGCGTCTTTTTTCGGAATGTCTCCCTCCAAAATTGCTTTGCGGATATCATCCGTCAGCTCATTGATTCCCTCAAAATTTTTCGCACTGATGGCGTAAACCGGCTTGTCCGGCAGATAGCTTTTCAGTTCTGCAGCATCCATCCGTGCTTCGATATCCGTTTTATTCAAAAGTAAAAAGGCTTTTTTATCCTTTATCTCTTTCATCAGTCGGAAATCCTCCGCCGAAAGAGGACGGGAGCGGTCGGCGAGAAACAAAACCAGATCGGCGGAACGGATGTGTTCCACCGCGCGTTCGATTCCGATAGCTTCCACTCTGTCTCCGCTTTCCCGGATACCGGCAGTATCCAGAATCTGCACTTTCAAACCGCCGATGTCCAGCGTTTCCTCCAATATATCCCTCGTGGTGCCGGGAATGTCGGTGACAATTGCTCTGTTTTCTTTCAGCATGGCATTCAAAAGAGAGGATTTTCCTACATTGGGCTTTCCTGCAATCACAATTTTCGCACCCTGCCGAAGAATTTTTCCGGTCTGATAGGTGCGGGTCAGCTGTTCGGTTTTTTCTTTTGCCTCCCGAAGAGAATGTAAAATATCCTCCTGTTTCATCTCGCTGATATCCTCGTCCGGATAATCAATGACAGCTAGAATGCTGGAGATAACATCCAGCACTTGTCCCCGGATTTCTTCCACTTTGTTTTTTAAACATCCAAAAAGCTGATTTTCCCCTGCATAAACGGAAAGGGCGCTCTCCGCGTTGATGATATCAATGACAGCCTCCGCCTGAGAGAGATCCATTTTTCCGTTTAAAAAAGCCCGTTTGGTAAATTCACCGCCTTCTGCCAGCCGTGCGCCGCATTGCAGGATCCGGTTCAGCACCATGTGGGTGACGGCATAGCCGCCGTGACAGGATATCTCGGCGGTATTCTCTCCTGTGAAGGAATGGGGTGCGCGGAATACCGATACCAATACTTCATCTATCTTTGCTCCCTCGTCATCCGCAATATGACCGAATACAATGCGATGGGATTCTACTTCCGATAATTTTTTCTGGAAACACCTTTGAACAATTGCAAAGGCATCCTTTCCGCTGACGCGGATAACAGCAATTCCCCCGGTACCGGGCGGCGTTGCAATCGCGGCAATGGTGTCAAAATGATTCATATACTCACTCCTTCAAGAAATCGCTCTGAATCGTTATGAAACGAAAGAAGGCGCAGGGCAGTTCGCCCCGCACCGTCGTTTTCATTTAAACAAACGCTTTGACTGCGAAATAAGCAATCACAATGATTCCTAATACAATCCGGTACCATCCGAACACCTTAAAGTCATGCTTCTTGATATATCCCATAAGGAACTTGATGGCAATCACGGAAACGACAAACGCGGAAACCATGCCGGCTATCAGGATTGCGATTTCCATCGGCTGGAATGCAAATCCAAACTGAACTACTTTCAGCAGGCTCGCACCGAACATAACCGGAATCGCCAGGAAAAAAGTGAATTCTGCCGCCACAAAACGGGAGCATCCCAAAAGCATTGCACCGATAATGGTCGATCCGGAACGGGAAGTGCCGGGAATGATGGACAGCACTTGGAACAATCCAATCAGAAAAGCAGTTTTATAGGTTAATTCCGGAATATCATTGACCAGAAAATTTCTTTTCCTGTTCCTGTTTTCAATGACAATGAACAGAACGCCATACAAGATCAGCATGACAGCGACTGTAAAGGGATTATAAAATAGTTCCTCCACCTTTTCATTAAAAGGTAAGCCGATTAGGATGGTTGGGATGATTGCAACCAGAACCTTAAACCACATGGACCAGACATCTTTTTTTATATGGGGTTTTTCTTTGATGGAAAAAGGAAAGATTTTGTTCCAGAACAGCACGACCACAGCGAGAATTGCACCCAGCTGGATAACCACAAGAAACATATTCCAGAATTCCTGCGAGACATTCAGTTTAATGAATTCCTCCGCCAGAATCATATGGCCTGTGCTACTGATAGGAAGCCATTCTGTGATCCCTTCTATGATACCAAAAAGAATCGATTTGATGATTTCAATCAATTGTCACACTTCTTTCTCTGTTAAATTTTTATTTTCCGTATTTTATAGATATGAAACGGTTCTCTAAAATATGGTGAAAACTTCTTTTAAATTATAGTATAAAAAAACAAATAAGTCAAAGAAAAACGGAAATTTTAAGAATTGACCCGAAAAGAGGGTAATGATTTTTAAAATCCCGCCATATAGATAAAACAGAGTGAAGCATAGCGCTTGAAAACCTTATTGAAAAAGATGGTGATGAAATGGAATCCAATGTGATACTCAAAACAAAAGACGGAAAGCAGTTCTACTTTTTTTATGACAGAGGTCTGTGTTTTCGCGAGATAGGGAGCTCTGGAAAGCCTCAGAAAATGATTTATGAAGATTGTACCGGACAGTTTGATGTGCTGGAACTGGATTGCGGAGGAATGGTCATTTTATGTGAGGATCAGGAGGGGGGAATCGTCTTTTTGTCGGAGGACAGTGGAGATTGGCTGAAAACCACTTTGCTGAAAAGTAAAAGCGGTCAAAGCGGCCCCAAAAATTTTTCTCTGTTCGAGGTAAGCGGATGGCTCAACGGTTTTTATTGTTTGAGCTATCAGGAGCAGATTTTACTGGTGCATCATGTTATTGATAATGAGGATATACAGCCGGAGGTTGTGGATCTGTTGTGCGGGGAAACGTTCCATGTATTCCAACTGGAGAACGGAGATTTTTTGGCGGTATATCATTCTGATTATTCAAACGGCAATCTGGGGTTCAAACTTTACGCATGGAATCAGAAAGAATGGAGCCGTTTTGAGACGATTGATAAGGGGGAACTTCTTTCCGCTGTGAAGGACGGCGAGGATAATCTTTATGTCGTTTACCGCCAGGAGGAGGCTTGCTATTTAAAGTTGTTAAAAAAAGATACTTATCAAACGGCGTATTCCCAACAGCAGTTTCCACTGCCTTTTTTAAACAGTGTGAAAAAAAACGTGCGCCTTGTCATAGAAGACGGAAAATTGTGGATACTATATCATAACGGAGCCAGTATGTTCGCCGCCTATTGTACATTGGGCACCTATACATTCAGCACGCCACAGCAGTTTGTCAGCCGGGGAGATTTTAAAGATTTTTATTTTAAGTCGGGCAGCAGCGTACGGCGGAGTTATGGGTACCTGAATCACAATATGCCGGAGCTCTTAATTTTGAAAGATGGTGATAAAAGGGAGTCCTCAAACGATTCTTCAGAGATTGAACGCTTTGCGGGACTTCATAGAACGACGGACGATTTTAACAGGGAACAGATTGAAAACCGAAAAAACGATTTGGAATTATGCAGCCTGAAGCGAGACATTGAACTGATTAAAAAGCGTTTAACCAGCATAGAGAAATCAGTTGTATATAAAGAAAAGTAAACGATATGAATATCCAGTATTTGGTTCATCATGGTTTTTGGTATTGAAATTTGAGGACTTTTAGTGTAAAATAAGAAAGTCCGCTCAATACATAATAAAAAGTGTTATAGCACTTCAACCCCTATCCCCGTTCTAGGGGATATTGGTAAATTTCTTAAAACATTTCGAATTATGCACAGAGCTGCATCATTTTATGTGTTATGAGAAGAATAGGGGAAAACAAGTACTGGAGGGATGTTATATTGAAAAAATTTGTGGGTTTGGTTTCAATCCTGATGTGTATCACTTTGCTTTTTTCCGGATGTGTAAATGCTACGTATGAGTTTAAAATTCACCGCAACGGTTCTGCGGATGCGAAGTATAAAATATTGTTCGATTCCAAAACGGCTGATGCGGAAATCGTGAATGCTTTGGTTTTAGAATTCCGGAAACATTTTACCGAGGATAAATACGAGGTCTTAGAGTATGAGGAGGACGGATTTACAGGCATCAAGGTGGTGAAGCGGGATGTGAGCCCCGGCGAACTTGCGGTGACAGGCAAGGCAGGAGAAGAAAACGTGGACTATTCCAGCGAGCTTTTGCAGGGACTTGTTGTCACGGAAGGAGTATTTGCAGACAGTTTTCAACTGGATTCATCGATTGACTTAACTTTTTTGACAGAAGACTTTCTGAAGCAGAAAAAAGCGGAACTTTTACCGGATGTTCAGAAAGAATTGACTTCGGTAACACCGCAGCAAACTGCTGCCGCCAATGTTTATCAGAACAGCAACGTGACGATTATTGATAAAACGGATAAGGCAGGTACGCAGAAGACGAATGAGATCTATGAAAAGAAAAATGTGACAGTGGATGACAAGGAAGTCAAAGATACTTCGAAACCTAGTGAGTTGCAGCAGGCGGAAGCTCAAAAAGATGGTGTTAATAAATTGCTTGCAAATGCAACCTTGAAAGTCGTCATGAAATTTCCGGACAAGGTGATTTCAAGCAATGCGGGAAAGATAACAGATCATGGAAAGACTCTGGAATGGATTCTGATCCCCGGCACGGTAAATAAAATAACAGCAAAAGGACATTTTACCAATACACTGGGGTTTGCAATGGTTTGGCTCTGCATTGGATTGGTCGTGCTTGCCGCTTCTTATCTGATTTACCGTGCGATGAAAAAAGCAAAACATCAGAGAAAGAAAAAAGAGGTATCCTACGACAGAAAATAACGAACAGCAAGATATCCCCTGCCTCTTAGGCGGCGGGTTTCGCTTCATTTTTCTGACGGTACATCCACCACAGAAACGCCGCATTCCAGGGCTATACCCCTTATGGAAAGAAACGGGATAAAACAACGCCAAAGGGCTCTTTGAAAGAACCTTTGGCGTTATTTTTTATAACAAGATGAAATCACTTTTGTAGCATTTTGCTGCAAAATCCGCCTTGCAGGCGTTTCAACCTCGCGAAGCGGAGGATATATGCCCGCCCGCTTGCTTCAATAATACGATACCCTCCGTTTAAAGGAAACGGGGTTCTCTTAGCGAGGTTATAACTGCGGGCAAGATGTCCCCCGCCTCTTAAGGCGGCGGGTTCCATATCCGCAATCATCGGGAGTACAATCTCCCGATGATTGCGGCACTGCTATGCAGTACCCTTGTCCTCGTTGAATGACGGGACAAGCCCTTATTGAACATTTAAGTAAGATAAATTTTAAAATTCCATATTTTCGATATATAACTCTGAGAAATCAGGATGTGTGGACAATTCAATGTAGTTACAGGTATTTTTATATCTTTTGGAACGTTCAAATTCCGCAGAGTCGATACATTGAACGGCACCGGCAAGCGCCCCGTTTTCAACCACTTCTATCACTTCTTTCAAAGACGGATGAAACAGGCCAATCCGCAGAGCGCTTTCGATATTTAAATGATTTCCAAGACCGCCGGTCACAATCAATCTGTCAGGCACTGCCAGACCGGCTTCTCTTAACAGGATCTGCATGCCGGAAAAAACGGCGGATTTTGCCAGCTGGAATTCCCGGATGTCCTTGGCCGACAGCCATACTTTATCCGTCAGATAAATCCGTTTTTCATTGTCAACCTCCCGGATGGACTGTCTGTATATTTTCATACCAGTGATGGAGGTGACCTCAGAGAAATCTGCCATATAACCGGAGGAATCCACAATGCCCAGTTCAAGAAGGACAGCGAGAAGATCAATGGCGCCGCTGCCGCAAAGTCCGACAGCATCCCGGTTACCGATGGTGTGAAAGCGGAGACGGTTTTCTTCCAGCCAAACCCGGCAGACTCCGCCGGGAACACCTCCCACCCCGCAACTGATATTTGCACCTTCAAAGGCGGGGCCTGCCGCGGTGGAGCAGCATAAAATGGTACCGTTTGCGGCTAGAGCCATCTCACCGTTGGTTCCGATATCTACGACAAGAATATTTTTCTTTGCATGTTCCAGATCAAAATATACCATATTTGCCGTGATATCAGCGCCGATATAGGCTGAGATACAGGGCAGAATATCAATTTCTTGTGCATGAATCGGGAGTGCTTCCGGCGGCAGGACCTGCGCTTCCTTTAACAGCGGTGTAAATGGATAGAAAGCGATAGAGCGGGGATCTCGGTTCAGCAGCAAATGAATCAAGGTCGTATTAGCCACAACAACCGCTTTTTTGACTGCGTTTTTGGGACAGCCATATTCCTCGGTGAGGCGGTCAATCATATGATTGATTTGATGGAGAAGAATTTGATGAAGTACAGAAAGGCCATTCGAATGCTCTATGGTATAGTTGATGCGGGAAATAACATCGGCTCCAAAGCTTTTCTGGCGGTTCAGCATAGAGAACTGTGCAAGCTTTTCCCCGCTGCATCCGACGAGAACCATTTCAATCGTGGTTGTCCCGATGTCAACCGCGATTCCAAATGTTGCATCTTCTGTTCTTTTCCATATCTGGACCAACCCGTTTTCCTCCTCTGGAGGAAAAAAGGAGATATCTTGCGTAAGGGGAAAGGTGCATGCCAGCCGAAAGCCATTTTCCAGCTCCGCAGAGGTTAAAAGCTTGAGATCCTGCGGCGAGACGGGAGTGTCGGCAGGAAGAAGCTGTAGCTTGCATTTCCCGCAGATTCCCTTGCCGCCGCAAGGCGCTGTGATAAAAAGATTGTTTTGATTGAGAACGTCAATCAGCATTTGATCTTTTTCCCCAAAGTATATATCCCCGGTTTGAAGATTGGTTATTTTCATTTCCGTCTGCCGCCTTTCCTTTTTCTGAATTCTATTATAAACGATAAGGGAACATTTGAATAGAAAAATTTTCGGTTTTTTATGACATTTTGTGAATTTTTTCATTCTGTGAAACCGTTTCCATATCCGCAGTCAGCGGGAGTGCAATCTCCTGCTGACTGCGGCATTGCCAAGCAGTGTTCTTGTCCTCGTTGAATGACGGGACAAGCCCTTATTGAATGGCTTTTGCCTTGCAAAAGCGTTTTCATCTTGTTATAATATCCACAAGAAGGCTTGCTTTGCAAACTTTTGAGTGATGCCCTTTCGTGGTCCTCACGAACTTGTGTGATTGACGGTTGTGTAAAAATGCCCTTATGAGCAAGCATTTTAAACAACAGAGAGTAGATTTTTAGGGAGGGAAGCGGATGGCGGTTAACTGGAATCCATGGCATGGATGCCATAAGCTAAGCCCGGGGTGCATGAACTGTTATGTGTACCGCATGGATGCAAAGCGGGAAAAGGACAGCTCCAAAGTGACGAAAAACAAAGACTTTTCTCTTCCGTTGAAGAGAAAGAGAGATGGAAGCTATAAAATACCGTCCGGAGAAATGATTTATACCTGCTTTACCTCAGACTTTTTTGTGGAGGATGCGGATCCGTGGCGGGAGGAAGCTTGGAAGATGATGCGGGAGCGGTCAGACTGCCGTTTTCTGATGATTACAAAACGCATTGACCGTTTTTGGAGCTGTATTCCGGAGGACTGGGGGCAAGGTTATCCAAATGTGCATATCTGCTGTACAGCCGAAAATCAGGATAGAGCCGATTACCGGCTGCCGCTTTACAAAGAAGCTCCCATTCGGTACAAAAGTATTATCTGTGAACCCTTGCTGGAAAGAATGGATCTTTCAACCTATCTGGGTGATTGGGTCCTGGAGGTGATTGCCGGCGGGGAATCGGGCAATGAGGCCAGAGTTTGTGATTATGACTGGATACTCGATTTAAGGGAGCAGTGTATCACAAAAGGGGTATCCTTTCATTTCAAGCAGACCGGAGCCCGTTTTAAAAAGGACGGGAAATACTATCGCATCAAACGGCAGTTTCAGCACAAACAAGCGAGAAAAGCCGGAATTGACTGGGAAAAGGATTCGAACAATGAAGTATGAAAATACCATGGAGGGTATCTTTCTGGAACGGCCAAACCGTTTTATCGCTGTGATAGAGATTGGCGGCAGACCGGAGAGATGTCATGTGAAAAATACAGGCCGGTGCAGGGAACTCTTAATTCCCGGCGTGAAAGTGATTGTACAGTTTTGCGGAAATCCGGCACGCAAGACGGAGTATGATTTGATTGCTGTCTGGAAAGGCAGGACTCTTATCAATATGGACAGCCAGGCGCCGAACCGGGTGGTTTATGAGATGCTGCAGGAAGGACGTTTGCTTGAGAAAATTTCTCTGATAAAGCCGGAAAAGGTGTTCCGCCATTCACGATTTGATTTTTATGTGGAAACGGAGAATCGGAAAATTTATATGGAAGTCAAAGGGGTAACCCTTGAGGAAAAGAGAAACGCTTATTTTCCGGACGCTCCCACCGAGCGGGGCGTCAAGCATTTGAATGAGCTGCGTGAGTGCGTTAGGGAAGGCTATGAGGCATATGTTATTTTTGTTGTGCAGATGAAAGGCATTCAATGTTTTTTACCCAATCGGCGCACCCATCCCGCTTTCGCAGATGCTTTGGTTTTCGCTCAGAACGCGGGAGTGAAAGTGCTGGCGTTTGACTGCCGGGTAACGGAAAACAGTATGCAGATAGATGAGAAAATACCAGTCATTTTGCAAGAGGAGGAAATGAGATGAACGATTTGGAAAAACTGGAACGGGCAAAGTATTATCTTATCCGTCTGGCCGAGGGAACCGATCCGATTTCCGGGCAGGAAATGCCGGAAGATACCTGTTTGAATCAGGTCAGGCTGGCCAGATGTTTTTACTATGTGGCGGATATTTTGAATAAGGTGATTGAAAATGGCGGAACGGTCGGGAGAAAACCGTCCGTAAAAAAGGAGGAGTTGCTGCTGCACAACGATATGCTGTCACGCATGCAGCCGGCAGAGCAGGCGCTTCAAATCAGTGATTTTACCAAGCGGATCAATCAGATCATAGAGGAATACGGAATGCGAAACCTTCCAACGACCGCTTTCACCAACTGGCTTGTTTCCAAGGAACTTTTGCGGGAGGAACTGACCAGAGGAAACAAGCGAAGAAAGGTACCTGTACCTGCCGCGGAAGGAGTCGGCATTTTTTCTGAGACAAGAAGCGGTATGTATGGGGAATATGAGGCGGTAATGTACAGTCCGCAGGCACAGCAATTTCTGATTGATCACCTGGAACAGATTGTGGAAATGTGGAAGAACAAATAAGAGGTGCATTTATGAAAAAGATACGATGCCTTTTGCTCTTTCTTTCGTTGGCAATAGGCGGCTGTTATTATCTGTACTGGGATAATTACACGCTGGGAGTTACAAACTATACGGTTGAAAATGCAAAGATTCCCTCTGCTTTTGATGGGTACAAGATCGTACTTTTGGCTGATATTCAAGGCTCTGAATTCGATGAAAAAATCAGATGATGATAGACAAGATCGAACAGCAGCAGGCTGATATGGTCGTTTTTGCAGGCGATTTGATTGACATGGGAGTTCCCGGAAGCATAGAGACGATCGAAAATCTGTTTAAGCATTAGGGACTCGAACCCAATATGCCATGCACATGTTAAATTTCCGCCTTTTCGGATTGTCGGTCTTGCAAGGCGTCAGCCTTGCTGCACCCTTACGCACCAAAAAAACGAAAATTTTCCTATGTGCAGGGTCGCAGAGTTTCCACAGAGCAAATTTTTTCGTAAGACAAGGAAAAAGCGCAGATAATCCTGACGGATTGACGAGCATTTTGACGCAGGATTGCGGAAAATTTGCCTGTGTAAACCATGTTGTGTTCGACTCTCTAATGCTTAAGAACTGCGAACTGCCGGAAGCGGTTTATGCGGTATCCGGCAATCATGATAAATGGTCGGGAAGATTTGATGAACTGAGAGAAAAATGGGAGCGGGATTACCCGGTTACCTTTCTGGATGGGAAAAGTGCAGTGATTCAGCGGGGAGGACAATCCATTTCTGTGTATGGAATCGGGGATCCGGATACATGGGAAAACGACGAGGCGGAGACCTATGTAAAGAAGGCTCTGCAGAAACAAGAACGCATAGACGGCTATCAAATCCTTCTGTTTCACAGAGCCAATATGCTTGATCTATTTAACGGCGAAACTTTTGATCTTGTTCTGTCAGGACATATGCATGGAGGTCAGATTAGAATTCCTTTTTTAGGCGGGCTCAAATCCCCTCATGGAGATTGGTTCCCAAAGTACAGCGGCGGCAGATATGAGGTGAATGGACATACTTATCTTGTCAGCCGGGGAATCGGAAATGCGGTTTCGGTGCCCAGGATATTCAACCGCGGAGAAATTGTTGTTCAATAAGGGCTTGTCCCGTCATTCAACGAGGACAAGGGCACTGCTATGCAGTGCCGCAATCATCGGGAGATTGTACTCCCGATGATTGCGGATATGGAACCCGCCACCTTAAGAGGCGGGGGACATCTTGCACGCAGTTATAACATTAAAAAGTATTTCCCCTTAGTCTACCTTTGAGGGGAGCAAGCCGATATATTTTTTGAAGTTTTTGGTAAAGTAAGAAAAACTCTCAAATCCACTTTGAAGAGCAACCTCTCCGATGGTATATTTTTTGTCTTTGATCAGATCATAGGCGTAGTTTGCGCGCAGAAAATTGATGTAAGAGTTCACGGTATAGCCGGTGACATCTTTAAATGCCCGGCAGAAGTAATATTTGCTGAATCCAACGTGATCGGCAATCAAATCCAGCGAAATATGTTCGCTGAAGTGCATTTTGATATATTTCATGCTCTCTTTGACCATATCGATCTTGGTTGAATTTTTTACGATATGATCATTTTTTTGCTGATAATTGCGGAAAAGATGAAGCAGCAGCTTTACGATTTCCAGCTTTACTGCTTCCTTGTAGTAAGGCTTTTTTTGTTCCATTTCCAGCTTTATTTTTTCAAAGCAGCCGACGAGAACGGGATCGCTCATTTTTTGCTGAAAGGTTACCTCTTCAATAGGAAAGCCAAAACTGTCGCAGAATTCTTTATCAATAATCAGACAGCAGTATTTGACAGAGCCGTCAGTTACCTGAACATCGTGGATGCTGTTGGAGTTAATCACGGCAATGTCCGACACGCCGACGGTTATTTCCTTGGCGTTGGAAACCACCCGGGCTTGCCCACTCATAAAATAAAGGATTTCAAGGTTTTCATGCCAGTGAAAATAGAAGCGCTTATATTTGGTTTCCAGTTGATTAAAGATAATGGGGAGATCATGTTCTTTATAAGTATGGTGTTCATAAAAATTCTGTTCCATACATTTGTACTCCTTTCAGCGCAATATAGAGCTAAAATAAAGCAAAATATGTTCTTTACTTTTCAGTATAGCATTATATAATTAAATTGTAAATAAAATAAATTTATGAGAGAACAAAAATATTTTGTAAAACAGACGAAAGAGAGGATATTGCAATGTATCAGTTTCCGATTGGGATTATGTTGGAATCCTTAAAATTGGATTATAAGAGTGCGATTGAAAAAGCGGCACAGATGGGGGCAAAGGGGCTTCAGATTCATTCCACATACGGGGAATTTGCGCCTGAAAACATGACGAGAGACCGCATCAATGAACTAAACAGCTTGCTTTCAGACAATGGACTGGTTTTATCGGCCTTGTGCGGCGATCTCGGCAAGGGATTTGGCAAGAAAGAGTTAAATCCAGATTTAATTGAGCGTTCCAAGAGAATTATGGAACTGGCAAAGGAACTTCATACCGATGTTGTGACAACCCATATTGGTGTAGTGCCGCAGGACAAGAATCATGACCGTTATAAAATCATGCAGGAGGCCTGCTATGAACTGTCCCGCTATGCGGATGGTTTAAATGCCCATTTTGCGATAGAAACAGGACCGGAAACATCCGCAACACTGAAAGAATTTTTGGATTCACTCGGCTCCACCGGGGTTGCCGTCAACCTGGATCCGGCAAATCTGGTTATGGTGACCGGGGATGATCCGGTTCAGGCTGTTTACAATTTAAAAGATTATATTGTACATACACATGCGAAGGATGGACGCAAGCTTCTTGACAAGGATCCTGAAATTATCTATGGCGTGGTGGAATCCGAAATGCTGACGGATCCGGCTTTTATTGAACTTCCTCTCGGCACGGGGGATGTGGATTTTCCTGCTTACTTAAAAGCGCTGGAAGACATAGGCTACAAAGGTTTTCTGACCATTGAAAGAGAAGTCGGCGAGCAGCCGGTGAAAGATATTCAGACCGCGATTGATTTTTTGACACAAAATTTAAAGAGGTAGAAAGATGAGTAAAATAAAAATCGGCATTATCGGTGCCGGAAATATTTCGAATTGCCATATTCAGGCCTATCAAAAAAATCCTGATGTAGAAGTGTACGCGCTGTGTGATATCAATGAAAAACAGCTAAACGATATGGCGGAAAAATATCAGGTCAAACGCACGTTCACAGATGTGAATGAAATGTTGAAATTAAAGGAACTGGATGCGGTCAGCGTCTGCACCTGGAATTCCGCACATGCCTCCTGCACTATTGCGGCACTGAACGCCGGCAAGCATGTTCTGTGTGAAAAGCCCATGTCGGTTTCAGAGGAAGAGGCAAAAACCATGAAGGAAGCGGCAGAGAAAAACGGAAAGCTTCTGATGATTGGATTTGTGAGAAGACATGGAAATGACTGCAAAGTTCTTCAGGATTTTATCCGAAATGATTCTCTGGGAGAAATTTATTATGCAAAAGCGACTTATCTGAGAAGAAACGGCAATCCAGGCGGATGGTTTGGGGATAAATCCCGTTCCGGAGGAGGACCTCTGATTGATCTCGGCGTTCATGTAATCGATCTGGTTCGATATCTGATGGGAAATCCAAAGGTAACTTCAGTGTACGGCGCAACGTTTCAAAAGCTGTTCAACCGTAAAAATATAAAATCGGTCAAAGGGTATTCCTCTGTGGGAAGAAGCACGGAGGACATTTGCGATGTGGAGGATCTGGCTTCTGCTCTTATCCGTTTTGACAACGGGGCAGTCCTTTCGGTTGAAGCCAGCTTCAGTCTGAATATAAAAAAGGATGAAGGAAAGATCGAGCTTTTCGGGACAAAGGGCGGCGCGAAATTGGATCCGGAATTGGAAATGTATACGGAGTTAAATGATTATCTTGCCAATGTTCAGCTGGACACCCAGACAGCACTCGATTTTGACGGGCTATTTGAGGGAGAAATCAATCACTTTGTGGATTGCGTTGCAAATGGAACAAAGTGCATTGCTCCGGCAGAGGACGGTATTGAATTAATGCGCATTCTGGATGCGATTTATGAATCTGCCAGGACGGGCCATGAAGTGATATTAAAGTAGAGAGTTGACATATAACAAAAGAAAGAGGTTCTCCGCCTTTTAGACGAGGTTCCCTTCATTTTTCTGGGTGGTACCATCCACTGCAGAAATGTTGTTTACCGGGGCTACGCCCCCTATTGAAAACAGATAAGAGGCTGCAGCAATATTTGCTGCAGCCTCTTTGTACTTTTTTACAGAAATTTTCCTTCCGTTTTGAGTGCTGCACAGCGGCATTTGAAAAAAGGGGAATCGATAAAAATTCTATTTTCACTTTTTCTATTTTATTTGACAAAAAACGCCATTCGGTGTAAGATAGGAAAAAAGGGGGAAAAACAAATGAAAAAAACAGTTTGTCTGGTATTTGTTCTTTTCTTTTTACTGTCAGGCTGCGGGGAAGACAAGCAAACGCAGAATATAAAAGTTTATACTCCTGAGCCATCCGCGACGGTTACACCAGCTATAACCCCCAGTGACAGTCCTGCTCCGGAACCAACTCAAACGCCGGAAACGGAGAAGAACACGGAGGCGCCGGCGGCTGCATCCAATGAGAAAAGCACCGATGCGGATGATAAAAATTCCGGTACGGTTTATGTTACAAAAAGTGGAAAGAAATACCATAGAGACGGCTGCAGTTCCCTCAGCAAGAGCAAGATCCCTATCAGCAAAAGCAAAGCGGCTGCACAGGGGTATACTCCTTGTTCAAAATGCTTTAAGTGATAAGCGCTGCATTATGAGAAAGTCGTGAAAAATCGCGGGAAATGGTGCTGTATGCAGCTTTTTAATGCTTAAAAAGCCAGATGAAATTTGAAATCATCTGGCTTTTTCTGTCTGTGTACTTCAACAGACAGACCGTTTCATATAATCAGCAAAAGAATACCGAATGCACAGCCGAACAGGCCTAAAATCTGAAGCGGACGGAACTTTTCTTTCAGCACAAACATGCTGTATAGAGAATAAAGAAGGATCGTCAGTGCGGTGACAATCGGGTAATACATATAAACCGCGTCATTCAATGCCAGTAAATCCATGGCCTTGTACATGGTAAATTGAACGATTGTTGCAATGAAGCCGCCTGTAAAGAAGCCGATTTTGATACACAGCGGGTCATTCTTAATTTTCAGGGCAAATTTGGCTATTCCGAAAAACAGCAGAATGCCAAGCGCGAAAGAAAAGCCTCTGAAATTGATGGTATCAGTATATTGAAACTGTGAGGGAATCGCTGAAATCGTCTGATAGATTCCGCTGGCCAGAAAAGCAGTGATACAGAAAATCAGCCAGTTTTTATTTAATTTTACTTTGTAGCGGTTCATTCCCAGCAAAAATACACTGACGAAAGTGACTGTGATAGCAATATAATTAAAAATGCTGGCGGGAGTGCGGAATATAATAATGACCAGAAGAAAATTCAGCACCATTGAGGATTGGTTGATTGCGGTGGTCAGTCCGGAATGTCCCAGCCTCATTGCATTCATGTTCAAAACGGAGTTCGCTGAAGAAAAAAACGCAGCCGTAAACATCACAATTAAAATTTTCAAAAAATCCGTTTCCATGACAGCCTCTGCACTACCCAATGAAAACGCTTTTACAACCATTATTATCCCAATCATAACAGTTGCAAAAAAGTTGGCCCAAAATCCGTATTCAATCGGATGTGCTTTATGTCCTGTGGCAAGTTTCATAAACATGGGATACAGTGTGGAAAGCACGCCGATAAACCCGCACAGCAGAAGGCCAGTAACCATAAAAATCCCTTCTCTCCAATGCCGATGTCAGTTTAGTTATCATAGCACAACTACCCGGCTATTTCAAGAAGAAACATTAATATAATTTGCTTTTGTGGAATATATATTAATAAAGGCTCCGTCGGAGGGGAAAAGTCGAGGATTTTGACGGCGGTGAATACGGTCTTGCATGAAAGCGGAAACCGTTGCCGAGACGGAGCCGATTTGACAAAAATGGGAGGCATTCTTGTGAAAAAAATTCTGTCTGTGGTGATACTGACCATTTTGTTCCTCGCTTTTTTGTTTACAGCAGTGACTTTGGGGATGTGGTCGGATGATTATATTGTGCTTATCAAAGAGGATGGTTTGTATGCGGAGCACTGCAGCTTTTCTAAGAATCGGGAAGTTCGGATAGCGGCGGGGGATTCCTTTGAACGCCCGGAGGTTTCACCTTCTGGAAAATATACAGCTGTAGTCGAAAACGATGTTTTGGCCATATATCACATGGAGAAGCGGCAGCTTGTATATCAGTATGATAAGAGTTTAAATTATTATAATTGGGATCCGAAAAAGGATATTTTATATACCTCCTGTCAGGATGGAACTCTTGTATCCTTGGATTTTGAGAAAAAGATGGTTGCCGTGCGGACCATCACAGGCGGCGATAACACGATTTATTCCAATATTATTCCTACCGGCGAAACTCTGTATTATAACAAATCTCTGTTGATGGATGGTGAAAATACGCCTGGGGGAATCTGGAGCTTCCACATGCAGACCAATCAGGAAAAACTCTTGATTCCAGCACAGAAAAGGGGAATGTATCCCATTTTGAGCGGTGTCTCCAAAAAAGGCGAATACCTTTTTCTGTTTCAATGCGGGTCTCAGGGCGGGCAGAATACAGATGGAGTGGAAATGCAGGTTTATGATGTGGAAAACCAACGGATAAAACAATATGAAAAACCGTTGGTAACCCTACCCTACAATCAAAATCTGGCCTTGAACAGCGAAGACAACTTAATCGCTATCAACAGCGGGGAAAACCGACATATGAATTTTCATAAAACAGTAGGAACTTTTCTTATTGAGGATGGAACTTTCCGTCCCCTGATTCCAGAGAATATGGTTTCTATGACACCTGATATCTCAGGGCAGAAGGTAATTTTCAGTGCCGGAAAAGTGCAGGAAGATTGGAAGGAGTTTGGCAAAAACGGGGCTCTGCAAATTTATCAGGCCAGTGTGAATAAACGGGAATTGAAGCAGTTGACGAACCATACGGACAGTATACAGCTTAATCCGGTTTACCTGGATAAAGGAAGAAAAATAGCTTATATCCGCGCATATGAAGATCGATGGGAACTGTGGGTTATGAACGGGAGTGGGAACCAGCAGAGATTAGCCGCCCGGAATTTAAAAAAACTTGACAGTTTTTATGGTTCCTATTATTTCTATGAGATTATGGATATTCACCGTTAAAACGCTGTATGACGTGGCTGCGCTCCTTATTGAAATGTGTACCTGTATCTGTAGATGAAAACAAGGTTATCTTAAGGCATTCATTTTTTACATAAAAGGGGCTGGAAGCCATTTGGCCTCCGGCCCTTATTCTCTCTGAAAATGAAGTTTGTGAAAACATGATTCTATTCGCCTAATGCAGTATTGAGATGGAATGCATTCGAAAGCTCTCAGCATTTTTTTACGAGGATACATTCTCCCGCTGGCGTATTCCGGTGCAAAGCATCTTATGGGAATACCTTCTCCTATGCCCTGCGGGTGGGGCGATATCAAAGCTCCTTTTTCCGGTAAATGAGGAAAGAAAGGAAAAAGGAAAGAATATATGCGGCGGCAACAAACGCAGGAAACCCATACAGGAGCGATTTCAGCGTTTGGATGTCCGGCATCTGCAGGTCTAGTTTTGATACGATAAAAACAGCGGCAAAAGGGATTACAAAGAACAACATCATTAGAATTCGTCCTTTTTCTACGCCCAGTTTAAATAATACAGGCAGCAGGAGAGAGAGATAAAGAATGCTGACAGCGTAGAGGATAAAAATAGAAATCAGCTCTCCCTCCTCTTTGACTGGAATGATCCATTGAAACAGCAGTAGAACAGCAAGACCGCCGGTTGCACACAACAGTCCGAGAATATATTTTTCCAATACCATATCTCGGCGGGACACCGGCATGGTTAATGCATATTTATCCCAGTTTGCACGTTCGTCAAAGGAGAGTGCGGTAATTGGCATCATTGCACTGACTACACATATCATGCCGCCAATAAAGGAAACATTGTTGCTGCTGACAGAAACCACTCCATAAAAAAGAATAAAAACCAGATAGATAAACGCCTGTTTTTTTAGATTGATCAAATCCTTTAAAAGAAGTCCTTTCATCTGACACCCTCCTTAATATGATACAGCATAATTTCCTCCATCGTTGCCCTGTCTATCAAAGCATCGCCTCTGATTTTATCTTTTAAAACCAATGCTTCTACCCCGAAGCTGTTTTTCCGGAAGCCTTTCACCGCGGCTTTATCAAGGGCATCAAACTGCTCGACGGAGCATTTTAAAAGGCCGTATTTTTCCAGCAATTTATCTTTGGATTCACTGAACACCAATTTTCCTCTATGAATAAATGTAATATAATCACAAATTTTTTCCAGATCACTGATGATATGGGAGGAAATCAGAATAGAGTGATCGTCATTTTGAATGAATTCCAAAAATACATCCAGAATTTCATCCCGTACAATCGGATCAAGGCCGCTGGTTGCTTCATCCAGAATCAACAATTTCGGAGTGTGGGACAGTGCCGCCGCGATAGAAAGCTTCATTTTCATACCTCGGGAGTAATCTTTCACCTGTTTTTTTTCAGAAAGAGAAAATTGGCCGGCAAATTTCAAAAAGGTTTCCTCGCTCCAATTCAGATAAGTATAGCTCATTATTTTGTTGATATCTTTTAGGGTTAAATTCTCCGGAAAGCAGCATTCGTCCATCACAACACCGATATCTTCTTTCCCTCGTTTGCTGGATTTTACCGGTTCATTGCCCATAACAAAGATTTCACCGCTGTCTTTCCGAATTAAGTCCAGAATCAACTTGATTGTTGTGCTTTTTCCGGCGCCATTTTCTCCGATAAGTCCCATAATGCATCCGCAGGGCAACTGAAAGCTTACGTTGTCCAGCGTGAATTCCTGATATTTTTTTGAAACGTTGATGACCTCAATGGCATTCGTCATATGCTATTCCTCCTCGTAGATCAAAGTTAACATATCGATTAAATCCGGAAGGGTTAAGCCGCAGAGCATCGCGGATTTTATGATTTCCTGCATCTGAGATTCAATCGTTCTCAATTGCTGTTCTTTGATAAGTTCCGTATTTTTGTCTGCTACAAAACTGCCTTTTCCAGTGATTGATACAATAAATCCATCGCGTTCCAATTCCTCGTAAGCGCGTTTTGTCGTGATGACGCTGATGCGCAGCTCTTTGGCTAGAAACCGCATAGAGGGGAGCGGATCTCCAGCAGCGAGTTGACCGGAAATAATCATATTTTTTATTTGGGAACCGATCTGTTCATAAATTGGCTGCCCGCACTGATTGCTTATAATAATATTCAAACAATCGCCTCCTCGAAATATTGTATATATCCATTATATACAATATTGACATTTTGTCAATATTATTTTTCTTTTCTTGCATGAAAATTAAAAAAATGATAAAAAGAAGAAAAAATCACTTGATTTTTTTGAAATGTGTGTTATAATTAAATAGTTAAATCTGGGTGTGGCGCAGATGGTAGCGCGCTACCTTGGGGTGGTAGAGGCCGTGGGTTCAAGTCCCGCCACTCAGACCAAAAAACAAAAAAACGACATTGTTCTTTGTCAAACAATGTCGTTTTTTTATGGAATATTTTCTGTGCGAATCTGATGTATACTTCGCTTCCTTTCACTCAACGAATCATTTTTTTGATCAATTCCACATTTTCGGCAATATTTCTTGTTCCGTCTATTCGTATGATGGGGCAGTTTAAAGAATTTGTCCATGTTTCAATATCTTGCTCTGATTTTTTTGCTGCCATATCGAAAAACTCTGTTTCCCGTTCATACAAATCTCCGCCCGGCAGTATTCTGTCTCCAAACTTCTGAAAGGAACGGTTCCTCACTCGCTGTAATCTTACTTTCTTCGGAGCGCTGAGAACGATCACATATTTGTAAAGTGTCAAAATTTTTTCTCCCAAATTTCCTTTCACAGCTGCAAGTACAAAATTTTCATACTTTTGCACTTCATCCAGCAGCCGTTTTTCCACTTCACTGCGGAGCGGGGGCAACCGTATACATAGTCCGCATTTATTTTCGGAAAATATAAGGTTTCAATATCGATAAAATGATAATGGAGTTCCTTTGCCAATTGTTTTCCGAGCGTGCTTTTGCCGCTGCCGTTGCAGCCGCACACAAGAATGCCTGTTCCCATAAAGGCTCCTTTCTAGATGAGTAAATGATGCGGACAGGTTTTATCCCTGCCCGCATGAAAACATATAATGAAAAATAAGATATTCCCGCCTCTTCTGGCGGCAGGAACCGCTTCTTTTTTCAGCGGGAGTACGCTCTCTCTTTGTTGTATAAACGGATAAAGTCCCTTATTGAGAACCGAAGCAGGTTACCAGATTTTCACTCTGTCCTCCGGCTTTACATACATACCGTCGTTTTCCCCGATGCCGAAGGCTTTATAGAACTCATCAAAGTTTACAACCACCCGGTTGACGCGCAGTTTATCGACGCTGTGCACATCTATTTGGGAGGCGTATTGATAGTACGCGCGGGATGCGGTGGATGCCCAGCATTTTGCCATACTTCTGTATAATGTTTTGAAATCAGGATTTTCAAGACCGGCGGCGATTTCAGTGACGCATGCCGCGGCTCCCTGATCCGCTACGTTTTCACTCAAGGTAAGGCTGCCGTTCATCAGGATACCGGGAACGCCTTCCTGTCCCTCATAGAATGCAGCCATTTTATCGCAGAGCTGCTGAAATGCCTCATAGTCTTCTTCCGTCCACCAATCCGCCGCATTGCCGTTTTCATCAAACTTCGCACCGTTGTTGTCGAAAGCATGGGTGATTTCGTGGGCGATGATATAGCCGATTGCACCAAGATTCTGTTCATAGGAGGCGTTTACATCATACATGGGCGGCTGTAAGATTGCCGCTGGAAAGGTGATATCATTGGAAGTGGCAACATAGCAGGCGTTTACGGTAAACGGATACATCGCCCATTTTGTTTTATCTACCGGTTTGTTTTGCAGGTTGATGATTTCCTGCTTTTGAGCGGCAAGGATGCTGAGCATATTTTCAAAATAACTACCGCCTTCCTCTGCGGATTTTATGTCAGCATAATCAAGATAGGTCTCCCAATGGTCAGGATATCCGATCTTTATCCCCAAATGATCCAGCTTGTTGATTGCTTTTTCTTTGGTTGTATCGCTCATCCAAGGGATATTTTGTATCCTTCTGCGGTAAACGGCAACGATATCCTTCACCATTTTTTCAACGTCTTTTTTTGCTTCTTCCGTGAAATATTTTTGCGCATAGATTTCTCCAATATAATCCGGCATCGTATTCTGCACGGTCAAAGCGGCACGCTCCTCTTCCGTATAACTGCCTTCCGTGCCGAGAAATTCTTTGTTGAATTTCTCGGAAGCGTCAATAAATTCCTGATTGAGGGCGCCGCCCCATCCGGCAAGCAGGCTTAGTTTGGCATATGCCTTTAAACTGTCGGTATTTTCATTGGTGAAATATTCCGCGAAGGCTTTTGTGAGTCCCACATCAGCAATAACAATATGATCTGTCTTTGACAGTCCCGAATTTCCGAATACCTTGCCGATATCGATTTCCGGAAATAGCTCCTGAATCTGCTGCATGGTGAAAAGATTATATAGCTTATCCACATTGCCGTAGTCTTCCCGGTTCATCATAGCAGCGGCCAAAACGGTTTCCATATCGAAGCATTTATCAGCCAGGACAGCCGCGTTCTCTGCTGTTTCACCGCCCAGAACAAACAGCTTTTCCATATATTTTATGTAGGCTTTTGTCTGAGAGGAATTCTTGTCGATGTAAACCTCCTTTTGAAGAGAGGGACTGCTTGTTCCGAAGGTCAGCATATATTTGGTGCTGTCTTTCATATCAATGGAAAGACTGAAATACAGAAAAGGGTTGACTCCGATTTCATCCGATAAAGTGCTCTGAATATCAATCAGATCGCCGACGGATTTTGCGGTGTCAATCAACTCCAGATATTCTTTAATCGGTGTAATGCCCGCTTTGTTTCTCGCATCCATGTTTTTTACGTTTTTATAAAAGTCTGCGATCTTCTGCTCCTTTGTTCCTTTGGGGTGAGCGGATGACGTAACCTCCTTTATGATTTCGCTTACCTGGGCGGCAGAATTGTCATTTAAATCATATAACGTACCTGCTATGGTACGTCCCGGTTTTATCGTGAGGGCGTTTAAAGCATTCCTGTTTACCGCTGCATAAAAATCGTCTTTTTCATTTGTGCCGAACAGGGCATAAACACGCTTGATAAATAAATTCATCTGCTCGATTGTCACCGGTTCATCAGGAGAAAAAATTCCTTCTGCCGTTCCTGCAACGATTCCGGCGTCAAAGACATCGGAAAGTTCTGTTTGCGCCCAGTCTGGTATATCGGTAAAGCTGCCGGCGGGAATTGCTACACGGGCATTGTGACCGGTGGGTTCTGGCAATTCTCCGAATGCCCGTTTCAGCATGACAAGCGCTTCGGCGCGGGTGACCGGGCGTTCCTCATGGAGTTCACCGTCTCCGTATCCTTTTATAATGTCGGTTTTCTTTACCGACGGATTGTAGTCGTCTGCCGCTGTTAAAAGGGCCTGCACAACCTCGCCGCGTGTCGCGTTTCTGTCGGAAGCAAAAGCTGCCGGCAGGACGGAGGTAAGCAAAGCCAGTGTCAAAAACGCTGCAATACTTCTTTTCCATTTCATATTACAAAACTCCTTTCCCTTCGATTGTAAAGCAGATAAATTGGTATGTCAACACAGTGGGAGGAAAATTAAAAAAACTTAAGCATTGCTGATAACAAGACAAAAAGCAAAGAAATGTCGAAAAATGTCTGGAAGAAACTAACTGGTTACAATTGAATATTATGGTTTTTTTGATATAATTGTAATATATAGTATTTTTGCTTAAGAGGTAAAAAAATGGGTGAATCAAAAAGAGAAAAATTTTTTGCACGGATATCAAAGGATGGCTCAAAACAGTATTTGGAGAAGCACTCCTGCTCGGTTTCTGTTCTGTGCGGACAGCTTGCCTCGAAAATCGGTATGCAGCACTGCGGTGAACTGTTGGGCTTGCTTCACGACATGGGAAAGTATACCGAAGCGTGGCAGGAATACCTGTTGGAATCATTCCAAAACAATGGAAAAGTCAAAAAGAGAAATCATTCTGCACTTGGGGCAAGATATGTGTGGGAGAAATTGCGTCCTATCCACACGCTTCCGGCGGACATGCTTACGGGGATTCTCTGTGGACACCACGGCGGACTGCCGGACTATCTGACGCCGGAAGGGAACGATGGCATCCGCGGGCGTCTTTATCCCAACGAGGAATTGTTCTATGCGGAAGCAAAAGAAAATTTTCATGCTCTCTGTAAAGCGGAAGCAGAGATTAAAGCTTTGTACGAAAAGGCATATGAAGAATTCAAAAGGGTTTATCCGAAGGTGAAAAAGAATGCGTTTCATTGTGGACTGATTGAAAAATTACTGCACAGCTGTCTGCTGGACGCGGACCGGCTGGACGCCGCCTGTTTTGACATGGAGCGGACGCCAAGCGTGAAGGAGGATTATCAGGCGCTGTGGAGCACGCTTTCCGAAAGGCTGGAGGAACATATAAAAGATTTTTCGCTTAGAGACGGAGCAAGTGAAAAAGAACAGGAGATCTACCAGCTGCGCGGCGTTATTTCGGAGGAATGCTGGAAGGCGGCCTTCCGGGAAACCGGAATTTATTCTTTGAGCTGTCCCACCGGTTCGGGGAAAACCCTTGCCTCCCTCCGGTTTGCGCTGGAACATACCAGACAGAAGAGGAAAAAGCATATCTTTTATATCATCCCCTACCTGTCCATTTTGGATCAGACCGCGTCGGAAATCCGAAACGCATTAGCCGGCGCGGAGGGATGGGATGACAGCATGCTGTTGGAAATTCACAGCAGTATGACGGAGAAGAAGGCGAAAGACGATGAGGAAGAAAAGCTTTATGAGCTGATTTCCGAGCGGATGGATGCCCCGATTATTCTGACCACAATGGTAGGCTTTCTCCATATTTTTTATGGGGAAAACACCAAACATAACCGTTTGGCGCACCAGTTCGCCGATTCAGTGATTCTTTTTGACGAGGTGCAGAAGGTTCCTCTTCACACCGTATACCCGTTCATTCGAACATTGAACTTTTTACATAACGTCTGTGATTCCACATCGGTTCTCTGCACGGCGACACAGCCCATGCTGGATCGGATTGGAACGGAGGAAAAGCTTCGCATAGCGGAAAAACCGGAGCTCTGCACCGTGAACGCGGAAATTTTCAAGGCGTTTGAACGCACCAAACTGATTGACGAAAGAAGAAAAAACGGCTATTCGCCGGAAGTCTTGGCGGAAAGAGTCCTGCAAGAGAAGGCTGAGAACGTCTTAATCGTTCTGAATACCAAAAAAAGTGTGCACTTGTTGTATGAAGCCTTAAAGGAAAGCACAGAGGAATATAAATTGTATTGTCTGACCACCTATCTCTGTGCGGCGCATCGTCGGAAGTTATTTGAGGAGATTCGCCAAAAGCTTCAGAGTGGAGAAAAGCTGATTGTGGTCAGCACCGCGCTGATTGAGGCCGGTGTGGATATCAGCTTTCCATGTGTGTTCCGTGCCATTGCTGGGATGGATTCCATTGTGCAGGCGGCGGGACGATGTAACCGTCATGGGCAGGAGACAGAGCGCAAACCTGTTTACATCGTCAATCCGGATTTTGAACATTTGGAGAACGGGCTACTGGATATCAAGATCGGTGCACAGCAGACCAGACGTGTGATTGACGAGGTAAAAGCCGCGCCGGAAAAATACGGCGGAGAACTGCTCTGTCGGGAAGCGGTGGAGAAATATTTTTTGTATTACTTTTCCGAACAGCAGAAAAAGCTGGATTATGAAGCATCTGGCAAGACCTTTTCAGAGTTGCTGGGAGCCAATGCAGGCAGCTATGCGGCTTATGCGGCGCAGCAGGGAGAACCGTTTTCTATGTTTATGAGGCAATCCTTCCAATCGGCCGGGGATGCTTTTGCCGCGATTGAGGAGTACGGCAAGCCGGTGATTGTCCCTTACGAAAGAGGGCGGGAGATCATTGCGGCTCTTTGCAGTACGGAGGAACTGGGAGATTTGAAGAAGCTTCTCCGGGAGGCACAGCAGTATACGGTTAATCTCTCACCGAGCGATTTCCAAGCGATTGGTGACGGCATACGATACTTGGAGGATTTGGATATCTATATTCTGAAAGATACCTTTTACGATGAAACGAAAGGGGTGGTGACTGAATCACAAGCAAAAGCACTACTTCATTAAAAGGAGGAGAAAGACGATGGAAAAAGCGAACAGCATTACATTCCGGCTGGAAGGGCGTTACGCCCTGTTTTCCGATCCGTTAAACCGGATGGGGGGAGAAAAATTTACCTATCAGGTTCCCACTTATCAGGCTCTGGTCGGCATTGCGGAGTCCATCTACTGGAAGCCGACATTCCGCTGGGTTGTTGACAAAGTTCGGGTGTTGAATCCCATCCGATCAGAATCCAAGGGGATACGGCCTTTGGTTTACAAGAAAAGTGATACACCGAACACTTTATCTATTTATACTTATTTAGTCAATGTGACTTATGAAGTGCAGGCTCATTTTGAGTGGAATGAGAACCGCCCGAACCTGGCGCATGACCGAAACGAAAACAAACACTATTTTATGGCAAAGCGTTCCTTGCAAAAAGGAGGACGGCGGGACATCTATCTGGGAACCCGGGAATGTCAGGGCTATGTGGAGCCTTGCACCTTCGGAGAAGCGGAAAGCTGTTATGACGGAAGCGGAGAAATCCCCTTGGGCGTTATGTTTCACGGTTTTACCTATCCCGGCGATGTCAAACAAGAGGAGGAAAAGGGAATGCTCAGCGCCCGGTTCTGGACGCCGGTGATGAAGGACGGTGTCATTCGTTTTCCGCGCCCGGAGGAGTGCACGATTGTCAGGCCGCTTTTCAAGATGGAAATGAAACCGTTTGGGGAAGTACTGGGGAATTTCAGCGGTCTTGCAGAATTTGGAGGTGATGACTTTGAGCTGGATGAGTGATCTCTGTCAAACCTATGACGCCTGTTTCGGGAAGAAACTGACGTTTCAGCCCCGCACCGAATTGTTACATATGGGTCATTCCACCCAGAATGCACAGATTGAAATTGTTCTGAATGGGGATGGATTGTTCCGGAACGCGGAGATTGTCCCAAAAGATGACGCTGTGACGGTAATACCGGTGACGGAGGATTCTGCAGGCAAAACAAGCGGAGATTCTCCCCATCCTCTTTGTGACAAACTAAAATATATTGCGGCGGATTACGCGGTCTATACCAAAGAAGACAATGCAAAAAAATATAATGCCTACTTGGAACAGTTGAAAGACTGGGCAGAATCTCCTTACTCCTGTCAGAAAGTGCAAGCGATATACACCTATCTGAAAAAGGGACGGGTGATTACCGATTTGTTGGAAGCAGGAATTTTACAGATTGGAGAAAATGGAAAACTAAAGGATGATAAGATTGAGGAAATCTCCCAAAAGGACAGCTTTGTGCGTTTTCGGGTAGAGATCGACAGCGGCAAGGCGGAGGATCGGGAGGCAAGAGTTTACCGGGATTCAATGGTTTATGAGAGTTTTCTTTCCTACTACACATCAAAAAAAGCAGTTCAGAAGAAAGATTTGTGCTATGCGACGGGAAAATGGATGCCCTGTTCGGACAAACATCTAGCAAAAATAAGGCATATCGGAGATAAGGCAAAATTGATATCTTCTAATGAACCCACCGGGTTTACTTACCACGGAAGATTTTCAAACAGTAGGGAAGTGGCTTCGATTGGTTATGAAACCTCGCAGAAAGCCCATTTGGCGCTTCGGTGGCTGGTGGAAAACCAGGGGTTTCACTGCGGCGAACAAGTGATCGTCGCATGGGAACTGCAGGGAAGAAAGATTCCCTCTCCCTTTCAAGGAACTGCGGAGGTTGCAATGGAGGAATGGGAGAAGGATGCAGAGGAAGAACTCCATGAGATTGTTCAGACCGGATGGGAATTCAGCAAAAAGCTGAAAAAGGCAGTGAAAGGGTACCGCAAGGAACTGGATATTCACTCGGATGTGGTTGTGATGGCTCTGGAGGCCGCGACAACGGGACGGCTTTCCATAGTATTCTATAAAAAGATGAAGGGCTCCGATTATTTGGATAACATTGAGCACTGGCATAATACCTGCAGCTGGTATCTTGAATACAAGTCGGAAAAGCAGGGGGACGAAAACAGCAAAGGATATTTCTTTGTCGGCGCGCCTTCTTTAAGGGACATCTGTGTGACAGCGTATGGAGATGAACATGGGGAAAGTATGAAGAAACTTTTGAAATCTCAAATAGAACGTTTATTACCCTGTGTAACCGACCGGAAACCTTTGCCGGAAGATATCCTTCGGATGGCAGTGAATCGTATTTTCCGACTAGGTGTTTTTGGCAAGAAAAAGGAAGAGGCGAAAAATAAGTTTCAGAAAGCTTTGAGTATCACATGTGCGATGATACGAAAATTCAGATTTGATAAATATAAGGAGGAATGGAATATGGCGTTGGAGGAACGAAGAACCGATCGAAGTTATCTGTTCGGCAGGCTTTTGGCAGTGGCACAGGAACTGGAAGAAAATGCGCTGTATCATCAGAAAAATCAGGAAAATCAGAAAAATCAGAGGGACACGGCGGCGGAACGATTCCGTGAAATTTTCCGCAGAAAGCCTGTAAAGACCTGGGGCGTGATAGAAGACTGTCTTAGCCCCTATCTCTCTTACCAAAAAGCAACAGGCAATTCGCTTTACACAGATAAGCTGGACGAGATCATCGATCTATTCCAGCCGGGGGATTTTGAGAGCAAAGCGCCGCTGGATGAACTGGTGTTCCTCGGCTATCACTGCCAGCGCAGAGCGTTTAAGGAAGCCAGAATGCAAAACAAACAAGAAAATAAAGAGAAGAAAGGGAGTATAGAAGAATGAGCGTTTTAGAAAACAAAATCGATTTTGCTGTTGTTTTTCGTGTGGAAAAGGCGAACCCCAACGGGGATCCGCTGAATGGAAACCGTCCCAGAGAGACCTATGAGGGATATGGCGAGGTATCCGATGTCTGCCTGAAGCGGAAACTGCGGAACCGTTTGCAGGATATGGGATGCAGCATTTTTGTCCAGTCGGACGAACGGGCGGACGACGGCTTCAAAAGCTTGAGTGAACGTGCATCCAAGGCGGAGGAGCTGAAAGCTGCCGGAAAAGATAAAGAAGCTTACGCCAAAGCGGCCTGTGAAAAATGGATGGATGTGCGCGCCTTTGGGCAGGTGTTTGCCTTCACGAAAGGAAAAAAGGGAGACGGGGTTTCGGTCGGCGTGCGCGGTCCTGTCACCATACAGACCGCGGTGAGTGTGGAACCGGTGGATATCACAAGCATGCAGATTACCAAGAGCGTCAACAGTGAGCCGGGAGAGAAAAAATCATCCGATACCATGGGAAGAAAATATCGGGTGGAATACGGCATTTATAAAACCTTTGGCAGCATCAACTGCCAGCTGGCGGAGAAAACCGGCTTCTCGGAGGAGGATGCGGAGAAGATCCGGGAAGCGCTGATCTCACTGTTTGAAAATGATTGTTCCTCCGCGCGTCCGGACGGCAGTATGGAGGTCTTAAAAGTTTACTGGTGGCGGCATAATTCCAAATTGGGGCAGTATTCCTCGGCAAAGGTACACCGGAGTTTGACTGTAAGGCAGAACGGAATGGAAGCGGAAATGAGCCTTGCTTCTCTGGAGGGCTTGGAGCCGGAAATATACGATGGAATATAGGGAAGAGGATTTTCTGCAGTTATCCGGGATTCAGCATTTCGCTTTCTGCCGCCGGCAGTGGGCGCTGATCCATCTGGAACAGCAATGGCAGGAAAATCTTCGCACGGTGGAGGGGCATATCCTGCACGAAAAAGCGCACGACGCCTTCTTCATCGAGAAACGGGGAAATCTTTTGATTGCGCGCGGTCTTCCGGTCTTTTCAAGAATACTGGGCGTCAGCGGTGCCTGCGACGTGGTTGAATTTCACCGCAGCGCCGACGGGGTCTCGCTTTTCGGCAGGGAAGAGCGCTATCGCCCGGTTCCGGTGGAATACAAGAGGGGAAAGCCCAAGGAACACCGTGCGGACGAGCTTCAGCTCTGCTGTCAGGCAATGTGTCTGGAAGAAATGCTGCTCTGTGAAGAAATTCAAATCGGATATCTGTATTACGGCGAGCCGAAGCGGCGGCAGGAAGTGAAGCTGGATGAAACTCTGCGGATGCAGGTATGCTCCATGCTGGAGGAAATGCATGGCTATTTCCGAAGAGGCCATACCCCGAAAAGTAAGCCCGGAAAGCAGTGTAAAGCCTGTTCTCTGGAGGATATCTGCATGCCGTGGCTGTACAGCGCGGGTTCCGTGGAACAGTACATAAAGGAGGCAGGTAGATGAGACAGCTTTTAAATATTCTCTATGTCACCACACCGGATGCCTATCTTTCTTTGGATGGGGAGAACGTTGTCGTTTCTAAAAAGGAGGAAACGCTTGGGCGGATTCCGCTTCACAATTTGCAGGGCATCGTGGCTTTTGGTTATGTGGGCGCCAGTCCCGCCTTGATGGGTGCTTGTGTCAAGAGGAATATCGCTTTAACCTTTCTGACCATGCATGGACGTTTTTTGGCGCGTGCAACTGGGGAGACCAATGGAAATGTACTGCTCCGAAAGGAGCAGTACCGGGCTTCCGACAAGGAAGAAGAGAGTTTACGGTATGCAAAACATTTTATCAAAGGCAAGTTGTTCAATGCCCGCTGGAGCATAGAGCGCACCAAGAGGGACTATGCCATGCGGCTTGATACAGAACCCTTGACGAAAGCTTCCTCTTTCCTGCAGAATTCTTTTTTCCTTGTGGATTCATGTGCTGATCCGGAACAACTGAGGGGAGTGGAAGGCGAAGCGGCTTCGGTGTACTTTGGCGTGCTTGACCAGATGATCCTCCAGCAGAAGGAATTCTTTTGTTTTCAGACAAGAAACCGCAGACCGCCCACGGATCCGGTGAATGCCCTGTTATCTTTTGTTTATACGTTGCTGGCTCATGACACGGCATCTGCATTGGAAACCGTAGGGCTGGATTCCTATGTGGGTTTTCTCCATCGGGACAGGCCGGGCAGGATTTCCCTTGCTTTGGATTTGATGGAGGAACTGCGGCCGGTTTATGCAGATCGATTTGTGCTGTCGCTTATCAACAAACAGCAGATAAAGCCGGCGGGGTTCCGAAAGCAGGAAAATGGAGCCGTCATGATGGAGGATGAGACGAGAAAAAAGATTCTTTCCCTCTGGCAGGAACGAAAGAATGAGACTTTGACACATCCGTTTTTAAAGCAGAAGATTTCCTGGGGCTTGGTGCCGTATATTCAGGCACAGCTTCTTGCAAGAAGCTTGCGCGGCGATCTGGACGGCTATCCGCCTTTTTTGTGGAAATAGGAGGAAACAATGCTTGTAGTTATCACCTATGACGTCAACACGCAGACGCCGGAGGGAAGAAAACGACTGCGAAAAGTCGCAAAACAGTGTGTCAATTACGGTCAGAGGGTGCAAAATTCTGTTTTTGAATGTGTTTTGGATGCGGCACAGTGCAAAATGGTGAAGCATAAGCTGGAGCAGTTGATCGATCCGCAGTCGGATAGTCTTCGCTTTTATTATCTCGGAAACCGGTACCAGACGAAGGTGGAGCATATTGGCAGCAAACCTTCCTTTGATGTAACGGATCCGTTGATACTTTAAAGAAACGGTAGTGTCCGATGGGAACTTGAAGGAAAAGATCACGGACATCCTACGGCGGCGCATTCTACCTTTTCAAAACATGGAATGGTGAGGGGAAATCCTCCATATTGAAACGTTTTCTATGAAAAATATGGCAAAACTGACTGTCGACTGATTTTATCCAATTCACTTAACACACTCCGAGAAAACCCTTGTATGATTGTGCGAACCGGAAGCACACAGAAAAATGCCGGAGGTTTCGCACCGAAAATGAAAAGAAAAACGCAGAAAATCGCATACTTATGGTTCAAAAAATGCAATAAAATAACATATTGAAATATTTACAAATTGATTTTTATATATTTTCAATAAAAATCAGGGTGAAATTTGTATATATTTGCTGTCACGCCTCGCATGAGGCGTGTGGATTGAAAATGCCTGTGTCCCCCGGAAGCTATGCGGTGGATTAGTCACGCCTCGCATGAGGCGTGTGGATTGAAAATAGCCACTCCCCATGTACAACCTCCGCCACATCAGGTCACGCCTCGCATGAGGCGTGTGGATTGAAAAATATTCTTTTGTTTCATAATCCAGATTTGCTTTGTCACGCCTCGCATGAGGCGTGTGGATTGAAAAGTTCTGACATATTCCGGCCAGTTGATTTCAATTTGTCACGCCTCGCATGAGGCGTGTGGATTGAAAATCGTCAGTCTCATCCAAATCCACATGCAAGCCGGTCACGCCTCGCATGAGGCGTGTGGATTGAAAAGGAAATCTGCCGATTGGAAAACAATGATGTGCGAGTCACGCCTCGCATGAGGCGTGTGGATTGAAAAATCAGAGATAGTATTAATTTATTTATCTGAATTGGGTCACGCCTCGCATGAGGCGTGTGGATTGAAAATTTTTCCGGGTATATCCTTATTATGATTTATACCGGGTCACGCCTCGCATGAGGCGTGTGGATTGAAAATCTCCCTAAGAGATAATCAACACTTACATTAAAGTCACGCCTCGCATGAGGCGTGTGGATTGAAAAAATGAAAACACTTATCTGTTATTTTACAGTTATGAGTCACGCCTCGCATGAGGCGTGTGGATTGAAAACTTTTTTGTGGATAGATATTGTACTACCATCAAAGTCACGCCTCGCATGAGGCGTGTGGATTGAAAATGCCCGCGTCATCACAATTGCTTTGGTATAAAATGGTCACGCCTCGCATGAGGCGTGTGGATTGAAAAGGTTCGTTCTGGTAAAACATATATCAGCCTGATATGTCACGCCTCGCATGAGGCGTGTGGATTGAAAAAAATCGGGCAGAACCGGGCAAACGCTTTGATGCAGTCACGCCTCGCATGAGGCGTGTGGATTGAAAAAGACCGATACGATAAATCAATGCCTTGTGTATGCGTCACGCCTCGCATGAGGCGTGTGGATTGAAAAATCTGCCGTCATATAGGTTGTTTCATCCATCATTGTCACGCCTCGCATGAGGCGTGTGGATTGAAAAAACTTTACTTAGGGAACAAGTCTCATTATCCAAGTCACGCCTCGCATGAGGCGTGTGGATTGAAAATGGTTGTTTTTGGTATAATTAATCGAGGTGATTTAGTCACGCCTCGCATGAGGCGTGTGGATTGAAAACAATAGAAAAAGCCCCCACAGCTATAAAACTGTGAGGGTCACGCCTCGCATGAGGCGTGTGGATTGAAAACTGCAAGCGATAAGCAATCAATGTTGACGATTTGCGTCACGCCTCGCATGAGGCGTGTGGATTGAAAATCCTTGACAGATTATACAGGCGGTCATCCTTCCCGTGTCACGCCTCGCATGAGGCGTGTGGATTGAAAACCTCCGCTTTTGCTTGTGTTGCAAAACCGTGAGAGTCACGCCTCGCATGAGGCGTGTGGATTGAAAACAATGTTTATCGGCTTCTATTTGTGTTAATTCAGTCACGCCTCGCATGAGGCGTGTGGATTGAAAAAGTTTAAAGGACGTCACTTTGCTTACTCCGGGCGTCACGCCTCGCATGAGGCGTGTGGATTGAAATACCGGATTTGGAGGAACAGAAAAAGCAAGCCATGAGTCACGCCTCGCATGAGGCGTGTGGATTGAAATATTTTTAAGGATGGCATTAAAAGAGGATTTTCCAAGTCACGCCTCGCATGAGGCGTGTGGATTGAAATCTCTGTCTGGTTGTCGGATGAGTATCTTGCGTATATGTCACGCCTCGCATGAGGCGTGTGGATTGAAATGCTGTTAGCTCTAATAACAGCAATAATCGCTTACAAGGTCACGCCTCGCATGAGGCGTGTGGATTGAAATTGCCTTGTACCTTCCCAATCTCTGTTTCTCCAAAGGTCACGCCTCGCATGAGGCGTGTGGATTGAAATAGAGAAACCAATGAAAAATATCTCGAAAAAAGTAAAGTCACGCCTCGCATGAGGCGTGTGGATTGAAATGGTATGGGTATCCAATGAGTGACACGCATGCCTTCGTCACGCCTCGCATGAGGCGTGTGGATTGAAATTGCAAGGAATGTATTCGCCATCGAACGGAAAATAAGTCACGCCTCGCATGAGGCGTGTGGATTGAAATCAGTCGTCCGGTATGTCAAAGGGGTCTATCACATGTCACGCCTCGCATGAGGCGTGTGGATTGAAATACAATGAAGATTGTATGATTGGCATGAAAGAGTTTCGTCACGCCTCGCATGAGGCGTGTGGATTGAAATCAGAAGATAAATATGGAGGAAAACTTGCTATTATGTCACGCCTCGCATGAGGCGTGTGGATTGAAATAGAAAGAGATATCTAAGACGGAGCAAGAGTACAAGTGTCACGCCTCGCATGAGGCGTGTGGATTGAAATGTTATGAGTTATAATGCGTCTGACATCGCTAAATGTGGTCACGCCTCGCATGAGGCGTGTGGATTGAAATCGATGGTTACAGATTTTGCAACACAAACTGTCTTAGTCACGCCTCGCATGAGGCGTGTGGATTGAAATCAAAACGTCCTCAATGCTCATACTGTGATTTGTTGGTCACGCCTCGCATGAGGCGTGTGGATTGAAATATTTTTGCAAAAAGGAAACAACGGGAAAGTTGATGTCACGCCTCGCATGAGGCGTGTGGATTGAAATGATGCGCTTTATGCCAAACCCGGAATTCTGCAATGCGTCACGCCTCGCATGAGGCGTGTGGATTGAAATTTCCACACATCTTTTTGATCATAGCGCGGATGGAGGTCACGCCTCGCATGAGGCGTGTGGATTGAAATACAAGCAAATCGTCCGAATCGAGCGGGATACCGGTCACGCCTCGCATGAGGCGTGTGGATTGAAATCCATAGTTAAAATCCGAAAAATAAATGATTTGCGTCACGCCTCGCATGAGGCGTGTGGATTGAAATTGATGGAGATTTGCTGTCATACATCGGAGAAACATGTCACGCCTCGCATGAGGCGTGTGGATTGAAATGGAGGAATTATCATATCCTCCGAAACCGATTTTGTCACGCCTCGCATGAGGCGTGTGGATTGAAATATCTTTTGACGGTACAGGGGCTTGTCTGTTATTATGTCACGCCTCGCATGAGGCGTGTGGATTGAAATCTGTTTATAACAACACATGACACCACCTCCTTCTGGTCACGCCTCGCATGAGGCGTGTGGATTGAAATTTAGCGTAATCAAAATCTTTGATCGTTGCCGCTTGGTCACGCCTCGCATGAGGCGTGCGGTATTATATTACTTTTGCAAACCAGAAAAACATACATTATTTAACTGATTGAAATATAATAAAATAAAAAAGAATTGCATGGAAAAAATATCTTGATTTTAGAAAAATATTGAAGTATAATTAATTTCATTGTGTATAAGCAGAAACAGAAAAAATAAAGAACATGCCGATTGACGGAGGGGCACGAATGCTGCGAAAAAATCATAACATTGTAAAGACGATCCATTTGGTAAGCAATAGGCTGGGTAACAAAGATTACTCCTGTTCTTTTTTAGGGTACCAACCGCCAAAGGAGAGTGCAAACCATAGATATATCAAAAAAGTCAAAAAGGTGTTGGAAAAGATAGTTGATCATTTGGCCATTCAATATGAGGTATCAAATTATTATATATGCATGAACCAAGGAGTCAGCTTGTGGGCTGCTGAGAGCGTACATGATCTGTGCAGCCAATATGTATTCAATTTGACTGCCGTGCTTCCTTATCCCGATCATGAAAAGAAATGGACAGAAGCAGAACGCAGGGAATATCATTATATCCTGAAACGATGTAATACAAGAGAGCTTGTTCACAAAGAAAAGTGTAAATGCTCTTATTTAGAATGCAATGAATATATCGTGAAGCGGACGAAATATGTAGTAGCTTTTTTTGATGAAACGATACCGGATGAAAACAAACAAGCAATTGAGTTCGCGGCTGAACGTGGCTGCAAAGTGATATTGATTAATCCCCGGACGCTTTGTGTAAGCGGCTTCCTTGAAAATGAGATCTGATGAATTTGTAATCTTTGCTTTTGGAAACAGGTTTTTGGATGAATTAAAAAATACAAAATTACTTGCTTTTGGCCGTTTGTTATGATATTATAATAGGAAAATATCTAATAAGGAGAGTTGAATATGGCGTATTTTTTTGAAGGCGCTTCTCATACGTTTGGCGAATATTTGTTGGTGCCCGGTTATTCTTCTTCGGAATGTATTCCCGCTAACGTAGATTTAAAAACCCCTGTTGTAAAATTTAAAAAAGGGGAACAGAGTGCAATCACTATGAATATTCCGATGGTTTCCGCTATTATGCAGTCGGTTTCCGGAGATAAAATGGCGATTGCTTTGGCGAAAGAAGGAGGGATATCGTTTATCTATGGTTCCCAGTCTGTGGAAAGCGAAGCGCAGATGGTTGCTAAGGTAAAAGGATATAAAGCGGGTTTTGTCACCAGTGACTCCAACATTCAACCAGAGGATACCTTGGCGGATATTTTAGCTTTAAAAGAGAAAACAGGGCATTCCACCGTGGCAGTAACGGAGGATGGCACAGCAAACGGAAAGCTTCTGGGAATTGTGACAAGCAGGGATTACCGTATCACCAGAATGCCTTTACATACAAAAGTAAAAGATTTCATGACGGAATTTGAAGATTTAATCTGTGCAAGTGATACCACTACATTGAAGGAAGCAAATGATATTATCTGGGATCACAAGTTAAATTGCCTGCCTTTGATTGATAAAGAACAGAAATTGAAATACATGGTTTTCCGCAAAGACTACGATTCCCATAAAGAAAATGAAAATGAATTGCTTGACAGTTCAAAGCGTTATGTAGTTGGCGCCGGCATCAATACCCGCGATTACGCTGAAAGAGTTCCCGCTTTGGTAGCAGCCGGGGCTGATGTGCTCTGTATTGACTCTTCGGAAGGTTTTTCCGAATGGCAGAAAATAACCATCGACTATATCCGCAAAAATTATGGCGATACCGTTAAGGTTGGCGCCGGGAATGTTGTGGACAGAGAAGGATTCCGTTTTCTGGCAGAAGCAGGGGCGGATTTCATTAAAATCGGCATCGGCGGCGGTTCTATCTGCATTACCAGAGAGCAAAAAGGAATTGGACGAGGACAAGCTACAGCGGTGATCGAGGTGGCAAAAGCGCGTGACGAATATTTTGAGGAAACCGGTGTCTACATTCCAATCTGTTCCGACGGAGGAATTGTACATGATTATCACATTACACTTGCTCTGGCAATGGGAGCGGATTTTGTAATGCTGGGCAGATATTTCGCGCGGTTTGATGAGAGCCCAACCAATAAAGTGAATATCAACGGAAATTATATGAAAGAGTATTGGGGCGAGGGCTCCAACCGTGCAAGAAACTGGCAGCGCTATGACATGGGCGGAGCGAAAAAGCTGTCTTTTGAAGAGGGAGTTGACTCTTATGTGCCCTATGCGGGAAGCTTGAAAGACAATGTTACGCAATCGTTGAATAAAGTGCGTTCTACAATGTGCAACTGCGGCGCGCTCTCGATCCCGGAGCTTCAGAAAAAAGCAAAGATTACCCGTGTATCCTCCACCAGTATCGTGGAAGGCGGTTCGCATGATGTCGTTCTGAAAGACAATAGTATGAATATAAAATAAAGGTATAAATTGCGGTTATAGAAAGAAGAGAGAATTCCTCTCTTCTTTTTTGTGTCAGGATGCATCAGAAATTTCTTGACAAGGAAAACAATTTATTGTATAATTTCTGGGAAAAGAATAACAGACAGTTCGTGACCATCCTGTCTCAAAACAAAACTACGGGCTTTGACATATTTTTCATTTTTCGAATTTTTCGATATGTTATTTTATTGTATATGAAAACCTCTGCCTGTATGGCGGAGGTTTTTTGCTGGAAGGATTTACGGATACTGTTAAAAAACAAGGAGACGAGATATCATGCAAAACAAAAAAATTAGATTTATCACAAAAACCGCTTTGATCGCAGCATTGTATGCCGCTCTGACTCTGCTGATGGCGCCGATTAGTTTTGGTATTGTACAATTCCGTATTTCGGAGGTTCTGACTATTTTGCCTATGTTTACTCTAAGTGCTGTGCCTGGATTAGCTGCCGGATGCCTGCTTGCAAACTGTATCGGAGGGTTTGGATTGGTAGATATCATATTCGGAACGTTGGCGACCCTGCTTGCAGCGGTATGTTCTTATCTTTTAAGAAAACATAAGTGGCTGGTGCCGTTGCCGCCGGTCATTTTCAACGCCTTGATCGTGGGCACATATCTGTATTTGCTTGCGCCGTCGGAAGCAACTTTACTGTTTTCCATTGGCTCTATCGGTTTTACGGAAATGGCTGTGACCTATGTTTTAGGAATCCCCCTTATCGGTATTCTGGAAAAACAGAAGAACAGACTGAGATTGACAGATTAAAAACTGTGTAATTTGCCTATTGCAATATCGGAAAAAGATGATATAATAAAAAAGAATTGAATATTCAAAGCAGAGTAGATGTTTGCGCGTAAAGTGTCAGTCGGACGGGGAGTTGCCGCTGAACGAAGAACGGTTTTCAAAAACGGTTTGCGGTGCAAATGTCGCATCCCGCTGCTGCATCGAAAGAGGACTCCTCTTAAAATGTAGCAACAAATATTTTAGGAGGTGTTTTTTTTATGCAAAAAATAATTGCATGTTTTTCTGACTCTGCAAAAGAAAGTAAAACATTAAGAGCCCTTATGCTGACCGCCATGCTAATTGGACTGAACTTGGTTTTGGATCGCTTTAGCATTCAGCTGATGCCTCAGCTTCGGATTGGAATCGGTTTTCTTACTTCCGCGCTGATTGGCATGCTGTTCGGCCCTGTGATGGGCGTTTCAGCAGGCCTTGTGACGGAAGTGGTGTCCTATCTGTTTAACCCGCGTGGTGCATATTTCCCAGGGTTTACACTGACCGCCATGGTTGCCGGATTGATTTACGGTATGGTCTTTTATCAGAGAAAAGTAAGCCTTCCCCGTGCTTTTCTTGCCAAAGGCCTGGTGAATTTTATCTGTAATATCTGTCTAAATACTTTGTGGCTGTCCATCCTTCAAGGAGACGCTATTATGGCGCTTTTGCCCGTACGGGCTTGGAAAAATCTGATTTTATGGCCGTTTGAAAGCATTCTCTTGTTTATTGCTGCCCGCGCGGTTCAGGAGGTCTATAAAAAAGTAAAAGTGAAAAGTGCATAAAACAATGGCAGGGAACAAAAAATTCCCTGCCATATTTTATTGATATTGTTTTATCAGGAAAACAGTTGCATAAGAGTCAAAAATATTATAAAATAAATATATTATGAAATTTTGGAGGTATTGGATGAAAAACCTTTCCATAGAGAAAATACTTTGCAATGTGGAGAAGCCGGCACGGTATACGGGCAATGAGCTTCACAGCGTAAAGAAAGATAAGAATACAACAGACGTTCGTTTTTGCTTCTGCTTTCCCGATACGTATGAGATAGGTATGTCCCATCTTGGACTGCGTGTTTTATATCAGGTGCTGAATGATTTGGATTATGTGTGGTGCGAACGGAGCTTTATGCCCTGGGTAGACATGGAAGCCATTTTGAAAGAACGGAACATTCCTCTTTTTGCACTGGAATCGCAAGATTCTCTCGCTTGCTTTGATATTCTGGGTTTTACCCTGCAATATGAGATGAGTTATACCAACATCCTCGCCATGCTGGATATGGCAAAGGTACCTTTGACCAGAGAAGCGCGCGGAGACGGAGATCCCTTTGTCTGTGCCGGGGGTCCCTGTGCGGTGAACCCGGAACCGCTTGCTGATTTTATTGATTTCTTTATGGTAGGCGAGGGGGAGGAAGTGATCTGTGAGGTCATGGCGGCTTACCGTGACTGGAAAAAAGCGGCTCTTCCGCGCATCGAATACTTAAGAGCGCTGACAAAAATTGAAGGCGTTTACGTGCCTGCCTTTTATGAGGTGGAGTACAATGAGGACAACACGATCAAAAGGCGCATTGCAAAAGACGGAGCACCGGAAATTGTGAGAAAACGGCTGATCGCTGATTTGGATAAAGTGGTGCATCCGGAAAAGATCATGGTGCCATATACGGAAATCGTACATGACAGGGTGGCATTGGAGATTTTCCGGGGCTGTATCCGGGGATGCCGCTTTTGCCAAGCCGGATTTATTTACCGTCCGGTAAGAGAACGGAGTGCAGACCATCTGGTGGATATCGCCAAGCATTCCCTCAGCTGTACGGGATACGATGAAATTTCCTTAGCGTCGCTGAGCACCAGCGATTATAAAGAGTTAAAAGAACTGACGGACAAGCTTATGGACTATACGCAGAAGAATAAAATTAATTTTTCCCTGCCCTCTCTTCGGGTGGACAATTTTGATTTGGAGCTGGCAAAAAAAGCACAGGCGGTTCGAAAAAGCGGACTTACGTTTGCGCCGGAAGCCGGAACACAGCGCTTAAGAGACGTTATCAATAAAAATGTTCAAGAGGAAGATTTGCTCAACACCTCGTATCTGGCATTTTCCAATGGCTGGAGTACCATCAAGCTGTATTTTATGATCGGGCTCCCCTATGAGACAAACGAGGATGTGCTGGGTATCAAGGATCTGGCCTATAAAACACAGGATCAGTATTATAAAGTGCCTCCGGAAAAACGTCCCCGCGGCCTGCGTATCACCGTGAGTACCTCCTCATTTGTTCCGAAACCATTCACACCGTTTATGTGGGCAAGGCAGGACACTATGGAAGAATTGACAGAGAAACAGGAACTGCTGCGAAATGAAATGCGATCCAAAAAAATTGTGTACAACTGGCATGATTCCAATCTCTCCATTTTGGAGGGGGTCTTTGCCAGAGGGGATCGGCGGCTTGGAAAAGTGCTTCTGTCCGCATACCAAAAGGGGTGCAGGCTGGACGGCTGGCATGAGCATTTTAAATATGATAAATGGATGGAAGCATTTGAAGAAAACGGTGTCGACTACACCTTTTATAATCATCGGCAGCGTTCCTATGATGAGAATTTGCCGTGGGATTTCATTGATGTCGGCGTTACAAAAGAATTTTTAAAAAAGGAGAATGAAAAGGCAAAACAGGCAGCGGTTACTCCGAACTGCCGGGAAAAATGCAGCGGATGCGGAATGACGAAATTTGCCTTCTGTGATGAGGGAGGAAAAAAACAATGATGAATGTCAGAATACAGTTTTCCAAAGGCTACGAGGCAAAGTATGTCTCCCATCTGGATTTGATGCGCACCTTTAACCGAATGCTGATGCGGAGCGGATTACCGGTTTCCTATACGCAGGGGTTTAACCCGCATATCATTTTGACTTTTGCACAGCCCTTGTCGGTGGGGGTGACCTCCGACGGCGAGTATGCGGAATTTCAGATGGAGGAGCAGTGTACATTTGATGAAATAAAGGATAAACTGAACGCGGCTGCTCCAGAGGGCATTGAAATTTTAAAAGTGACAGATGAGCTTGCGCCGAAATTCAAGGAATTGTATGCGGCGGCTTATGAAGTAACGCTGCAGTGTAATCAGCCCAAAGAAGCACTCCTTAACGTACTGAACAGAGAAGTAATTCCTGTGGAAAAGAAAACCAAAAAGGGCCTGAAGGAAATTAATATCAAACCGCTTCTCTTTGATTTTTCGATCGAAGAGGAAGCGGAAAGCCTTATGCTGAGGCTGAAGCTGGCATCGGGCAGTGAGAGAAATCTGAATCCGGATTTGCTGCTGAAAGCCTTTGAAAAAGAGATCCCCGGATTCCGAATGGATTATAAATCGGTGCATCGGATAAAACTTCTGACAAAAGAAAATGAGGAATTGATGAAATAAAGCTGTCCCTGTCTGGTATGATGACAGGGACAGCTTTCTTTTCATATACAGAAAAGCAAAATTCTGCAGCGGGAACCATTTCGCTCTTCTGTTTCACAAGAAAAATGCCTTATTGAATGTTGCTGATTTGATTGGAATACATTTTGTAGTACGCACCCTTTTTGGCAAGCAGTTCGTCATGGGTTCCCTGTTCCATAATACGGCCGTCATCGATCACCAGAATGAGATCCGCATCAATAATGGTGCTTAAACGGTGTGCGATAACAAAGCTGGTTTTTCCGCTGGAGAGGTTCTTCATTGCTTTGCGGATTTTCAGTTCCGTCATGGTATCCACATTGCTGGTTGCCTCGTCAAGAATTAGAATCGGAGCGTTTAACAGCACGGCTCTTGCAATGGCAATCAGCTGGCGCTGACCTTCGCTCAGATTGTTTCCGCTCTCTTTCAGCCGGGTATTGTATCCGTCCGGGAGCTTCTCGATAAATTCATCCGCCATCGCCAGTCTGGCCGCCGCCATGATTTCCTCCTTGCTTTTGCCGCTGCTACCGTATGAAATATTTTCCAGGATAGTTCCTGTGAATAAGTAAGTGTCCTGCAAAACAATACTGAAAGCCCTGCGCAGACTGGTCCGGGTAAAATGCCGGATGTCGATTCCATCGATGCGGATGGAGCCGCTTTGAATGTCGTAAAACCGCGTTAACAGGTTGATGATAGTAGTTTTCCCGGCTCCTGTAGGTCCAACCAGGGCAACCGTGGAGCCCGGCAAAGCATGCAGTGATATTTCCTTTAGAATCTGCTTTTCCTTGTTGTAGCCGAAACAGACCTTTTCAAAGACAATATCCCCCTGGATGTCTTTCAGCTCTTTTGCATCCGGGGCATCCTTCGTCTCCTCGTCCTCATCCATAATTTCAAATACGCGTTCCGCTCCCGCTACGGCAGTCTGGAGCGTGTTATATACATTGGCGATCTCGTTAATAGGACGGGTAAACTGCTTCGTATAGGTCAGAAAACTGGAGATCACGCCGGGTGTGATCCTTCCGGCAACCGCCAAGGCGCCGCCAGTCACGGATACGGCAATAAAGCCCAGATTGTTGATGACGTTCATCATGGGCATCATATAGCCGGTCCAAAGCAAAGCTTTTGTGGACACCTTCCGCAAACGTTCATTCTTTTCTTCAAAATCCTGTATAATATGTTCTTCCCGGTTGAAAGCCTTTACCACATGGATGCCTGAAATGCTTTCCTCCATTTGCCCGTTGATGATCCCAAGGAATTTTTGCTGCTCCCTAAACAGTACACTTGTGCGTTTTGTCACCGCTTTGGTGAGCAGAATAACAAGCGGCAGCGTGATGAGACCGGCCGCTGTCAGAACGGGATTTAAGACAAGCATCATGAAAAGAGAACCGGTCACTGTAATCGCAATGGACATCAGCTGAATAGTAGACTGGCTGATCGTGCTGGAGATATTGTCGATATCATTGGTCACACGGCTCATAATCTCACCGTGGGAGCGGGTATCAAAAAAAGAGACTGGCAGCAGCTGAAACTTGTCAAACAGCGCTTTTCGCATCTGCTTCACAATTTTCTGCGAGATTGCCGCGATCATATAGTTCTGGAAAAAATTAAGGGCAAAATCCAAAACGTAGGCGGAGGCTAATAAAATTAGAAGCAGGATGAGAAGCTGACTTTGGTTTTGAAAAGCCGGAATGGTATCCACGCTTTTCCCAATCAGATACGGAACGCTGAGAGCGATCAGAGCGGTTAAGATAACCAGTGCAAAAAGCAGAAGAAGCTTTTTGCGTTCTGACCCGAAGTATTCCCAAATTCGCTTTAAGGTTCCCTTCATATTTTTGGGCTTTTCCACAATCCGGTTCCGTCCGCCTCTTCCCGGGCGGTTCATCTGCTGCATTCTGGAAAAGGTTTCAGTTGATTTGCTGTTCGGCACGGCATTTCCTCCTTTCCCGTCAAATCTGTGAATGGTAAATTGCCTGATAGATTTCGCAGGATGCAAGCAGATTGGCATGCGTTCCCTGACCGGCTATCTTTCCGTCATGCAATACAAGTATTTTATCTGCATTCATCACTGAAATGATCCTTTGCGAGATGATAAAACGGATTGCATCCTTTTGATATTCCCGAATAGAACGCCGGATTTTCTTTTCCGTATTCGCATCCACTGCGCTGGTGCAGTCGTCCAGAATCAGGATATCTGTGTTTCGGATCACCGCCCGCGCGATTGCCAGACGTTGTTTCTGCCCGCCGGACAGATTGACGCCGCCCTGACCAATCATGGTGCCATAACCTCTAGGCTGTTTTTCAATGAAGGAATCTGCACAGGCAATCCGGGCAGCTGTTTTCAGTCCCTCCTCGGAGGCATTCTCCTTGCCCCATCGGATGTTTTCCGCTATTGTGCCGGTGAAAAGCAGATTCTTTTGGGGGACAAAGGAGATGTTTTCACGAAGAAGCCTTTGGGAAATTTCCTTTTGGCTTTGCCCGCCGATCCGGATATCCCCTTCATCCGGTTGATAGAAGCCCATCATCAAATTGGCAAGCGTTGTTTTTCCGGAACCGGTTGAACCGATGATCCCGATTGTCTCACCGGGATTTGCGGTAAAGCTGATGTGGTCAAGGGCTTTTCGCTGTGCTTTTTTGTGATAGGAAAAGGATACGTTTTGAAAAGCAATTCCTCCTTTTTCAATGGAGAAAACAGCGTCTTTTTGATTTGCGCAGATGGCATCGCCGGTTGTCAAAACCTCCTGTATTCTGGTATAGGACGCATTGGCGCGTACAAAAATATTGAAGATGTTTGAGATCATGCCGAAAGCATGCAGCATCTGGGTCATATAATTGACTGCCGCCATGACTTTTCCGACCTCGACAGCTTGAAAACGGAAACCGCTGAGCCAAAGAATGGCAACGATGGAAAGGTTGACGGTCAGCGCGATCGCCGGGGAAAAGAAAGCCATCACCTGCATCGCTTTGGTCTGGGAATCTGCCATCTCCTCATTTGCGGCCAGAAAACGTTTTTTCTCTGCGGAAACGTTATGAAACGCGCGGACAACGCGTATACCGGACAGAAATTCCCGCACAACGCTGTTCATACGGTCCACCGCGAGCTGGACACGGTAAAAATAACGATATCCTATTTTAATGCTCAGATAGATCAGAAAAAGAATCACCGGCACCATCACAAGGATGACCGTGGAGACGGACGGATAGAGGGTTATCATCATGACAATGGAACCGATACACATAACAGGCGCCTTGAAAAAGATACGCATCAATCCGTTGGCGAACTGCTGAATCTGTGTAACGTCGTTGGTCAGCCGGGTAATGAGAGAGCCGCGGTCAAAGCGATCGATGTCTGAAAGAGAAAGATGGATGATTTTTTGAAACAAATCCGAACGGAGAGCGCTGGCAAATTTCTGGGAGACCGTGCTGGCCAGATAATTGCGGCTTAAAGCGCAGACCGCGCCGACTCCGGCGATCAGAAGCATAAAGCCGCCAAGCCTGAAAACCGCGGACATGTCATTTTGGGCGATTCCGTCATCCACGATATTGGCCATAAAGCGGGGCTGCAGGAGATCACAGAGCGCTTCGCCGGTCAGAAAGGCAAGGCAGAGCAGGAAAAGCCATATATATTTTTTGAAATATTTTTTCAATGAAAACACCTCAGTAAATAGAATGCTTTCTTTTTATTTTATCAAACTGCCATTTTTCTGTCAAATGGTTTGAAAATTTGAAAGCTCGAAAAGATCGACTTTCGTAAAAATTTGTGGTATACTTATACTATTATTGCCAAACGGTGAAAGGATGGATAACGTCATATGAAAGAGATTTTTAAGCGGGCAAGTATCCGAAAATACAGCGGAAAGCCGGTGGAAAAGGAAAAAACGAAACAGTTGCTGCGGGCGGCTATGGCTGCGCCCAGTGCGAGAAATAAGAAGCCATGGCATTTTATTGTCATAAGAGAAAGGGAGATGCTTGAAAAGATTGCAGCATTTCATCCGTATGCTTCCATGCTCACCGGAGCGGATTGTGCCATTCTGATCTGCGGGGATTACCGCCTGGAAGATCAGCTGGGCTATCTTGCAATAAACGGAGCGGCGGCAACGGAAAACATGTTGCTGGAGGCAGTCAGTCTGGGGCTCGGTGCCTGCTGGCTGGGAATTTATCCACGGCAGGAACGGATGAAAGCAATTTCTGAGCTGACGGGGCTTCCGGATTATATTGTTCCGCTCACCCTGGTTTCTGTCGGTTATCCGGCAGAGGAGAAGGTGCAGGAGGAACGTTTTGACGAGGACAGAATCCGCTATGACAGATGGTAAAAGAAGCCTGCAAGTTATTGTCCCTGCAAGATATGACGGCGGAAAGGTGCTTAAGGTACTGCGGGAAGAACTGCGGGTTTCCGGCACTCTGATCAAACGGTTGAAGCACACGCAGGGTATTCTGTTAAACGGCTGTCCGGCGCGGACAGTGGATCCGGTAAAGACCGGTGACCTGCTGAAAATTGTGCTGACAGAGCGGGAGGGATCCGCCCATGTGATTCCGGTAAAGTCCGAATTTAAAATCGTCTATGAGGATGCGGATTTGATTGTGGTCAGTAAACCGGCGGGCATGGCGGTTCATTCCTCTCGAAAAAGCGATCTGCACTCCCTTGCAAACGCACTTGCTTACTATTTCAGACAAAAAGGGGAATATCATATGTTCCGGGCTGTCAACCGCCTGGACAGGCAGACCTCGGGGCTTATGATTCTGGCAAAGAACGAGCATGCCAATGCTTTGCTGGTTCGTCAGATGAAAGAAAAACAAATTGAGAAAACTTATTTGGCCATCACGGACGGTATTCCAAACCCGTCGGAGGGGACAATGCGTTTTCCCATTAAACGCGCGGATGACAGTGTTCTGAAACGAGTTGTGGCACCGGATGGAAAGGAAGCAGTTACCCATTATCGGGTTTTAAAGCAGTCGGGTGGGTTTGCGCTTGCTGAAATCCGCCTGGAGACCGGAAGAACCCATCAAATCCGGGTACATTTCGCTCATATCGGTTGTCCGCTTCTGGGGGACTGGCTATACGGCAGAGAGCAGGGAGTGCCAATTGAAAGGCAGGCGCTGCATGCCTGGAAGCTGGCGTTTTATCATCCTATTTCAGGCAAAAAATTATTCTTTGAGGCGGAGCTTCCACAGGATATGAAGAACATTTTTGAAATATGAGAGCGTTTGCTTTCGAATAGAAGTTTAAAAAACTATCATACTAAAAAAGAAACGCGCAGTGCTGTACAAAATAGACAAAAACGCTTCAAAATATTCTGCATGAATTATCGAAAAAAGAGGAAATGTGAAAGAAATAACAAAAAGGTCCAAAATTCAAAAAAATAAGATGGACTTCGCGGGGCAGATAGAGTATAATGGAGTACGGTGAGGATGAGGATAAGAACAAAATATGGTATGATAGGAGTGAATCGGATGATCACAAATAGGTCTAAGATCGCGATTATCGGTGCTGGTTTTGTAGGGGCGGCAGCAGCGTATGCCCTCGCCATGAAAAAATTAGTATCTGAAATTGTACTGATCGACGCCAATGCACCCAAAGCCGAAGGTGAGGCAATGGATATCGCTCATGGTCTCAGCTTTATGGGGGAAATGTACATTCATTCCGGCGGCTATGAGCAGGTCAGGGACTGCGATATCATCATCGTCACAGCCGGTGCAAACAGAAAACCGGGAGAAACGCGCATGGAACTTGCGCAAAAGAATGCGGTTATCGCAAAGGATATCACGAAAAATGTGATGAAGTATTACAATACGGGGGTTATCCTTGTGGTGGCGAACCCGCTGGATGTAATAACTTATGTGATTCAAAAGGAATCCGGACTTCCGACAGGCCGGGTTTTTGGAACCGGAACAGCGTTGGATACAGCCAGATTCCGCTATCTTTTGTCAGAAGTAGTGGGTGTGGATGTGCGGAATATTCATGCATCGATTGCGGGAGAACACGGAGAAACGCAGTTTCCTCTTTGGAGTTCTGTCAGAATCGCAGGAATGACATTGGATGATTACTGTAAAGAGGCAAAAATACAAATAGATAAGAGTCAGATTGAACAGGAAGTGAAATCTGCAGGCTCAGAGGTTATCAAGCGAAAAGGGGCAACCTACTATGCAATTGCTTCGGTGATTGCAAAGGCTTCCGAAGTGGTTTTAAAGGATCAGCGTTCCGTACTGAATGTATCCTCGTTAATGGAAGGCCGTTTTGATTTGTATGATGTCTGCCTGAGCATGCCGTCTATTGTAGGGCGTTCGGGTGTTGAAAATATTATTGTCTCGGAACTGTCTGATGACGAAAGAGAAAAATTAAACGCATCCGCCGAGGCGATCAAAAAAGTGATTCATAATTTATTATAAAAAGTTGGAGGGCTTAATAATGGACAAGAAAGAATTTGCACTAAAAAAACATGAGGAGTGGAATGGCAAAATCGAAGTAGTCAGCAGAGCGGAACTGAACAACCGCGACGATCTGGCTGTTGCTTACACTCCTGGGGTTGCAGAACCCTGTCTGAAAATCAGTGAGGATGTTGATCTTTCTTACAAGTACACAAGAAGAAACAATCTGGTTGCTGTTGTAACCGACGGTACTGCCGTGTTGGGGCTGGGGGATATCGGTCCGGAAGCAGGCATGCCTGTTATGGAAGGAAAATGCGTACTGTTTAAGCAATTTGGAGATGTTGACGCTTTCCCGCTCTGCGTTCGGTCCAAAGAAGTTGACGACATCGTTAACACGGTAAAATTACTGGCCGGTTCTTTCGGCGGCGTAAATCTGGAGGATATTTCAGCTCCCCGCTGCTTTGAAATCGAAAAGAAATTGAAAGAATGCTGTGACATTCCGATTTTCCATGACGATCAGCATGGTACCGCTGTCGTCACATTGGCAGGGATGTTGAATGCATTAAAAATTGTTGGTAAAAACATCAATGAGATTGAAGTTGTAGTGAATGGTTCCGGTGCAGCCGGGATTGCAATCACAAAGCTTCTGATGAAAATGGGACTGAAAAATGCTGTGCTCTGTGACACAAAGGGTGCTATCTATAAAGGGCGTGACAATCTGAATGCAATCAAAACAGAGATGGCTGAAATTTCGAATCTCCAGCTGAAAAAAGGCAATTTGGAAGATGTTATCAAAGGCGCAGACGTATTTATCGGTGTATCTGCTCCGGGCGTGCTGACTCCTGAAATGGTAAAAACAATGGCGAAAGATCCGATTGTATTGGCAATGGCAAATCCGGTTCCGGAAATTATGCCTGACCTGGCAAAAGAAGCAGGCGTAAAAATTATGGGAACAGGACGTTCCGATTTCCCGAACCAGATCAACAATGTCCTCGCATTCCCGGGCATTTTCCGCGGTGCTTTGGATGTTCGCGCAAGCGATATCAATGATGAAATGAAAATTGCCGCTGCAAAAGCGATCGCAGGCGTGATCACGGAGGAAGAACTGGAACCCGATTATATCATTCCGGATGCATTTGATGAAAGAGTCGGCAAAGCAGTTGCGGAAGCAGTTGCACAGGCTGCCAGAGATACCGGCGTAGCCAGAATCTAAGGATAAGATAAAAAACAGATACTGTATAAAATGCCCGTCACTTATAAGAAAATGTGAGTGACGGGCATTTGTTATACCACAATTTATTTTACACAAGTAAAATCCGGCAACAGCCGGGTTTTGTGTAACAAAACAAATTGATGATTCAATAAAGACTCAGCCGTCGGAAGATTGCTTCCGCTTACGGCGTGTTTTTATTATACCATAGTCACAAGCCGCATTGTGGCGAGTGGTATGATTCAATCGTTCTCCGAAACTCTTAGCATTTTTAATGCCTTAGAGGTTCGTGAGGTTATTATACCACAACAACGAAGGCGGCGGAATGTCGCCGCAGTATTGTGATTCAATCGTTCTCCGAAACTCTTGGCATTTTTAATGCCTTAGAGGTTCGTGAGGTTATTATATCATAAATCTGCCGTCAAAACGAAGTTTTGAGTACGCGCAGAACTTCCGTGCCGATGTTACTATTGACAGCGTGGCAGTATTTTGGTTTCATTAAAATCATTTTTGTGTTTTTCAGAACCAACACCTTTTTTATATTTAACCAAAAAGCCAGATTACAGCAAATGTATACGAATTATTTTTGTTGGAATTGCTGATGAAAAAATGATAGATTATGATTGAACAATGAGCTTGTTTATGTTAAACTGATATTAAATTCGTGTGAAAAAAGTGCTGAAAACTCGTTTATTTTGGCGGATGAGGGTCTATAAAAAATAAGGAGAATCGATTATGACAATCAGTCTATCGGAATTTATCAGTCAACTTTTAACGAATCCTTCCTTGTTTATCACAGTTCTTTTGACGTTGGGCGTGATACTGGTCAACGGCTGGACCGATGCCCCAAACGCGATTGCCACCTGTGTTTCTACGCGTTCTATGGGGCCTCGCAGTGCTATCCTGATGGCTGCCGTGTTTAATTTTCTGGGTGTGCTGGTGATGACTGCGATCAATGCCACGGTTGCCGAAACCATCTATAATATGGTGGACTTCGGATCCGAGGCACACGAAGCTTTGATTGCCCTGTGTGCAGCCATGTTTGCCATTGTAACCTGGGCTGTTCTGGCTTGGATTTTCGGGATCCCAACCAGTGAGAGCCATGCATTGATTGCAGGGGTGTCGGGTGCGGCGATTGCCATGCACGGAGGCCTTTCCGGAATCAACGGGGCTGAGTGGATAAAAGTAATCTACGGCCTTGTGCTCTCCACCCTTCTAGGGTTTGGATCTGGATGGTTTACTGTGAAGATAACCGGACTATGCTGCAGAGGGATGGATAGGCGAAAAACCAATGGATTTTTCAAGAATGCTCAGATTGGCGGCGGGGCGGCTATGGCGTTTATGCACGGCGCTCAGGATGGTCAAAAGTTCATGGGGATTTTTCTTCTAGGAATCTTTTTGGCAAAAGGACAAGCAAACGTTGAAAGCTTTACCATTCCTCTTTGGATGATGATTTTATGTTCTGCTGTAATGGGGATTGGTACCTCTATTGGCGGATACCGGATTATCAAATCAGTGGGGATCGATATGGTGAAGCTGGAAAAATATCAAGGCTTCTCAGCCGATTTGGCTGCTGCGGGCTGCCTTCTTCTTTCATCGCTGACAGGAATACCGGTCAGCACAACGCATACCAAGACGACTGCAATCATGGGGGTCGGCGCTGCAAAACGTCTCTCTTCTGTCAATTGGGGCGTGGTCAAAGAGATGGTTCTGACCTGGATACTGACTTTCCCAGGGTGTGGTTTGATCGGTTATCTGATGGCGAAACTGTTTATGTGGATATTTTAAGGAAGGAAAAGAAAAATGAAAAAAAATTATAACTATTTTGATACGTTTGTAAAAATGGTGGATTACAGTTGTCAATCGGCGGAGATTCTGCATGCGACACTGAAGACATTCGCATTTGATCGACTGGAAGACAAAATGCAGGAAATGCATGAGATTGAGCATAAAGCGGATATGGAACAGCATGAAATGCGCAATGTTCTGGCAAGGGAATTTATCGCCCCCATTGAAAGGGAAGATATTATGAGCCTGTCACAGGAGATCGATGATGTAACGGATGCAGTGGAGGATGTGCTGATTCGGTTTTATATGTTTCATATTACTTCTTTACGCACAGAAGCGCTTGAATTTTCCGAGGTGATTTTAAATTGCTGTAAGGCCTTGAAAAAAGCGATGGAGGATTTCCATAATTTTAAGAAGAGCAAAACGATCACAGAAAGCCTGATTGAGGTGGACAGGCTGGAGGAAGTAGGGGATAGCCTCTATTCCAAGGCGATGCACCGGCTTTATGTAGAGCATGGCGATCCGATTGAAATCATTGCTTGGACGGCTATGTTTGATCGCTTTGAAAAATGCTGTGATGCCTGCGAGCATGTGGCTCATGTGATGAGTAGTATTATCATGAAAAATACATAATAATATTGTAGCAGGAAGCAAAGCTTCCTGCTTTTTTCATAACATAGGAAATTGCGCGGAATCGTGCGCAATTGCATGTTTCAAAAAACAGCGTGCGAAGCGCAGCTGCGTTTTTCGGAAAGAAAAACTTTTTTTATAAAAAATTATTTAAGTGAAATTTGATATTGTGTTAAGAACTCGAATCCTTTTGATCAAAAGAAGTTCTCAGACAGATTTTTTTAACACTTTGTTCAAGGCCAGCGCCAGATAGGAACCCGCAATGCATTTTAACACATCGCCAAAGATGAAAGGAATCACTGCTGCGCTCAAAGCCGCAATGACGTTCATTTTTTGCGTGATACACATAAATGCAGTTCCGAAAGCATAGAGAACTGGCATCCCAACAAAGATTGTAGCAAGAAGGTAACGGAGAATACTATCTTTTTTTCCTTTTAAGAGGCTGATGAGAGGAGCCGATATCAAAAATCCAATAATAAATCCTCCGGTTGGCCCTAAAAGTCTTCCGATTCCTGCCGTTCCGCCCGAAAAGACTGGCAGGCCGCAGATTCCAAGAAGGATATAGATCGCTACGGAAACAATAGATTGTCTGGGTGTTAGAATAAGAGCTATCATATTAATAATAATTGTCTGTGCGGTAATGGGAGCAGCACTGAAGGGAATCGGAAAGGATATGTAGGAAGAGATGCAGAGCAGAGCAATACAAATAGATATTTTGGTTAATTCGCGAATGTTTGTTTTTTTCATTTTTTACTCCTAATATTTTGATAAGGTTATTTGGAACATAATCAATCGACACCCCAGGATTGCGTTTTACGGCAATATGGGATTATCTATATGTTACAGCGCAGGCGGTGAATTATCTGCGTAGTATTATAATACGGATTTTCGAATATGTCAACCTATAATTTTTTGATGGGTGACATGAGGGGGACTTATATATACAGACAAATTAGAAAATACCGTCGCTGTCGAGACGGTAGGGCTTTTATCTTGCAAAAGCGTTTTTAACTTGTTATAATAAATAAGCATATTCTAAAAAACGGTTCGATTGAAGGAGGAAAAATGAAAGAAGTATTCTTTTTACAGTATCCAAAATGCAGTACGTGTCAAAAGGCGAAAAGATGGCTTGATGAGCACAATGTGTCTTACACAGCCCGGCACATTGTGGAAGAAAAGCCAACAAGAGAAGAACTTGGTGAATGGTACAGGAAAAGCAAGCTTCCTTTAAAGCGCTTTTTTAATACCAGCGGGCTTTTGTATAAAGAGAAAGATTTAAAGAATTGTCTGCCAGGGATGACAGAGGAAGAGCAGCTTGAACTTTTGTCTGAAAACGGAATGCTGGTCAAGCGTCCCCTGATTGTCGGCGAGAATTTTGTTCTGATTGGTTTTCGGCAAAAGGAATGGGAAGAGTCGCTGCTGAAGTAAAAAGTCTTTCGGAACGAAAAACGGAAAGCCTGTTTCACGCACTGTTTTTTGAAATAAGCAATTGCGCATGAGCCTGCGCGATTTTCTATGTTATATAAAAAGAATGCTGGTATGGTTCGTCATACCGGCATTCTTTTTTGTTTCAATGGAATCATTAAAATTTTAATATTCTGCGCAGTGACTGCATGACAGGTTTCATATTGATAATCACCACAAACAGAGCCAAAAAGATCTCGTAAAAAATCCAGCCGGGAACTTCGTTCATCATCAAAGTACTTTGAATGATTACAAGGATGAAATTTAACAGGAATTTACCAAAATTCCATCTGATTTTAATATATTTACGGGTATGGATGGCACGAATGAAGAACATTACAAGATAACTCAGGAAGGTTGCAAAAGCAGCGCCAAAGATTCCGTATTTTGGAATCCACAAAATGTTTAAGCCAATATTTAAAAGAGCGCTCAGAAAGGTGGTAATCAAGGTATGAATGCTCTTTTTTTCTACCATATAGACACTGGACAAAAAAGATGCCAGACAGGAAAATGTAGTTGCAAGCACCAGGAAGGGAATATACTGCCATGCTTCATAAAATTCCGGTGATGCCAAAAGAAAAGTGGTTATCTTTGCGGTGGCAATCAGGATAGCTGCCGTGAGAAATGCAACGGACTGGTATACATTCAGAACCTTGGAAAAAAAGCGTTCTCTGGCTGCCTGTCCTTCCTCGCCCACTGCGGAAATCTGCCAGGCTTCGCTGAAAATGTTCGCCACAATCATCAAAATAGTGGGAATTTTGTTGGCGATCGCATAAATGCCGTTTGCACTGCTCCCGATCAGATAGGTGATTAGATAGCGGTCGGAAATACTGATAATCCAGCTGCAAACTGTATTCGGAATCAAAGGAATCGAATATTTCAGCATTCCCAGCGCAATACTACGCTTCAGACTCACAAGGCTGAAATAGCGGTGAAGCCGTGCAATCAGAAAAATAAAAACAGTGGATAGGGCATCCGTTAAAATGGTGGACAGAATATAGCCCACGATACCCATCTGAAAGCCGACAAGAAATATAACATTCAGAAGGATTGTCATCAGGGTGCGGAAAATTCCGTCAATCGCATACAGGCGGATATAGCCCCTTGCCCTTGCAAATTGGGAGCATAATCCCTGCAGACAGGACATCAGCACATAGAAAATCATCAAATCCGTATATTGAGACGTGACGGTGATAGAAAGCAGCAAAGGGCGGCACAGAAGCATAATGCCGAAGCCGACCATGATGGTAAGAAAACCAAAAGTAAAAACACTTTTCTGATTGAGCTTCCGCTCCAGACCAAAACGGATCACGCCGTTGTTGATCCCAATGCTTGCGAGGGGAATAAGCAAGGTGCAGGTTTGTACGATGATATCAACGATGCCATAGCTTTCGCTGGACATAACTCTTGTGTAAAAGGGCATCATAAGAAACACCAGGACTTTCGAACTGAAAGTGCCCAGTGCAAAGATAAACGTATTGGAGGCTAATTTTTTATATTTATCCATGAAGTAAAACATCCTGTCATTTTTTTAGAATTCATATCTCGATTATAGCAAGATAAAACCGCTTTTGCAAGGCAAAAGTCACCTTTTTCGTGTTTCCACTCTCCAAAGAGGGGGACAGATAACGCAATCTTCTTATAACTGTGGGCAAGATGTCCCTCGCCTCTTAATGCGGCGGGTTCCATATCCGCGCTCAATGGGAGATTACACTCCCATTGAGCGCGGCACTGCTATGCAGCGTCCTTGTCCTCGTTGAATGACGGGACAAGCCCTTATTGAAGCTGATACCTGACCGCTTTCACAAGAAAAATGATAAATGCTTTCCGGAGGTTTGGAAGAACGAGGAGTATCATTCATAAAAAACGGTATGCTTACAAATATTAAAAACATAAAATAGATATTGGATATCTTTGTATTTTGTAGTATAATAAAAGACAAATCAACTGAAAATTCGACCTTTTTCTATATTTAAGTTAAAATAAATGTGTTTTAGGAGAGTATTATGTTTTGTGATCTGAATGACTTCAAACAAAAAATGAAAGGAAAAGAGGTTGCCGTGGTGGGAATCGGCGTCAGCAACACGCCGCTTATACGGCTTCTGGTGAAATACGGCGCTTCTGTCACCGCCTGCGATAAAAAGCTCAGGGAACAGCTTGGGGAGCGCGCGGAAGAATTGGAACAATTGGGAGTAAGGCTGTGTTTAGGGGAAAATTATCTGGAAGATTTAAAAGGAGATTATCTTTTTAAAACACCAGGGATGCGTTATGATTTACCGGAGCTGCTCGCCTTTGAAAAAGAAGGAGGGGAAGTGCTTTCGGAGATGGAAGTATTTTTTGAGATTTGTCCCTGTAAAAAAATTGCGGTTACCGGGAGCGATGGAAAAACGACCACAACCTCACTCATTTTTGAAATGATGTCAAGAGCTGGATATATCTGTCATCTGGGCGGGAATATCGGAAAACCGCTCCTGCCTGAGATTGAGACCATAAAAGCGAGCGATTATGCCATACTGGAGCTTTCCTCCTTCCAGCTTCACACCATGAAAATATCTCCGCAGATTGCTGTTATCACCAATATTGAACCAAATCACCTGGATGTACATAAATCCATGGAAGAGTATATTGAAGCAAAGCAAAACATTTGCCGTTTTCAGGAGAAAACGGATCGTCTTGTTGTCAATTTCAGCAATGATATCACCAGGGAAACCGGTGAGAAAGCGGCGGCTCAGGTAACCTGTTTTTCCAGATATAGCTGGCTTGACAAGGGAGTTTGCTATCGGGATGGTTATATTTATAAAGATGGGGAAAAGATATTGAATACAGAGGATATCCGTCTGCCCGGCATGCATAACGTGGAAAATTATATGACGGCAATTGCTGCTGTCTGGGGGCTTGTTCCGCTGGATACCATAGAGGATGTCGCAAAACATTTTGCGGGAATTCCACATCGGATTGAATTTGTAAGAGAGAGAAACGGAGTGCGCTTTTACAACGATTCCATCGCTTCCAGTCCAACACGCGCGATGGCATGTCTGAATGCTTTCTATGAGAAGGGAACCAAAATTGTTATGATTGCGGGAGGATATGACAAAAAAATTCCTTTCGACAATTTGGGAAAAGAAATCACCAAAAAGGTCAAAAAACTGTTTCTGGTTGGAAATACGTCGAAAAAAATTGCAGACGCTGTTCTGCAAAATGATCCAAATTTCCCTATCGAATTTTGTCAAAGCCTTGAGGAGGCAGTCCGCGCCAGCTGTGCTTTCTCGACAAAAGGTGACGTTGTGGCGCTTTGCCCTGCGTGTGCCAGCTTTGATTTGTTTCCCAATTTTGAGGTGAGAGGGAACACCTTTAAACAGCTGGTGAATGCTTTATAACTGCGGGCAAGATGTCCCCTGCCTCTTAAAGGCGGCGGGTTCCATATCCGCGCTCAGCGGGAGATTGCACTCCCGCTGAGCGCGGCACTACTATGCAGTGCCCTTGTCCTCGTTGAATGACGGGGCAAGTCCTTATTGAACGAGATGGAAATCTTTTATTCGGCGGCGGAAAGCCGAAACGAATCGATTGAAAAAAGAATGGAGTGAGAGAATGCTGGAAGACATTTTAAATCTGGTGAGTGTTTCGGGATACGAGCAGGCTGCTTCCCAACAGCTCAACCGGATGTTTTCGGAATTCTGTGATGAATCTTATATGGATACCCTGGGGAATGTCATTTCCATAAAAAAATCGGTGAACGGAAAAAAGAGGATTGTTCTGGATGCCCATATGGATCAAATTGGATTGATGGTGACCGAAATTTTGGAGGGAGGTTTTCTACGCTTTCTGCCGGTGGGCGGCGTCGATCTGCGTATTCTGCCCGCTCTGGAGGTGATTGTTCACGGGAGGCAGGATATTCTTGGAATCATAGGCGCAAAGCCGCCTCATCTGCTGAGCGGGTCCAATGACAAGGCATATAAGACAGAGGAGCTGTTCATTGACACTGGCTTTTCCCGGGAAATACTCGAGACAATAGTAAAGGTGGGGGATGTGGTGTCCTTCAAAAGCAGAAACACCTACCTGCAAAACAATTGCATCTGCCGCAGTGCATTGGATGACCGTTTGGGTGTTTATGTAAACATGGAAGTTTTAAAAAGACTTTCCTTGCAGAATATCGATGTGGTAAGCACTGCCACCGTGGGGGAGGAGATCGGTTTAAAGGGAGCTTCCGTGATTGGAAGTTCGATGGATTTTGATGCCGCGATTGTGGTGGATGTGACGCACGGGGTTACGCCGGACGGAATAAAAGCGCGCAGTTTTTATCTGGATAAGGGGCCTGTCATCACGAAGGGACCTGCACTGAATAAAAAAATAAACCGAAGTATCATTGATTTTGCAAAACAAAAAGGAATCCCGCTGCAAATAGAGGTGGAACCCGGGAATACTGGAACGAACGCATGGACGCTCCATTCCGCCAAGACGGCAGTTCCTACTGTAATGCTTTCGATACCCCTCAAATATATGCATACTGCCAGCGAAGTGGTTAGCTTGGATAATGTCAATCAGCTGATTGATTTGATGACCGGTTATCTGACGGAAGTGGCTGACAAGGAGGTGCTGTAATGGAACTTTTAGAAAGACTCTGCAATGCTCATGGTGTATCCGGTGATACTGACGGGGTAGCAGAGATCATTATTGATGAAATTATGCCGTTCTGTGAAAAAATCGAAGTGATGAAGGATGGCAATATCATTGCATACAAAAAGGGAAGACAGCGAAATCCCAAGAAAGTGATGCTCTGCGCTCATATGGATGAAGTCGGTTTTCTGGTCAAGGATATCACAGAGGATGGCTATCTGCGGTTTGAATCCGTGGGCGGGATTGATGAACGGATTCTCCTCTCACAAAAAGTGCGCATAGGCGACAGCAACATTCCGGGAGTGGTCGGTGTGAAAGCGGTTCACATGGCAACGAAGGAGGAACGCGAAAAAACCATAAAAATGGAAAAACTCTATATCGACACCGGTGTGTATTCCCGTCGGGAAATAGAAGAGTTGGTCGAAAAGGGCGATTCTGTCAAATTTGATTCGGAATTCGTGAAATTTGGTGAAAATAAGATAAAAGCAAAAGCAATTGATGACAGAGTCGGCGTCCGCATGCTGATTGAGATGATAAAAAAAGAGGTTTCCTATGATTTCGTGGCGGCTTTCGTTGTAAACGAGGAGATTGGCACGCAGGGTTCCAAGACTGCGGCATACTGTGTGTCGCCGGATATTGCATTGATCTTGGAGGGAACCACCTGCTCCGATGTGCCGGGAACAAAGCCGCATGAACAGTCGACGAACCAAGGAGAGGGGCCGGCTATCTCTATTGTTGACCGGACTTCCTATTCCAACCGGGCGCTGAATGATTTCCTGGTGAAATTGGCACAGGAGAACGATGTGAAATATCAGTTTAAACGTACCACAATGGGGGGGAATGATGCCGGTTCCATCGCGGTGAATGGAACTGGTGTGAAGACGGCAGTCGTCTCCATGCCGGTGAGGTATATCCATTCTCCAGCCAGTGTGATGGATTTAAGGGATTATGAGGAAGGATTGAAGCTGGTATCTTTATTTGTTGACAATATTGGAGGATTCAAGGATGAATAATAAATTGTTTGAACGGTATCATGTTTCCGGGAATGAGCACAAAATGCGTGATTTCATCAAAGACGAGGTGAAAAATTGCTGTGATGAGTGCTATTATGATAACTTTGGTAATATCATTGTCCGCCTGAAAGGGGAGGGCAGAAAGGTGCTTTTCAATACGGCAATTGACACGGCCGGATTGCTTGTCACCTATGTGGAGGATGATGGCACTCTGCGCTTTTCGCCGATTGGAAATCTATCCGCACAGGGACTTGTGGAGAAGATGTGTATTTCCGGGGAAATCATGGGGGCAATCCGCGCGCCGAAGGATGCAAAGCTGGATGAGCTTAAAATCAATGACTTATACATTGATCTGGGCCTGCGCAGCCATAGCATCAAACCCGGAGCCGTCTTTGCATTGAAAAACGAGTTTTTTGAGAATGACGAATCTGTTTTCGGAACCAATTTAACGGTGAAAGCAAATCTTTCTATTTTGATTGAGACCATTCAAGCCCTTTACCGGCAGCCTAGAAAAAGCGATCTCTATTTTGCTTTTACCGTACAGGATCAGCTTGGCTTCAAAGGGGCAAAGGTAGCGGCGAACAGCATCTGTCCAGACGCCGCTGTCATTCTTTCCTATGCCGATTGCAGCAAGCAGGATACCCTGAAATGGGACGGCGGCGCGGTGGTCAAGATAAAGGACAGTGTTATGATAGCGAACCGCCCTTTCCGGGAACAGTTGGAAGAAATACTCAAAGATCATAAAATTCCGTTCCAGTATGAAATTCTGTCTTCGGGCGGTGCTTATAATTCTCAAATGATGTATCTTCAGGATGGCATTTTGACTTTTGGCATCAGTCTTCCGTGCAAATACTATGGGAGCTCTCTGGAATGCATCCGAAAAGATGAGATTGCTGCTCTGCAGCGTGCGGTAAGTATACTTGGCGGGGCCCTGTAATGAAAACCATTCCCGCAAAATCCATTGTGCAGAAAACCAATATGGAAGGCTGGTTTGGCTGCGATTATAATATGAATCTATACAAGGGTTGCTGCCATGGCTGTATTTACTGTGACAGCCGTAGCAGCTGCTATGGAATAATTCGGTTTGACGAGGTATGCAAAAAGGAGAACGCACTGGGCTTGATAGAAGAAAATCTGCGCAGCAAACGCAAAAAGGGAGTCGTGGCAACCGGCTCTATGTCGGATCCCTACAATCCTTTTGAGGAGAAAGAGGAATTGACAAAAGGAGCGCTGAAGCTTTTGGATACTTACGGATTCGGTGTGGCTGTAGCCACCAAGGGAGATTTGATTGTCCGGGATATCGATATTTTCCGGGAAATAAAAAAGCATTCACCGGTTATCTGCAAAATGACAATCACAGCCGCGCAGGATGAAATCAGCCGAAAAATAGAGCCCAATGCCCCGCTGGCTTCCAAGCGCTTCTCCGCGGTGAGACAGCTGAGTGAAAACGGTATTTTCTGCGGCATTCTTTTGATGCCTATTTTGCCGTTTCTCACCGACTCGGAGGGGAATATCCTTCGCATTGTAAAACTTGCCGCAGAGAACGGGGCGAAGTTTATCTATCCGGCTTTCGGAGTGACAATGCGCAATGGACAGCGGGAGTGGTTTCTCTCTTGCCTGGAAAAAAATTTTTCAAGGGAACAAAGGGAAAAATTCGAGCGGTATTATGACGACAGATACTACTGTGCTTCTCCGAATGCAAAGAGACTTTCCTATCTATTCCGGCGAGAATGTGAGCGAAGTGGAATTTTATATCGAATGGAAGATATTATACGCGCCTACCGGAAAGGTTATGGGGAGGAACAGCTTTCCTTTCTGAAATAAATAGTAATTTATAAAGAAATGTGGTATAATAAAATCAAATTGAAAAGATAGGCATCTTTTCATCTGCTTTAAAAATTTTATTCATATGTTATTAAAAACCTATTTGAACAGAGTGTCAAATAGGTTTTTTGTAAATACTATCATCATAAATAAAATTTTTAGTCCTTTCAAAGAGAATCAACAAGAAATTTTAATGAATTACTATAATTTAGGAATACAATCCTATTTATTTGGAATAACAAAAATATAATTCCAAGAAAATAGGATAAAAATAGAAAATATGTTATATTTTCCTTATTTTATATTGCATTTCTCGTTTGGAATGTTTATAATATGAAAGACAGATATACATCCCTTTTCCAGCAAGTGAAAGGGGATAAAAATGAAAGGGAATATAGGGGGGTTGAGTGTGGAAATTGCCAAAAAATTACGAAAAATTCGTATTCTTCGGAATTTGACGCAGCATCAAGTGGCAAGTTTAACTGGTATTGGCTATAAAACAATCAACAATTATGAAAACGGTGCAAGCAAGCCTGATATCGATAAATTATCAAAGCTTTGTTATGTATACGATATATCTGCAGACTATTTTTTAGATGCCTCCTACAATGATGAAAGAGGATATAATTTTTATTTAACGCTCAAAGAACAGCAACATATTAGAAAATACAGAAAGCTGGACAAGCAGAGCAGAAAAGTAATTGATATTTTAATAGAAGTGGAATTAAGACGTAATTCAGACAGTTCTATAGAAGTGAAAGAAAATGAGATATCTTTCAAAGAGAGGGATAAAGAAATTAAATTTTATCTGAATCCGGATGATAAAAATGAGTCTTTATAACGAATAAGCCGAGCGAGATTATAATAAAAAAGGTTTTCTTTTCAGAAACAGCAAGCTTGATTCGTACGCTATTTTTTGAAACATGTTATTTCCTATGCTATAAAAAACGCATTGCAGTATCAATTCTGCAATGCGTTTTTTCGTTGGCACAAATAAAAAGCCCGCAACCTATATGGTCGCAGGCTTTAAATTGGTGGAGACAGTAGGACTCGAACCTACGACCCCTTACATGTGAAGCAAGTGCTCTAACCGGCTGAGCTATGCCTCCAAATATATCTTTATTATAGTACGAAACATTAGATTCGTCAAGGGGGAATAAAAAATATTTTATCCGAGAAAAATCATTAATTTCTTGAGAAAATACTGGGAATATGATAATATATATATTTAGTGACATACAAAGGAGAATGAAATTTATGAAGTCAATGGTAGTAATACCGGCTTATAATGAAGAAAAAAGTATATATAAGGTAGTGAAAAGAGTACAAAACTGTGGAATGAAGATAGATGTTGTAGTAGTCAATGACGGCTCGGAAGACCGCACCAGCGAAGAGGCGCGCCGTGCCGGGGCGATTGTTATCAACCTGCCTCTGAATGTAGGGATTGGAGGGGCAGTCCAGACTGGTTATCTCTATGCAGTATATCATGGGTATGACGCAGTGGTACAGATTGATGGGGACGGCCAGCACGATCCGGTTGATTTGCCTAATTTACTAAGTAAATTGCAGAACGGGGAGGCCGATATGGTAATTGGATCCCGTTTTGTGGAAAAGTCAGACTATAAGCCCAGCTTTTTTCGGAAACTAGGAATCCTTTTTTTCTCAAAGCTGATTTCCCTTTTAACCGGAGAAAAATTTACGGATACCACATCGGGATACCGGGCGGTAAACCGAAAGGTGATGGAACTGTTCGCTAAGTATTATCCAAGCGACTATCCCGAACCCGAAACAATTGTGTATCTGAAACGGCATGGAATGAAAATCAAAGAGATTCCCACCCTGATGAATGAGAGGAAAACGGGCAAATCTTCCATCACCCCGCTGAAGTCTGTTTACTATATGATAAAAGTAACCTTTTGCCTGCTTTTGCAGGATCTGAAAGGAGTGTAAACGATGTCAATTTATATGGTTTCCTTTTTGGTCTCGGTTATATTCTTGATCATCACACTGTATTTTTTTAAAAGCAGAAGGCTGGATTTCCGTTATTGTATCTTTTTTATCCTGCTGAGCGTTGTACTGATGGTTATCAGCTTTAATGTGGACTGGGTGGAGGAAGCGGCAAAACTGCTCGGTGTTTATTATGCGCCGGCTTTGCTGTTTGCTTTTGCGCTGGTATTCATTCTTTCCGTGATTGTCTACCTTGCAGTTTTTATCACCAATATCACGAAACGGGTGACACGTTTGAATCAGGAGGTTGCAATCCTGAAAGAAAAACTTGAAAAATATGAGGAGGATCGTTCGCATGAAGATCGTTGATTTTGGCTTGATTTTTACGAACATCATTTTGCTGGTGACGGGGCAGACCCTGTTTAAAATAGGATTGTCGAAAGTTTCTTTTTCGCTGGAAAATATATTTAAAATAATCTTTCAGCCCTATGTCTTTATTGGGCTGATTATCTATGTTGTGGCAACCGTGATCTGGTTTTATGTGCTGACCCGCGTTAATCTTTCCATGGCTTATCCCATCCAAAGCCTCTGTTATGTTTTGGCGGCATTTGTGGGAATGTTTATTTTTAAGGAAATCATACCGCCTACGCGCTGGATCGGAATCAGTCTGATTGTGATCGGCGCAGGATTTGTGGCATTAAAATAATGTCTATGGAACAAACGGCTTTGTGAAAACATGCAATCATTCTTGCGGCGGAACAACTTGGAGATTTTTAACAGCCGCAGATATTGCACAACGGCAGAATTTTTGGGGTGTTCAGCAGTCATTCATAAAAAGGAGGCAGACAATGTTTCGCATAACAGAAGAAAAAAGATGGATAAAGATTACTTTGATTGTTCTTTTGGCAGTCTTTTTTGCCATGTGTATCTCCAGCTATCTGATATATGGAGACAGTACACTGTTGGGCAGCTTTGATAAGATGGACAATGATGATGTAAAATATTTGAGAAGCGCTTGGACCCTTTTGGATACAGGCCATTTCACTTACCGTTATCCGGATAAGGATACGGTTTTTATCATGCCCGGTTTAACGGCTGTTTTGGCTGTATTTGTAAAGTTTTTCGGTCAGTATCCTATCCTGCCTTTCAAAATTTTTCAGGGCTTGCTCATGACATTCAGTCTGTATGTTTTCTTTTTAATTGCCCGGAAAATATTCAATGCAAAGGTCGGCTTGATCGGCTTGGTGCTGATGATTTTATATCTGCCCAATATTTATGTGACAAATCTGCTTATGACAGAAACGATTTTCGCTGCAATGTTTATGCTGTTGTTTTACATCGCAATGTATGCCATCGAAAAAAAGCAGATGAGATATTATGTCTGGGGAGGTATTATTTTAGGGATTATGGTTCTGTTCCGGCCTACTATACTGCCGTTTCCTGCAGTCATTTTTTGCATCTGGCTGATGAAAAAATATAAAGTAAAGGAAATGTTTCGATTCGGTATCCCTGTCATTCTGATTGTCTGCGCAATGCTGACGCCGTGGTGGGTACGGAATTATATGCTGTTCGACCGTTTTATCCCGCTTACTCTGGCGAGTGGAAATCCAATGCTGCAGGGCGCTTTTATCAACTATGATCAAAGCGTTAAGGAAACCGAAGGAATCGACTATCATAATATCATAAAGGAAACACGGCCGGATATCGACTTGGAGCTATTTGGGAAGGACGAGATTGTCACGGACGCAGTAGAGCGGGAAATGGTAAACATCCGTTTCCGGGAGGTAATGACCAAAGAACCAGGGAAATATATAAAATGGTATACTTTGGGAAAAACATATGAAAACTTCAAACAGCCGTTTTTGTGGAAGGAACTTTTTGGGTTTACCTTACGGCAGAATGTAGTCTATCATTGGATTCTGCTGCTGGCGGGTACGGTTGGATTTTTGCTGTTTGCTGTATTGCGCCGGAAACAGAAGAAGCCTTATTTTTGGATGATGTTCCTCTCCATTGTATATTTTAATGTATCCCATTTGCCGTTTTACTGCTTTGCAAGATATGTCTATCCGATTATGCCGTTTATTATTTTGTATGCCGCTTATTTGGTTTATCAGACGGGACATGGAGCAGTATCTCTTGTGGAAAAGCAGAGAAAATCTGAGGTTGATTGAACAGATGAAAAGCTATTGATTTATGATTCAAATATTGTTAAAATAGAAACAGAAGGAGCCGGGGCATGGACATCAAAGAAAAACGTATGCCGCCGGCAAAGTAGGATGAGGAGGAAGAAAAGTGAATTATTTTAATGAGAAGATGGAACGGATCGATCGTGAGGATTTGAAGAAAATTCAGCTGGAACGGCTGAAAAAAACGGTGGAGCGCTGTTACCACAATGTGCCTTTTTATAAAGAGAGACTGGACAGCGTGGGAATGACGCCGGAAAAATTTACTTCACTGGATGATTTGAAAGAAATTCCCTTTACGACGAAAGCGGACATCCGCGACCATTATCCCTATGGGCTTTTCGCTGCGCCGATGAAGGAGATCGTGCGGTTGCATGCATCCAGCGGAACAACGGGAAAGCCTACTGTGGTAGGTTATACCAGAAACGATTTGAATATGTGGGCCGAGGCGATGGCAAGACTGCTGGTTGCTGCGGGTCTTACCGATGAAGATATTGTTCAGGTTTCTTTCGGTTACGGACTGTTTACTGGTGCATTTGGCCTGCATTATGGCATTGAAAATGTGGGCGCTACGGTTGTGCCGACTTCAAGCGGCAACACGGAGAAACAAATTATGCTGATGAAGGATTTCGGGACGACAGCGCTGGTCGGTACGCCGTCCTATGCGATCCATATGGCGGAAGTGGCTGAGCAGATGGGAATAAAGAAAGAGGATTTGAAACTGAGACTTGGATTCTTTGGAGCCGAGGCTTCTACGGAAGAGATGCGTGCGGAACTGGAAAAACGGTGGGGTATCCTTGCAACGGAAAATTACGGCATGAGTGAGCTTGTCGGTCCTGGTGTGGCTGGTGAATGCATCTATAAAAAGGGGATGCATATCAATGAGGAGCTTTTTATTCCGGAGATTATTGATCCTGCAACGGGGGAAGTGCTTCCTTACGGAGAAAAGGGTGAAGTTGTTGTGACAACCATCTGCAAGGAGGGGATCCCGCTGCTTCGTTACCGTACAAAGGATATTACATATATTATCGACGAACCCTGCGAGTGCGGACGCACGACCCTGCGTTTCCACAAAATGCAGGGAAGAAGTGATGACATGCTGATCATCAAGGGCGTGAATGTCTTTCCCTCACAGATTGAAAGCGCGATTACCGGAACTTCAGGCATCAGTCCCCATTATCAGCTGATTGTTACCAAGGAAGGATACTTTGACGCTTTGGAGGTTGTTCTGGAGCTTGTTGACGGTTCTCTTCTGAATAACTATAAGGAACTGGTCGCATTGGAGCGCAGCATCAAACATAAAATTCGGACCGTGGTGGGGATCGATGTAAAAATCAAGCTGGTTAACCCAAACACAATTGAGCGCTCCCAAGGAAAAGCAAAAAGGGTTGTCGACTTGCGGAATCAGTAAAATTATGATAAAATATTTATTAAGAAAATAATAGAGGTATCTTAAGTATGAAAAAATTAATGTTAGGCAATGAGGCGGTTGCCAGAGGGCTCTATGAGGCCGGTGTGAAAGTGGTATCCAGTTATCCGGGAACCCCGAGCACGGAGATCACGGAATTTGCCGCGAAGTATAACGAGATTGATGCAGAATGGGCATCCAATGAAAAGGTTGCGACAGAGGTTGCGGTAGGTGCATGTATTGCAGGTGCCAGAAGCTTTACAGCGATGAAGCATGTCGGTCTGAATGTTGCCGCAGATCCATTGTTTACGGCTTCCTATACAGGCGTGAATGCGGGGATGGTTATCGCAGTTGCGGATGATCCGGGAATGCATTCCTCTCAGAATGAACAGGATTCCAGAAATTATGCCAAGGCTTCGAAAGTTCCAATGCTGGAACCTTCCGATTCGCAGGAGGCAAAAGATTTTACAAAGCTAGCCTTTGCGCTTTCGGAACAGTTCGATACACCGTTTTTGCTGCGGCTTTCCACAAGAGTTTCCCATTCTCAGAGTCTGGTAGAAATTTGTGACAGAAATGAGCTGGAAAACAAGCCCTATGAAAAAGATGTAAATAAATATGTCATGATGCCCGGTATGGCCAAAAAGCGCCATATCGTAGTAGAGGACAGAATGGCCAGTCTGGCTGAGTATGCAGAGACAGCCAAAGTGAACACCGTTGAATACAATGATAGGAAAATTGGAGTGATCACCTCCGGTATCTCTTATGAATACGCAAAGGAAGCGCTGCCGGATGCATCATTCTTAAAACTCGGCATGATCCATCCTCTTCCGGAAAAAATGATTCGGGAATTTGCGGAAAATGTGGAAACGTTGTATGTAATTGAAGAGTTAGATGATTTTATTGAAACGTTTGTGAAAAAAATCGGTATTTTAAACGTTCATGGCAAAGATATCTTCTCCCTCCAAGGCGAGTTAAATGTAGCGATTATTCGGGAAAAGATCCTGGGAGTTACTCCTAAATTGAAACTGCTGGAAGAAACGATTCCGGTCCGTCCTCCAGTCCTTTGCCCTGGATGTCCGCATCGGGGAATCTTCTATACTTTAAACAGGCTGAAGCTGCATGTCAGCGGAGACATTGGCTGTTACACGTTGGGGGCTATGGCTCCCCTTTCTTCCATTGATATCTGTGTGTGTATGGGGGCGTCTGTCAGCGGTTCCCACGGCATTTACAAGGCGAACAAGGAAATGGCGAAAAAGACGGTTGCGGTAATTGGCGACTCCACTTTCATTCATTCCGGGATAACCGGTTTGATTGATATCGCATATAATCAAGGGGCTTCCACCGTTATTATTCTGGATAATTCGATTACGGGAATGACGGGCCATCAGCAAAACCCGACAACCGGTTATACGTTAAAGGGAGATCCGACCGTCAGCGTCAATTTGGAAAAGCTGGTGCAGGCAGTTGGGATCAACCGTATCCGTGTTGTAGATCCCTTTGATTTGGAGGCATGCGAAAAAGCGGTCAAAGAGGAAACCGCGGTCGATGAACCTTCGGTTATTATCGCAAGGCGTCCCTGCGCTCTGCTGAAAAATGTGAAGTATGATCAGAATGTCACAGTTGATCAGGATAAATGTACCGGCTGTAAAATGTGTATGAGACTGGGCTGTCCTGCCATCACGATGAAGGGTAAAAAGATGGAAATCAACAAGACCTTGTGCAATAATTGCGGCTTATGTGCAAATGTTTGTAAGTTCGGCGCAATTAAGGTGGAGAAGTAGGAGGATGGCTATGACGAAATCAATTATGATAGTTGGCGTTGGCGGACAGGGAACCTTGCTTGCCAGCAGGATTCTTGGAAATCTGATCGTTACGAAAGGATATGACTTAAAGGTTTCTGAGGTGCACGGCATGGCGCAGCGAGGCGGCAGTGTTGTTACCTATGTAAGATTCGGAGAAAAAGTTCACTCCCCAATTGTCACGATGGGCGAGGCGGATATTATTCTTGCCTTTGAACAGCTGGAAGCATACCGCTGGGTACCTTATTTAAAAGAAAACGGAAAAATGATCATGAACAGCCAGAGGATGGAGCCGATGCCGGTTATCACGGGCGCAGCGGAATATCCGGCTGATATTTCAGCCAAACTAAAGAAATACACGGATTCCTTCATTGAACTGGACGCCTTAAAGCTTGCCGTTGAAGCAGGAAATGCAAAAGCGGTTAACGTGGTGCTTATCGGTGTGATGGCGCAGGATATGGAATTTTCGGAGGAAGAATGGACGGAAGCAATCAAAAAGACTGTGCCGGAAAAGTTTGTTGATATCAATATCAAAGCTTTCCAGGCGGGCTATCATCATAAATAAATAGGAAAACAAGCTGTAAAAACAAATAATCAAATCAGGAGGTCGGAAAGATGGTAAAACAGGTATCTGTATTTCTGGAAAATGCAAAAGGAAGGCTTTTTGAAGTTTCCAACACACTGGCAAAAACCGGCATCAATATCAATGGAATTTCCCTTGCCGATACAACGGATTTTGGTATTTTGAGGCTCATCGTAAACGACCCGTATGAAACCGTCAAGGTTTTGAAGGAAAACAGTTTTGTAGTGGAGCTGACGGAAGTGATCGCCATGCGCATCGCGGATAAGCCGGGAGCTATGGCACAGGCATTTCAACTGTTAAATGACGCGGAAGTGTCTGTAGAGTACTTATATGCCGTAAACAAGGAAAAAGGGTTGAATGCCATTTTAGTCCTGCGAACAGAAGATCACGAAAATGCCTGCAAGGTATTAAGCGGCGGCGGAATTGAACTATTATCAGAAGAAGAGTTTTATGCGATATGAAAAAGGAATATAAAAAGCTGTTCCAAATCGACGGCAGGACCGTCGATTTGGTATGTCTGGCAGAAAAAAAAGCAAAAGATGAAATGAAACAGGCGGAAGAGATTGCAGAATACAATCAGCTGAAAGTACTTCAGGCCTTTCAGAAAAATAAAATTTCCGAAACACATTTCATAGGAAGTACCGGTTATGGCTATGATGACGCAGGACGGGAGACACTCGACCGGCTCTATGCCGATATTTTTGGTGCCGAGGATGCGCTTGTACGGCATAATATCATTTCAGGAACCCATGCGCTTTCCCTCTGTCTGTTCGGCGTACTGCGTCCGGGAGATACATTGCTTGCCGCAACGGGAAAACCCTATGATACACTGGAGGAAACCATTGGAATCCGCGGAGAGGGAAATGGTTCTCTGAAAGATTTTGGGATCTCATACCGTCAAGTCGATTTAAGGGACAATAAACCGGATATAGACGGCATTTTGAATTGCTTGGATGAAAGTGTGAAAGCGGTTATCATTCAGCGCTCCAAGGGCTACGATTTCCGGAAATCTCTTTCTGTGGAGGAAATCGGCGATATTGTCACCGCGGTAAAGCGGAAAAAGCAGGATGTCATTGTCATTGTGGACAACTGTTATGGCGAATTTGTGGATGTGATAGAGCCAACCCAGGTGGGGGCTGATTTAATGGCAGGTTCCTTAATCAAAAATCCGGGTGGTTCTCTCGCGTTGACCGGCGGCTATATTGCCGGAAAGCGGGAATACGTAGAGCTGTGTTCCTATAAGCTCAATGCCGTTGGAATTGGCAAGGAGTGCGGCGCAACTTTTGATTTGAACCGCAGTATGTTCCAGGGAATTTATCTTGCACCCCACATTGTTTGCCAAGCGGTCAAAACAGCTGTTCTGGCTGCCTATGTTTTTGCGGAACTTGGTTTTCAGACGTCACCGGCAATCGGTGAGAAACGCTCCTGTATTATTGAAGCGATTCGTTTCGGCGATCCGAGATTGGTGGTAGCGTTTTGCCAGGGAATCCAAAAAGGCGCCGCAATCGATTCCTTTGTCGTGCCGGAGCCTTGGGATATGCCGGGATATGGTGATCCGGTCATCATGGCGGCAGGCGCTTTTGTGCAGGGTTCATCAATTGAATTGTCTGCGGATGCGCCGATGAAGGATCCTTACGTAGCCTATATGCAGGGCGGCGTGACATATACCTATGGAAAGATGGGAGTCATGCTGGCCGTAGACAATATGATAAAACAAAATTTGCTCTAATTAATCGTTACGAAAAATGAAAAACCGTGATACAACTCACTTGGAGGCTGTATCACGGTTTTATTTGTTTCTTATTTAAAAATTATATTTTTTTATCAACTTAATACTTTCAAAGATCGCATCTTTTTGATTTTCCGTCATGTCCCGCGTAAGTAATTCGATTTGATTTGCGAAATCATGTTCTGTATCAATTGTATTCCCGATTAAATCGTATATGGTGATATTTAATGCCACGGCAATTTGAACATAGATATGCAAATGACCGTTATAATAATTATTTTCAAGGCGAAATAGATTTTTTTAAATGTTTGCATTAACAACTGCATAATCAATTATATATTGGTTCTAAAATAATTAGTCTTTATAATTGCTCTTTGTATTATTTCATACTATTGCCTATTATCTGCCAATACGCAGATAAATATTCATAGCCTGCTTAGTTTATTTATGGTAAAGACTTTGCTAAAATAAAAAACAAATAGCTGACGAGTAAAGCAGGTGGTTTTTTTGAAAAAAACAATAATTGCAGATGAGTATTACGACAATTTTGTTGATTATTCTATTGTTAATTCAAATATTAGAAAATATCGAGAAAAAGCGGAACTTACGCAAGCGCAGTTAGCTGAAAAAAGTCACATATCAACAAAATATCTTTCTCGCCTTGAAAATAATCATTATAAAGGACGCTTACATGTCTATGTTCAAATTGCGATTGCATTAGATATAACGCTATATGATTTAATCGGCAATGCAAAGAATACAGAGGACGATTTTCTAAATCAACTAAATTTGCTTACACAAAATATAACCGATAATAAAAAAAAGATGTTATTAGAAAACTTAAAAACAATGAAAAATTATGATTTCTAAAGTTTTTATTTGTATAAAAATCAAAGGCAATGAAAACTACGAATTTATGCTATGTCAATGCTTAGACTAATATTCTCTGGTTACATAGTTTGTGAAAATTGTTAATTCAGAATATTCTTTGTTGTTAGAAAGTCATACAGAATTTGACCGTTTCATCTGCAATAAATGATAATCATGGCAAAATAAAATGACACGCACCGCCATGAATTCCATATAAAAACAAAATAAATAAAATCATATAAAGGAAACGGAGTGATTTTAATGACGGATATGGAGTATATGTCCCGCGTTTATTGTGCCACATGGAATCTTGATAATGACAACGGTGACCTTTATATACCAGGCATACAAGAGGCTTTGCATACTTTGTCTGAACGGGAGCAGCTCGCTTTGGAACTGCGTTATCGTGAAGGGATGACTTACAAATTGGTGGGGCAAAACATAGGCGGAGTTTGTACGGAAAGGGCGCGGTATATCATTCAGATGGCAATGCGAAAACTGCGCCATTTATCGCCCAGTATTTGTATGAGTGTTTCACAGATTGTTGAAAAATGCGATAATCTCAGAAGTATGCTGAAAGAAAAAAATGCTGTCATTGACGAACAGAAAAAAACCATTATGGATCAAAAAGCTAAGATTGAAGAACAAGACGCTATGATGGAAGCCATGAAGAATGAAAATAGAAAACCAGTTTCTTCATTGCAAAATTTAATGAAAGAGACACAGAGGAAAGACGTCTCCATAGCAAAAAAAGATTTCGAATCTACTCCATTCAATATTGTAGAAATACCTTTCTCGTCACGGACATACAACGCGCTTGTAGCGGAAGGAATATTCAAATGCGGTGAAATATGCGCTATACCAGTTTTAACGAACTCTCCTGCATTCCTAATATTGGCCGTGCAGCATTAATTGATATAGCTCAAAAAATGTATTGCTTTGGTTTTCGCAATTGGGTAAATACTGCTTTGATTCATACAAAAGGTATTTTGCGGGATATGATACAAAGGGAACTTGAATGAGTTTTTTCATAGGTCTATTATCATGCGTTGCTTGTCTCTGAAATATTTCTGTTTTCGATGCAAATAATTTGCTTTTTTCTTTATTTGTACGAAATAAAAAAGGCATCATTCTAATGGAATAATAAAAAAGGAATGTATAAATCACCCTCTTTTGTCGGAAGCTAATAGCATCAAAGAAAAGAGGGTGATTTTTGATGAAATATAAAAAGTATTTAGAGGATATCAGAGAGGAATATGCGCAGAAGAGAAAAAAACAAATTCGATTCTTTTCAATCGCTTGCTGCCTTCTTCTAAGCGCAGGAATCATTTTTTCCGCTTTTCATCCTCCGGTTTCAGAGGAAACCTTCTCACAATATGGCTCGAAAGGGGAAGAGGTTCGGAAGATTCAGCAAAAACTGACAGAACTGGGCTTCTTCTGGGATAAAATTGATGGTGTCTACGGAGTAAAAACAGAAAAAGCCGTCATTCGGTTCCAGCAGCAGAAAAAATTGAGGGTAGATGGAAAAGCGGGGCCGGAAACGCTAAAAGCGCTGGGAATTTATACGAGCTCCGGCACGGGTTCCAGCACAGCTGATTTGGACATTCTGGCCAGATGTGTCAGCGCCGAGGCAAGGGGGGAACCCTATGAGGGACAAGTTGCGGTGGCTGCTGTTATTTTAAACCGTGTAAAGCATCCCTCTTTTCCAAATACCATTGCGGGAGTTATCTATCAGCCTTACGCATTTTCTTCGGTTTTGGACGGGCAGATCAACATGCAACCTACCGATTCCGCAAAAAAAGCGGCAAAAGATGCAATGAACGGCTGGGATCCTTGTTATGGAAGCGTCTATTTTTTTAATCCGAAAAAGACCAGCAACGCATTTATGCATTCCCTTCCGGTGGTAAGGGATATCGGAAATCATCGGTTTGCAAGGTATCATCAATAAAAAAGTTGTTTAATCATTAGGGGGCCGAACCCCATATGGGGTTCGGCCCCCTAATGATTACCCCAAAAAAAACAGCATAGCAAAGGAACGTTTCCATCGCTAGCTGTTTTTATATAAAATAACTTAAAATTGTTCAAAACAATTTTAAGTTACAGCCTGTCGAAAAAGTCCAGTATACACTGGGCTTTTTTGCGTATGTGTGGTAAAATAAAGATAAGAAAAGACTGGGGAGGGACGGCGTGTGCTAGCAAAAGAGCAGGAATTGCGCAGAAATGTAGTAGAAATCCTATGTTTGGAGGAGCTGGTTCCATCGGAGCATCTGCTGCGGCAGATTGACAGCGCGGTGGATTTTACGCATCTGTACGACTTGGTGGATGCGCTTTACAGCCGCGACAACGGCCGTCCCAGCATTGACCCGGTGGTATTGTTCAAAATTGTGTTCATCCAGCACCTGTACGGCATCCCCTCGCTGCGCCGTACCATGCAGGAGATTGGCATGAACATCGCATA